>CAYSUI010000008.1:18110-58636 GCA_964434195.1 uncultured Candidatus Saccharibacteria bacterium
TAATTCCCTGGCACTTATTATCAGTTATCGCAGCTGTCGGCACAGTATTCTTTGGCGGTATAATCTTCATAGCTATCGTAATTGCCATATTCTTTATGAAAATCCAAGGAAAAAAGCCCAAAAAGAAGAAAAAACCAACAAAACCCCAAAGAAAAAAACCCACCCCTGACCAAGACCCCGAAGACCAAACAGAAAAAACCTAAGTCACAAAACCCCCTTAAACAAGGGGTTTTTAATTTAACTACCGAAGATTGCCGAGGGTTGCCGAGGGTTCCCCTCGGCCATAGCAGATAGAAAAGGAAAGGATCATTTAAGTTGACTTTTAATAAAATCTGTGCTATTATATATTTAGTTGAATTTGTTAAGTTAAGTTATCTTAAGTTAACAAAAGCCACTAAAGTCGAAACAAAAAATAAAAATTAAATAAATCGTCTTAAATAAGCGCCTTTTATTCCAAAATTAGAATAAAAGCCAACGTTTAAACAAGAATTTCGCAAAAACAAAACCTTTTTTGCGAAAATTGTCTTATTTAAGACAAGAAAGACCAAAAGCACTTACAACGGAATAATAAACATTGGCTATTTTGAGTGGATTTTGGTCGATTTTTGAGGACTTCGTCGGAAGCGTACGCGGTAGGGTACGGTGAAGACAAGCCCGGAAAAAATCGGCAAAAAGCCGCCAAAATAGACGATGCCGTGGTAAAAGCGCTAAAACCAAATGACAAGTTTGCCAAGCAGACTCATCACTTTGAAGCAAGCATGCGAGCTTCTAGGGGTCCACCCAAATACCCTACGTAATTGGGAAAAAGAAGGAAAAATTGCCAGCATTCGCATCGGCACCCGCGGCGATCGTCGCTATACCGAAGACACCTTGCTCAGAGTTATGAATAACCAACCAGTTGCAGCATAAACCTTTGCTGTGAGTTTTTTAGTGCCTAAGAAGCAGTCGAAATAAAAATCTAATGGGAGAAAATAAAATTAAACAACTTTTGACTTCAGTTCAAAAGCCTGGAAGCCTCATGCTACTGGCTGTACTTTTGTTTGGTTCTATTTTCCCCCAAAGCTTCGCTCTTCCTGTAAAAACTGCCGAAGCTGCAACTGGCGTGCCTTTACTTATAAATTTCCAAGGTCGTTTAACCAACGTGTCTGGTGGAACCAATGTCGCCAACGGTACCTATACCATGCGTTTCAAAATCTACGACGCATTAACCTCTGGCACGCTTCTTTGGACAGAAACCCGAGACCAAGCTCCAGTCCATGCTTGTCAGAAAGTTCAAGTAACCGCTGGGGTATTCAACGTAAAGCTCGGTTCTTGTAATTCCCTTTCCACAGTCGACTTCACCAGCGACAGCCTGTACCTAAGCGTAGATTTCGACGGTGGCTCTGGCTACGACGGTGAAATGTCTCCAAGAAAACAGTTAGTCTCTGCTCCATACGCCATAAACGCCAACAATGTTGCAGGTAGCGGTAAAATTGACCTCACGAACACAGCAACTACAACAGTCCCATTCAAACTCACAGCAAACACCTTAACAACAGCAAGCGGTCTAACCTTAAACACCACTAACAACTCAGCAGCAAACACCGCTTGGACAGGCGCTACCTTAACTTTCAATAACAACCAAGCAACAACTGCAGTATCCAGCGGCTCTATTGCCGGTCTCGACATTCAGTTCAACCAAAATACCGCTATTGCCGGTAACAACGAGACCGCCGCAAGAATAAACCTAAAACAAAACGATTCATCTTCTACCGACGCCACAGTAGCATCACTCTTAGACCTCGCCAACAACGATACAGCCACAGGAAACCAAATTACAGTAACCGACGGTCTAAAAATTACAGGTAGCAATATTACCAACGGCATTAATCTATCCGGAACTTTTGCAAGCAACCTCATTACCTCAACAAACTTCACAGTAGCTCAGAGTGGACAAATAACTTCCGGTAACCTTGCAGGTGGCGGCACCCAGTGTTTACAAACCAGCAACACTGGTGTTATTTCTGGTACTGGTGGGACGTGTGGAGGCACAACAACTCTCCAGCAAGCATATGGATATGACGTAGACGGTAGCGATGCAACCATCTCTCTTACCACAGCAGACGATTCCATAGTAGTAACCAACCCATCTTCTTCCGGCACAGACTCAACCTTTACTTTCAAAATAGACCAAGCAGCAAGTGGCGCTGTCGATGCTCTTTCCATACTCAATGCTGGTACTGGAACCCTAATTCTTGCAGACAATTCTAACGCTTCTGGAAACGGCGTAAGTATAGATGTACAAAGCTCGTCTGCTTCCCAGTACGGACTAAAAGTTACCGTAAACAATGGTGCTACTAACGCTCTCTGGGTAGGTGGCGACGGTCGAGTTGGTATCGGAACTACTGTTCCCGGTACTGCTCTAGATGTAATCGGTGCTGGCACATTCCAAAGAAACAACATCGGCACAACGGCTACCGATGGTTTAATCCTTTCTAACTCCACTGCGGCAGGCGCTGGCGCTCAACAGTACTCTCCTCGTCTACGCTTAACTGGCCAGGGTTGGAAAACCGACGCAACCGCCGCAAGTCAAACCGTTGATTGGATAATAGACAATAGACCCGTACAAGGAACTGCCAACCCAAGTAGCAATTTAACCTTCGCAAATTCAATTAATGGTGGTGGTTATAGCAATATAGTAGTCTTCCAATCAAATGGAGAAGTCGTATTAAACGGAGGTACCGCAGCAATCCCACTAATCCGCATGGGTACAGCAGGGGCATTAATGTATAGCGACACTAGTGCTGGGGCCACTTTAAACTTTCGTACAGGTAGCGCTAATACATTTTCCTTTCAAGGCAACAACGGCGGATCTTTTCCAACCTCCGGGGCAACAATTACTTTACAAGGTGGAGTAATAATTAGATCACCAGCAGCCGCCACCCTAACCTTGGGTGCGGCGGACGCTGCTGCCCCAGTAGCACAAACGATTTCTGTACAAAATGTCGTAACAGGTACAAGCAATACCGCTGGCGCAGACTTTACAATTAGTGGCTCCCAAAGCACAGGCACCGGTGTTGGTGGTTCTATAGTTTTTAAAACTTCACCGGCTGGTTCCACTGGTAGCTCAGTAAACCCACTCGTAACCGCAATGACAATCTTAGGCAGTGGGTTTGTGGGTATAGGATCTACTTCCCCTGGTGCAAATCTGGACCTAGATAAAACAGACGCATCCAGCATAACCGCAGAACAAATCCTCTTCAGAAGCAACAACACCGCACAAACCCTAACAGATGGCACAACTATTACAAACTGGAGGAACAACCAATTCTTAGCTCCTACATTAAACGGCGTTGCAGGCGGCGGTACAGAAACTGTAACCAACGCAGCAACATTGTATGTAGACGCAGCACCATCTGGTAGCAACATTACCATCACCAACCCATATGCCCTTTGGGTAGACGCAGGTACCACCAGACTAGACGGCACATTAAATCTTTCTTCAATAACAGGTTCAACACAATGTTTAAATGTCGACACAAACGGTAATGTCTCTGGTACCGGTAGCGCTTGTGGCGGCTCCACAACTCTTCAACAAGCCTACGGTTTCGATGTAGATGGCTCAGACGCAACCATTTCCCTTACTACCGCAGACGACTCTGTAGTCTTTTCTAACCCAGCCTCATCTGGTACCGATTCTGCTTTCGTACTTCAATCAGCAAACTTAGCCACTGGTGTTACTACCAACAACTTTAAAAATTTCTTCACTTCCTCAACAGGAAGCTTTGATGCCACTTCCGGGGCCCTCACCAACTACGGAGGTTACTTCTCTAACACCTCTACCAGAAGCGCTGGCGCTAACGCTGTAACCAATGTGGGGCTCTATGCCACCGCCTCTGGTGCTCAAAACAACTACGCCGCTATCTTTGACGCAGGAAATGTAGGTATAGGCACCACCACCCCTACCGGAACACTGGAAGTAAAATCTACCTCATCAACATCACTTGTTATAGGACCAAACGGAGCCACCAACCCTGGACTACAAATAGATAGCTCTGTTGGATCCGCGGCAACCGGAATTAAAATTACTGGAAACGCTGCTGGAAGCGGCGTAACCTTCACCGCAATTAGCAGCGGCTCCAATGAAAACATCCTTTTCAGACCCCTAGGGACTGGTTCACTCGACATTAGACCCACAACATCTGGCACTTCTTTCAGGGTTCTAAGAGTAAGCGACGCAAACCCTCAAGCAACTATCGACGACACTGGAAAATTAGTTCTAGCAGGGGATATTGATTACCATTCAAGAATTCAATTCCGTGCCGCTGGTGGTGATGGATCCTTTGAAGTTAACTCACAAGGTGGAGCTTCGTTAATCGGTAAATTTAGCGGAACAGCAGCCGGTCTTCGTTTTAACGGAGATGTTGGTATTGAGCGTGTAGGAACCAACGCCGCCAGAATAACCAACGCTTCAACCGGAGCAGGCAAGCTCACAGTCGGTGATAGTACTGCTGGCACCACCTCAAGACTCACCATAGCAAGCGATCTAACTGCCAGCGCTTGGGGTCTAAATGGTATAGCAATTCAAGGGACCGCAGCAACATACACCGATTCATCTACTGCAATATCCGGTACTGCTACTAACGCTGTATTTAACTCCTTTGGTATTCCAACCCTCGCTGCTACAAATACTTCTGTAACCACTACCAATGCGGCCAATGTCTACATAGCAGGTGCTCCTGCAGCTGGTACCAACCAAACAATTACCAATGCATACGCTCTATGGGTAGATGCAGGTACAACCAGACTAGACGGTACACTAAACCTTTCTTCCATAACCGGCTCCACACAATGTTTAAATGTCGACACAAACGGTAATGTCTCTGGTACCGGTAGCGCTTGTGGTGGCTCCACTACTCTACAGCAGGCATATGGATTCGACGTCGATGGAAGCGACGCAACGATCTCTCTTACCACAGCAGACGATTCCATAGTAGTAACCAACCCATCTTCTTCCGGCACAGACTCAACCTTTACTTTCAAAATAGACCAAGCAGCAAGTGGCGCTGTCGATGCTCTTTCCATACTCAATGCTGGTACTGGAACCCTAATTCTTGCAGACAATTCTAACGCTTCTGGAAACGGCGTAAGTATAGATGTACAAAGCTCGTCTGCTTCCCAGTACGCATTAAGAGTTACTTCAAACAACTCCGCCACTAACGGTCTGTATGTAAGAGCAGACGGAAGAGTTGGAATTGGCACCACCACTCCTGCCACCACACTAGATGTAAACGGCAGAATCACTGCATTAGAAGGAGATTTTTCAAACCCTGCTATTAACATTGGTAACGACGAGGGTATATACGCATCTAGTGGGGGTAATACAGTCAGCATTAAGGCTGGAAACAATGAATCTGCGAGATTTGGTCAGATTAACAGTATCGCCGCTTCAGGCTATATCCCCGGTGTATTAGGTGTCGGTACAACTTCTCCAGACGCAAGACTCGAGCTTGCTGGAGATCGCACCCTTGCGGCTTGGGGCTTTAACGGAGCTCTATTACAAGGCACCGCAGCCACATACACCGATTCTTCCACAGCAGTTTCTGGAACAGCGACCAATGCAGTATTTAACAGCTTTGGTGCTCCAACCCTCGCTGCAACCAATGCTACAGTCACCACCACCAACGCCGCAACAGTCTACATAGCCGGAGCACCTACTGCTGGTACTAACCAAACCATTAGCAACGCTTCCGCTCTTTGGACCCAAAATGGCAACATTTTACTCAACACCAACTCTACTTTCACGCCAAAGACCTACACTACTGGTTTCGATACCTCTGGCCAAAACGTAAACGCAGTCTTCGTTTCTGGCAAATACGCTTATGTAGGTCAAAGCGTAAACGGTGGTACCTGTTCAGGCGCTACAGTTACTGGTTGTGAAGTAGCAATCTTCGACATTCACAACCCAAGCAACCCAGTTGCAGTAGCGGGTATTAACACAGCAAAAACAGTAAACACCATTGTCGTCTCCGGCAAATATGCCTATGTCGGAACCAATTCCGATGCTGGTACTTGTTCAGGCACTACTCTTACCGGTTGTGAATTTTCTATCTACGATATCTCTAACCCATCCTCCCCAACTGCCATCGTCGGTTACTCCTTTAACCAGCACCTAAACTCCATCTTCGTTCAAGGTAAATTCGCATACCTTGGTTTTGAAACAGACAACACCACCGGTGCAGAATTCGTTGTCTTAGACCTAAGCGTAATTAACGGTACAAACGTTAGCGCCATCGGCTCTGTAGATACCGCAGATGCAACTGCTGGTGAAGGTTCTGTAAAATCTGTTTATGTACAAGGTCGTTATGCTTACTTGGGTCTTTCTTCTACAACTGGTACTGCTTGTACTTCTGGCGACGCTACAAGTTGTGATTTCCGTATCTACGATATTTCTAACCCATTCAGTCCTACCTACAGAGGTGGTACTAACCCAGGAATTGCTGTAAATTCTGTCACGGTTTCTGGCAAATACGCTTATGCTGGTTTCGCTTCCGTCTCTGGTAACGACTTCCAAATCTATAACATAGCCGACCCAACCGCACCAACCGCAACAGCAGGTATAGATCTTTCAACTGGCGTAAACTCTATTCACATTCAAGGTAAGTATGCATTTATTGGTAAAGTTTCTGCATCTGGTAACGACTTCCAAATCTTAGACATAACCGACCCAACAGCAACCCCAGTAGATGCTGGTGGTGTAGATGTAACCTTCGATGTCCGTTCAGTCTTTGTAAGTGGTAAATACGCCTACATCGGTAACGCAAACACTGCAAGCAGCGCAAACGAATTTAGAGTATTAGACATCGCTGGAATCGACACCCCAACTATTACTGCAGGCGCTGCTGGTATTGGCCAACTTTCAGTAACCGATAACGCCCGTATAGAAAACGAACTCACAGTTGGCACTGCATTAAATGTAGGCCTTGGCGGCATAAACACCGCAGGTCCAGTTACTATAGAAAGTATCTTAACAGGCCAAAGCAGTGGTGCAGGTGTAGCGGGCGTTTATGGTAATTACACCTTAACCAACTCCACTAATTCAGTCTTCCAATATGGCAACCGATTCGTTACCAACATAACTGCAGTCGAGGACAGCAATGTCGACTCTACTTACATTGGCGAACTCATTCGTATTGTGGATACAGACTGTGACACCGGCGCAACAGCACTAGATTGTGACAACTCAGTAAGAGGTCTCGAAGTTCAAAGCTGGACCGGCAACAACACTGCCGGTACCAACACCGCTATTGCTGGTTTCGGTAAAACCTTTGGTATTCAAGGTACAACAGATGCTCTAGCAGGTGGCGTAAGCCAACCAGCCGCTGTCTTCGCAGATTTAGATAACGGTTCCGCAGCAACTGTCGGTAACGCCATTCGTGCCTATACCAACAACGCCACATCAGCAGACTTAGTCAGTTTCTACCAAGAAACCACCGCCTACACTGGAACTGGTTTACTCATGAACTTCGGTAACAACTCAGGTTCATATACCGGTAACTTCATCGACCTCCAAAAAGCAGGGTCTAGCAAATACAAGATTAACTTCAATAATAGCAGCGACATCACCACCGAAACATTCGGCAGAACAGGTAGCATTACCGACTGGGCATCCGGCACCAACGGAAACACCTACATTTGGAAAATCCCTCAAAAAGCCACTACTGGTACTTGTGCCACAGCAACTGCAGAAGGTATGATCTTCCAAAATACTGGTGGTACCCAAGTCGGTCATATCTGTATCGACGGCCCTACTTCTGGTACTCCAAACAAGCTCCGCTTCTACGCAGAACAGTTCAATGCAACTTCTACTGACTTAGCAGAAAATTATAGCGATGTAACAGGTCTGCTTACCGCAGGTGAAGTAGTCGCCTTCGACACCACCACAGACAAAGCAATAGTCCAAGCAAATGCAGAAAATTCCGAATACCTAGCTGGTATTATTTCTACCGCCCCTGGTCTCTTACTTACAGACGCAAGCGAAGACGGTACACCAAGCGAACTCGTAAACCCAAAACCCTTAGCAATTTCCGGACGTGTACCAGTAAAAGTTACAGACGAAAACGGAATAATTAAAAAAGGTGATCACTTAACTGTTTCTCTTACCAAACCAGGATATGCAATGAAAGCTAAAAAGGCTGGCATTACCCTAGGTCAGGCCATTAGCGATAGCAAAGACGGTTATGTAACAGCATTCGTTAACCTAACCACTTGGAATGGCAAAAAGAGCGGCCTTCCTAAAGAGAAGAGCCTAACAGGTGAAGTTAAAATCCCTACCGAATTACTAAAAGAACTTTCTGAAGATAACTCAGATTACCTGTCCGAAATATTCACCGACAGAGTTGTTGCAAGAGATGTAGTCTCCGACACTATTTCTACCAACACCCTCTCCGTCGCTTCACTAAAATTCATAGAAAAAGACGGTCTCTCGCTCGACAATGCCTTCGTTATGAAAGGCGGACTCAAAGTAGATTCCATTTCTTCCATTACCGACCTAATCAAAATGAATTCCGATGTCGAATTCATTGGCACCCCATTCTTCAACAAAGACACCGCCGGTTTCGCTAAAATTATCGCTGGCACCAAAGAAATTCGCATTGAATTTGAAAAAGAATACTTAGTTAAGCCAATTGTTACCGCAAACTTAAGCTTTGAAAGAGACGAAAATACCAGAGAAGACGATCAAATTAAAAACGAAGAACTAGACGTCCAAGCCGCTTTTAGTGGAGTACAGTTCGTAATCATCAACAAAAACACCAAAGGCTTCACAATCTTACTCAACAAAAAAGCTCCAAGAGATCTTAGCTTTAGCTGGATAGCCCTAGCAGTAAAAGACGCCACAACCTTCACAAGCAAAGACCTAACCGCAGAAGAAAAAGCACAAGAACAAGCACAAGAACAAGAACAAATTAAAGAACAAACCCCTACAGAAGAATCAATTAAAACAACTGAAGAAACCAAAACGGACGCTACTCAATCAACAAAAGAAAACTCAGATAAAAACGAAAAAATAAAGGTCGAAACTAAGGAGGAAGCAGGGACAAAAGAACAATAAAAATAAAAACAAAATTTAAATGGACACAAACAAGTTAAAAATATTCTTAGCGGAAATTAATCCCAATTTAGCAGCTAGTATTATGGTTTTGGCTTTATCAGCAGCTGTACTATCTATTGGTCAAGGATCTATTCAATATTCTCACTCAGCTGACCAAGAATATCAGACATCTATAGGCAACATGCGTATCACCAAATCACGCACTCATGTTGCAGGTTTATACACCGAAAATAACTCATTCTTTATTATCGAACCAACGGAATAAAGATAAATAATCAAAAAACCCGGACGGTTAAGCCTCCCGGGTTTTTCTTTACACATAATCCAAGAAAGTATAATACTAAGTTAGGCCTCCATACTCTCGTTGGTCGATGCGGGACACTAAAATTACTAAAATAATAGAAATATGATCAACAAATTACAGAATTACTCAAAATTTTTCGCTGCAGGACTTATGGCAGCAATAGTATTCACGCTAAATTTCGCAAATTTCAATAATAATTTAAAAACACCAGTCGCTTCAGCTGCCGCAGTCGACTATTTCCTAAAAATTGACGGTATAGAAGGCGAAAGTACAGACGACCAACACAGAAATCAAATTGAAATCCTAAGTTTCTCATGGGGAGAAAACCAGCCAGGAATAAGTCGCCAAGCTCAAGGTGTAGGTGGGGGCGGATCCGGCAAAGCAAGCTTCCAAGACATTCATTTTAAAGCTAGCGCCAACAAAGCCACCCCAAAACTAATGCTCGCAGCAGCAACAGGCCAACACATTAAAAGCGCAAAGCTATTTGTAAGAAAAGCCGGTGAAAGACAGCAAGATTTCTACGAAATTGAACTACAAGATGTAATAGTTAGTTCTTACCAAGCAGGTGGTCAGGGCGGTAGCGTTCCAACCGACAGCTTTTCCCTAAACTTCACCAAAATTCAATTCGAATATTCTCCTCAATCTCCAGACGGCACTCTAGGTAGCCCAATCAAAGCCGGCTACGACATAAAAGCCAACAAAAAAATCTAAATCCCGCATAAATAAAAACAATCCCGGACACCCGGGATTGTTTTTTACCCCCCCCAATGTACGAGGGGACCCCTCGGCCATTGCCACAAACTTCCTTTTTTGGGTAGGATACGAAGCTATGAGATATAGAGATTACAAAATTTTTAGGAAGAATCAGTACTACCATATATATAATCGCGGGAATAATCGTCAAGACATATTCCTTGACGACCAGGATTACCAAAAACTCCTAAAAAGCCTAAAAATCTGCTTAAACAAGCTAGAATTACGAGGGTTCCCCTCGGCCAAGAAGAAAGAAAATCGTATTAGACCATTCAAAAATAATGAATTTAGTATAATTGCCTATTGTTTGATGCCAAATCATTACCATTTACTCGTTAGACAAAACTCGGATACCCCCATAAATAAGCTAATCTTGAAGGTTTTCACTAGTTACTCTATTTATTTCAACAAAAAATACCAGAGAGTTGGCCATCTCTTCCAAGATAATTTCAAAGCCAAGCTAGTAGAGGACGATGTCTATCTTAAACTCCTGACCGCTTACATCCATAATAATCCTAACAACAAAGAAACGTACAAATATTCAAGTTACCAAGATTATATTTCCTTTAACGATTCATCTCTAGTAGAAGTTGAACCAATCTTAAAATTATTCCCCGATCCAAAAACCTATTTAGAATTCGTGCATAGTTTCAAAATCACCGACCACCCGGATACGGATATAGAAGACTTGATAAATTAATCCTCAAACGATGGACGAGGGGTCCCCTCGTCCACTAGCGAACTGCTTTTTCCCTTTTATAGATTGAAGGAGGCTGACATTTATCATGGGGTTGGACAAAAATTAAAATCTATGCTATAATTCCTCTGAAATTGTTTCAAGTAGATTTTGGCCAAAAATAAGCCAAAGTGTAGAAACCAAAATAAAAACACAATTTAACATAATGCTCTCAAAAAACAACAGTTTTTTATATTATTTACAAACCCAAATTTAATTAAAATGTGGGTTTTTGTGCTATCTGAATACTTTAGGGTATAAATTATACCCCAAGAACCTTACGCAAAAATACAGCGCTAGAAACCAAAACAAAAAAACAACTCAACAATGAAACAATATATTAAAAAATCTATTCCCCCATTTTTTATAGGGTTAACTATAGGAATAATAGCTACATTCCCCATAGCTAGAGTAAATAATACCCATTCAAATGATCATTCAGAACAAGAAGGTTACCACAACAGGATTGATGAAAGACTCAACAATAATAAATACCAGTTTACCAAGCCCCTTTTAAACTCTGACTTCGGTGAAGAAAAAGAAACCTTAAAATGGTTCCCCACAGAAAGACAATTAAAAAACACTATTCAAGACATAACCGCAGAAAATCCAGACATAGAAACAGCAGTATTTTTCCTTAATTTAGATAATTCAGGATGGTTTAGCGTAAATGCAAACAACACTTTCATCCCGGCAAGCTTACTTAAACTACCCATGCTCTTGTCGTATTACAAACTAAGAGAACAGCAAAAAGACTTATTTGAACAAATAATCGTTTATCAGGGCACCGACTATAACAACCAAAGAAAAGTTGGAAACTTAGGAAATGGATACATTAAAAGCGGTGAAAAATACACTATAAAAGAATTATTAAACGAAATGATAGTCAATTCAGACAATAACGCCTTAGAACTCCTTTATGAGTACAGAAAAGACTCTCTAAGAAACATTTTTTCCGACTTAAATATAGCTTTACCCAAAAATGATACAGAGATAGCCACTAATGATTTTATGACGGTTAGGGATATCAGCCGCTTCCTGCTAGTACTATATAACGCATCCTATTTATCTGCGGAAGACTCAGACGAAGCCTTGAAAATACTTTCCAAGTCAACCTATAAAGAAGGTTTAGTCTCTGGAGTTCCAGATGGCATTCCTGTAAGCCACAAATTTGGAGAAAGAGAACTTGATCAAAATTTAACCACCAAAAACATAGAACTCCACGATTGCGGAATAATATACCACCCTCAAATACCCTACATAACGTGTGTAATGACAAAAGGTCAAAATCTAGAATTACAAAAAGCTCAAATCCAAAAAATATCAAAAACAATTTACTCAGCCATAACAAACTACACGGAACCTAAATTAAAAAAGTGAAAATAAATATAAAATACATTTTAATACTCTCACTTACACTACTCGTCGCTGGGATACTCTTTTGTCTTGGTAGCAACAAAGCCAAGGCAGCAACGAGAACCTGGACCGGCACAACCAGCGGTTCATGGTCAGTAGCCAGCAACTGGGGAGGCGTAGCTCCAGAAACCGGGGATGATTTAGTATTTCCTGCAGGTGCTTCAAATCTTTCAAACACTAACGACCTTACCCCCAACACACTTTTCAACTCAATTACAATTTCAGGCAGTGGCTACACTCTGTCAGGGAACAAAATAATTTTAGGTCCAGGACTAGCCGGCATAACAGACAGCGCGTCTTCTGGTGGTAATACTCTCGCTCTAGACATAAGACTCGACGCAACCCGCGATATAAGCATCGTCAATAGTGGGGAGTCTCTAACTATAAGCGGAAGAATAGACGGTATAGGGGGAATTAACAAAGAGGGAGCAGGAACCCTAATACTTTCGGGTGCAAATACATTTGGTGGTACCCTTAAAATTAACTATGGTGTAATTAACGCCAGAAACAACACCGCACTCGGCACCATCGCACTAGGAACAGAAGTAGTTGGGGGAGCCAGCCTAGAACTACAAAACGATATTACTATAGGACTAGAACCACTCACACTCAGGGGGTATGGAACCTCTAACAATGGATCACTAAGAAATGTTAGCGGCAATAATACTTTTCGTGGTCTAATCAACGTCTCAAACGCTGGTGGATCGGTAATTTTTTGTGACACCGGTACACTCACCCTTAGTGGTGGAATCACAGGAGGCTCTAATACTATTTTAGACGGCTCCGGCAATATAATTTTCGACACTGCACCTATTAGCAATACTACCATCACAAAAAACGGCGCCGGTACAGTAACATATAATTTTCCCAACACTTACACTGGAACAACTACTATAAACTCTGGAACTCTCTTATACGGTACGAACAACGCTATTATGACAGGCGTCATAAACGTAACTGGTGGCACATTAGACATTGCCACCTACTCCGACATGGTAGGAACCGTCACTTTAGGGACACTCGACCTAGCAAGTGGAACCATAACAGGCACTACCGGTGTACTAAGCAGCGGAACCTGGAATGTATACCAAGGAACTATTAGCGCTATTATTTCTGGAGTAGCCGGAACACTCACAAAGGGCTCTCCAGGGACTGTCACCCTCACCAGAGCAAATAAATTTACCGGCACAACCACCGTAAATTTGGGTATTTTAAAAATTCAAGATAGCCTTGCCCTTGGATATATCGACGGTATAACAACCGTAACCGCAGGAGCCACACTTCAAATCGATGGCAATAATTTATCAGTTCCTGAGTACATTACTTATTCAGGTTCCGGTCACTTGTATACTGGAGCACTCTATAATACCGGGGGTAATAACACCATAACTGGACTTCTAAGCCAAGGGTCTATAGGTATGATTAAATCCGATACAGGCACAACACTTACCATCGATACTAAAGGTCTTTCAATTGCAGCTCAAACTCTTGTTATAGACGGTGCCGGAAACACCTTATTCACTTCAACCGCCCCAATTTATGGAACTAGTGCGGCAATTACTAAAAACGGTACCGGAACACTTACTATTCAATCCGTCAGCAATATCACCGGAGCAACTACTATAAATCGAGGCACTTTGGTCCTTAGTTCTAGCGGTGCAATTCCACTCTCAGCCATAACTGTTAACTCTGGTGGAACACTTACTCTGGATAACTCCTCAATTTCTATGCTAAATAGAATTAACGATTCCGGTACTTTCACGCTAAATGGAGGCGACCTTAACTACATTGGCAACGCGTCAACGCAAGCCTCAGAAACCATTGGAAATCTATCAATTGCTTCAGGTCACAATATCATCACCATTACCCCGGGAGCTGGTGGCTTAACTATGATGACTTTTGCAAGTTTTGCTCGCACTGCTGGCGCCACAGTCCTTTTTAGAGGTACAAATCTAGGCTCAAACCCGGATGCCAATGTTTCCACTATCATGTTCACGTCTACCCCCACCCTAACAGGAGCATCCGGAGCCGCAAATACAACAACAATCAGCATAATAAAAGGTGCTTTTGGAGATAACTCACTTTCTGGTACAGGCACAGACATGGTCACATATAACGTTGGTAACACAAACGGGTTACGTTTACTTAATGGCGCCGGCTTCACCGGTGAATACTCAAGCTCTCTTACAACTAATACTAACGTTAAACTAAACGCCGACACAGCAGCAGCAACCGTAAGCGTTAATTCTCTCATATTAAATGGCTATAACATAACCAACCCAGGTGGTGGTGTTACCTTAACCATGGCTTCAGCATCTCTCGCCGGAAATATAATTATTAACACCGCGCACAACATAGCAGGTTCTAATACTACACTCGGTATAACCACTTTTGAATTAATTATCTTGGCCAATGCAAACTCTACTATTTCTGCTGTCATTGGCACTGCTACTACCGGTTCATTAACCATAAGCGGAAGCGGGAATATCACATTAAGCACAGCGGCACTATACACAGGAACAACCTCGGTAAACAGAGTTACTCTAACTTTCGGAGCTACCAATGTCCTTTCTAGCGGAGGCGTAACTATCATTGGCGGCAGCCTAAACATAGGAACCAACTCCAACACTGTCGGAGCCGTTACTTTACAAAATGGCACCATCACGGGCAGTTCTGGAGTTCTAACAGTAAGCTCCGGTAGTTTTCGTGAAGGAACGGTGGGAGCAATTATTGCAGGTTCCGGCACCATCACCATCATAGCCACAAACGCCCCTGCGGACGCGGTTGTAATCATGAATCGAGAAAACACATACACTGGAAACACAGTTATAACCAGCGGAATCCTCAAGTTAGGCACTGCAGGAAACGGTACCAACACCCCCCTTGGAACCACCGCTGGTGGTACCACGATTGCCAACGCAGCAGCCTTAGATCTAAATGGGTACACTTTAAGTACCGCCGAAGCAATAACTTCTATGAACGGATCAGGCTTTGGTCCAAGCGGAAATAGCAACATGGGAGCATTAATGAATTCCTCGGTAACCGCAGTCAGCTTTAGCGGAGCGATAACTCTGGGCTCAGCTTCTCGTATCAATGCCGATTACGGTACCCTTACCATAAGCAGTAACATCTCAGGCGCAACCTTTGGTCTAACCATTGGTGGTTTTAGTGACAGCACCTTCTCCGGAACCATCGGAACAACAAGTGGCACGCTTACGAAGAACGGAATAGGTGTACTCACGCTTTCAGGTAACAATTCGTATACCGGTTTAACCACTATAAGTCTTGGTACTATAAAATTAGGTGCAACAGGTGGTGTGTCCAACACCCCACTAGGCACAACAGGTGGCGCAACTAGCATCACTACTGGTGCAAGGTTAGACCTAAATGGATACACACTCAGTACAGCTGAGCCATTAACCCTTAACGGTGTAGGCTACGGATTAGCCGACTACGCAAGCGGGGCACTAATTAACAGCTCAGCCTCATCAGTAAGTTATAGTGGCAACATTACCCTTAGTTCCGCCTCCACCGTAAAGGCCGATAACGGTACCATAACGCTTACCGGCTCAATCTCCGGGGCTACTCGACCCCTAACCATAGGTGGAAGCGGAAACGGAATTATATCAGGACTTATCGGCACTACTAGCGGTACCATTTCTAAAATTGGTACCGGCACCTGGACCTTATCTAACGCAGGTAGCACATACACCGGTACCACAACAGTAAACCTCGGCACGCTAAAACTAGGTATTGCTGGAGGTGCCACCAATACACCATTAGGTACTACAGGTGGTGGTACCATAGTAATGTCTGGAGCAGTGCTTGACTTGGCGGGTTATACATTAGGTACAGCAGAGGCACTTACTCTAAATGGAAGAGGGATTGGTAATGGAGGTAGCTTGGTAAATACAGGTGGAGCTGCTACTTTTGCAGGAGCAATTAGCCAAGGCTCGGACTCGCGCATAGCAAATAATGGCTCTGGTCTATTGACTCTCACTGGTGGTGTAGGTGGAGCATTCGCTCTATATCTTAGCGGAACGGCCAATATTGCTTTCAGTACCGGTGTCCTAGGAATGAGCTCTGGTACAGTTACAAAACAAGGATCAAACACTGTCACCATAACAGGCACACAAACATACACAGGAGCTACCCGCATAGACTCAGGAACATTCGCATGGGGTTCCACCACAACTTTTGCCGGAACCAATACTACAGTTATGGGTGGGGTTTATGACATGGGTGGTAACACAGATACAATAGGAACAGTTACTTTAATTGATGGAACGATCCAAAATGGCACGCTCACAGCAACCACCAGCTACACATTAGAAAAAGGAACCATTAGTGCTATCTTGGCAGGAGCCGTAGCTGTTACTAAAAACACTAATAATACAGTCACCTTAACCGGTGTAAATACTATTAGTAGCACCACTACGATAAACGCAGGTACGTTAGTTATTAGTGGCAGCGGTAGTGCTGTATCCACTACTATTACTGTGAACCTAGGTGGCACACTCACACTAGACAACTCATCAACCGCCGTAGCCAGTCGTTTGGGTGACGCACTTGCATTAACATTGAACGGTGGAAATTTTAACTTTTTAGGCAACTCCGCAGCCGCGGCCTCAGAAACAACAGGAGCACTCACCCTATCCTCCGGTCATAATGTCATAACCGTTACTCCTGGAGCAGGAGGCAGTACAACTATGACATTTGCGAGTCTTTCCAGAACAGCAGGCGCAACCGCTTTGTTCCGTGGTACTAACTTCGGCACCACCCCAGCCGCGAACGTCTCTACCCTAATGTTCACCGCAGCCCCCACTTTAACTGGCGCTGGCGGTGCGGCAAACTCCAACACTATAAGCATCATAAAAGGTGCGTACGGTGACAGCTCCCTTTCGGGAACGGGTAGCGACATGGTAACGTACAACGTTGGGAACACGAATGGTCTTCGCTTATTAAACGGTTCAGGATTTTCTGGTGAATATGCCGCCAACCTGGCTACCGCAAATGCCAATGTTAAGTTGACAGCAGACACCGCAGCCGCAGCCACAAACACAAACTCCCTCATCTTAAATGGTTTCGGAATTACCAACCCAGGCGGTGCAACCACTATTCCTATTGCATCAGCATCACTTGCTGGAAATATTTTAATCAATTCGGCAACAAATATAGCAGGAAGTAACACCACCCTTGGCATTACCAGTTTCGAACTACCCATTTTAGCTACAGCTAATTCCACAATATCAGCAACTATCGGTACAGCCACCACTGGTTCTATAAGCCTAAGCGGATCAGGTAATGTTACTCTCAGCGCCGCTAACGCTTATACCGGCACGACTTTCATTAACAACGGAACTCTCACATACAGTGGTAGCAACATACTTTCTTCGGGTGGAGTTACCATTGTTGGTGGAACATATGACTTAAATGGAAACTCGGACACGATCGGCGCACTCCTAATAAACGCAGGAATAGCGCAAAGCGGTGCGGGTACACTCACTCTTGGTGGCACACTAACAACGATTGCTAATAGTAATAGAGCATCTATTGTAAATGGGAATCTTGGCCTCGGAGCAAATCGAGATTTTAACGTCGCCGATGGGGGTATGGATAACGACCTTGTCATAAACGCAGTAATTAGCGGGGGTTTTAATATAACAAAACTTACAGGTACTGGTGTGATGTTATTGACTGCCAACAACACCTATACTGGCACAACTTCCATTACTACCGGCATTCTTCGACTTGGCGCCGCCGGGGACTCCACAAACACCCCGCTAGGCACAACAGCAGGAGGAACCACGGTTTCAGGTGCTTCATCCGCTTTAGATTTAAACGGATTCACACTCGGAACATCAGAAGCGCTAACACTAAGTGGCGCGCTTGCAAACGGAGCTTTACAAAACACATCCAGTACTGCTGTCAGCTACAGCGGACTAATTACACTAGGTGCGGCAAGTACTATTATTTCAAACTATGGGGATATAAATATTTCAAACACTGGAACCATAACAGGAAATACTTTTGGCTTAACAATTGGAGGATCAGGAAACGGAACCCTTTCAAGTATTATTGGTACCACCTCAGGAACACTCACTAAAAATGGACTAGGTATGTGGACAGTATCAGGCTCAAGCACATTCACCGGTTTAACTACTATAAGCGCCGGAACTCTACGCTTAGGTTCAGCAGGCAACAGCACAGACACCCCACTTGGCACAACAGGAAGCGGAACCAGTATTACATCGGGGGCCATTTTAGACCTCAACGGGTACACCTTAGGAACTTCTGAGAATCTCACAGTTAACGGTACTGGTATAGCCGGCCTAGGTGCTGTAATGAATAATTCAGGGAGTTCAATATCGTACACAGGCAACATTACCTTAGGAGCAGCCTCTCGTATTGCCAATTATGGAAATGGAACCTTGACTCTCACTGGAGCCATTTCAGGAAACTTTGCATTAACCTTAGTTGCCGTAGGTAATATCACCCAATCTTCTGCAAGTGTCTGGTCTGGTAGCGGTTCCCTGGTTAAAGAAGGTTCAGGCACAGTTATTCTAGCTGGTCAAAACTCTATGACCGGTGCCATGACAGTAAGCACAGGGGAGCTACAACTAGGTGCCTCCGGAGGAGCAACCAACACACCACTAGGAACGAATGCAGGTGGTGTAACTGTATCATCAGGCGCAGTACTTAACCTCAGTACATACGCCTTAGGAGGAGCCTCTACATATGAAACACTAAACCTGAGCGGAACCGGCATCGGTAACGGAGGCGCGCTAATAAGTTCATCCTCAAGCACCAATAATTTTGGTGCAACAACAATAGCAGCCAATTCATTAGTTAATAATTCCGGAAGTGGAACCATTACCTTTACAGGTACTATTACCGCAGGAAACAACATAAACTTAGGTATAGATGGAACTGGTCCAACAACTTTTACTGGGGTATATGGAGCTACCGCCACCAGCGCGACTATTAATAAATGGGGTTCGGGAAATTTAACAATTTCCGCCGCAAGTATTACCACTGGGCTTGTTCGTATTAATGGAGGTACGCTTATTTATGGAGTTGATAATGCGCTTTCTACTCCTGCTGTCACTATTGCCGGCGGAACACTAAACTTAAATGGATTTAATGAGACCAACATTGGTGCAGTCACTTTAATCGATGGATCTATAGTTAACACAGGTGGCGCAGCCACCCTAACCTCTACAGCTACATACACAGTTGAAAAAGGCACGATTAGCGCTGTGCTTGGCGGGACCGTTGCGTCTGGTGTCGTAAAAAACACTGCAGGTCGAGTCACCCTTTCCGGTAACAACACCTTTACAAGTACATCTATCACAGTAAATGCTGGCTACCTCAATCTACAACACAACAATGCCCTCGGCGCATCTGGAACCTCGCTAACCACCACAGTCGCTGGCGCAGCCACGCTAGAATTGGAAAACAACATTACTTTACCGGCCACAAAAGCTTTCACCGTGAATGGACCGGGTATGGAGTATACAGGTGCTATTAGAAATGTTAATGGCACTAACACTATCTCAGCCAATGTGACATTAGGCACAAGCAACGTTTTCATTACATCAGACGCGAATTCACTTACTATCCCTAGTATTTCTGGAAACACCTTCAATGTATTTTTCAATGGCGCGGGGGATATTAATATCTCCGGGGCCATCAGCACCACAACCGGTACGGTAACTAAATATGACGCGGGTACACTATCACTCTTAGGCACCAACACGTACACTGGCACAACTAGCTTATTGAATGGAGTAGTAATAGCAAACACCACATCTTCATTAGGTGACGGTAGCGCTACTAACACACTTATTTTTCGTGGCGGAACCCTCAGAGCAACTGGAACAATTACATCACCAGTAAATAGAAACGTAAATTTACTCACCTCAGGAACAGTAGATACTAATGGAAACGACATAAGCTTTGCTGGCACAGTAGGCTCTACTGGTAGTCTTACAAAAAGCGGAACAGGAACCTTAACACTTACCGGAACTACAACCATTGGTGGAAATTTAAACATTTCTGCTGGAACCTTCGTTGCCCCAGGAGGAAACATGACTATTGGAGGCAACTTTAGCAACTCAGGAACATTCACACACAACAATGGAAAAGTTATTTTTAACGATAACACCAAGGTATCTACTATTTCAGGATCAATTTCTTTTAAAGACCTTGAAGTCACCACAGCAGGTAAAGACCTACTCTTTACCGCAGGGCAAACCTTCGCAGTAGCCGGTACCCTAACCCTAACAGGTACATCTGGCGCAGGAAACGACGTAACCCTAAACTCCACAACCGGTTCTTCTTCCTGGACTATCAATACTACAAACCTAGTTAGTTCAAACGTAACTTACACTACAGTTACCTGGTCTGCATGCACAGTATCTTCCCCAACCATAGACGTAACCGGAACCGGCAACACCAATGGTGGCAACAATGGTGCATGTTGGGTGTTCGCATCAGCAGGTATAACTGTCGCCGGTACGGTCTACTTAAACGACGAAATCACTACTGACGGCACAGGTTACACAATCAAAGCCTCAGTAAATGGGGGTTCAGCATCTAGCGGCTCATCCGATGGTGGCGGCATTTTCAGCTTTACAACAAACTTAGCCCCATCTGCCGGGGATTTCATTACTCTATGGCTAGATACTGCTGGTGGTAACCGTGGAACCCTGGTCTTAAAATATGGTACTTCTTGTACCGGAAACCCTAACTGCACAGGCTTAAGTATTGTCCGCGACCAAATCCGCTTAGAAAATTTTAACACTGGAAATATCGCCAACACCGATCTCGCCAACTGCGACAATGACACCGGCACTGGCTGTGCCGACACCGACATTGGTTTTACCGCAAACAGCGGTGTGTTAACCGTGTCCCCCAACTGGGAATTAAAAATCGCCAGCGGTGCGACCTTCGCGCCAGGAAACACAGTAACAACACCCAAACTGGAAGTCGCCGGCACATACACCGGTGGCAGTGAAACTTTAACACTTACTGGAAGCGGAACTTCATCTACCTGTTCAAACTCCGCAGCAGTCCCGCTATGTGTAAGCGGCACCTTCACCCCTAACAGCAACACCACTGCTTTCACCACTACATCAGCAACTTCTATAAACTCTGGGACATTTAACAACCTTTCTTTTACTCCAGCTGGCACAGTTACTTACACCCCGCTAGCAGGCACCTTCACTGTCGGCGGAGCGCTTACAGTAGGTAACGGTTCTAACACCCTTACTCTCGCAAACAATACTAACAGCCCTGTGTTCATAGTTACAGGCAACACCACAATTGCCGCAAGTAGCATATTCACAACCGGAAACGGCAATACCACAATTTCTGGCGACCTAACCACCACCGGCACACTCAACGGCAGTGGTAGCGGAACAATAAACGTAGTTGGGTCTGTGGGTGGTACAGGAAAAATAAATTTAACTGGCGGTACATTCGAACAGCGCGTTGCCACCAGCGGCAAAACTTTTGGCGGTGGAAGTGCGCTCGACTTTACCGCAACCGAAGTCACCTTACTCAGCGGAACCGGCACCCAAGAAGCTACTGGCATTATCTACGACAAAACCACTGGAAAATATGTAGTAGCCGGCTTTGATTCGAACGCAGGAAAAGTTGTGGTTTGGGAAGGAACAAATCTAGACTCGCTTACCCAGCGAGATGTAGACACTTCCGGATCACCCACTTCCAGCAATATCTATCACGATACCGCAAACGGCAAATACCTCATCGTTGGCAGCAAATCTACCGATGCAGTTGTGTGGGAATCTACCAACTTAACGAACTGGACAGCCAGGACCATCGCAACAGGAACCGGAACCCAACAAGCTTACGATATTATTTATCAAAACGGTTACTATATCGCCGCAGGTTCAACAGACCAGAACGGAACCGATGGTTATATTTGGACAGCCACAGCCCTCGATGGCACTTGGACAGGATATGCGTTAGCTACTGGAGGCTCGTTCGATAACGTATACAGTGTTACCTACAACCCATACGACAAACTTTTCGTCGCTGTTGGGGAAATCCAATCCGGAACAAGCAGCGGAGCAGCATATGTTTGGGAATCAACCGATCTTTCTTCCTGGACTGCTCGCTTAGTGGAAGACGCTTCCAATATTCAAGCTGGTTACCAAATAAGATATGACAAAACTGCTGGTAAATATTATGTCTTCGGTGTACACGACGCTACTGGCGGTTTTCAGTTCGATCAAGTAATGTGGGACGCCACGACCCCATCTGGCACCTGGACCAGAAGAAACATGGGTACAGACAGCGGTTTTGAAAGCTCGCACTCCAACCCAACCTTTGATCCGCTAACCGGCCGTTACGCTATTGGTGGTATTTGGAATGTTAGCGGAAACGACGGTCCAATAATTTGGGAAACCACTACTCCGACATCCACCTGGAATGCAAGAAACATAGACACTGACTCGGCTAAGCAAGATATTCAGGGCTTAGTCTATGATACACACTTAGCGAGATTCGTAGCCGCTGGCTATGACCGAGCTTCCGGTAACGACGATGCAGTACTTTGGTACACCACTCCTACTGCTTGGAGATTCAATAACTTAATAATTGGCAATGGCACCGGATCAAGTTATACGGTTACTCTAAATTCCACCACTCCAATAGTAGTAAGTGGCAATCTCGAAGTAGGTAAATCAGGTGACACCGGTACAACTACTCTTGATAATGAAACCAATGACGAAGGTTTAAGTGTTTCAGGGAACTTAATTATAAATTCAACGGGTGTATTACAAGCTTCATCTACGATTCCTTTAATTGTCGGTGGCTCCTGGACCAACTCTGGTACTTTTACCGCAGGTACCGGTACCGTAATAATGAACAGTATTACCACTGGTAAAACCCTCAGTGGAACCCTTACCGGAAATACAGGCAAGTTTAACAATCTAACTTTTGACGGTCTAGGTGGAGCATGGACAATGTCTAATAGCTCAGAGTTAGCAGGCAATCTCACGATAGCAGCAGGCACACTTTCACTTGGAGCCACAACAATTACCATCGCTGGTAACAGTCCAATAAATGCTGTATCTAGCAACTTCAGCTTTGGAACATCTACTGTGGTCCTGACCACCGGAACCAGCATAACAGTTCCCAACTTCGGTTTCTATAACCTAGAATTAAAACCCGGAACCAACTCCACCGCCTATACCCTACCCTCCGGCACCTTTGCAATCTCAAACGACCTTACCCTTGGCAACGGTACTAATACCGGTATCGTAATCACCGCAACTGCAAACGATCCAACCATAGACATTAACGGCAGTATTACCATAAGCGCAAACACAACTTTTGTTGCAAGTGATACCAATAACATGACCGTCGCAAAGAGCTGGACCAACTCCGGTACCTTCACCCACAGCTCCCGCACTGTAACCTTAGACGGATCCACCGCAGGTCAAACCATAACCGCAAACAATTCCAACGGCATATTTTATAATCTAATTATTTCCGGTTCAGGATCCTGGGCAGTATCCACTAACGCAATGCAGGTAGCAAACACACTCACAGTTAACACTGGCACGCTCCAAGGAACTCAAAATGTAACCGTTAACAGCGGCGCAGTAACAGGAACCGGTTTCATAACTATGAGTGGCGGAACATTTACAATAGACGGACCTTCAGGCAATTTCGGGGGTGACAACAACTGGAGTTTTAACAACCTCAGCTTCACCGATACAGTCCCCTACGGGACAGTAACAGCCACAGGTACAGGATCTATAACTATCTCATCCGTCTTAAGTATTTCTCCAGATAAAACCCTCAATTTAGGTAGTAAAAACTGGATACTTTCTGGTACAGGGACCCCTCTTTCTCGATCAGGAACATTAACAGCTGCAACCTCAACCGTTACATACACCAGCTCCTCCGGCGTAACCGCTCTTTCATCCGCAGCTATGACCAGCGGAAACGCCTTCTACAATCTTGTTATCAACGCAACGAGTGGTACACCTACTTTCACCGCAGGTGTCGCAATTACTGCGAACTCTAACCTAACTGTAACTGCTGGAGTACTCAGTATGGGTTCAAATGCTTTAATTGTTGGTAACACAGCAAACGCGAATTCCGGAGATATTAAGGTTGCAAGCGGTCAATCGCTTACTCAAAACAGTGGTACCACAACAACAATACTCACTGCCACAGGCAGCACTCCTTGTATAGGATCAAATGGCGCATCTTGTGCAGGTACTACCGGTACAATCACCTTCGGTGGACTGACCATTGGAAATTCAAACGATGAAGTCGCTGTAAATATTAATGGCACCAACACAACTATAACCGTACAAGATGTTCTTACTGTGACATCTAACTCACTCCTAAACGCAGGCTCAAGCACCATCTCACTTACAGGTAACGGTACGGTCTTTACTCGAGTAGGCACATTTACCGCTTCAACTTCAACAGTCGCGTTTAACTCAACTTCTACTACTGGCACTACTATCCCCGCACTCACCTACTATAACCTTACTGTAAACAGAACAAGCAACACTTTCACTTCTGCAAGCGGTACCTACACAGTAAACAATAACCTAACCATAACCGCAGGAACCCTTGAACTGAACACCAATGACCCAACACTCACCATTTCTGGCAATCTTATTATTGGTGATAGCTTAAGCGCTTCAAACACGAACAATCTTATTGTAGGCGGCAACTTCGTGAACAACGGCACTTTCACTCACAACAACGGTACAGTTGTCATAAATCCAACAGGCCTTACCTCACAAGTAAACGGTTCAACCAGCACAATCAACTTCTACAACTTCACAATGACCCCCTCTTCGGAAAAAACCATCCAATTCAAAAACGGTGGCACTATTGGCTTTGCAGGAACCGTAACAATAGGCGGAGCTCAAGGGATACCGGTAAATATCGCATCCGATTCAGCCGGAGTCAGGTGGAACATCAATCTCACAGGAACAGCTGTAATTAACTATGCATATATAAAAGATTCAGGTTGTGCTGGTGGTACTAACACAGTAATTCTTGGCCAAAACGCCATAGATGGTAGTAATAATAGTGCTTGTTGGAGGTTCATCATAAGAAACGGTGGTAGTAACATAGGAGAAAACGCGAGTGGTGGCGGCGCAGGTCAAAGTGGCGGTGGCCAAGGTGGCGGATCTTTCATTGCCGCAACAGGTACTGCCGTACTTTCAAACAACACCGTAGCCTCTGTAACCATAAATTCCGGTGGTAGCAATTATGTATCTTCCCCAAATGTCTGTTTCGTCATTGTAAATGGTGGTTCTGGAGCTGTAGGAACTGTAACTATCTCAAATGGTTCAGTAACTTTGGTTACTATAACCAACGGCGGTTCTGGCTATATTTCCGCTCCAACTGTAGTTTTCCAAGGGGGAGACAGCCCAGACCCAGCCCCAGCATGTAGCGGAGGCCAATCCGGTGGTGGCCAAGGTGGCGGTGGTGGGGGAGGATCTCCATAATAACCATGAAAGCCGGGTACCCAACCCGGCTTTCTCATTTGCTATACTATACGTACTTAAAAATATATAAATATGCGTACCAAAAAACAAAAACTAGACAACGTACCCCCTCAAACCGACGAAGAAACCAGCATTCCCCATATCCCTGTTCAAGAATTACGCCCCGAACCCCAAAACATAACTCCTATAGTATTACCCAAATCAGCAATTTCAAGGGCTAAACAATGGTCACAAAACTATTTCTCACATAATTTATCGACTACTGCCGTAGCAGCACTAACCATTGCATTCATAGGAGCAAGTAGTTTCGCAATTTACGAGCATATAGAGCTTACTAAAGCCAAAAATCAGCTTTCTGAAATAAAATCCCAACTCTCTAAAGCCTCAAGTCCGACCCCAGCGGACAATAACACAAACCTAATAGAGACAGTAGGAAAGTTTATTACTCTTCCAAGTGGGGAACAACCAACAATAGCCACAGTTACAGATGTATCCAAACTACAAAATCAACCATTTTTCAAAAATGCTTCAGAGGGGGATAAAGTTTTAATTTTTAAAGAGGCAAAAAAAGCTATTCTATGGAGACCCAGCACTTCTAAAGTTATAGAATATGCACCCCTACAGACGGATGAATCACAAGAAGAAGGAAATGTAGCAGGATCATCCACAGAGAAGAAAAAACCAACAAAATCCACTGAATAATCCTCTTATCCACACACAAGCGAATAATTCACAAGAAATTTTCCAGAAGTTTTCCAAAGATATCCACATATTACACAACTTATCCCCAATTTTTGCACTATAAAAATTATAACCGCATGAATATGCGGTTTTAATTTTTTATTTACATGTTGATAACTACCAATTAGAATAAGAAAACGAACCTTATCCACTGATATTTTTTAAGAAACCTAAACAAATTCTATTTTTATGACTAACGAGCAACTATGGCAGGCTATATTGGGTAATTTAGAGGTCACTCTTAGTCGTGCCAATTTCAACACTTGGTTTAAAAACACAAGCGTAGCCGAAAGAACCGAAGACACTATATATGTTTCCGTTCCAAGCGCCTTCACCAGAGACTGGATTGCAAACAAATACCACGCCGATATGTTGAAAGCGCTTAAAACCCTTGCACCAGAAGTTAAGTTTATAAAATACCAACTTGGCAACACACCAGTAGCGAAACCAGAGCCAACACCCCCTTCCACAAATCCTACTGAATCACTCACGCACGTAGGCTTTACAGCAACTGAATACGTCCAAGCCCCAACCGTACCTGTAAGAGAACTTCCCCCTCAAACAAGCGAACAATCAGGATTAAATCCAAGATACATCTTCGAAAGTTTCATTATCGGAAAACATAACGAGTTAGCCCACGCAGCCAGCCAAGCCGTTTCAAAAAACCCAGGAAGCCAATACAACCCACTGTTTATATATGGTGGAGTAGGACTAGGAAAAACCCACTTAATGCAAGCGGTTGGAAACAAATACCTCTTAGACAAACCCTCCGCGAAAATTCTTTACGTTACTAGTGAAAAATTCACTAACGACTATATTGGCGCCATCCAAGGGAAACGCACCGAAGAGTTCAAAAAAGTCTATCGAGGAGTAGATATGCTTCTCATAGACGATATTCAATTTATTGCTGGCAAAGAAGGAACCCAAGAAGAATTTTTCCATACTTTCAACGAACTAAGAGAAGCAGGAAAACAAATAATCCTCACCAGCGACCGTCTTCCTAAAGACATCCCTTCAATCGAGGCTCGTTTAGTTTCTAGATTCGAATGGGGAATGGTAGCAGACATACAAGCACCGGACCTGGAAACCAGAATGGCTATATTAAGAACCAAGATGTCAAAAAAAGGCGTCAGTCTAGGAGAAGACATCCTGTTCTACATAGCAGAAAACATAGTCACTAACATCCGTGAATTAGAAGGCGCCCTAAATCGACTTGTTGTTTACCAACAAATGCAAAACAAAGCTTTGTTCATAGATCAAGCAAGAGAAATCTTAGCGGGCATGGTTCAAGCAAAAAAGAAGGTTACAAGTCTTAAAAAAATTGCCCAACTTGTTGCAGAATTCTACAACCTTACCGTAGAGGATCTAATAAAGCAATCACGCCGCAAAGAGTTCGTTAAACCAAGACAAATAGCCATGTTCCTAGCCAGAAAAGAACTTTCCAGCTCTTTTCCGACAATAGGAGAATTTTTTGGAGGCAGAGACCACACAACAGTTATGCACGCTGTGGAAAAAATTGAAGGCCAAACAAACAACGACCCATCCATAAAACAAGAGCTAGATCTACTTATGGAAAAACTGTACGTAAACAACTGATAACCCTGTAGATAAAAACTTGCACCAAAAAGTTATCCTAAACAGTCCCCACCCTCACCCCCAAGTTATTTCTCCTCGCCACTCGTTATTCATCATTCTCTATTCATCATTATCTACTTATCCGCTTCTCCCCAGCCCTTATTACTATTACTATTTATTTAATTTATAAACTAATAAATAATACAGAGAGTGGATAACTGACGATCTAATCAAAAACTATATATAGACGTCATCCCCACGAAGGTGGGGAACCATAAACCAGTTAGTTAAAACAAAAAGTGTGCAAAACAAAATCCTAAACAGAGACTACTCGTTATTCGTCATTCTTCATTCATTATTCGCCATCCACCCATATGAAAATTGTTTGCACTCAAGAAAATCTAAAAACAGGTTTAAGTGCTGCTTCTAAAATTATTTCTAGCAGTCTCACTTTACCTGTTTTAAATACTGTACTTTTAAAAACTGAATCAGGCCAGCTCCAGATTTCAGCAACTAACCTAGAAATAGCAATAAACACATATGTTCGCTGTAAGATCGATACCGAAGGTGGAGTTTGTGTTCCTGCAAAACCCTTCAGTGACCTAGTAAACTCCCTTCCTAATAAAAATATTACCCTAGAACTTAAAGGGACTGAGCTTCTTATATCAACGGAAACCGCTTCAGCTAAATTAAAAACCATCTCACCAGAAGAATTTCCAATTATACCAACAGTTGAGGGTGGGGAAGTTGTTCACTTGCCCGCTGAAAGCTTTAAAATCGCCTTGGACCAGGTTGTCTTCGCTTCAGCTAACTCCGAAGCCCAACCAGAAATTTCAAGCGTCCTATTCTCATTTAACGATAAAAGTCTAAAACTTGTTGCAACCGACCGTTATCGTTTAGCAGAAAGACTTATTACTTTGGAAAAACCAACAGAGAGTAGAAAATTGCTTGTACCAAATAAAACCGTATCAGAAATCTCTAGGATTATTGGTTCTTCACAGGGAAATATCGAAATTCAAGCACGGGATACCCAAATTCTTTTCCGTTTCCAGGAAACCCAGGTAGTCAGTAGACTTATAGATGGAAATTTCCCCCCATATGAAGAAATAATCCCCAAGAATTTCGAAACCATTATCGAAGTTAAAAAACAAGCATTGGGAAGTGCTCTAAAAACAGCCAGTGTGTTTTCTGAAGGATCACACACTATTCACTTTTCTTATGAAGACAGTTTAAAAATAAAAGCAATTTCAGAGAATTTTGGTGAAGGTAACGCCGAGGTGGAGGCTATAGTCACAGGTCCAGCAGGGGAAATTGTTTTTAACCACAGATATATACAAGATGCTCTAAGTGTTATAGAGGGAGACACTGTTACAGTAAAAATAATAAACAATACAAGCCCTGTTATTTTTTCTCCTAAAAATAAAATCGAATATTTATACCTGGTAATGCCAATAACAACCTAATCTATATTCGTCATTCTAAAAAATATGCACGTAAAAAACATACAACTCAAAAACTTTAGAAATTATCCAGACCTTAACCTCGATATAACAAGCCAGATGGTAGTGCTTAGTGGTCCAAATGCTGTTGGGAAGACCAACTTACTAGAATCTGTATATTTTGGTTCTGTATTCAAGTCTTTTAGGGACGACGCAGAGTTCATTTTCCTAAAAGGAGCCAGCCAAGCCGAAATTCGCCTGCAATGTGAAAAAAATTCCGAAGACGTAGTCTTAGAAATATATTTAGAAAACAGAGAAAAGATATATGCCAATTTTAGGATTAATGGGGTAAAGAGAAAAAGAAAAGATGCTCAAAATTTCCTAAGAGTCGTAATTTTTGAACCTAGCGACGTGGATATGTTTGGGAAACAACCAGAAGTTAGAAGAAAATATCTAAACATGGTGCTTTCTCAAAAAGACATTGGTTATTTGGATGATAGTGCGAGTTTTAAAAAAGTTTTAGCCCAGAAAAACAAACTTCTCCTAGATGCTAAAGCTGGTAAAGGTTCTGCGGAAGCGTTACCGGCATGGAATAAACAACTCATAGAACTCGGTAGTAGAATAATTTTAGACAGAAAAGGTTATATTCAATTCTTAAACCAAAACATTGCTGAAGTTTATACCTCAATTTCTGGCTTTCACCGTCCTGTCGAGGTAGAGTATGAGACTATAGCGGGCGACACCCTTGAAGAGATACAAGAAAACTTTTCCGCTCAAGTGGATAAGATGGGGGATAAAGAGCGTCTTCTGGGGACAAGTTTGGTAGGTCCACATCGTGACGATTTTTACCTTAAAAGTGAGGGATTATACCTATCTCCCTTCTCCTCTAGAGGTGAACTAAGAAGCCAAGTTCTAGCCTTAAAAATTCTAGAACTAGAATATCTAACCGTCGGAGGAGATACCCCAATTTTATTACTCGACGACGTGTTAAGTGAGTTAGATGAAAACCGCAGAACCTATCTACTAAAATTCCTACAAGGTAAATTCCAAACTTTCATAACCACCACTCATCCCCTGGAAATGGCCGCTCAGCATGTAACTCTCACGCCAAGTATCGCAGAAGAAGTAGAATAAGAAAAAAACCAGTTAATAACTGGTTTTTTTATTTATCCGTTTAGTAAATTCTTTAAGAGTTTTTTATGCTCCAGTGTATTTTTAAGTCCACACTCTGTATAGCTCTTGCCGCTCTTACATGGACAGACATTGTTTATTGCGTTCTCAATCATTCTCGCTGCCATTAAAGAAGACGACTGCACCTTCCCACCCCAACCCACATTATAAACAATCCTCGCGCCAATTTTTTCACATACAAGCGTTTCTGCAGAAGGGATAGACTTACTATCCTTTCTATCTCCACCCTGGGCAAAAACATCTGGTTTTAGTTTCTCAAGTTCCTTTGCAACGCTCATATCACTAGGGTTTTTTTTATGAGAAGAAATTATTACTTTGCTTACGCTCCTAAGACCTTCAATAACTTCTTTTCTTTCTTTCTCTGGCATGAATACAAACTTCTTTTTCTTCATTAACCAGTTATCGTTGTTCAGAATAACCACAACTTCATCGCCCAACCTAGAGGCCTCTTGTATGAGTCGTACATGGCCAATATGAATCGGATCAAAACCCCCACTAACTGCGACTATAGTTTTCTTTTTTTGTGATTTTTCTTTATTCTTCATACCTTTTACATTATTCACTTAAAGATATCTAAGTATATTATAAATAAAAAAAATGGGCCATTAACCCATTTCTTCATACCTTAATTTTAGCAAATTATCCCTTTAGTTTATTCCCCTGGTGCTTCTCGAACAAATCAATAATTATCTTTGAGAGTTTACCTGGGTGTGGAATATTATCCAGTTCAAACCTTTCCCTTGCTCCCGCCGTTTGAATATAAACCGTTCCAAAGTCGAACAAGGTTCCAAGTATCCCTTTAGTATCACTAGTAACATCCTCTATCTGAGAGATGTTAAGTATCGATACCTGGTGTTTAAACAAGCCTACCTGATCCACATCCACCACCCGCATTTCTGTAACAATGTGAATATTCAAGTAATAAAGAACAAAAATAATAAACAAAGATAGCGCTAGAAAGAGTATATATATTTGTTGCAGTACAGAAACTACTGTCGCTACTTGTCCGGAAAATAGAAAGGGTAGTGCAGTGGGTCCATATGACCTGAAAGCAAACAGAATAACCACAAACAACAACCAAACTAAAACCTTTATAACCAATATAACCGGGTGTTCTCTCACAACTATATATATTTTTTCATCTTCATTTTGTCCTGGAAAAAGTTCGTGCATATTTTTAAATTACATTAAGTTGTGAAAGTGTTTTAAGCGAAGTAACGAGTAAGATTAAAAAGAAAATAACATATATTCCCGAAGTAGTTAGTGCTATTATTCTGGATCTCCCATAACGCACTAATATATAAGCCGTAAAAAGGCTAAAAAAACCGAAAACCGCGATCATTAAAAAATAGAATCCCGCGGTTATTAAGTACACAATATTTTGAGGCATAAATTAGAGCAACTCTTTCTTAGGAAAAATTTTTCCTAAATGAATATAAGCGTTTTCTGTAGCAACTCGACCCTTTGGTGTTCTTGCTATAAACCCGCTTCTTAAAAGAAAAGGTTCGTATACGTCAGTGATTGAATTAATTTCTTCACCAGTAGCGGCGGCGATTGTAGAAAGTCCCACCGGGCCCCCGCCGAATTTTTCTATAATAGTTAGTAACACCCTGCGGTCATTCTTATCCAGACCGGCAGTATCAATCTCTAGTAACTCAAGTGCTTCTTTAACAGCATTCACCCCAATTTTAGCATGGCCCTTTATCTGGGCAAAATCTCGCACCCTCTTTAGGAGTCTATTTGCAATTCTTGGCGTAAGCCTACTTCTTCTTGCTAGTTCCATTCCCGCATCATCTTCTAGATCAGTCCCTAAAATTCCGCCCGATCTCAAAATTATTTTCTTTAATTCATCTGGTTCGTAATATTCTAGTCTAAACGTTGCACCAAACCTATCTCTAAGCGGAGAGGCTATTGCACCCGCCTGGGTTGTCGCGCCAATTATTGTAAAGTGGGGGAGGTCCATACGAATACTTCTAGCACCAGTACCCTTCCCAAGCATTATATCTAAAACCCTATCTTCCATCGCGGGGTATAAAATTTCTTCAACCGTTTTTGGTAAACGATGGATTTCATCAATAAATAAAATATCCCCTTGCTCTAAGCTTGTTAAGAGAGATGCCAAGTCACCAGCTTTTTCAATAGCCGGACCAGAAGTGGTCTTAATATTCTGACCCATCTCTTTAGCTATTATTAAAGCCAAAGTAGTTTTTCCAAGTCCCGGTGGACCATAAAAAAGAATATGTTCCAGTTGTTCTTTTCGTTGTTTAGCCGCCTCCATAATTATTGAAAGTGTGGCTTTAATACTATCCTGGCCAACATAGTCATTCAAATTACCGGGTCTTAAGGTTACTTCAAACTGGCTATCCGGCGTTGTGTCTGGAATTATTTCGTCTAGGTTTGTCTCAGAAATTTCAATCATATTAAGAAGTATAAACAATAATGATCTTAATTATAAACCCACTAAATCCCGTGTCCCCACCTTAAGCTGGAAAATTTAAATAATTCATGTTATATTCACTCATCCAAATTTCGGATTCTAAATATATTGAACAAACTCTCGGCTGCTCTCTAGATAAGCGCAACCAGGAGTAATTACTAAAGGAGGAATTAGTATGGAAGAAATGAAAATCGTTAGGCCCCTACCGACATGTCTGGACTGGGCGAATAGTATCGCAAGTATGTTTTTGTTTTCGTCCCTATACGGATTATTGTTTGGTAGTCTTATGGCAGGTGCGCTGTTTACAGCTTTGATTTTATTCCACGAAGCTGGACACTGGTTATACTTTCGAAAAATAGGTATGAACCCCGAACCTCCAGTGTTTATCCCTTTCGTGGGCGCCCTTATACGAATAACCAAAAAATTGACACCCGACGAGGAGGTGAAGGGAAGCCTGGCGGGTCCTCTTTTGGGAGGGGTTGGAGTACTACTGCTGCTGGGTTTTTGTCTCCTTACAGGGAGTGTTCAGTACTATGAGCTCATCAAAATTGGTATTTTTATTAATCTACTAAATCTAATCCCGCTTTCTCCGCTTGATGGTGGTAGAGTGGCACTCAATATATCAAAAAAATATTTTTGGATCGGAGTGCTTTCTATGTTGCTGGTAGTGCTCAAAATGCATTGGTTCCTTTTAGCCTTTATATTAGTAATATTGCTTCAAAACTCAAGAGTCAGGCCTCTTTGGAAGGGTATTGCCCGCGCATCCATGCTCCTTACTGGAGGCTTCTTGGTCTGTAGCCTTCTGAATTGGTATCACCTAATAACTTTACCCCTTGTCACGGTTATTGGTGGTTTCTGTGGGCGAATTATCGCACGTTCAGTTCAAGAGGATAAACAGTACAGCGAAGAGGACCCCGAAGCTATAAAGGCAGACAAAATTCGTTGGTCACTTTACTACCTAGGAACAGCACTTTTCCTCGGCATGCTTTATTTTATTACCACACATCTCAAACCGCTTCTGTCTGTAGGTGGTGTTTAGTAAAACAAAATCCGCGAAACCAAATCAGGTTTCGCGGTATTTTTTATTAATTAGTCGGCGTTGCTGGTGGGGGTGTTGTTGGTGGAGTCCCAACAGTTGGGTTTGCTGGCTTAGAATCTAGTTTTTCTTCTTTATGGAATAATGCTGGTGATAAATAAACCGATTTAAATTCATCTTTCTTTGTCACACCATCTTTAGTCACGCTCCTCTCCCAAATTGCCTTCATAGAGCCATCACTTTTTCTGTCATATGCAACCGGCTTTTTAAGCTCTACTATGCGGTCATCTTTTGTGCCGTAAAAATCGAAGGCAAGATTATCTTTATCTACTAAGTACGGCCATATCAATATGCTCCCCGCTGTATCATTCTTAAACCTAAAATCTATTCCACCACAGTAAGTAGTAGCATCACTACCTTGTGGAGAATAATACTGCACCGCATACGAGTGGTTCTTCCTCATGGTAATTGGTAGGCCCGCCTTCATTGCCGCACGATATGTGGTAGAGGATACTTGGCACAAACCACCGCCATATTCAGGGATAGTTCCTTCCTCAGTTCCCTTTATAACAAGCTCTGGAAGCCAACCACCCTCTTTATCTACAGGGCAAATGTTTTTATTGAAACTAAACTCTTCGCCTGGTGCAATTATCATTCCTTTGAGTCTAGAAACACCAATATTTATATTGTGTCTTCTATTCTTGGGGCTACCTCTAAAATTTGATTCTCCTCTTGAAAGTAGGGTGTCTATACCTAGGTCATTTATCTCAGAAAGCTTTTTCGAAGGAGGTTCAATTACCGTGGATGCTAATGCTTTCGTCTCGCTGTTTTGTAGTTTAGAGATAATTTCCTCGGTAGTTTTTTTGTAATCTATAAGTAACCCATCCACAGGAGGAACAAAATTCTTAACTTTATTTTTTTCAATTTCTAGCACTGGTTCTTGGCTTGTTCTAACGTAGTTTTTTGTATTACTTATTACCCAATTGTAAATAGGGTTAGGGTCATAGTAATAACTAGTCTGAGAAACCTGAACCGGCTTGTCTGGTAATCCGGCAAAATATCTACTAGCAGACTCTGCTGTATCTGTAGAGACCATATTTCTGTCTATGTTCGGAAGAGTGATAGGGCTTCTTAAAGGTTTAAGAAGCTCTTTGGGCAGAGCAATTTGTCTAGCTTGTGGTTTACAACCAGAACAGTTTAAAAGTATTTCAACCCCATTCTCTAGTATTTCCGTTGGCCTAGTTACATCAACTGTCTGTGCTAATACAGTAGAAGTTGGGCTAGCATAAAAACCCAAACCTATCACCGATAAGAAAGTAAATAGTTTAATCTTCAAATATTTTCTGTTTTTTCTCATTTTTTATTTCTATATATATCGTAGACTTTGGAAGAGCATGCTTAACTTTATCCGCCCACTCTATAAAAATTACAGCCTTAGGGTCATTAAATAACTCAGCTATCCCTAATTGTAAAAATTCACTTGGGTGTTTTAGGCGGTATACGTCTAAATGGTGTAACTCTATAACGTTCTCGCTTCCTACAAGTAAGCCAGAATGTGTAGTCATGATAACAAATGTTGGGCTTGTTACAGTGCTTTTCACCCGAAGCTCGCTGGCTATAAGCTTTACAAAAGTAGTCTTTCCAGCCCCTAAATTTCCTACCAAACCGAAGACCTCTCCACCCTTTATGTCTCCAGCTAGCTTTTTCGCCAAAACAGGTAGTTCGTCTATAACAACCTGAATATCTGGCATTTCACTATTCTTCTTTGGTTTCTTTTGGGTTCTTTTCATCTATTCAACTAAGTATATAAATTCTACCTACGTTGACTTCATATGTAAAATTCCCTATATTACTTAGCTTGCCAGAAAAAGAAGCGGAAATCGCTCTTTTTTTGTCTATTTTTACCCTTTTGATATGATTGAATAAAGCTCGCCACAAGGGTAAATTGTTGTATAAAATATGCGATGCTCCCACTCATTTGAAAAAAACTTTGTATTATGGATGAAAAAATTATCGAATCAGCAGTAGATAGAGTAAAAAATAGTAGTCGTATACTCATTTGCCTACCTAAATTTGTTACTCCTGAAATAGGCGCTACCGGTATTGCGGTCGCGGACTTTTTGAAGTCCCAAGGAAAAACCGTAACGCTCAGTAGCCAAGAAGAACTGCCAAACGAAATCGCATTTTTAGGTGGAAGCAGGGTAGGCAACATATCTTCTCTTACTGAAAAAAAATTAACCATCCAGGTAAATACGAAGGAAACAAAATTAGGAGAACTTACTTACGAAACCCTAGCTGATACTGCAGTTATTTATCTAACCCCAAAAGAAGGTGAATTCAAAGAATCAGACGTAACAGTAATTTCAAAGTTAGAGAAACCAGACTGCATAATAACAATCGGAGCTACCAACCTAGAAGACCTTGGGGATCTCTATTCAAACTCAGCAAACCTTTTCTTCGAAACACCAATCATTAATATAGATGTAGAAGCCACTAACGAATATTACGGTGCTCTAAATTTGGTAGATGTTACTCAAATCTCTGTCTCTGAGGTGGTCTATGAATTACTGGTCCGGTTGGATTCTGAAAAAATTTCCCCAAAAATAGCTACGGCGCTTCTCTCAGGAATAATTTCCAAGACACACAGCTTCCAAGACGTAAGAACAACACCAAAATCTTTTACGGTCGCAGCAAAACTTATGGATCTTGGTGGAGATCATCAAGAAGCAGTGCAGTACATCTATAAAACAAAACCACTTGCGCTCTTACAAGTCTGGGGTAGGGCACTCGCTCGTCTAAAGTCAGGCGAAACCCCAGGAGTCTTAGTCTCAACCCTTACTCAACTCGATTTAGATAAAACCGACTTCGAGAATTCGAATGTAAGACCCGAAAGTGTTCTCCATGAACTTTTAGACAACATATCTGGATTCAAAATAGTAGCACTACTCTTAGAGCAAGATCAGCAAATAGATGCTTATTTAGCACTTCATCCTCAGATCCATCAGGAAAAAATTACTTCAAGCATTCCGAGCACAGGAATAGTAAGCACCGCTTTTAACTTCTACACCCTAGTAACACTTTCCTTTATGGACCAGTCGCTAAGCGAAGCCGAAGAAGCCCTAAATAAAACTTTCGAACAACTACTTAGTTAGAAACTTTTAAAAATAACCCCCTAGAGGGTTATTTTTTTATGCATAACTTGTTACTTTTCACTTGTAACTCTAGAATAAGAAAGTATGGCAAACTCTTTTTTACACGATCCAAAAAAACTAGATACTGCACTAGGCGAATTTAATCGCAAACTTCAGGAAGAAGAGGCTATCTATCAGGCAAAACAGTCTGGTCTACCATATATGAATTTTAGAAATTTTCCGGTAGATCTTTCCGTATTGAGCATGCTCACTTTTGAGGAAGCGAAAACAGCAGAGAGTGTTGTTTTCTATAAAGACAAGAATGATCTTAGAATAGCAACTATAAATCCAAGCAATACACTTCTCGCAAGCAAATTAGTCGAGTGGAAACAAAAGTATCAAACAAGTATATATGTAATTTCAAAAGTAAATTTTGAATCAGTCTTAAAATTCTATCAAAAAGTAACCGGGCCGGGTGCAAGTAGGGACGAAACTATAAGGGTGCTAAAAAAAGAAGATCTAGACGAAGACTTCTATGCCCTAAAAGACAATACTTTACAGAATACTCTTACGCACACAGAAATTCTCACCCGAGTTTTCGGAGCAGCCGTATATTTGGGTGCATCTGACATTCACCTGGAACCAGAAAATGAATTTATTAAAGTAAGATTCAGAATAGACGGAGTTTTGCAAGATGTACTACATTTCCAGAAAACCCTCCAAAAACCATTGGTTTCAAGAATAAAAATTCAGAGCAAAATAAAACTTAACGTGGAAAACGTCCCCCAAGACGGAAGAATTAGTTTTTTCTACCAAAACACCCCCATAGACGTGCGTGTATCCACACTGCCCTCTGCTTTTGGCGAAAGCATCGTTATGCGTCTTTTAAACTCCAATAGTCTAACCGTAGGTTTCAATGACCTTGGGTTTACTGGCAAAGCAAGAGAAGTTGTCTATACCGAGCTAAAAAAACCAAACGGAATGATAATTACCACGGGACCAACAGGAAGTGGTAAAACTACTACACTTTACACCTTTTTAAAAGAGCTCAATGAACCCGGAGTAAAAATTATCACCATAGAAGACCCCGTTGAATATAAGTTAGATGGAATAACCCAAACCCCAATAGACCACAATGCCAACTACGACTTTAGCAAAGCCCTTCTGGCAATTCTCAGGCAAGACCCAGACATTGTGATGGTCGGTGAAATAAGAGACGGCGAAACCGCCGACACCGCAGCCCAAGCCGCCCTCACTGGTCACATCGTACTAAGTACACTGCACACTAACGACGCAGCCGGAGCAGTGCCAAGACTATACAACATGGGTGTTAAACCATTTGTTCTCGGTCCGGCCCTAAACTGTGTCATTGCACAGCGACTTGTTAGAAAAATATGCGCATATTGTAAAATCCAGGATATCCCGGACGAAAAAATTCTAGCTAGAGTGAAGGCAATTCTAAGCACCGTCCCAGAAAAAAGTGGTATAAAAGTTCCAGCCGAACTAAAATTTCAAAAGTCTCCTGGTTGTGACCGCTGTCACAAACTTGGCTACAAAGGCCGAATCGGAATATTTGAAGTTATAGAAATAAACGACGAGATGCGCGAGCTAATCTCCACCGAGCCCTCAATGGTTCAAGTAAAAAAACTAGCCATAGCCAACGGAATGCTTACATTGGTCCAAGACGGGTTACTGAAAGCCCTAGACGGTGTAACCGACATAAACGAAGTCTTCCGAGTAGCAGGGGAGTAAGAAAAAACCAAAAACAAAAGACTCTTTAGCTCAGCGCGAAGAGTCTTTTTTATTTCTAAACAAAAACCCAATAAAAATGGGGTGTAGATTTTTTTCTACACCATCAAAATTTTAATCCACAAGTTACGCAATAGGATTTTGGTAAACAATCACAATGTGAAACAGGGAAACACTATGTGGATATCATGTGTCCATAAGATATTCATAACCTATACACACTTATACACAAGTTATTAACAACAGGGGATAACCCCACTAAATACTCAAGGATCGTCCTTGAGTATCTGTCACTCCTCTGGATAAGGGGGGTCGTGAGTTTCTGGGTTTTAAGTAAATAAAAAAGACGAACTAATGTTCGTCATTCGTTCTGCTCTTGAACGAAGTAACCACTCTTGGTGAGGTGGTCCAGTGCAATCTCTTTCACAAGTGGAATCAGATTGCCCGGTACCTGAATAGTCAGGATATGGCTTCTATCAACCTTTGGTTCCACCAGCACTTCTACCTTTTCTTCAGCCTCGAGTGCCTCAATCAATTCCTCGGCAAATTGAGTTAGGTCCTCGCCGTCGAGCAGCGAAAAACCGAAATTCAACTCTGCTCTGAGGAACCCCTCCTCCAAGGGTACAACGCCGATGCTGAAGGTGGTAATCTTGCGACCGTTCACTCTAGGTGGGGGATTAGCAGCGAGTACCCAAGAAAAGTGCTTATTTATAAGGTCCCGGATATCCCGGATTCCCTTATCTTTCTTGGACGGAGTAGTAAACTCCACGCCAAACTCTTTCGGGTTCTCGGTGCCAGCCTCATAGAGCGTCTTGATAAGTTGATAGTTTTTCCAAATGTCGGTGTAGAGGTTGCTGGTATAGGGGTAGTCTTGCCCGAATTCAGTGACCAGCTTAGTTCCCTGAATTTCGAAGTAAGTAGTACCTCTGTACTCTCGAATCGCCACCGGCACGTCCTTTGCAATTTCTTGAGCACGGGCGTGTGGGTTGAGTATGAGAAACACACAAAAAGTCATTATCCCTTGAGCGATCCCGTAACACAGATGGTCAATCACCTCGCTTTTATCAAGCCACTTAATGAATTTCTTAGCGCGCTTTTTCAGTTTCATTAGTTCCTCCTATTTTAAAGTTGTGGGGTCCGTCCAATAAAGCCTACTGTACCAAATATGATCACCCTTGTCTACGCCTATTCTAAATATTTTTGGCTTAAATAAAACGATTTTATACCACATATCTTGACAGAAAGCAAAATATTTGCTATAGTGTTTAGTATTTTACAGAAAAAAATACAACCAAGAGTTAACCCAACAAAGGTGGGCGAGCACTCTGTATATTAAGTCTCGTGGTTTCAACTAACATACTAGGAAACCGACCAGTCATTAATCTACAGAGTTCCCGCCCCCCCTTTTTCGTA
>CAYSUI010000009.1:0-50068 GCA_964434195.1 uncultured Candidatus Saccharibacteria bacterium
AGGACAGCTGGTTTTCATCCAGCAAATCGGGGTTCGATTCCCCGTATCGCTACCAAACAAAAGAACACCTACAAAGGTGTTCTTTTGTTGATTACTAAGTCCCCCATACGAAGTTAGCCTTCGTTTAAACTCATCTTTAAATCAATCATAATAGCGTTAGGAATAATTGATTGGAAGCCTTGAGGTTTTCTCCATCGACAATATAAGTTAGAATATCCATGAATATTAGCTATACACATTTATAATGATAAAATCTGAATCACTTGAAATACAGTATAGAATTGAGGGGTTAAATCTTGCACTTAATCATATTGAACACCGTGGTCGGACTGAGCGACGTCCAGTACCGTATTTACACAAGGATGATTTTAACTTTAGCAATTTTCTTCCAGACATTAATCACACCATAAACAAACAAGAAAAAACAAGTAAATTAAAACTGGGTATTGTCGTAGGAACTGGTTCCATACTTTCCATAGCGCCGCATATAAACGTGGATGCATGGCTAGTTCTTGATAATAATGAGTTCGTAATTGAATGGCTACGCTTAACTAGCAACATAGCTAAAGATGCCTCAAGTATTTCGCAATATAGGAATGACGTATTTTCAAGTACTCTTGCAGAAGAGGCGCGGAACTCAAGAATTAAACCGGAAGAATCTCTTGAATGGGAAATGAGGGCTTTGGGAGAAAGTCATTTTCTTGCCTCAGATGAAAATTACCGAGCAACCTGTGAGGTAATAAACGGAGTACCTATCCTCTATTCCTTAGGGGACCTGTCCGACTCTCAATACACTCAGGAATTATCTGAGGCAATAGAGCACAACGGGGCGGAAATTCATTACGCTAACCTAACCGATATATACGAGTTTAACGAAAAATCTTTGGGAGCCATTTCTAAACTACCATTCATTAAGGACGTGGCTATTTCGTGGGCTACCAGAGCCTACTCACTGCAAAATCTGGAAAACCATCCTTACAGTCAATTCACAACAGGAATTTATAATTACAGTGAACAAGCGGCGCAGGCTAACAATTTATTTCGCCTGCAATGGAACAACAGATTCGGACGTTAAGAAATAATAAATCTCGCTTATCAAAGCCAAAAAAGTTTTCCACCTGTCTCGACTTAGTCTACCAAACAAAAGACACCAGAATTCTGGTGTCTTTTGTTTGGTAGCATTAATTAAAGGGTCATGCCCCCTTTACCTTTCCATTATTTATGACAAAATTTTATAAGCTTAGACCCTGTTCAGACTCAAGCAAAACAAAAAACACCTCTGCAATGAAGGTGTTTGTTGTTTTATAAACTGTATTAGTACGGTCGAATCTTATCTAGAGTCCTGTAACTTAATACAGCTATTTCTGACTTTGATAAATCAGCGTTGTTTGATTGGACAATATTGTCTAAGAAATAGCCCCAGGAGGCAAGAATGTCAGGATTAGGTATGCCGTATAAGCCATTTGGACCGACCAAGTAAACGGTGCCTGATTTGTTTATAAGAACACCGGTACGATGAGCTTCTGTGCTAGAAGTTATGTTAGCATCACTACCCATCCAAGAAACATCGGCGTAAAGTACATTAGTAAAGTTAAAACCTAAGTCCTTAAAAACTTTTTCTGAAGTAAAACCAGCTTTTAATCCGTTTGTTATTAAATAACAAGTTCCTTTATCGCTGCCTCTATCAGAGCAAATTATCTTACCATCTCTTGGTGGAATGAAAGAACCTTTTGCTAAAGCTTTGTCTGCTTCGCTGGCAGTTATCACATCGCTAAATTTATTGTAACTATAAGATAGAAAAGCGCCTCCTGAAGTGTAACACCATTGTTGTTCTACAAGGGAGACGAAGCAGACAGAACCATCTGGCAAAAGTATGTTTTTACCATAATGAGCATTGGTATTTTGTGGCGGAGGGGTGGTTGTTGATGGGTTGAATATTCCGAATGTACCATCTGAAATATCTCCGTCAGCAGAACCATCTGCTTGTACATATATCCTGTAATAATCTCCAACAATAACTTTGCCATCTGCAGGAATAATCCAATTGTATTGACCACTATTAGCTATATAATCCGAAGTTATATATTGTTGTCTTTCGGCTTTATCTATTTCTTCTTGGATATAGTATGTATTAGTGTACGGCTGCTTAGCAGCATACTTCAACAACCTTATAGAGACTTTCCCTGTAAATAACCCTGGATTCCATTTGACTTGAACTGTTTCGCCTAGACCAAAAGATTCTTGACCGTTGGGACTTATTACCCGGATATAATCTTCGGCACGCGCAAACTGTGGCAGAAGAAGTAAGTTAGAAAATAAAATTGAAATGAAAACTGCTAATAATACTTTAGGTTTCATATTTTGTCTGGTTTATTTGATTAAATTATACAGCATATTCTTTCCCTATAACTTCTCTCACTTGTTCTTTAAATCCTGGTAAATGCTCTTTGCCTGTAATATAAACTTGGTCAATAACAATTTCCGGATAGTCATGAATTAAGACATCTCTAAAGCCAGCCGCTACTTTCCACGGTACATCTGGATATTGAGATTTTAAGTTTTCCGGTAGCCGTTTAACTGCTTCGCCAATTATTTCAAAACGTCTAATTACTGCGTCTTGTAAATTTATATCTTTCCTGAATTCTTCTAAAGTCACTTGAGAGACATTCGTAATTATTCTATCTCAAGAATCAATAATATCTTGTAGAACCACAATACTATTTCTCGCCATATTTAAATGATCCTTATTTTGTCTTTATCAATATCCTGTTTAAATTCTGACCTGACCGCTTCCATCTGTACCAAATCGACTTTTCTGCCATCAAGAGCGTCTTGTAAATCCAGTTTAATTTTTACAAACTCAAAAAGTCCATTGAGATTATGAAATTTAACCAAAATATCAACATCACTATCAGCTTGAGCTTGTCCTCTTGCAGTAGAGCCGAATACATAGGCTTCAGAGATATTGTACTGTTTAAGTATAGGCTTAGTTTTTTCTCTAATTTCTTCTATTGTCATATTCGTAAATATTTAAAAATATCAGTAGATTCCTTTTCATTATCCCAGTTTTCCTGCATTCCTGCAATTATTGAAGCTTTACAGAAGATTGAACTATCGTTTAGATAAAAGCTAAAGATTCAGTTCGTGTAAAGAATATATAAATCTCCCTTACTAAAGCCAAGAAAGTTTTCCACCTGTCTCGACTTGGTCTACCAAACAAAAGAACACCTAGCTAGGTGTTCTTTTGTTTGGAATTTGAGATGAGCCTTTGTACTCTATGAGATTGAAAATAAAGTAAATGTTAACAAACTGATTAAAATAAAAAAACCTAGTCTCGTTTTGACTAAGTCTTCAAGTAATAACCCCCATTGGTTCCCAGTTCATTAGAACATGCTGCATCCCCGGGAATAGACTACCCTTATCGAATTCAGCTTCTAACGATTTTACGTCAGATAAACCTGATACGGATGAACCACTAACTATAAGGGTTCTGGTATGAGGTCCTGCCGAATCGGCCTCAGGGTATGAGAACCATAAATAATAAGCTCGTTGGGAATGATCCTGATCCTCAAGTAACTTTATGATGTGTATCCGAAAGTCCTCCGGATTCCCTAACTCCAAACTTCTAATTGTTTCCGATTCGATGGTTCGCCAAAGATCAGGAAGATCAACCTTGACAATAATGTTTTTAGCACTAAAATAACCGCTCATTTCCCTGTACGTGCACGAGACAAAGTACTGTGGCATCGATGTATCTCCTTGGTGATTTCTATGAAAGATTTAAAAAGAAATATACACGAAATCGGATCTTTTAACAAGAGTCAGGAACTAGGAAAGCTTTTATGATAAAAATCAATTTCCGATAAACCGACATAAATCTCCCTTGCTAAAGCCAAAAAAGTTTTCCACCTGTTCCGAGATGGTGTACCAACAATAACATCGGCATAATTGCCGGTGTTTTTGTTTTAAATAAGGTTTGTAATTAGTTTTCCATAGGATTATACTTAGTCTATGAATACTGATTTTAAAGAATTATTTGAATATTTTGACCAGCAGTTTGGTGAGCTGAAGGAGCGCATGGGGAATCTTGAAAGTGGCTTTAGAACTCTTCAGGTTTCAGTCGATAACTATGCAATGAAAGCCGATAACTATTACAAAGAAATGGCAGTGCTTATGCACAGGGTTGAACGCTTGGAAAATATTGTAAAAGAGTTAGCAGAAAAGAATGGTGTTAAGGTAACTTTTTAACTTAAAAACAAACAATGGATACTTCAAATTTATCGGAAGAGCAATTAAAATTTTTGGATTCAAAATCTATAGGAGCTCTTATTCTAGGACCTAATCGTTTTTTTAGCTTAAATAATTTAAGTAAGGAATTTTATAAATCTTTCATACCTGTTTATTCTATGTTTCGAATGTGGCCACTAGCAATTTCTAATGGAAAACGGATTGCTTGGGAAAAAGGCAATTTTTCCAGCTTCCAAAATTTTCAGAGAAAACAGAAACTTATTGATTATGGAGCGTATTTTTATTTGCTGGGTGGGTTTATCGGATTGATATGGGCTTTTATTTCTCTTGCTAGTAAGGTTGTAGGTTTTGAAATGGGAATTTTATCTTCATTCCTCCTTGGTTGCGTGGGTATATCTGTAATTATTGCTTTCATTATTCACTTTCAAGCACTAGCAAAGAAGTAGACAAACTTTTATAAATCTCCTTTATTAAAGCCAAGAAAGTTTTCCACCTGTTCCGAGATGGTCTACCAAAACAAAAGACACCGAGTATTCGGTGTCTTTTGTTTGCTTAGCTTTCTAGCTTGATACTTTTTTCAACCAATTTATATAACTCCTCATAACCATGAAGAAAAAAATCTGCTCCTGGGATACCGGCCTTTAATTTACCCTTATCAATATTACCTGTACTCCAATCGAAACAATCAATTAATATCTTCTCGTTTTCTTCAAATTTTGCTAAATACTCTGACTTTTGCATTTCATCCAGACCAGCAATATCTACTACCCTCGATCCTCCTTCATAAATAAGCGAATCAACATCGTATCCTTTCGGTAATAAACCAACGCCTCCTAATGACATAAAAAACGAATGGGGTTGGCTTGCAAAAAATTCGGGATCAAATTTGGCATTCCCGTATCTATCAATAACATAAGCACATAAGGCAACGGCTGTTCTACCATTTGCGTCACGAAATATGTGATTAAGTCCACTCAAAAATAAAATCGCAGTACCTATTTTTTTTGAAACTTCTAATTTGTCAGTTTGTTTATCTATATTCTGCCTAAAAATCTCAAAACCTTCATCAATTTTTTTAGTAAGTCATAATTTTTTGGTAAAGTTAATGATCGTAACTCGACCCCCTGGGCTTGATATATATTGTTTCTGCCTACGATTGGAAAATCGGGCCCCGAATAATATGTATCAACAAATACATCACCTTCTATATGCTTTCCCCTTTGACCACTCTCCCCTATTTTATAATTACCTTCTTTAATGCTTCTATTAAAAATTTGAGCGATCCTACTTATTGGATATTCTTCTAATCTTTCCTTTTCGGCGGCTTGAAGAACCAAATCCCATTTGAAGGTTGATAGTGAACTATCGAGGTTTTCTGAGTAATGTTTTCTTTCAGTCATATAAATATATAAATCTCCTCTATATTAGCATTTATTTGGAACGGACCGCATCTAGATGATTTTAAATTTGACTCAGGAAACCCTAGTACTAAACTAATATTATGAATTTGAATTTTATGAACTTTTTGTATATTTCGTTTTTTTTAATATCTGGTTATTTTTTCTTAATTTTTGTAGTACTAAGAATTTTGGTTCCATTTATGGGATTTTCTAGACTTAAATTACCAAAGGAGATACCGAATGCTATTAGAGAGAAAATTGAAGAACTAGAGACAAAGAGCGGCAACTCATACGAATATTTAAGAGAAGCTTATACCTATATTACTTCGAACTGGCATGCGGGTAGATTTACTACAGTTTTATATGCTCATTTGGCTTTTAGAAAAAATTTAGAAAAAATAAATTCTACCCCCGGTTTTGCGCAGTGTAATACTCAGAACTATTTACTATTTGTTTTACTTGCGGGGAGTAAATATTTTAAAGAGTCGGACATTCGTGTCAGAACGGTATTTTTTAACATGTTTATACATCAGTATCTCGAGGTTCGGGTTGAGGACAAAACTCTAAACGTAGACCCAGCGGGGGCTAGTATAAGGGGTATGCCGCTCGGAAAATATATCTCATTCTTTGGTTAAATATTAAACACGGGACTCACCGGTGTCTTTTGTTGTTACATAGGAATATACTTAGGGAAAGGAATATTTTTATGTATGAGTTCTTGGAAAAAAATGAATATGGAAAAGTAGCGAAGGTAATATTGGAATTTTATGTTCCTTTAGCTTTGTCTCTCCCCTCTCTTAGGGCAAATGCTGCTTTAATGGATTCGAGGATTAAGGGCACAAACCAAACGGGCGCAGTAGATTATGTTACTAACGCAGATTTATATGTACAGAATGAAATAAAAAAATTTGTAAGGACCAAACATCCAGATTGGCAGTTTTGGGGAGAAGAAGGAAGAGACAATACCAAGAGACTTGAAGTCGCTAAGAAGTTTTTGTTTATTACTGATCCTATAGAAGGAACAAATAACTTTATAGCGGGCAAGGATGAAGCTTGGGGTTCAGTAGTTGCGCTTGTAGAAATAGAACATAACGAGCCTATTTTTGGAGTAGTCGCACATCCGGTAAAGAATATTTTTTATGTGGGACTTAAAGGTGGCGGTGCGTGGGAAATAAAATATGCAGATAATGGAAAGATTCTTTCCCTTTTAGAATTAACCAAAGAGCCTGAATTTCAAACTTTTACTTACAATAATAGTCCGCATTTTGAGGTAAGCAAAACCAAGATGGTAGAAAAATTTTTAGAAGTATTAAAAAGTAAAAATGAAAAAGATAATTTTATTGACCCTGAAAGTGGAGCGCTTGAAGCGGTAAGATATAGAGGAACAATATATTTTAAAACCAGTAATGAAATGGCGGCGGTGTTTGTAATACTCGGAGAAATTGGAGGGAAAGTTACGGACTTCGATGGCAATAAATGGTCGCTTGGTATAAATACAATGGTTTCGGCTAGGAATAGTAAGGACTATGAATATTTACTTAATCTAGTGAGGCTGACCAGAGAAAATAAATAACCCACAGACTACTTTTCAGTTAGTTGTGGGTTGGAAAATTAGGGGGCCATTCGAAGATCGGCGACACTGTTTGGACTTGCGAGCACGCAATCTTGATTGCCTCTTGTGCCTTTGAGCCATATTCTGGCACCTTCCACGATTTGCAATGGGGAGATACTCTTCCCTACAAACCAGTTAAGGGGAACGACCAGACTTACGCAACTTTCCTGGAAGCCGAAATCAATCTTGTCAGCGTATCTGGCGACACGATTGATTGTGAGCGCGCGATACATGGGGCCAAATGGGAATTGTGACTGGAGATGTGCAGCTATCTGCCCGAAAATACCTTTGCCGAAAGTGTTTTTGTATTCCCCTGTTCTTGCGGGCGCGTGAATGGGTTTGCATGACCAACTTCTCTGGTCGGCGCTGAAAGTTACAAACCCCACTTCCACGGAACCCTCCTTGAGACGGGCGATGAGTGTCCCGGTTATATCCCCACTCAACTCTCCCAACCTCAAATTTGTGACATCTGCTGAAAATTGTGGAATTTCGAAAGCTCCATCTATTCGTTTCATTACTTAAATCCTCCAAAAGATAGTGGTAAAATAATTATATATTATACTATTAATTCTTGTTTATGTCAAATGACTACCTTGGCTTTTGTTAGGTCTCTATTTTTTGACTGATGGGAGTATACTTAAAGTGAAAGAAATTAATTTTATTTTATGGAAAAAATTAAGATAGAACAGCATAGCTTATCTGGGGGAATGTGGTTTATGGGATGGTTGTTTACCATCGGTTTTTTACAGTTACCTTTCTCTAAAGGTGTGCTGGCTATAGTCATTTGGCCTTACTACATTGGTGCCAGCTTACACACGATACTCCCATAGCGAACTAGCTTCCTGGGTCTAATAGATACATAACAACTAGGTGCGGAAATGTTTGTTAGCGATCTTTTATTTTGAAATTTCCGTTACTAGGGTTTAACTTTTACCAAGGTTTTCCTATTCTGTTTATTAATAAACAGAAAATTTTAGTTATCTAATTTTCTTCTATAACTTTATAATATTTTTTACGTGACCATACCTTAGGCACTTGCTATACTTATATAATGCTAATAAAATATCGACGAATTATAAGGCTTTATATAACAGGATTCATAATGGGAACAGCAGATTTAGTACCTGGCGTTTCTGGAGGCACTGTTGCCTTTGTATCTGGAATATACGAGGAACTATTACAGGCAATTAAGACTGTGAGCGGTACTACTCTTTCATTACTCTTACACGGCAAACTAATTCAGGCATACAGAAGCGTCCCTTTTCGATTTCTTTTACCTCTGCTTACAGGATTATTTACTGCAATTTTCTCACTTGCTCAACTTTTCACATACTTACTCAGTAATTATGAACGACTTGTTTGGGCATTCTTCTTTGGCATGGTGGCAGCTTCTACTTACATAGTAGCTAAGCGTATTGTGAAATGGGACGTGCGAGATGTAGTAATTTTTCTTTTATCAGCACTATTTGCTTATTGGCTAGTTGGCGACCACTTAGTTAGCACACCTCATACTTTGCCGATGATTTTTGCTAGTGGTGCAATTGCGATTTGTGCCATGATCCTGCCTGGTATTTCAGGTTCATTCATACTTGTACTTTTAGGTCAGTATGCTTATCTACTTTCTTCAGTAGTTGATAGACGCTTCTCTGTGCTTATAGTGTTTTCCGCCGGTGCAGCAATCGGACTTTCATTATTTTCACGATTGTTATCCTGGTTATTTTCGAAACACCATGATATTAGCGTGGTACTACTTTCGGGGTTCATGCTTGGCTCACTTAGGAAGGTTTGGCCGTTTACGCATGGCGGACAGACCGATTTCCAACATATTGGCGTTTGGGTGTTAGCTATTGCAGGTGGAATAGTAGTAATTGCACTGGCTCGACTGGACGCACTCAGAGAACGATCTACCGATATTCAAGATAAAGAATTTCGCGATACCCACAAAGAATCACTTAAACCAAAAAACAATTAGCTAGCATTAATCTTCCCCCATGTCAATACGTAGTAGTCTTGACATGGGGGCTTTAAAATATGAAAATTTTAGGTAAATAAAATTAAAATTTATTTTGTCGAGTCAGGTGTTTTTTTTTGATAAATTTATGTTCAAAGCAATATTTAAATCGCATATTTTCGGTTATGGTTTTAAGGAAAGAATATCCGTAGTACTTATAACCTTAGGAGTAATAGGAATTGGATTCTTGGTAGGCCGTGTTTTGGATTCCTATTTTAATCAAAAAGCAATATTTACCGTAACAGGCGTACTACTTTCATTCCCTTTTACCCAGTATGCAATTTATAAATACCTAAGCAAAATTACGAAGAAATAATGTATGAATATTTCTGTTGCACCAGAAGTATTGTTCCGTGTAGGTTCAATACCAATAACTAATACAAAGACTACGGCCGTATTTCTCACCTTCTTGTTTGTCATCTTCGGGTTATATGCCCGGAGGACTTTTGGATTGGTACCAACCAGAATACAAACCCTATTAGAGGTGGCGATAAGTTTTGTATCTGAGCAACTGGATGGGGCTTTTAACTCGAAAAGCAGAGCACGCCAGGTTTTCCCTCTTATCATGACGCTTTTGCTATTTATTTTCTTTTCTAATCAATTGTTAATAATACCTGTGTTAGGGCAAATTGTTTTAGGAGAGACACCTATATTTAGAACACTAACTTCGGATATTTCTGAGGCCATAGCATTGGCTGTTATTGTGCTGGTGTTCACTCACATTATCGCATTTAGCATTTCCCCGCTCACTCACATTGGTAATTTCCTTAAATTTGGAGAGCTTTTAAAAATTAGAAAAATTTCAGACGTTGGCAATGCGGTAATGGAAATAGCTCTAGGATTTATGGATATTATAGGTGAGGTGGCAAAATTATTTTCGCTTTCTTTCAGACTATTTGGGAATGTATTCGCTGGCGAACTAGTAATACTTGTCATAGCCAGTCTGACTTTCGCCACTAAGTTTTTTGTGCCAATTCCGTTCATGGTGCTATCTATTTTTTCCGGATTGGTTCAAGCCTTAGTCTTTACAATGCTTTCTATTCAGTTTATGGCTGGGACAATAAATTCTGCGGGAGACGCAGACGAGCAAGATCTGACCCCACTCCCCTCACAAAAACTTGAACCAGTTAGAGTAAGAATAGATAAGTAATTTTAAAAAAGTAAATTAATTAACATGAGCATAATTTGCTCGTAAGAAAGGGATATAAATGACAGAAATTGGAATGAAAGCATTAGCCGCCGCTATATGTATGGGCCTGGGCTCAATTGGGCCAGCTATCGGCGAAGGTTGGGTAGCTTCTAAAGCTATGGAGGCGATGGGCAGAAACCCCAAAACAGCAGACATTATTACGCCAAAAATGATTGTCGCAATGGCGATCTGCGAATCGACCGGTATATACTCTCTGGTTATTTCACTAATTATTCTCTTCGTTATATAACCTATGCAGGGATTATCCAAAATTGGCATAGATTTAGGCAGTCTATTATTCTATATCCTGAATTTTGGGGTAATTGTTTTAGTGTTAGCCAAATTTGTATACAAACCCGCCCTAAAATTCTTAGACGAACGAAGAGAAGCTATAAAAAATAACCTTGCTGAATCTGAATACTTGCGCGCTGAGTTCACCAAGCAAATTGAGGAACAGAAGAGTACCCATGAAAACTATACAAACAAACTTAAGTTAGAAATGGATAAGATGCGTACTGAAGCTGAGGCAAAGAATAAGCAGTTCTTAGTCGAGGCAGAGGCAGAACGAGACAGAATGATAGCTGAGGCAAAAAAACAAAGCGAAGCACTTAAATCGGAGTTGGAAAATAGGGTCGAAAAAGAATTACTCGAGAGAGTTAACACCATTGTGAATGAGGCAGTAAAAAAGAAACTGAGCGGTGAGGATGCAAGAAGCTATATATTAAAAGCTTGGAAAGAAATGAGGGCGAAAAACTAACTATGACTAAACAACCATTTAACAAACTAACGGGGGCGCTTGATAAAGCGGTAGACTCCATTAAGAAAGGTGAAAAACACCTAGCTTCGGGACGAGTGGTCTGGGCTAAGGATGGAGTTATATATATTGAGAACCTTCCTGGCGTTACTATAGATGAACTTGTAGAAGTGGTAGATGCGGGCTGCACGGCAATTGTATTACAAATAGTGGGCGAAACAGCCTATGCCGCCTTGCTTGAAAACAACTCTAGAGTTAAGTCGGGTAGCCAGGTAAGTCGATTAGGATTCCAGGCGTCATTCGAAGTGAGCGACGATATTTTGGGAAGGGTTATAAACCCGCTTGGAGAAGCAGAAGATGGACTAGCTGCTATAAAAAACGGCAAAAGATACTTACTCGAACGCCCAGCACCTTCCGTTATGGAACGTGAGCCAGTATCCGTGCCTTTGCAAACTGGAATTTTGGCAATTGACGCACTAATTCCAATTGGACGCGGACAACGAGAGCTTATTATTGGCGACCGCCAAACAGGCAAAACTACCATTGCTGTAGATACCATACTCAACCAAAAAGACCAGGACATAATATGTGTCTATGTGAGCATAGGCCAGCGCGATGGTAAAACTGCTCAAGTAATTAGACAGCTGAAAGAAGGCGGGGCGATGAAGTATACAGTAGTGGTAACAGCGGCAGCTGCAGCTCCCGCAGCCGTACAGTACTTAGCACCATATGCCGGAAGTGCTGTTGCTGAATACTTTATGGACCAGGGTAAGGATGTACTTATTGTTTACGACGACTTAACCAAACATGCAGTAAGTTACCGCGAACTTTCGTTGCTGCTTAGAAAACCACCAGGACGTGAAGCCTACCCGGGAGATGTATTTTATATTCACTCACGACTACTCGAGAGAGCGGCGCGAAGAAGCCAGGAATTTGGGGGCGGGTCAATAACTGCTTTACCAATTATCGAGACCCAAGCGGCTGATGTTTCTGCTTATATACCAACTAATGTTATTTCGATAACCGATGGGCAGATTTTCTTAGAACCGAAGCTATTCAATAAAGGTATTCGTCCGGCAGTTAATGTTGGTATTTCGGTTTCGCGTGTAGGTGGCGCAGCACAAACCAAACTCATGAAGAAAGTAGCTGGCCCAGCCAAACTTACCCTAGCTCAATACGAGGAGTTAGCTGCGTTTGCGCAGTTTGCAAGCGAACTTGATGAATCTTCCAAACAACAACTTCTGCGTGGTGAGAGGCTTACGGAAACCCTTAAACAGGGTGCGGGCAAACCCTGGAAGCTATGGCAGCAAATTCTTATTCTCCAGTCCGCTATGGACGGCAGGTTTGATGGATTTGAAACTCAGAAAATTCAGAGCATAATTACCGATTTACTTACACAAGCAGAAAGCAAGCTTAAAGAAGTAATACCTTTACTGAACATTGGGAAAGAACTTTCGAAAGAATCGGATAACAAACTCAGGAATTTTACAGATGGTTTTTTTAAACAAATTAGTTAACACCTATGGCTTCACTATCGGACATTAAAGAAAGAATAGCTTCCACCACTTCTACTCGCAAAATTACTCAGTCTCTAGAATTGGTAGCTGCCAGCAAGATGAAAGGCTTTGTAAGAAAGGCCCTTGCTAGCCGGCGTTATGCTGACAACCTACTTTCTATTCTTACCCACATGGAAACGGAACTTAGAGAACTTTCTTTCGGGGAAGAACGAGAAACAGGAAAAACAGTCTTTATACTGACAACATCTGATAAAGGACTTTGCGGCAGTCTAAACCAAAAACTTATTCGCTTTTTATTTACACACCCAAAATGGGCTGGAAAAGCGAGTGCTGAAAAAGTACTTATTACTATAGGCAAAAAAGGTAGCGAGGCCGCGCGTAGAAGCGGTATTCAGGTTCATAAGGCGTATGAAGGTATTGGCGAAAACCTATCCCCATTGCAAATTCTTTCGATGATTGAGGAAATTGTTAGTCTATGGGAAGACGGAACAGCAAAGGAAGTGATTCTAGTAAGCCCGACATATATAAGCCCGTTCATCCAGCACATTGATACGCATACTTACCTACCACTTAGGGCAAGCACAAGTAAAAACCGAGATACAGATGAATTACTCGATAGCACTATAGAGCCGGATACTGAAACAGTGGCGGAAGAAGTTGGTTTTCAAATAGTTTTCTCATTATTCATGCGGTCATTTTATGAACTAAAAGCCAGCGAGTATTCCAGCCGAATGGTGGCAATGAAAAAGGCAAGCGACTCGGCGCTGGAAATGATTTCGAGCCTGACCCTAGAATATAACAAAGCAAGACAAGCAAAAATTACCGCACAGGTTTCCGAACTCGCAACTGCGGGTGAGGCCATGGAAGACGAAGAAGAATTAATAACTAACCAATTAGAACATGTCACCAGCAACTAAACCAACCGGGGTTATAACCCGAATATCGGGCGTGGTCGTGGACGTAGATTTCAAGGACCATGTTCCAAACAAATACAGCGCACTGACGCTTACGCTAGACAACCGCACAGTGACACTTGAAACCCAATTGCATATGGGCAAAGGTTTGGTGCGCGCGGTTGCCATGTCATCTACTGCAGGACTTGCTTCCGGCATGAAAGTAATAGATACAGAATCGCCAATTACAGTACCTGTGGGTGAGAAAGTATTAGGGCGAGTTATAGACGTAACAGGAAATGTCATTGATGAAAAAGGTGAAATGGACAAAGGTGTACCTAGAGTCTCTATTCACCGAGACCCTCCCCCACTCTCTGAGCAGAGTAATAGAGTGGAAATTTTTGAAACAGGAATAAAGATTATAGACTTATTGGTGCCTTTCATAAAAGGCGGCAAGATTGCTTTGTTTGGAGGTGCGGGTGTCGGCAAAACAGTTATTATCCAAGAGCTTATAAACAACGTTGCTCAAGCGCATGGTGGATATTCGGTTTTCGTAGGAGTTGGAGAAAGATCCCGTGAGGGTAATGATTTAATTCGTGAAATGACAGAGTCGGGTGTTAGAGACAAAGTAAGCATGGTTTTCGGTCAAATGAACGAACCACCAGGAGCCAGACTCCGTGTAGGATTTACTGGACTAACTATTGCAGAAAAATTTCGCGAAGAAGGCCGCGACGTGCTTATGTTCGTAGATAACATTTTCCGTTTTACCCAAGCGGGTAGTGAAATTTCGGCGCTCATGGGGAGGCTTCCTTCGGCTGTAGGGTACCAACCGACTTTAGCTACAGAAATGGCAGCCCTACAAGAACGCATAACTTCGACCAAAGACGGCTCTATTACTTCGGTACAAGCTGTGTATGTTCCAGCTGATGACTTAACTGACCCGGCACCAGCAACAACCTTTTCCCACCTTGATGCTACTGTGGTGCTTTCCAGAAAACAGGCCTCAAGCGGTTTGTACCCGGCAGTGGACCCCCTAGACTCTACCTCTATCGCACTGACCCCAGAAATTGTGGGCGAAAAACACTACCAGGTCGCGAACCAAGTAAAGCGAACTCTTCAACGCTATAAAGAACTTCAGGATATTATTGCGATTCTAGGTGTAGATGAATTATCTGAAGAAGATAAACTAACAGTTTCCAGAGCCAGAAAGATCCAACGCTTCTTAACCCAGAGTTTTTTTGTTGCACAGAACTTTACGGGCTTTCCGGGCAAATATGTAAAACGCGAGGAAACGGTTTCAGGTTTTGAGCGTATTCTTTCAGGTGAACTGGACCATATTGCAGAGCAAAACTTTTACATGGCAGGCAGCATAGAGGAAGTAATAGCTAAACATAATGAGTCAACAAAGTAAACTACATGTAACCATACAGACTCCGGAAGAGAGTTCTTTTGACGGTGAATGCATTTCGGTACGCCTGAAAACAGACGACGGAGAGATAGAAATTTTACCTGACCACACGAACCTGGTCTCCACACTCACCTACTCGGAAACAACCCTCACCCTACCTGATGGCAGTGAAAAGATTTACGCGCTTAGAAGCGGAGTAATTTTAATGATAAACGACAGTAATCGCTTGTCGATAAATGTATTTTTTGCTGAACTTCTAGAAAATGTAAAACACGAGAGCATACTGGCCTACCATAAGGAGATTTTGGAGAGACTGAAAGATGGAGACCTGTCTCCCTTGCAGGTTCGATTCTTAGAAAACCAAAGTGAATCTATAAAAGAAATGGTTGAAATACATGAGAAATAAAAAGAAGCGCCTGTGTTAAGCAGGCGCTTTTTGCATTTCTAAACTTACCTGTCTCTTAAGCACTCGACCCAGAAGCAGGGGCGTAATAAGAGTGGAGACTAGAATAGTCCCCATGACCATGGAAAATATTTCCGGGGTCATAACACCCACCTGCTGACCAATGGCAGCAAAGATTAGTCCGACTTCGCCGCGGGGAATCATACTAATTCCCACCGCGAGCCGTTCGCCTTTTACTGCTGCTAGCCCAGCAACCACCTTGCCCGCACATGCGAGGACTGAGCAAATCAGAATCGCGAATAGCGATTCTTTTTTAAACAAAACCCACATGTCGAGTTTCATGCCACTCGTCACAAAGAATACAGGCGTAGCAATGGCAATGAAGCTCATGAGAATTTCTTCTACATGCTTTTCGACCATTGTTTTTTTGAGTTCCGCTAATTTTCCATCCAACTCAACCCTTTTTTCTGTTAAGACTTGCTGAAGCTCTTCGGTGAAGCGAGGCACTGCGAAGTCTTTGAAGGCAACTTCGGTGAGGAACAACCCTGCACAATAAGCACCTACGAACTCAGCAAGCCCCACCTTGGAAGCGAGCGCGGCCAGACTAAAGCCGATACCCAGAGCGAAGGCAATTTTCATATTCTCGCCGCTGGAAATTTTGGCAAATAGCCGACCCACGGGTACGTGGAGCCTCATACCAACTACGATCGAGCCGACCACGAACCCGATGGATACCAGCATAATCCACATAGCGCCAGTGACCGTAAGTGACTCTCCAGAAGTGCCGATTGCCGCTGCCTGTACTACAGCCAAAATGAGCAGTCCCAGAATATCGTCTATTACCGCGGCGCCGGTGACTGTTCTTCCTAGCCGAGAATTGGCTTTACCAAAACTGGAAAGAATATCAACGGGAATACTGACTGATGTCGCCGTAAGCGCGGCTCCAATAAACACATGAGCAAGCTTTGAGGCGCCCGGGAATAGCCACGGGCCGATGACGTAGGCACCAAAGACAAAAGGTACCACCACGCCAATAACGGCAATTACGAGACTCCGCACCCCAACTTTCAGCATTTCATGCGGATTGGTTTCGAGACCAATTTTGAACATCAGCAGGTTAATGCCGATGTTGGCGATAACACTTACCGCATGTTCATCTAGTACCATGGATGAACCAGAAAAGAATCCAGCCACAAGAGTACCAAAGAGAATTTGGCCGAACACGGGAGCTAGACCGATACGCTTACACAACTCCCCCGCTGCGATTGCTGCCACAATAATCCCGACGGCCAGTAAAGATATTCCGTACACGCCGCTTGCCGACAACAATATAACCATAATATTCCTCCTGAATGGAAATTTGTGTTAAAAAAATCAGCGATTTGCTGAATTTTTACCAATAACTATTACATATAATGGTGTTTTTGGCAACTGCACGAAACAGTTATTTCATACCATTACTACTCAGGATTTTAATTGCGGATTATCTGTTCAGATTATTTGCTTTAGCAAATCTGAGATGCCGATTTTTTCTTTAGCGGAAAAAGGAATAACTGGGAATGGATGAACAACCGTTTCTATTTCGTCTAAGTGTTTTTTTAGGTGTCCTTTTTTTATTTTATCAATCTTATTAGCGACAATAATTATATTCTTTTGAGTTTCATCCAGGATGCCGAGAATTTGGTCATCTGAATCTGTTACGCCTATTTCTGCGTCGACTATTAAAATGATAGCTTTTTGTTCAACACCGGAGTCGAGCAAATACCATTCTATAAGTGCCTTAAGCGCCTCGCGCTCATCCTTTGAACCCTTGGCAAAACCGTAGCCTGGCAGGTCTACCAAATAGAAACTCTTATTTACTAAGAAAAAATTTATTTGCCTGGTGTGTCCTGGTGTTGGACTGGATCTGGCGAGCTCCTTCTTTCCGGTGAGTGTATTTATCAGGCTAGATTTTCCTACATTTGAACGACCCATAAAGGCTACTTGAGGTAACCCATCGGTTAATATAGGATCTTCCCCCACCACACCTTTTACAAACTCTGCTGATTTTATATTCATGGGGGTATATTAGCAGAAATGCTAAAATCCTGTTTTGCTATAAATAAAAAAAGACGAGAATAGATCTCGTTTAATTGTATAGTTTTCTTGTACTCAAAAACCTAATGAGTGCTAAAATATTCTGAAAAACGAACTTAACTCGCGTAAGGAATGGTGTCCACCAGATGAATGCTGGTTGATCATTACTCTGCAAGGCGAGATTGGTCTCGTCTAATGTTAAGAACCTGGGTTCAAAACCAGAGCGAATTGGTAAGAAAGCCTGACCGCCAACATCGAATAAGGTTGGGTCAATACGATGGTATTCACCTATACTTCTAGCGATTACCATGTAGTCTCGACTCTCGTCCAGATACTCTTCCGGGGTAATAACCGTCCCATCGTCTAACCTGACAATCTCCTGCTGTGAAAATGCATAAAGACACAGACTAAACTTCTCGGGGTAACGCTGCAAGAGGAAATTGCAATGCACAATATTCCCTACAGCGAAAACCTTCTTGATGGTCTTACCTAGGTCTGGTGGAAATCTAGATTCGGTCAAACTTTTTTCTCTGAGATATAGCACAAGCTTGTGTCCCCCATTTGAAAGAAGACTAAAGCTTAGTATCCCATCTCCAGAATCTTCTACTTCGACGACTACATATTCGTCAAAATCCATTTTAACCTCCAGTAACATTTAACTTAAAAGTAGGACAAAATCGAACAATAACACAAACCTGGAGGATTATCAAGTTAAAAAAATCGCCTTACTTTAGAAGAATAGAGCTAATAAATATAGCGATTTTGGTTAGAAAGTCAGCCTAATTGTGAATAAAAAAAACCACAGATTTCTGTGATGTTTAGGCTGGAACAGTTGTTTCCGAACCGCAAAGTTCCCAGGTGCTGGCGATATGTTTTTCTGTGAGCTCTTTTTCGATTTTGGCGATTAACGCTTCGTCTAGCACGACGTAATCGTCGAGTTTCCCACCGTTGAAACCCAGCATACCTGCTAAGAACTTATCTTCGTCTTTTGTAGATGTTAGTAGTGTTTCTACGGTTGCGCGCGCGAGCCGTAAGATTTCGACGGCGCGTTTTACCGCGTCTTCGGCTGACACAATGCCAGAGGCAGCGGACTGCTGGAAATCTACCGAGATTAGAGGTTTAAAATTGTGACCCTCTCCCCTTGTAATGAGAATACTGAAAGCTTCGGGGCCGAACTTTTTTTCTTTACCCTCCCAAGAACTTCCAATAAAAATTTGAAGATCGTCGTAGTTATTAAGAATCTCCAAAGCGGTTTGAAGACTCATGGCCAATACTGGTGCGGATTCACCCATAACTTCCTCTCTTGAAATTAATTAAGCAGTAAGGGTGGATTATACATGAAGGCTTAGTAATTTTCAACCGGCGTTGTGGGGAATTGTATTTTGTTATATTAAACCTAAAAATTTAAAACTAACTAACATTGTGGAGAATACAAGCACGGCTGCGATGAGTATCCATTTTAAATAATAGTTGTAGTAAATTTTAGACCTAGACTTTATTAACTCCGGGTCTGGATTTGTGAGTTTGCTGTACATCTCGTCCATCTTTTTGTCTATATATTCTTTTTCTTCTTGGTCCATAAGTAATTTGATAAGTAATTAATCTCAACTACATTATTCTAGCATTTACAGTTTTAGTTTTCATAAGAATGGATCTCCCTTTTGTTAGTTTAACTACTTAGAGAGAGTTTCTAATATAGTCATGGCAGGGTCCAGGTTTTTGGAATGGGTTTTTGGGAAAAGATCTGTGCATTTTTCTTCGACCCATTTTATAGAGTCTTTGAAGAGTTCTTTACCGGACTTGGTCATGGTGGTGTAGCTTATGCGAGCATCTCTTTCGTGAGACTCGCGATTTATTACGCCTATTTTTCTAAAGGTATACCAAATAATTACTTCCCTACTTCGAGTTTGTCCTTAAATGCTTTTATATCTTATTTTTAGGGTATAGAATATATGTGGTAGAGAATTAAAAAATAAAAATATGCCAAACAAAGAAGAGGTTACTTTAATTCCGGAACCTAAGTTATCTAAAATATTATTTGCCGATACCAGACTTTCGTGGCTTTGGCTTATAGTCAGGGTCTATGTGGGGTGGAGCTGGCTTGAAGCCGGTTGGAGTAAGTTTAATAACCCGGCATGGATTGGTGAAAAAGCAGGATCAGCAATTCATGGCTTCTTCCTAGGTGCTATAGCCAAGTCAAGTGGCGAACACCCTGCTGTACAAGGGTGGTATGCGTCTTTTCTTGGTTTCGCGGACACATACAACATCTTTTTTTCTTATCTCATAACTTATGGCGAAATTTTAGTAGGTGTTGCACTTATTCTTGGTATATTTACCGGAATTGCTGCGTTCTTTGGAGCTACCATGAATTGGAACTTCTTACTGGCTGGCACAACTAGCATTAACCCTATACTTCTTTTTCTAGAATTATTCTTAATACTTGCTTGGAGAACCTCGGGATGGTGGGGTCTCGATAGATATGCTCTTCCGCTATTAGGAGTCCCATGGCAAAAAGGTAAACTATTTACCAAGGAGTCTTAAAAACTAACCGCCGAACTTTCGGCGGTTTCTTTGTAGTTATTGGTATAATAGAGTTATCAATAGATACAAATAGATAAATGAATATATTCAAACTTGTAGAGACGCCTAATAAATTAACTTACCATTTTTTCAGAGATAGATTTTGGATTTGCTTTGCCTTAACTTTACCAATACTTTTTTATTCAACAATCTTTGAAAGATGGTCAGGTTTTGCTCTGTTAGACTTTCCTGGAAGCAAACTTATCCCGCTTATACTGGGCTCTATAGTCTTTTTTTATGGTGGATTAACCTTTATACTCGGTGCAGTACATGAAATAAAAGAAAAAAAACCAGGGCTCATGTTGCTTACTGCTATAGCTATTTGTTCTGCCTATGCTTTTAGTTTACTTTCTCAGGTTTTACCAATAGGAGAAGAGTTTTTCTGGGAGACCTCCCTATTAATTAGCTTCATGTTACTTGGCAGATGGCTCGAATTGAGATCACTCTCGAGCTCGGAAGTTACTTTAGAGGACTTAAACAAACTTTTACCGGAATTAGCCCAGCTTAAAAACGGACGATTAGTATTTTTAAAGGAATTAGCAGCTGGAGATGTAGTAGTTGTAAAACCTGGTGAAATTATTCCTGTGGATGGGGTTATAGAAAATGGAGAATCAGAAATAAATGAATCATTACTATCTACAGGTGAGGTAAAGCACTCTCTCAAGTCTGTGGGTTCGAAGGTTCTAGGAGGAATGAAAAATATTTCTGGAAATATAGAAGTAAGAGCAACTCGACTTGGAGCTTCTAGCTATCTAGAGGGCGTTATTAGAACGCTTGTTCAAGCGCGTGAAAATAAAACAAAGATACAAATTCTTGCTGACAGAGCAGCCCTTTGGTTAACTGTAACTGCTATTGTATCTGCTGTAATAACTGCTATTAGTTGGGTTTTCATTGGCGGAAGCTTAGGAACGGTTCTGGATCATGTTGTATCTGTTCTAGTAGTTGCCTGCCCTAACGCTCTTATCCTTGCGGTACCACTCACTGTTGCTGTGACTACTAAGGTAGGAGCAGAACACCACATATTAATAAGAACACGCGAGGCTCTTGAAGAGCTTAGAAAAGTAACGACCGTTGTTTTCGATAAAACAGGCACACTCTTAACAAATAACTATATACTTGCTGACTGTGTAAGCACCGAGGGTCTGACTGAACAAGAAGTCGTAGGTTTGGCGGCAGCGGTTGAATCTAGGTCTGAGCATGCATTGGGCAAAGCAATTGTTAATAAGGCGAACGAATGGGGTTTAAACCTACCAGTTATAACCAATTTTAAGATTATTCCGGGAGTATGCGTAGAGGCTGAATATGAAGGTAAAAAAATTCGCGTTGGAGGGAAAAAATTATTGGAACAACAAAAACCAACTATGGATGAGGCTTTGAGTAAGTTTGATTTACAGTTCAGCCAGATTGGAGTTTCGGTAATGTATGTTGTGAGGGAAAATACTGTAATAGGTCTTATTTCTTTGGAAGATTCTGTTAAACCGGAAACTATTTCGGCTATTACTGAACTTAAAAAAATGGGTATTTTAGTTGTTATGCTTACAGGTGATAATAACAGCTCAGCTGAAAGAGTAGCGAGGACACTCGGGGTAAGTGAATTTTACGGTGAGCTACTTCCAGAGATGAAAGAAGCAAAAATAAGTGAACTTAAAGCAAAGGGTGGTAAAGTTGCATTTGTCGGTGATGGAATAAACGATATTGCAGTTCTTGCTAAGAGCGATCTAGGAATAATTATAGGATCAGAAAGCGAAGCAAATATAGAATCTGCCGGGGTAATTCTTACCAATGACAACCCTATGGGCATACCTCAAGCTATAAAACTTTCGAGGCTAAATTTTAGAATGATACTCCAAAACTTGTGGTGGGCAATAGGGTACAATATTTTAGCAATTATATTTGCAGCGGGAGTTTTGAGCTCTTTCTCTATAGAAATTCCTTCTGCACTTGGTCCCCTATTTATGTCTCTTAGCGCGATTATCGTTGCGGTTAATGCTCAGACAATTAGGACTCGAAGGTTATAAAAAAATCCTCTACTAAAGAGAGGTTTAATTTTACTCAATATCGCCTATCCCCAAGAGGTAGGCAGTGGTAGCTTCTTTACTAGGAACGACATTATTGAAGAAGCGGTCTTTTTTTTCATTGTACCTTTTTGCACATTCTTCAGAACACGCAAAGTCACCGTCCTGATTCAGTAGCACACCCCCAAACTCAGGGACTTCTTTTCCGCAGTTATTTGCACATTTCATATAGACCTCCAGATATTCAAGAAACCAACAAGAAATAGTAAATACTTTAACATTTATTTAAGAAAAAGTCAACGAAATTAACTACTTTCGGTTTTTGTGTTTGGATAATTTTATTAGAGACATTGCTGAAAATTTTCTCAAGCTACGCAGACTACCCCCTGAAAGGTGCATTCGTTTTCGATTTTTTTGTTCGCGTTTTTCAGCACGTATTGGAGTTTTAATTTTTCTCATAATTATATTTTAACAAAGAATTAATAGGGTGAGTGTTATAATAATGCTATGAAAAAATATGAGACTATACCAAATTCATTGAGATTGGCTTTTACGATTCATTTTATAGTTGATATCGTTTTTGCTATACCGTTATTATTATTCCCCCACTGGTTCTTAGCATACCTAGGTTTTCCAGATGGTAACTTTGTTTTTGTTAGGCTATTGGGCGCAACACTAGCTGCAATAGGAATTACTTCACACCTTATGAAAAATGGAGGGCTAGAGGTTTACAGAGCCATGCTATCCTTGAAAATGATCTTTTCATTGTCAGTAGTATTGGGACTTTTACTCTCTTTAGATGAAGCTCCTAGGATAGCCTCTTACTTTCTAGTTGGTTTTATGGGGTATTTTACTTTATGGAGTTACTTTAGAGCCAGACTAAGAACGTAATTATAATTTTTATTTTATTTACGTTAAAAAATACCCGCTATCTAGCGGGTTTTACTGTTTATTACAGCACTCACAATCTCAATGGCCTGTACCCAGAACGTGCACGAACTACTATATGCTTTTGTTCCGTCTGCCTTAGTAGCCCCTGTACAGGTTATTCCGTAAATTTTACCATCCTCAGTGGAAATTATAGAACCAGAGTCTCCCGGTACACCATCTAGACTGAGTTCAATCTGATTGACGAAAGTTCTATCCATGTATTCGACCTTAACTTCCTTAAATTTTGGTCTATAAATAAAACCTCCCTTAATTTTGTACTTCCCATACTCCCTCATAAGCATTGCTATGGGCAAATGATTGGCCAAATCTGGCTTTGGTGCGAATTTGTACCTGAGTGCTTCTGCTTTACCCGGTATGTCGGCTCTAACTAAGGCCGTGTCATTTTTTTTGTTATGACCACATATTTTTAATACCGGATAAACTCCGCCACTTTCGGTTACCACCAATAGATTTTCAATCTTATCTTCCACACAGTGATAACTAGTTAGGAAGTAACCGTTTTGGGTTAAGAGCAATCCATTAGACCTATGCCTACCGTATGCATCTGTTAACTCCAAGACTCCTGACTTTAGGTTTGCTTTTGCCTGCTCTACTGAGAGCATTTCTCCCCAATAAAAGTTCTGAAGGAAATCACTTAGCGCCTGCTTATCCCTTTTAATTTGAAGATTTGACGTTACATCTTCTTCAAAAAGTTCGAAAGAGTCGAGATATTCCTTAACTTTTCCTAATATTTCTTCGAAAAACTCAGTCATATTACCCTCCTATACGAGGGAATATTAGCATTTTTTATAAATTTTAAAAGACCTCAATAAGGCCTTTCAATTTATACAAGGATAAGCATTGTAACAGCAATTAACTTACCGGCAACGAGATTTTCTTTTTTTCTCACTTGGGATTTTATTGGAAGTAAATAGGTCTCTGACTTTTTGTCTGGAAAGATAGAAGTAGCCCAAGTTGTTTCTCCTATTTTTACATCTACCTTAAGAGAGCCAAATCCTCGCTTGTGTCCGGCAAAAAGTTTTCTAATTTCTTTGGATTCTTTTTTTGGAACATTTATAAAATGCCATGCTGATTGTCCCGGATATATCCAAATTTTTGACTTGAATTTGTATACCATAAAATTATTTTAGTTCCATTTCTTACACTTGCTTGCAAAAGACTACATAATTAAAAAATACGCCTTGTGCGTATTATTGTCTATAAGGGAGCTTGTCTTTAAATCCAGTGACTTTGCATTGATGAATGGGCAGAGAGCCACCATCCTGCCTTATACAAACTTTATTTTTCAAGCACTAATTTATAAGCTTAATGATTGCTTTATCCTACTTTTACACCCCTGTTTACATAAAAAGTTTTTCCCTAAATTTACCTCACAAGACTCACAGGCTATGAGCTGTCTATGGCAATCATTATTTGCGCAGTTGGTGAATCGTTCAGATTTTTCACCACACACTACGCACTTGCCTACTACTTCATGCTTTGGGTCGTCGGTGTAGAAACCCATATACATTCTACTGTCGAAAACATAGAGCTTGCCTAGGAAATCTTCGTTTGGATATTTTTCCATATAACTAACAATACCACCGTCTAACTGGTATACATCTTTAAAACCGTTATCTAGCAGGTAGCCAGATGCTTTTTCACACCTTACACCACCGGTACATACTGTAAGAACAGTTTTATCTTTTAGATGAGATAGGCTTTCTAAAAATTTTGGTAAATCTCTAAAATTATCCATTGGAGGCAAGATGGAATTTTTAAAATATCCCACTAGGTGTTCGTATGCATTGCGCATATCTACAATGTAGAATTCCTTACCAGAATGGATCCACTCATGAAGCTCTTCGGCTTTGAGTCTTTTGCCAGTGAGTATGTTGGGATTCACGTCGCAACTGCCGAGCTTAAGTTCGACAATTTCGTTCTTGACCTTTACTGAAAGTTTTGGGAATGCATTTCCTGTGCCTTCGCTCCTTTTAATATGTGTATTACTAAAACGACTGTCTGAGAGAAACTCTCTCAGATACTCATCTATAGACTCTTTTTCCCCTTCTATAGTCGCATTAATACCTTCGCTGGCTATAATGGTTCTACCCTTAAGACCCAGTTTCTCTTGCAATATTCGCTGTTCTCTAGCGAGCCCTTGAGGATTATCTATGTGGACGTATTTGTAAAAAAGTATAATTTCGAATTGATTCATAACTACCATATTTTATACTCAATAAAAAAATCGCGCCACCCCATCATAACCATCTTTAGAGGTAGGTAAACTTGTAAATATTACGTAAAAGAGGTAATTTCAGAGTAGCCATAGAGAAGGAGAGATTATGATATTTACACAAATTATTTTCATCGTTTTGTTTATTCTTGCAGTAGTCAACAGGATTCTTGCTCTTCAGGAAAGTCGGATAAGTAGATCAGTGAGCACAGAGACTCGCTTTGTGTTCATAATGGGCTTGGCTGGCTTGAGCGTGGTAAATTCGTTTTTATTTGCACTGAACCCAGAATGGTATTCCAATTTTCAAGGTGAAACTATAAACGAAGTAAACTTTATAGGAAATTTGTTTATTGTTTTAGCGATTTTACTTTGGATAGCCAGCAAAAGACAACTGGGCCTTAACTGGTCTCCTAGAATTGCTATACGCGATAAACATACCATTACGAAAACCGGTCCATATAGATTTGTCCGACATCCAATTTACAGCTCATACATTTTATTGAGCCTAGGTGTAATACTTGCGACTACAAACCCAATGGTATTCCTCCCCTACTGCTTAACTACTTTAATTGTATTAAGTAGAGTTCCCCAAGAGGAGAAAGCACTTAGAAATTTCTTTGGACCTAAGTACGAAGAGTACTCCCTGCATACAGGGAAACTTTTTCCGAAACTTTTTTAACTCTCTTGAAGAGAGTTTTTTTATTTACTTTGCCCGTATATAATGTAATTGAAATTAATTGAATATATATGCCAGTAATAAACTATTGGGCAGTTTTAGTGAGCGGAATTTCCGCTATGATAGTTGGATCCATTTGGTATGGACCTTTGTTTGGTAAATTGTGGATGGAGGGTATGGGCTTTGACCCTAATAATCAAGATTTCAAAGCCAAAATGAAAAAGTCCGCAGGTCCTGCTTACGGACAAATGTTCGTTTTAGCACTCCTAGAGGCTTTTGTATTGGCACATATAATTTGGGCCTTTAGAACGGCACTCCCTCCTATGAGCGATTTAGCTAGTGGATTACAGGGCGGCTTATGGTGTTGGTTGGGTTTTATATTACCTATTAAGTATGGGGATAAACTCTGGGGTGGAAAGAAGTTTAAATATGTTGCGATAGACCTAGCATACTATTTAGTAGTAGCTCTAATAATGGGTAGTGTAATTTCTTTTTGGAAATAAACTAAATAAAAAACCCTCGTTATGCACGAGGGTTTTTTATTTTAGACACAATTGAATTGATCAAATTTTTACGAAAGCTCGGGTCTTTAGCAAAATGATACAAACCTGGAGAGATAGAAAGCAAAACTATTAACGCAATTATCAGCAGCAAATACTTGTCTATATTCGGGATGGTTTGTCCTAGAAAGTAACCGAGGAGAGTTAATCCAACTGCCCAGAGAAGCGCACCGATTAGGTTATAAGATATAAAGTGTTTATAGCTCATTTGACCAACACCTGCCATAACCGGAGCAAAAGTTCTTATGACTGGCACAAAACGAGCGATGATAATGGTTTTTCCTCCATGCTTCTCGTAGAAAGCCTGCGTCTTATGAATATGGTCTTTATTGAAGAATAATGAGTCTGACTTAGTGAATATCTTTGGACCTAGTTTCTTGCCTATGGAATAACCCACACTATCTCCTATCGCTGCAGCGAGGAATAATACTAAACACAGCAACCAAATATCTATATAACCTTGCGATGAGAGTATTCCGGCGGTGAATAAGAGACTGTCACCCGGTAGGAAGAAACCTATTAACAAACCTGATTCGGCAAAAACAATACCAGCTAAACCAATTAATCCTGCAGTTTTTATAAAAGCTTCCAAATCTATAATCATATTGGTTATTTTATCACAAGTTATGTATTTGATAGAGCTGAGGAATATAGCTAGGATTACATAGAAACCAACAAAGGTTTCGATGGAGGAATATATGAAAAGTGTTCTCGAAAAAGTTATTCGGGTAGAAATTTGTAGATATGCAGAATTACCCAAAGAAACATGCGAGCTTATAGAAGCGGCTTTCTATGCAAGACAAAATGCTCAGGCACCCTATTCTGGTTACCAAGTGGGAGCAGCGGTGAGAAGTGCTGGAAGTAATAGAGTTTATGTGGGTTGTAATGTTGAGAGATGCTCTTATACCCAAACATCCCATGCTGAACAGACAGCAATTGATTCAATGGTAGTTGCTGAAGGTGCGGGCTGTAAGATAGAGGCTTTAGCCATTGTCTCAGCACCGAAAGACAAACCAATGACTATCCCCCCGGCAAGGTCGGCCGATAAATTTGGGGTGGATGACTTAATAGCTCCATGCGGACACTGCAGGCAAATTATTTGGGAAAACTGTCTTGGAGACAGGGAGGTTCCTGTGTATGAGATAGCTCCTAATGGTGAAATTTATAAAGTAACTATTGGGGACCTCTTTCCACTTGCTTTCGGACCGACTGAGCTTGGGGTAGACATTAGGAGATAATATACACCTTAATTCAGGTGTTTTTTTATCGTTGACAAAATATTTAAATTATGTTATACTTAAATTTATTTCTACACTTTTTCTTTGGAGGGTTTTATGACTGAATATAAATTGCAGAACGCGCTGAGAGAAATTCACCGCGTTTTGATTGCGAGTGGATATGCTGTAACAATGAGAGAAGGGGCGCCTGGTAGATACTGGGTAACAACTGGCGATCTAAAAAGATCACTAATGTTGACTGACGAGGAAATCCAGTTAAATGGTCAAGGACGATGTTTCGGAGGAGTTGGCTACGACCAATTATCCGAGGCTATTGAGTTTTTGAGTAATAATGAGAGTGTTCCCCCAACATACCTAAACCTTTGTTTGGAAGTTTTGGAAGGTGTGGGGCGATTCATTTATCACACCATTTACTGGAGCGCAACAGATCAGACGCTCACGCTCAATATACACGAGATTTCCCGAAGCATTGTAATAGGACGACAGTCCGGGTTAATTGCCCTTACTGAGTGGACCAAGTTCACAAACCATAATGCTACAAAGGAACAGGCAATTGCCTGGATCAGTGGAAATTAATCGCGAAATTTAACGCCCAAGAGGAAAATTCTCTTGGGCTGTTTTATTTATATTTATTATTGACCGCAACCGTTTTGGGCTAGTTTTGGTTTCCGGTGGTTTTCCATTTCTGGAAAGCGACTAAGGAAGTGGTCGTCTGGGGTAAGTTCTTTAATACCTTCGGCCAAAAATGTACTGTTACCAGGTGTACCCCTGACGATTATGAAATCCCCTAATTCAAGATCTTCCTTATTTGGGAAAAAGGTGGAATTTGAAATTAGAATATCGCAATGTTTTTTAAAAATAGTTATGAGGCCGATTTTATCGGGCTCAATGGAATATACTTCACCCATAATACCGTTGTGAAGTGGTTCGCGTCTGATGTCTTTATATATAAATCGAAAGGGGCCAGGTCCTCCCCCACTGAAACGTTTAAATGCCCACGAGTGAAGTGGAGTAAGCGCAACCAGACTGCCTCCCAAGATTACGATACCGACAATAGAAAGCATGGTATAGATAAGTGGTTTTCTATAGGAGAAAGCGTAGTGTTTTACCAACCAGTAAAGTACTAGAGAAAAAATAAGCACGTAAAGGATGATAATAAATGGGAGTGAAAGCAGAAGATCTCTTATACCCAAAATACCTAACTCTGGCAAAACTAATGCCCCTTGAAGTTTTAATTTGAAAATAATAAAGCTGAAGATGAAGACGGCCGAGAGAGCACAAATACCCAAACCAATAGACCAAAGCAACATGCGCGCGACAAAAAAACTTTTGGGTCGCATTTGCAGCTTACCCGTTTCTATTTCATCCATTATTTTTTTTGAGATGTCTTCTTGGTTCATTGTGAGTGCTTTACTAAAAGCGATTTAAGTTTTTCTTTGCCTCTAAGTATTCTAATACCGACGGTATTAATAGGAATGTGTAGCACATCTGCTATTTCTTGATAACTTAAGTTATCTAAAAAGTATAGAGCTAGGGGCTCTCGATATTTATCGTCTATTTTAGAAAGTGCTACTTCTACGTCTTTGGTAAGCTCTATTCGGTCTACTTCTTTCTCTATATTAGTTTTGTCTGGATAATAAGGCAGAAAAACTTCTAGGTCGAAATAATCTACAAATGAGTTACTTTTTCTTTTACCGTGGTTAACAAAAGAATTATGGGCTATGCGGTATATCCAGGGACTAAATTTTCTTTCGGTGTCAAAACTCTGAATGTTTTGATAAGCTTTTATGAAAACTTCCTGGACGATATCTTCCAAGTCTGTATGGTCAAAAAGCAGACTTCTACCGTATCGCAGAAGCCTATCCTGATAACGCTCTACCAAATGCGAGTATTGCTCTTTTTGCCCTGACTGTACCCGCTTCGCTATTTGTTCGTCTGACTCGGTTGACGGTTCCATCTAACTATATTTTCCTTTGATTTATAACTATATTACAGAATATTTACTAAAATATTTCATACCATTTAAGACTACCCTAGCATACCTTATTTGAAAATAGGATGTAAGTTTTTATACCCTTTCTCATTTGAATTAATTAAATCCTTATTTAAGGGTTAATAAAAAAATCGCTATTATTTTTTAGCGATAACGAATACTTCCCTAAGTGCCCAGAAACCTAATTTTTCGTTTCCGCTTTGGGATTCTTTTACGACCGTACGGGTACTGCCAAGTTTTTTGAATTCTTGTTCGAGTAATTCTGCTTTCCTGGTTTGCTTCATTTCTTTAATAACGGAATCTCTTGCAGCGCTTTTACTTATCCCGTTTAGATAGGTCCCCCGTCTGTCGAAGTAGTAGTCGGCGTCTTTTTCTTCACATTGAACCAGTTCTGCGTCCCATTTAAAGACATGCACGACGGTTGAATTGTCTCTCATGAAAAAGTGCGAGATATCCACTGAGACATTTTTTACCCTGGCGGGATACATTGCTTTGAGTTTTTTACCAACATCTTCTTGAAATTGATTAGCAGTGTTGTGAATATTTTCAGGGTTAACCCCAGAAACAATAAAACCCACATGCTCCGATTTTCCCTTGCTTCCCACCTGAAGACTAATGAAAACTAGGGCACAAGATACCATAAAACATTTCTTCATCTCTACCTCCTTTGAAAACTACGAGACTACCAATGATAACAGAAAGTGCGGTTTAATCAAGCTCAGAAAAGGGAAATAAAAAATAACAAGTCGTATGACTTGTTTTTATTTATCTTTGTTCGGCGAAGAACTTGGCTTTGTAGCACCAATGCTCAAGTTCGTTGTTACCTGAGCTTTTGTGTTCTTCCCAAGTTCTCGGTTTCCTGAAACCACGCTTAATAGTTTCGGAATTACGCATACCAGCGTTCACCTGATCTTCGGCAGACCTGCTAGTTGCTCCCCTATCGTAGCGACTGAACTGGGCGAACCTATAGTGTGCTTGATCCCGATTACAAGACTCGAGGCGAGCGTTCCAAATGACCTTATGCTCTGCGTAACCACGCTTTGACTTGTTTACATCGAGGTCTACACTTAGGTCGACTACACGCATTGGAATTGGACTGTTTACGAGGGCATTGCTTACCATAGCAGCAAACAGACTAGCGTTTTCCTCGACTTGTTCGGGGTTACCCGCGTAAGTTTCCCAGTGAATTTTCTGCTCTACTTTTCCTTGTGCCAAGACAAGGTTGGTGGACAGAAAACTGAGAGCGATTATACTCATAACCGCGACTAAAATGGATCTTGTTTTCAATTTTATTCTCCTTAGAGCTGTATTTTGAGCGAAAGGGCAGTTTAGCTTAAAAGACGAAATTTGAAAAGGATTAATAAAAAAAACCCACTATTGATTGTAGGTGGTTATTTTCTTGGATTTAGATCAAAAATACTCAGATGGGATAAGCCAATTACAGGTTGGTTAGGGAATAAATACTCTCTCATAATAGCCTTACCCTTTTCGGTATAAGTAAAACCGTCACCCGAATACAGCTCTTTAAGATGAAACGAGAAGTAAAGGAACGCGCGAAAAAGATTTATGCTCAATACGGATTTCTTAAATCTTTCGTATGTAATAAATCGTTCATCTTGTACACCCGCGTGCTCTACTTCCATAAGACTATAGCCAAGACTTTTTTCTACTTCCTGTATTTTTAATTCTTTGAGGGCTGGTAGAAAGTGCGAAGTAAAATGCCTGGTAGCAGGATAGAGTTTATGAGAGTAACTAAGTACATTTTCCCAAGTAGCAAGTGGCGGTTGTTCGCTTAAACTAAAAACAAAAAGCTTATAGACGAATCCTGCTTTTAATTTACTGTCTAAGTATTCCTCTTTATGTCCTATATAGAGCAATTTTTCGTAGTCCGAAAGTTTAGTTAGCGTATCTATACCATCGGAACCCATAACCATAACAACTTCCCTACCTAGGTCAGATGAGAGCATTTTGAAATCATCTGGATTCTTTCCTTTGACTAACCGAGCGTATAGTTTTTGTTTATCTGATTTTTCTAATACTTCACCCAAGTCTATATTATCTATCCTCATACGTTCCTCCTTTTTGACAGAATACAATAGCTAATTTGGAAAACAAAATCAAGGTTTGCTGGAAATGAATTTGACTCTAATAATTAGCCTTAAGCTAATAATGCAATATCTTGGATTTGAATATTTATTTTTTTACATTGTTAAGATATAGCTTTAACTTTTTTAAATATATAGTCTATACTTAACTGTTCAATATGATTATTGGACATTTGTGAGTCTGTAGTAACCAAAAATATGTCTTACACAAGGAGGTGTTATGACTAAGAAAATTCGCACTAGATTTCCCTTGCTGAAAGGAGAAAAAGGGAAAAATATCCCCAAGGAGAGAATGCAAATTAGAAATCAGTTACTCGAGGAGTTGCGTAAAATTTCTAACAAAGCACTCTTGGATCTTCAATACTTTCAACCAGAAGTCGGTTGCCTGAATCAATGTCGTTTCTGCAGCCAGGAAGCTGGGACAACAAAGTGGATGCTAAGTAAAGAATCTTTAGAGGATTTAATTGCGGCTATAAGTCTGCGTCTTAAAGAATCTTCTATTGAACTAGCTTATGGAAGAATCAACCATAGACAGGGTGTGATCTTCCCATACTTTGATAATGATGTAATGTCATACCCTTATTTGTATGATTACATTCGTTTGATAAAAGAAAACTTAAAGTGCAAAGTCCGCATAGCCACAGTTGGATATTCGCGCCACAATCATGAACTAACTCAAATGCATGAAAAAATTGCGAATGAGTTTCCAGATGTTTTTGCGGGTATTCGATTTTCTTTCACACCCTACACTTCAGGTTGGGTTAGTCTGAACGGACTTCAAACATCGAGAGATGAATTTGAACAGGATTTTGCGAATGCGCTTAGTACCTATTTTCCTCTTATGGAGAGAATTGGACTTGGCAAGTCTACTGCATGTGTTGAACTAAGGTTTCACCCTAATGTACAGAGATGTGGGGTAGTAGACACCTTTCTTTACAATCATCATGTTATTAAGGCTGGACCTCACTTGCTTATTCGACAGGAATCCGGGAGCACATCTCTTGAGGTAACTGAGATTGAGTCTATTCATGGAAGAGATGGTATATATAATAAACAGTCTGTTCCATATTTTTGGCTAACTGACGACATGATGGTTGCCGATACACCCTGGGAAGATACTGTTACCAAAATCCTCACGGGGGATAATGCACTGAAGCATAAATATAAAGTGGTACCTGTCCACCTTTTTTCTAATGCTGACGGACCTTACTATGCGGCATCTGCCGATTTCCTACCGACCGGTGAATACAAGGCGTTCCACATTTACCCCAAAACAAGTTCTCGTTCAGTAAGCGGATACAACGATGCAGAGAGATTTCTCTTGAATGCTATACTCAGACATAAACGTGAAAGAGGTATAGCGCGTAGAGAGACATTCCCAGATGCTACTTGGGCAGATGTTGAAAGTATTGTAGACAAGCTACGGTTCTTGCTTGAAGAAAAAGAGCAATACGATGTGAGAGCCGCGCTGCACATTTCGCAACATATTCTGCCAATTGTGGAGAGTTACATACGGTGCTTAAAGGCTTCTGGACTACCACCCGATCTATTCTTTGACCCGCGTTTTACGATAGATACCGGTCAAATAGTTAACCAGGGTAGGGCTAAGGAAATCTTTAAAGGCCTTGTTACTAAGGATGAAGAACCTTTGACTCCAAGGGAAGCAACGGCGTACGGCAATACAAGCGTATCTACTTTAAGAGGTAAGGTATGGCGACTTGCGCCGGTTCCGTATTCGGTGAATAGGGTACTTTCTGCTTCTAAGGCTGGTGGTAAAAATTTTTCGTCTCAAATTTCAGGACAGATGTCTTTGCAACAACTTAGCGAAAAGACACTGCGACCTTATGATGCAAAAACGAATGAACCCTTGCCTCATTTTGTAATTAGCGGATTGGATATAATTTCGGTTTCGCAAAAAACAAATGAGTTAAGTTATCTAAAACCTGGTATGAAAAAGGAGTGAAGATGCTTTTACTGAAGGACTTTGAAAAATACATGAAAAGGAAGGGGTATGCCTGGTTACCAGACCAGGGTTTAGTTTCTACGTCCAGTAGACAGTTGTTTAATATAGCTGGAGCAGCACCGCTACTAGCTACTGGGTATCCGCGTGATACTGAAAGTAAACTCGCGGCTTCATCACAAAGTTGTCTGCGAATGAGTAGCTTTGATACTGTTGGTACGGAAAACAATAAGCATATTTTTTTCTATATGCTTGGACACTTCTCTTTTTTCCAAAGAGATGAGGTCCAAACCAAATACCAAAGTTGCTATGAGGCTATAGAATTTCTGTGTCATGTACTTGGACTCTCAGAATCTAGGTTAAGGGTTTCTACACACCCAGATGATGAAGTTACCCTTAAGACGTGGGGATTACTAGGCTTGCAAGAGAAACAACTAGAGAGTAAGACTAGTAAACATACTGCGGAATTTATAACGGATAAGAGTGGCTACAGAACAAAGGTAGGTTACCAACTTTCATCTGGAAGGGTACTTTACTTTTGGGATTTGGTGTTCGTTCAATTCGACTCACCTAATTTTCTTAAACTCATGCCACAAATACTAATGGAGTCTGGTATGTCACTTGACCGCTTGTATACTGTACGAGAGGACAAGGAGCACGATTACGAGACTTCGTATTGGCTCCCCTATCTGCACAACTTATCCGAAAGGATGCAAATTCCTGTAGACAAAACAGTTTACAGGATAGCGGACATTACCCAAGCCGCAATTACCCTACTTTCCTGCGGACTTAAACCCGGACCCAAAAAACAGGAATATGTTCTTAGGAAACTCCTGAGAGAGATTTTTACCCTTACCTATATCCTAAATATCTCACCCGAACACCCACTTGCTTGTGGCCTGCAACGATCTAGCTTTCTTGCTGGTCGCAAACCTGAGTCGCAGGTAATAACAGACAAATTCAATTTGGAACTAGATGCGTGGAAAAAGGTAATTGAAAAAGGTAAAACTAAACTGCGAGAACTTATGATTAACCGTACTGCCCTGACTAAGGAGAACAGACGGTTACTAAATGAAGCTTTCGGTTTAAACGACTTAATAATAGAACACACACTGGCCAACTAATGGCTAGTTTTTTATTGGAATAGGGTCATATCCAAGTTGTTATCTATAAACTTCGCCCACTCTTTGTTACTTACTGGTATTTCCTTCTTCTGCATCGAATGTAACCTGAAAAATAGTATCCGCAGGGAAACGCCCCTCTAAAACGTGCTTACCGGATTTGGGATTTCCATCGTCTAGCTCTGAAGTAATAACTATGGTTCTGTAATCTGACTTATCTCCATCTACTATAAAATCTAGTCTGGCTTCTTTGGTGGTAGGGTCGTATACTAATTTTCCTGTTGAAAAATAATCTTTTGTTAAAGGATTTTTTACCAGCCAACCTTCATAAAAATCTGTACCTGGGAGTGCTGGTAAGTTTTTAGCGATTACGCGATGATATGTCTTTCCTTCGAAAACACCTAACCAAGCTGATCCATTAGCTCCGGATTTCGAGACATCTTTTATATTTACAGAGGCGGATTTAGTTATAACTGCGTCAAAATCTTTTTTTATTATTGGTGTTTCTTCAATTTTTTGGGTAGTCGTTATGGACTCCTCTGGTAACTTTGTATTCTCTCTCATTGAAGCATAGACTACCCCGATACATACTAGAATTAACACTATTGCGATAGCCCATATCTTTTTGTTCATTGATGATGATTTATTATTGAATCTTATTGGTGTGAATTCCCGAAGCTAATAAAACTTTCCTATATAGTTACTCTAGTAAAAAATTTCTCTTCCTTTTTTCATTATAGTATATTTTTGGAGTCGCTAAGCTAAAAGGTATCATATCCTTTGTTTTTACCATTCCCCTGCTTTTTCAGAATCCCGACCAGATAATGTGATTAAATTATGCAGATTAGGACGTGAAATTTAGTACCTACCTGCTAGGGATCAAGTTCTACAGCAGGAGTGAGTGGTGGGATGGTATTAGCGAATTAAATTGTCATGCTCCTCTTGCCTTTGTTTCTATATACTATCCTGACACATCGTTAGGATTCTCTTTTTTTCAGGCTCGGTATTTCCTTATTTTTTCCTTATCTCTCTTCGATCCACCAACTTTTCTTTTAAAAATTGTATGTAATAAGCTCTTCTGTCAGGATCTCTCAAGGTTGCAATTAAGGTTAAGACCAAACCAATGGGATCTCTCATGCCGGGATAAAAATTTGCTCGCACCTCTGAAATAAAACTTCCTGGTATGAATTTTGGATCGGTTAAGTGATATAGCTCATGACTCTCTACAAACTTTTTTACTCTGTCTGGAAGATCCGCTCTTACATAAGCAATTCCTGTTCCTTCATAAGCTTCTCCAAAATGTAAACCGATAAAATCCTTGGTTACGTATCTTACCAAATATTCCTGTCCATCAATTTCTACTTTTTTTTCGGAAATAATACCTAGCTCCTTAAATTCTTCCGACACTTCTGCATTCCTATCATTATTTACAACTATCTCATCAATCTCTCCTCTTACCTCACTCAGATCTCTCTCTGAAGCTTGCTGATAATCTCTCCCCTTATCTACTCTTAGTTCTACTTTTGGCTTTTCAGGAGTATTCTCTGGAAACTTAAAATCCGCGTTATTTATTTCTGTATTATTTTCTAACTCATTAGACATGTAATCATTATAATTGAAATACTTTCCCATAGAAAAGCTAGATCTTAGAGACGGTACCCTTTTGATAGTAGGACATTGCCGAAGATCACCTTTATAAGGTGGCCTTTGCTTCTGCCATGATTGTGTACAAAAAAACAGCTCACTAGGGGCTGCATTTGGTGATTGGCATTGCGAATTCCTCAGTTACATGCACAAGCAGCGCTACTGTTACTGGGAATGACATTAGCGCAAAGAGCAGAAATACCCCTGCGTTCTCAAACAGCATTGCCAGGAGTGTACAGAGATACAGCGCTTGCGCGATACAGAGATCCGACTTAATTTGCGGACCAAAAGGGCTTTGGTACATAGCAAAACATCCTCCTTTCGCGAGGATTATTACATACTACTTCAACTTGGGCAACGGCCATTTCAGCAACCTTTGAAGTCGGTTATACTGGTAGTAACTTAATACTTACTTCTATGGATTTATTTAAAACTTTAAAAGATGCGCCTGGCTTGGTACTATCTCCTTTCATTAAACAAGAGATGCAAAACAGGAAGCACATGTACCGAACGCTTAAGGCACGTGCTAATCAGAAACGTACTGCGTATGAAAAAATCGCAGACTATATAAGCACTGTGGTCGGGAGTTTTACTTTTCTAGTACTTAATGCAATCTGGTTCTGTGTTTGGATACTTATTAATACCGATAACTTTTTTGGAATATTTACAGTTTTCGATCCCTTTCCGTTTGGTTTTCTAACCATGATTGTTTCTTTGGAAGCCATAGTACTTTCGATTATTGTTTTAATTTCTCAGAATAGAAATAGCCGAGTGGATGATCTACGCGAAGAAGTACATCTGCAAGTTAACGTAATGGCGGAGCAGGAAATAACTAAAATTATTAAGATGCTTGCAAAACTTTCCGAGAAAAATGGCATTGATATTTCTCAAGATAGAGAACTGCAAATGATGCTAAAACCATTGCAGGCTCAAAATCTAGAGAAAAATTTAGAGGAAGAGATAAGCAAGGGTTAATTTTTCAACTCAGCAATAAAGGAGTGCCTATGCAGCAAAGAATCGATGGGGATTTTCGAGTGATTTTTAAAGGTATACCCTATTTCCCACTATTTTTTATTTCAAAGACAATTCTGAAACCCGGAGATGGTAAGAGGTGTGCATGCGTATACGCACTGCACATTACCCCTTTCTTTACAATCGGATTCAACTGGAGAACAAAACAAGATATCGCATGAGCGATATCTTTTTTATATTTATTAACCACTCTCTTTATTTTCTCAGTGGTTGCCAGGTGGTTGCGTCCCTCCACCAGCTGGTGGAGGGACGTATAGCTTTAACAAAAACAAAAGAGGGACTTGTTAGCAGCAGGTGTGAGCGGTGGGATGGTATTAGAAATTCTACGAAGTTCCCCTGTTGAAAGTACTAACCATTTTTGACTTTAGTTTTTCCCATTGACAGGTATTTATCCTATACCCTATGATTAAATGACCTTAATTATATATTTATGAGCGATACTGACTTTGCTCCATTACTTACATATTTAGACGAGAAGTTCCAAGAGCAGGACAAACGGTTTGATAAAATGGAAACTGATATTGGAGAACTTCGGACATCGGTTGATAAACTTGCTCACCACGTACTATCTTTCCAGCAAGAAATGACTATTATGACTATGAAGGTTGGGAGAATGGAAAGTTGGATACAGCAAGTAGCTGCTAAGGTTGGTGTTGAATATAAAGCTTAGAAAGACACTTGAGCGGTGTCTTTTTTGTGACGGTTAAAGGGTCATGTCCCCTTTGTTTTTCCTTTGTTTTTCCCTTTGTTTTTTTTGTTTTTTACGCGAAAGAGTATTTAAGCACTTTTGGGGTTTATGGTCAATACGAGGATTGCAGAAAATTAGCGAAGTTGTCGTAATTACGACGAGTTTACTAATTTGTTTTACTATTCCAGAATAATACTGAGGGCAAAAATACAGATACTCATACTCATTGCCCCTAAAATAGACCTTAACATGACTTTGTTTTTATTTAGCAGACCACCTTCATCTTGTAATTTATAGAACTCTGTAGGATATTTTGTTCTAACTATCTGAATTTCCCGAGAAGTCCAGATAATTAATGTCAGCAAAATTCCAACAACTACGGTATGTAGCCACAAGGACCCAGGGTTACCAAATATTAAATATATTCCATACCCCCCGCTTAGAACATAGAAGACGAGGGCAGAGGTTACTTTTTTCGAGATACTTTTATTTATTTACTCTTGCGTCTCCTGGGTAGATATTGTTTCCATACTTTAATATTAGCCATCTTAGCTCCCCTTGCGAGAGTTGCTTTTGTTGGCATTACCTATAATTGCTGTTTGAATAAGGTTTTTTTGGTCGCAAAATATATTGCGGTCGAAGCAACGACTGCAAAGATTGTACCTTTTATAATATACCAATCACTTTGCCTCTCTTCGATCTGATTCCATGCACTTGTTATGGCAAAGACCAAAGTCAAGACAATGAGAACTTTTTTAAATGTATTAATATTTACAACTAACTTCTCCCCTATTACTGCAAATCCAATAAGAAATAGACCTATAAATATTTCCGTTAACGTATAAAGAACGAAGGCGATTGACAGTACTCCCCCTATAGCGACTCCTGGGTTGTCTCGGAAAATAATATAAGCCAATCTAATAGTGTCGTAACTATCATATAGGAGGTAAGATGCGATTACAATGCAAAAAATTTTTAGTAGGTATTTCATCTTCTATCTTTATTTAATTACTACCATTATACACCCAAGCTAATATGGCGATTTTTGGTAATGCTAAACGCGCGCTAATTTTTATGCAGGGATGGGACGTATAGCTTTAGTGCTCACCGAAGAGGGACTTGTTAGCAGCAGGCGTGAGTGGTGGGATGGTATTAGAAATCCCACAAAGCTCCTCTTGCGAGGGTGACCTTAGTTTAAAGGATCATGTCCCTTTTGTTTTTTGACTTTGGAATATTTTCGATTTCTTGCGATACTATGAGAGATTTAATTTTAAGAAATTTATGAGCGGAAATTCTGAATTTAATACCTTCATGGGAGAAGTGCAACCAAAACCAAAATTAGGTGCAATCGAGTTACTAGAAGAATTAGATAAAAAAGAGAGCGAGGAAGCGCTTTCCATAGAGTACTCACTTATCGAAAGCGTTAGAGAATTAAATGAAACTTATAGCACTTATGCAGATCAACTCAATTCGATAAGAAGAGAATTGGGGCTTGAAAATATAGATTTTAAACCTGAGGACTATCGTTTAATAAAACCTACGGTTTACGACACCAGTCCATTCTTAACTAAATATGGTAAAGCAGGTGCATTTCATGATCCTATAACCGGAGTGATTTTTTTACGCTTTGACCTAGAAGCATATGGGTCGGCCGATGGAAACAAGGCCTATTACCATTATGTGGTGGGTCACGAAACCACGCATAAAAGTATGGCGGGGTATGGGATTGGAAGATATTCAGAAGATTTAAATGAAGGAATGACGGAAGTAATAAATAGACAGATCTTTCATGACACCATAATACCCAGACTGAGACTGGGAAAACAAAGTCATGAGAATGACGAGTATATTAGAAGGTACGAACCAACTGTTGATGGAATTAAAATTCGAGAAGATGATATTTTATATTCGGATGAAGATGTAGATACTCTTGTGTATACAAGGGTAAGGGAGACCCGACTTATCGAAATGATTAAAGCTTTGTCCCCTGAGTGTTATGAACAACTTTTATCTGCATGCTTTCGGGGAGAAGATGAAGAAGCTCGCGAGATAATATCTAAATATATGGGAGAAGATTGGGCAAAAAAATTTGGCAACCGTAGATTTAGCGTGCTCGATTTATATAGAGAATTAGAAAAGATAAGCTGATCCGAGAAAGGCAAAAGGGAGATTATACTTTGTTTTACCATTCCCCTGCGAAGCTGATCTTCGGTTATAGTTTTAGCAAAAACAAAAGAGGGACTTGTTAGCAGTAGGCGTGAGTGGTGGGATGGTATTAGAAATTCCACAAAGCTCCCCTTGCGAAGATGACCTGGGTTTAAAAAACAAAGGGTCATGTCCCCTTTGTTTTTCTTACAGAATTCGAAATGTGAAGATGCAGAATAATGTCTTTTTTCTCTTGATTTTTTTACAATATAAATTTCAGTGCGTTAGAAATGGAGATACAATTTCATGGACTCGTTCCATGGTAATACCATGATGTTGTTCTCGGGCTAATGGATGATCTGTGTGTTCGAGTTCAATTTTAGGTCGCGAACCACGCTCTTGCTGATGAACGTGGGTTTTTAAATCTAATGTTTCTGGGTAACCGTCGATGCTATTGGATAGCCAACCGAAATAGGGTGGTTCTTCTGCTCTATGATCTGATTCCCACGTATCCACATAACGATTGAAGTTTTTTTCGTTTAAAGAAACCCAGACACCGTAACTGAACTTTTCTTCTGAATTAATTATGGGAATCTCTAAAACACCACGTATAAAGAAGTGTCCGTTCCTTAAAATATATACGTCGGATGTTAACGTCTTTTCTGATTCTATATCTTCTGGATCGTAATATAGAGGTTTATCGTAACCAATTGCTAATGGAAATTCATCGTGATATTTATCACAAGTACTGCAAGTAAAACCCATGAAATTTGATATTAATAGCACCACTATCTTATCAAAAAGGATGAGCGGTGGCTAATTCATTTTCGATTATTTGGGAATGAAATAAAAAAAGGTTCCTGACCCCTTTTGTATTCTTTATAGACAAAGAAAGTCCCCTACCCTTACAATGGGCTCCGGTTCAGGAACCAGGAAGACCAGGTGGTTTGCTTGAGAGAGAAGTGATTGCGTTTAAAAAGATATAAAAACAAAGGGTCATGTCCCCTTTGTTTTTTCCATGCAGTTTCTTCAAGGAGAAATGCCTGTATTACCTTCAATCAGATTTATTATGTAGTCAAGCTCAGGGATTCGCAACCGCTGCTCTTCTAATAATTCTTTGGTAAAAAGTTTCTCGTATTCTCTTGCTTCTGATCTTTTCTCTTTTTTTATATGGATTGATTCAAACTCTGACTTGCACCACTTAGATTTTTTTTCTGTGAATGATTTTCCACCATTCAGGATGGACAGCAATAACGCTTCTAAACATGGAGTATTTTCAATAATAATAATACCTCTTTTACGGGCCTCATCTCTGGCTTCCTGCATCTCCTTCTCTGATTTATCGTTATCAACGAAAACCACTTTACTATCGAATGCTCCAGGTCTTTTTTGAGCATCCAATACCACGTTTCTAGGAGTACCACCCTTACCTTTACCGATAGTCACGACTACATCACTATTAAAAGCGTAGAGACCTTTCAATCTTTTTAAAAACATCTCCTCACCAAGCCCCTCGCCAAATACGAGCAATGTTTTCTTTGCAGATCGTGGTTTTTGTTTATATGGATCGTTTTGCGACATATTTATAATTTTGGCACCGCACCGTAAGCACCAGCAATATATTTTGTATAATAATTATCATCTGCCCTGACCCCACTCATCTCATCTAGTCGCCAAGCTTCACTGACCCCCTTTTCATTCTTTTCTATTAGAATGATCTGGTATTTATCCAATTTACTTAAAACCCTGTGGCTGTGAGTACTAAATAAAATTTGAGCATTTTTCGGATTTGTATTTGGCTCCAAAAACAATTCAAATAGACTCATTACCATATCAGGGTGCAAGTTTACATCAAATTCATCTATAACTGCGGTACCACCATTCAGCAAAACCTGGAGAATAGTCTTCAGTAACACAAATAACTGTTTAGTGCCTGAGGATTCGTACTGAATAGGTAGGTACCCTTTATGGCCGTCGAAAGAATGGACTACTTGTACATTTATAGAAAGATCATTTGCTTTCTTCTCTTTAAGGATATTAAACGCTTCCAGGCCAAGATCAAAACGAGACAATAACTTCTCGGCCTCCTTCTTTATTTGTTCATTGTCGCTGTAAAAGTCTAAAGCTTCGATCAATTGCTGTCCTGCATTGGGCAACAAATGATCCCCTGCCCATCCCGCCTCTACAACATTTGTCTCCAGGTGATTCCAAAAATTTGCTATTTCCTTACTTTCTCCATGATTTAGTCGTATCGCGATACTCACTATACTTGCATTTGTACGAAGTAAACCTTCAAAACCTTTTGGTAAATCAAAGTTTTTTTCATCTAAGATGTACACTTTATTTTCTTCATCCCAAGTCCGTACGAATAGTTTTTTACTTGAATAGTTTTCTTTAATCTTGCTTTTTAAGATCAATTCTTCTGATACAATCTTGGAAGCATTTAAAATAAAATTATACGTGTATATCTTCTCTTGGATTTCAAATGTGACACCAAGCTCAGAATTACTATCTTTATATCCATCAAACATACAAGGACGTAAAGGCAACCTAGCTGCAGGATCACTATTAAATGAATCAATTATCAACCATTTTAATAGGGGCAAGACTTTTAAAAGATTAGTCTTCCCCGACGCGTTGGATCCTATTACTGTCTCAATCTTTGATAGTCGTGCACCCGACAATGATGAAAAATAACCGTGATTATCCGGTGCGTTGTCATTTACCACGAAACTCACGTTCGCGTCTTCCCCAAAGGAGTAGAAATTTTTACAATTGAAAGAATGGATCATATTTGATAATTAATCTTTGTCTAATAATATTATAATATGACTATTATTAAATTTCAATGATTTAAACAAAATTATGTTAAAATTGGCTAAATATTGCTTATTTTTACCCAATTTTAAGCAGTTTTTAAATGTGTTAAAAATGGTTTCTAAGCAAATAAAAAGCCTCAATTTGTGCCATTAGAAAACAAGTCACCCCCTGCCAAATAGGGGGAGTGATTTATTTTAACTGTTTCTATTCTGATGTAACAGCATTTCTACTGCAAGATTTAAATAACCAGCTTGGGTGATTTGGTCGCTGCTTACAAAGTAGATTTCGTAGACGTTTTTGACTCCATTTTCAAACCACATATAGAAAAAACAGGAGCCGGCTTTGCCGGTCCTGTTTTTAACTTACCTGAAAGGGATTGGTGGTCATGGCGGAAGGGAAGCCCTACCGCCATATATTAAAACCTATCATCCTCCCTAATAAACGTAAGGAAGAGAATTGGAATAACAAACAGTGTCAGGAATGAGGAGAGGAAGAGGCCGAAGATAACGGCACTGCCTAGACCTCGCCAGAATGCGTCGCTGATTGTTATAGGGACAATACCGAGAATGGTGCTTACGGAAGTTATGAAGATAGCTTCAAATCTTGCTTTACCTGCATCTATAACTGCTTCGTAAAATGGAATACCACTGCTGATGTTTAGGTTAATTTTATCTACTAAGATAATTGCGTTTTTAACCACAATTCCGAAGAGGGCTAAGATACCTATGAGCCCCGGGAATCCGAGAGGCATATTGAATATAGCTAGACCTAAGAAGACACCAATAAGTGCGAGTGGAATAGTCATGAGCACAATGAGTGACTTACGGAAACTATTAAACTGAACGATCATCGTTGCCACAATGAGCACCATAGCTACCACCATAGCCTGAATAATTGAGATAACCGATTTCTGATTTTCTTCGTTCTGGCCACCGAATTTTATTTCGTAACCTGCTGGCAGATTGTAATCCTTGGTTTTCTCTCTAAAAGCGGCAAGAATGCTGGTAGAGTTTGCTTCTCCGCTCGCATCTGCTTTTAAAGTAACGGTTCGTTTTTGATCGATACGACTTATAGAATCTACCGAAGGGCGTAATTCAATAGTTGCAACATCTTTTAGATAGACCGGTTGCTTTCTAAGATTGAGTATCTGTAGGTTTTGAATACTCTCTAGGGTTGGAATTTGGTTGGAACCAAAGTTGGCGTTAATTTTTATCTCCTCCCCTTCTTCTAGAATGGTAGACACTTCTGTCCCAGAGATTGCCATACGCAATACACTTCCAACATAGGCTGCGTTTAAATTATTTTGTTCAAGCTTTACAGGATCCAGAACAAATGTAAATTCTGGAGCGGAATCTTTGAGTGAAATATCTATGTTTACGGCACCAGGAATTTCTTTTAGTTTGCTTTCGTAATCGCGCACTATACGATCTAAGGTCTTTAGGTCCTCACCAGAAATTTGTGCCTCGAAAGCAGCTCCGGTAGGAGGACCACCTGCTTGGGCAGAAACTGAAATTACCGCTCCGCTAATTTCCGATAATTTATTTCTGAATACACTTTCTAACTCATACGATTCAGCACTTCTCTTATCTCTATCTACTAAGGTAACGTTTACCGAAGCTGTATTACTTGAAGCACGACCTCCTTGATTGGCCGCACTTGGTGACCCTGTTGAACTGGTAAAGTTTGCAATTTCCTTGAAATTGACAAGCTTTGTTTCTACTTCTTTAACTACTTTGTCGGTTTCTTCTAGGGTTGTACCAACTGGTGTTCTAATATCTATGAATACATAGTCAGAATCTTGCTTGGGGAAGAATTCGCTTCTAACTATTCCTGTAACTGGCATTAGCACAGCAATAACGAAAGCGGCAGAAACGATACCAAGCGTAATTCTTCGATTTCTTCGATTGACTGTAACTTTCCTTAGTGCTCTCTCGTAAGGGATTAGGAATCGGTCAAAATGAATGACTCCATGCATTAACCGTGTAAAGAAACTCTCGTTAGAACGAGAATTACCTTGAGCAACTAACTTAGCCTTAATTAACGCTTCATCTTTCCATTCTGCTTTTACCAGTCGAGCGTTTTCGATTAGCTTTTCCCTACCGCCGGATTCATACCATCCTAGCATTCTAATTAGAATAGCCACTAAGACAGCACCGAGAATGAAACTAATAAACCCACCACTCATGAATAAATAACCTGCGACACCTAGCAAGAGCAGCTCTACTATAAAGAAGAATTTCTTAGTGAGTCTGATTCTCTCCAAAACTGCTGCCAAAGGGTGGTTTATCATGAGAGCGACAAACAAACTAGAAATTAACGTGATGGTTATAGTAATTGGAATAGATTTTAGATACTCGCCAATAATACCTGTAGAGAACAACAACGGTAAGAATGCCCAGACTGTTGTGAGAGTTGTTGTTGTTAATACTACTTTGAAATCGTTTAGAACCAATAGCACTGCTTCTTCTGGAGTGAACTTACCGCTCTTTAAATACTGCTTGGTTGCGGACACAACCACAATAGCATCGTCCACCAACAGACCGAGAGCAAGTATTAAAGAGAATGTCGTAAGAAAGTTGAGCGAGACACCAATTAGATTCAGAACAGTAAACGTAGAGAAGAATACCAACGGAATAGCCAGACCGGCGACAAAAGCTTCTTTAAGACCTACGATTAAAAACAATAAAGCAAAGACTAGAAGAATGGTTGTAATAAAGTCGTGACCGAGCTGATTAAAATCATCCCTGACTATTTTTGCGAAATCGTTAGTTATATCGTAATGGATACCTGCGGGCATTGTTTTTACCAATCTATCCGCGGTGGCTTTTGCTTGGTCGGCTGTATCTAGAATGGAACTACCAGTACGTTTGATTATCGAGAGGGTTACTGCATTTTGTGGTTTTGAACCCTTAATGGATAACCTAGAGAAGGATGTTTTTTTAATTGCCCTTTCTGTTACCTGAGCGATATCTTTAACATAGACAACTGAGCCAGTATCGTTATGACTTACTGGAATATTACCTATAGCTTCTTTTGTGTATACCCTTGAATCTGTTCTCACAGAGTACACAAATTTTTCACCGTCAAAGTTACCTGCTGGAAATGCTAAATTGGTAGCTCTAATTGCATTATTAGCCTGGTCTGAGGATACGTTGTAGTAAACAAGCTTGCTTGGATCGTAGGATACTTCGAACTCTTTTTCATCGCCACCAGACAATCTTACTTCACGGACTCCAGGTATTTTTTCTAACTCATCTTTTACGTCTTCACCTGCTTGGCGCATGGTAAAGCCGTCGTATGGCCCTGTTAGAACCATGGTCCAAATTGGTTGGTCGTCTAGAGAGATTTCTTGTACAACTGGTTCTTTAGCATCTTCAGGAAGGTCTGGTTTTACGCTATCGACCTTGTCTTTTAATCTTCTTACTGCGTCTTCAATGTTTTCATCCGAATTAAATTCTACAGTTAATACAGATACAGAGTTTGAGGAATTAGAAGAAACTTTATCCAGCCCTTTTAAGCCTGCAATTTTAGCTTCGAGTTTTTTTGTTACTAACTCTTCGATATCTGAGGGACTTGCTCCAGGGTATGCGACACTAACAATTGCGATAGGAATTTTTACCTCGGGATTAGATTCTCTTGGGAGTTTAATAAAGGAGTAAATACCCGCTGTACTTACAAGTACAATGAGTAATAGGACGACTCGAAAATTTACCACGAAAAAATTGAGCCAACTTTTTTTAAGTTCTGGTTTAAATTCGAGCTGATCGAGATAACGCTCGTCTGATGTTTTTGGTTGTTGTTCGTTCATAGATATTCAAGTTGCAGGTTACAAGTGGTAAGTAACAAGTTGTGATTCACTTGGTACTTTATACTTGATACTTGTTACTGGACGCTAACCTTCTGCCCGGCTTTGAGCTCATACACTGTGGAGACTATTGTCATGTTAGAGTTAAGTCCGCTTTTCACCTCTACGGTTTCCCCGGTAACAGCACCGATTTCTACTTTCTTTTCTTCTAAAATATTTTCACTGTTCACTACAAAAACATATGCACCATTCTGGGTTATTTGAACCGATTGCACTGGGAGTTTAAAACCACCAACTGTTTCCCCCGAAGGAGCAGTAGCGATTTTGATATTTGCATTCTGACCGACTGTGAGACCAGACTTTTCTGGGTCTATAACGACAATTTGTACTTCTGCTGTTTTAGTTACAGGGTTTACGCTTGGTGACCAACGAGAAACTTTGCCTTTAACGTTTTCGTTTATGGTTACTTCTGCGTCTTGGGTTATGTACTCTATATCTGCCTCACTAATGAATGCTTTTATTTGCATACCACCTTTGCTTACTACTGAAGCAACTGCTTGGCCTGGAGTAAGAAGCTCACCGTACTTTACCGTTACATTTGCGATAGTGCCTGCTATAGGAGTACGAACTATGGTTTTGTCGTATTGAGAAGCAGCTGCTGCTACCGACGCTCTTGCTTGGTCTACACTTGCTTGCTGAGCTCTAATTTGTTCGTTAGATGCCCCAGCTAGTCTAAGCTCTAAGTCTCTCTTCGCTGAATCGAGCTGGCTTTGAGCAGCATTCACAGCAGAGACCCTACCCTGAACTGCACTATCGTAAGCGTTTTTTACTTGCGTATAAGAAGCGGATTGTTTGTTTGGTACATCTATTGTCCAGGTGTCGTCGCCGTATACGTTGGTTGAATTAAACTGCAAACTAAGCCCTAGCTTACCTAGTGGCTCTGGAGCATTTGTTCTTACCATACCATCGGCATTCTCTATACCAGATGCAAAGAAGCGAGGACCAGTTCCAGAGTTGTAAACACGAATAAGGTACGTACCTTCTTTTTCACCACTGTAAGTACCTGTAATGGTAATTGCTGATTTACTTACGTTGCCTGAACTCGGAATTGCTTGTAGTCCTGTGTTAAAAAGAGCAGACTGTGCATTTTTTACTGCTACGTCCTGTTGCTTTTTAGTATCTTCTAATGTTTGCTGTGCAGATTTTACTCTAGTTTCAGCCACAGCTATTTCTTCGGTACGTGCACCGCGCTTAAGTTCGTCGAGCCTTGCTTCCTGGCTTTTAAGAATGGCTTGGGCACTTGCTAGACTAGCTGCTTGGTCCCTGTTTTCAATTGTTAAAATTATGGAATTTTCACGAACAGCATCCCCTACTTTTGCGTAGACTCTCGAAACTGGACCGTTTGCCTGGCTTCTAAGATCTGCTTGCTCTAAAGATTCTACAGTTCCGGAGGCGGATACGAATCCTAAGTTTGCTTGGTAGTCTTTTAGGGAGATTGTACTGACACGAGTTAGGGTCTGAGCCTGGTTTTCTTCTTTCTTTCCTCCGATGCGACTAAATACAGCGGTTGCGAGAACTACTATGACTACTAAAGCAGTCATTAGATACCTGTGGTGTTTGAAATATTTACTTAGACTAGTTATAAAGTTCATAAAGTTTGTAAAGGATTAATTGTTGATAAAAAGTTGACTTAGATATTGGACGTACTTTTTTGGACTTACCTTGGGTTTTATGCACTGCGCATGAATAACGTAAGAGTGGATTGAATTAGCCAAAACTTCTTCAGCAAGTTCGGGATCTTTTACTTTACTTGCTTTTAAGAATTCTCTTAGGTGTCTATGCATGCTTTCTATATGGACGAACATACCGGAATACATGCCGCTGCTTTTGTTTTTTACTGTATCTAGCTTGGTCATGGTATGACCTGCTTTTAGGAAAGTATTTATTACGAGTAGCAGAATAGCCTCTAGATACTGCCCTTTGCTGGGGAACTTTTTACTCCCTTTTTCTATTAATTTATTTAGGTCTTGAGAAGCTTCTTTCCAGATGACTTCTAACACTTCTGCGAAAAGTTGTTCCTTGCTCTGGAAAAAATAGTAGAGTGAGGCTTTCTCTATACCTGACATTCTAGCTATTTCCGACATAGACGTTGCCTCGAACCCCTTTTTGGCAAAGAGCTTCCTGGAATGCGCCAGAGCCCTTTCCTTTGTTTTACTAGTTATTTTAGGTTTTTTAGACATGATGTGATTATTTATATACCTACCGACCGGTAGGTGGACTAAGGGCTAATGTAGCAAAATTTAGTAAAAATGTCAATAAACTCATAGACACTTTTTATAAGAATCATTTATTTAATTTATGTAAAGTAAACTTGACATTTGAAATATCCAGAGTATACTATAAATAGAATTAATCCTGCGTTGCAGGGGAAAAAACAAATACTATGGATGATGCGAATAAAATGGTTGTAGATGAGAATGAACTGAAACAAAAATTAAGTAATGAGGAGTACAACATACTTAGAAAAAAAGGAACCGAAGCACCGTTTTCTAGTCCTCTAGTTGATAGTCACGATAAAGGAATGTTTGCCTGCAAGGTGTGTGGGCAAGAACTATTTTCTTCGGACACTAAATTTGATTCTGGAACTGGATGGCCAAGTTTTGACCAAGCTATCCCAGGTACAGTAAGTTACCATGAAGATAATACCTATGACATGAGCAGAACAGAAGTTACCTGCTCTAAGTGTGGATCTCACCTTGGACATGTATTCGACGATGGCCCTGCAACTACTGGCAAACGTTACTGTATAAATGGTGCGTGTTTGTTGCTGAAGAAAGATGGTGAATAAAATGAAAACCATCAGTTCATCACCCATGATATTTATAGTTAATACCAAATAGAGATACGCGAGTAAAATTAAAGAACCATCAGTATACACTGGTGGTTCTTTAATTTACAAAAATATTGACAAAAAATTGAAATTATATTATAATATTTTCTATTTTCGTA
>CAYSUI010000010.1:0-33402 GCA_964434195.1 uncultured Candidatus Saccharibacteria bacterium
CTTCTGAATCAGGATTTTCCGGACCATGCTGAGCGACTTCTTCTAATGTATACATTTTTACATTCTTATTTATTTCCATTGCCTCGGGTACAGACTCGGTCTTTGGCTTTTCATTAGTCTGTTGTTGCTTTCTCTCTGCTTGATTCTTTGGTTCCGTAATTTGAGCGGTATAAGATTTATTATCCTTAAATTTCCATGCGATACCGACGGCCAATAATGCTAATATCGTGACTAAAATTATTTTTTTTAACATAGACTATTTCGCATAAATAATGCGAGGCTTAACTGAGATTCTTGCTGTTGAATACTCTTTTGTTATTCTTAAGCGCAAGCAAGCGATGATGGGTTTATTTAGCCAATGGTTCCGGCGACTTGTTTTTATTGGCTTTAATAAATTCCAAGATTTTTGCTTCATCAAAGCTATCTAATTTCATTAATCGAGTCCAAGCCGCTACCGCGATTTTGTTATCGTTTTTTGCGCGGGGTGTAACAATAACACTTCCCGGGTTAGCTTTTCCAATAGTTTCCAGCTTGGTTTTGATTTCAGCGTCCACATCTTTGTAGGAAATCCAAATACCGCCGTGCTCTAAATTATGTACCAATTTTTCATCTTGAAGCTCTGTTTGATACACACCCCACGGAGCAGGGTCAAATAGGTGCGCACCAGAAGTCGGAGGATTGGAATTATAGGTATCATGGGAATCGTCGGGTTTAATGTGTTTTTGTCCGAGGTTATTGACTTCTTCGCCTACAGCTTGGATATCTTTATTGTCGCCTTTAATCGCGTATTCGTTGATTTTCGTATCCTGCATAAATAGTACAACGCCAACACCAATAACCACTGCCGCCCCTCCTATAATTAATGCTAGTTTTTTCATATGTTATTTTTTTAATTGTTCGTCAATCAGTTTTTGGAACGTCTCAAATTCAGCGGCTCCGTCTACGCGTATGCCGTCGATTACGCCGTCAGCTGTAGATTTGCCAACGAACCAATGTGGTGTTCCGCCTACACCGGCATTACTGCCGTCTTTAATGTCTTTATCTATCTCACCTTTGAATTTTCCGGAATCCAGACAAATTTTAAATTTAGCGGTATCAAGACCAGTATCTTTCGCAATTACGGGAAGCTGGTCTAGACCCAACCCTTCACCATTCGATTCGGTTCTTTTAAAGACTTCATCGTGGTACTTAAAGTAAGCGCTATCACCGCCCTGTTCACGAGCGCAGCTCGCGGCTTCGGCTTCCTTAATAGCGTTTTTATGAAAATCTAAGGGATAATCACGGACAACAAACTTAACCTTGCCGGTATCTACATATTCTTTAATTATTTTTGGCAGAGTTTCTTGAAAAGATTGTTTGCAGAAAGGACATTCGAAGTCCAGAAATTCAATTAGCGTTATCGGAGCGTCTTTACTGCCTAAGATAGGGTCATCATCTACCGAAACTTTAACCGGTTCGTTTTGGGGAAAGACATTAGCCGGACTACCCGTTGACACCTGTGGTCCGATTTTTTTGAAAACATATACATTACCGACCACCACGCTTATTCCGCCAACAAGACCGGCGACCACAATACTCGCGGCTATAATAACAGTCGGCAGGAGAGATTTTTTAGACACTTGGGTTTGTTCTTGAGACTTATTTTCCATAGTTTAAATTAGTTATCAAAAATAAAACCACTCGTGCTTAAACAAACATGTTTAAAACGAGCGGTGGGCTGTTACGCGTAAAGTTTGGGTTGTAGTATTCCTTTCGCGAAAATCGCGATGAGAAAATCGAATAATTTTAAATTAGGATGCTCTTGCCGGTAATGTTTGAATCTTTGGGTAAATATATATTGCAGACGATAGAATTTATCAAATATATAAATATAAGCAACTGCCAGGGATAACAAAATTAGAATCATAAAATTCTGCAGTGGAGTAGTCATGAATAATTTCTGCCATTCCGCTATATGCTTTGCGGCTGTCATAGGGCAGACACTATGCGCTTGGTGAGTTGACGGGCAATTCGTCATTATTTCGTTCATGCCAGTCATACTGCTGTGCGTAGGTCCGGAAAACGCGATAAAGCCGAATGCCAATAAAATTGACATTGCAAAAATCGAAATAATTTTTTGACTTTCTATAGCTAACATGAAACTATTATGCCACAAATTTTAGTTAGTAACCACCAAATTCTTCAGTTTTAATATAGTCGTCGTTGACTCCGGCTTCATTTAATAATTTCCGCATTGCCCCAACTAGAGACTCTGGGCCGGATAGGTAATAGATAACCGTGTGTAAATTCGTAACATACTTTTCAATCATTAATTTGGTTATATACCCATATTCACCATTCCAAATCGCGTTTGATTTTTCCTTTTCTGTCATTGTAGGTACAAATGTAAAGTTTGGGTTTTTATTTGAGAGATCGGTTAGTTCTTGTAAGAAGGCGGCATCTTCTGGACGACGATTAGAATAAAAAAGAAATAATTTGTGAGGCAGTTGTTTTTCCACAGTGTCTTTAATAATGGAATATACTGGCGTTATGCCAATTCCACCAATTAGAAACACCGCTGGTTTTGTAATGTCATCATGCAGGGTGAATGAGCCATGGGGGTTGGCTAGCTGTAAGGTGTCACCAATATTCATCTTACTCAAGACTCTTTTATATGCGGTATCTCTCATTCTTGTGGCAAAAGTGATGCGTTCTTTTTCCGCAGGACTATTAAGCAAAGAAAACATGCGGCTGTTGCCTTCGGCATCTGTCTCTGGCGGATTAATTAAAGTCCACTCCGCATGCTGGCCGGCTTTAAACTCCAGCCCCGCGGGACGCTCAAAGGAAAAAGCCATAGTACCTTCGGCTACTAATTTTTTTTCTATCAATTGAACCATAAATTTGTTTGATTCATGGCTGTGTCCATGTTCGTGTGTATGGTTACCGTGTATATATTGATGCATAGTAATGTATTTTAGTGCATATTATTATGTTGTATAGATTGTCCTTCTGCGGGTACCAAGTAAGCGCCTTCTGGCTCTCTATAGCCAATGAGCAATAATGCAGCGATAGCTAGAAATATAATCCAGGGATAAAGTAACCAACGCTTGTTCTTGCTCCATAATACTTCTGCGACTTTAAAGATACCTGAAAGTAAGATAGTAGCGCCAAGATAGTTATGGATCATCTTAGCTTGCACTACAGCTTCGCTAGTACCGTGCTGAGGGTGAGTGAGAAAGAGTATACCAATGATGGCTAAGCTTGCAGGCAAGAAGAACTTGAATACTGAAATTGGTTTTTGGAGTTTTAGTGCAATCAACTCCCCGAGTCCTGCTAAGGTAATCAGTACGCCCATGTAAAAGTGCTGTCGCTGCTGTGGATCTTGCCAAGTAGCTTTCCACGCCGCAGCCATTTCGTTGTAATGGTGGGAATAAGAAAATACGAATAAGAATATCCCACTAAGAAATACTAAGGTTGGCCAGGCATAAACAAGTCGAGGTTTAGTTTTACCAAAGAAAATATTGAGCAGAGAAAAAACTACTACGAGCAGAAACATACCACCTTCTACCCAGTGGCCATAGTTAGATAACCGTACCAGTTCCTCTGGTGAATGCAATTGATAAATTAGACTTATGTGTTCCATAGTTAAGACTTAATACTTAATTTTTTTAGTAACTCTTTCCAAAAATAGAATCCAACAATTGGAAAAAGTAAACTTGTTATTAAACCTGGATAATAAGTTTGACTCACAATGGCTGCGTAGACATGCTGCAATTCAAGAATACTCAAGACTCCCAACACGATTAAAAGCCAGCTAATGCGTTTACCTTTTTTCAAGAGTACATAGGTAAGTAATAGTAGTAACCACAAGCTAGCTTGGTATGCTAGGAATACTTCTGGAATATCACTTAAGGAGTCAAAGATTAACCGATATGACCAATCAATCTTGTAGAATTCGGTAAAGTATTCTTCCAAGCCATGAATTACAAACAACGAGGCTAAGGCTAAAAATGTAGATTGTAGCTTAGTATGTTTCATGGTTAGCTTTCTTAGTAACTAATAAAGCAATAATCATGCCGCCTATGATTCCAAACAACATATCCAGCAAAGCGTCTTTAACGGTTGGAGAATAAAACTTAAAACGCAATGCAGATTCATTAAACCAAGTGTAATAGCCTAATTCGAATAGTTCCCAGATAAAACTACCAAGTAAAGCTAAATTTACGATGCTCAATCTTTTAATAAATGTAGTTACATTCTCTAGTCTCTTTTGAATCAGCAACAACCCAATCATGGCAAACACTATGCCGCCCATAATGTGTAGCGGCTTATCTATCCATACCTTACCGTCTTGGTATAAGCCAAAGGGTATGGCGATAAAGAAATGGGTTACGCCCATTAAAACTAAAATAATGATTGGGTGATATACGCGTATGTTCATCTTAATAAATCTTATTCCAACTTTTACCGCTATCTTCTGTTTTAAACACCGAATGCGTTTCGGTTATAAGGTAGCCAATTTGATTTTGTGAAGGTGAAAAGTCTGCATACAGCGGTGTGGCTCCGTTCAGGCTAATCTTTGCAGGTACAAACTGATCCTCATCATCGGTAACCGACATGCCCATCTTTTCTGAATACACCACGAGATGAGCAGCTGACATCGCTAGTCCTGAGACTTGCCCAGTCTTTGTGCTATCAATAATCGGCTGCCAGGTTTTGCCTTGATCTTCACTCCTAAACAAACCCTGCGGGCTAGCACCATACACCAGATTAGCGTCATCTTTATTTGTGGCAAAGCCAACTGGAATAAACGGCAGAGTTAATGCTTCCCAAGTTTTTCCGCCGTCTAAGCTCCGCTGTAACTTACCGTGGTAAGAGCCGTAGACAATATCGGGATTAGCAGCAGAGACAGTCATAGTATGAAAATCTACTGGCCCCTCTAGACCATCTGAAACTTTTTGCCAGCTTTTACCACTATCAGTCGATTTTTGAAAACCAATGTTACCACCAGTTCGTGGGTGCCCACTACTGAAAAATACTGTGCTCTCAGTTGGGTGAGCGGTAAAGCCCATGTAGTCGTCTCTGGCAACGCCTACGGAAAACAGCTCAGTAGTTGAACCGGTCTTTAAAAGATACAAACCATCATGGGTCGCGATGTACACGTTATCAGGATTGCTTCTGTCAACCGCGAGACCATGTGCGTGGTCAAAGCCGCCGGCTTTTTGTAGTAATTCGGAAGACTGCGATTTTTTTTCTACTTTTACTTCCTGCTTGTCACGAAACAATAGCCAAAGCGCAAGCACCAGTACAATAAGAATGATAAAAATGGTTAGGGGTCGCTGATAAAATTTTTTGTACATAAATATAATATATTAATTAGTAGATTGTTTCTTTAAACCTAAAACTACACCGCTCAAAATAATTAAAGCGCCAATCCATTCCAGTGTGCTGACAGGGACGGCATACAAGCGATTGGTCATGATGAGTCCGAACACGGGTAAGAGAAAAAATAAGACTGATAAACGAGATACGCCAAATTTTTGGATAAGCGTATACCAAATAACCGTTGTCGCTCCGGTGCCTATTAGAGCCAAAAAAGCTAATACAGAAACAAACGGCAGGTTCCATTGGATTGATTTACCGCTTTCAGCAAACCAGGAAAATACCAATAAAGGCACACTGCCGATAATTAACTGCCAGGCGGAAAGCGTAGCAATTAAGTCAGGCCGTTTTAATCTTTTTACTACTATACTTGCCGCTGTGGCGCTTATAGAAGCCAGCAGAGCTAGTACCGCGCTTCGAAAATCAAACCCGCTATCTCCCGTAAGTGACTGAATAGTTATAAAAAACAGCCCTAACGCGCCAAACAAAAGCATGTAACGAGTCGGGGATGATAGCTTTTCATGTAGAAATACACCGGCGAAAAATACACTCAAAAACGGTTGTAAATTTTCCAACACCGGCAAAAGCGCCATATTAGGATTTTCATGGCTTAAGAACATTGTGGCATAGGTGAATGTCACCGCGGGAAGAGACAACAGTATTGCCCATTTCCAAGTGCCTTTTGGCAAAACGAACGGCTGGCGAATTAGAGGCAGCAGCAGAAAAATACTTATACTAGCGATAAAAGTACGCAGACCCGCGAATATAAGCGGCGGAGCGTATTCTAAACCGCGCGAAACAAGCGGGTAACAGACAGCGAGTATGAGAATTATTCCAAGCGTGATTATTTCCGGGAAGACTTTTTTTATACTCATAGAATTACCAATTCTAATAACATGCTATTCAACTTTAAATTTCATCATCATGCCCGCTTCCAAATGTTCGGCGATGTGGCAATGCGCCATCCAAGTACCAGGGTTAGAGGGATTTAGCAGGATATCAACTGTCTGCCCTGATGGTACAAACACCGTATCTTTCCAGGCAAGATTTGTTTGTTTAACTCCATTGCGCTCCAAAACCAGGAACTGCTGGCCGTGAAAGTGAATTGGGTGCTGCATGGGATGCATGGATTTTGGATCATTGAAGATTCTGATTTTTACTGGTTTGCCTTGTTTGAAAGTCCAAACGATATCCATATTTTCTTTACCGGTACTTTGGTCGGTTACTTTCCACTTGATTAATTCAGTGTTGGACATTTGGTTCATCATTTGGTTTGCCTCATCCCATTCAATGCCGTCCGGACTTTGACTCATCATTCCACCCCCATTCATCATTTGTCCGTTGTTCATCATCATGCCTCCGCGCATGGTGCCCTGCATGTTTGGCATATTACCGCTCATATTCAATGAGAGATTCAGCTGTTTATCCGGGGTCCTACTGAAGTACGAACGGAATGGGTCTATGCTTTGGCTAGTTTGCTGGTGAGCATTTAGCTGGTTAAAATTTTGAATGTACGATATTTCTGCGGACTCATCTGAAACGACCACACTGCCTAAAGTGTAGATTTTATCGGGCGTTTTGTTTTGTAAGGCAAAAGTACCGTTTCTATTGAAGTTCACTTCAATTACCGCGCGTTCGGAAGGTCCTAAAGTAACCGCGTCCTGCCACTGATCTTTTTCGTACGCGCCGCCATCCGCGCCAACTAACTTAAGTTTTGTGTCCGCGATGGCAAAATTAAACGGCCGGGTGTTTGCCGAGTTCGTTACATACAGGCGAATGACCTCATTCTTTTTTGCGGGTAAACGGTAATCAGTTTGGCCGTTTATAAACATAACATTTCCAAATCGGCCCATGAGCGTACGGTCGGCGCCTGCTTTGTTTAAATTAATTTTGCCATTTTCTATAAGAATGTCGTCAAGGAATAAGGCAACTTCACGATTAACCGGATTCCAGTAGTTTGCATCATTCGGAACAACAAGAAAGTTACCGTACAGACCGAGCTCCTGTTGATAGTCTTCTCGCACATGTGGGTGGTACCAAAACATACCGGCATCAGGAAATTTTAATTTGTAAGCAAAAGTTTCGCCTGGCTCCATTTCTATTTGCGTAGTTTGCGAGCCGTCAAACGCGTTGTCCATGCGCACACCATGCGAATGGAAGAGTGTTTTCATGTCTGTATTGTTTTTGAAATTTATTGTCACTTCCGCTCCTTGGGGAATTTTAACGAGCGGCCCCGGTACAGAACCATTGTAAGCAAGCATGCGATATTTTTTCCCGTTGATGTCTTTTTCAACATATCCGGCGGATAAATTATAAGTATCACCGTTTTTTAATTCTACTGTCTCTGTAGATTTAACTTGAGCCAAGCCTTTAGTATCCGAACTCACATATTCGCCGGCAGCTGGTGAAAATTGCCGCGACAACACTAGTGCGGTTACACCAATACCCACGACCAGCATCGCGCTAAGGAAGATATATTTTTTGTTCATAAGTGTATAAATTATTAATATTGCTTAAACTCTTAATTTTGACTCAACTCGTTTTAGGAGGACCGCGTTTAAGGCCACGATGATTGACGACACGCTCATGAGCAGTGCCGCGAATTCCGGGCGGAGCATGATGCCGAAATTTGGATAGAGTATGCCGCCCGCGACTGGTATGGCCAGGATGTTATAAAAACTTGCCCAGAATAGATTCTGCTTCATTTTGCTGACAGTCGCTTTTGAAAGAATGATGGCTCGAAGAATATCCGCGGGATCAGATTTCATCAGCACTACTTTGGCTGTTTCTATGGCTACGTCTGTACCGGCGCCAATAGCAATGCCGATGTCAGCCTGCGCGAGGGCGGGCGCGTCATTTACTCCGTCACCAACCATAGCCGTGAATTTTCCTTCGCTTTGAAGCTTTTTCACATAACTGGCTTTGTCTTCCGGCATTACTTCGGCGAACACTCTCTCTATGCCGATCTGCTGTGCAACTTTTTCCGCAGTCGCTTTATTGTCTCCGGTTATCATGGCAATTTCAATTCCGAGCGCTTTAAGTTTTTCTACTGCTTCTTTAGCGTTTTGTTTTATTGGGTCTTGTGCGCCAATAACCGCCTTCACAGCGCCATCAACGGCAAGGATCATAATAGTTTCGCCTCTGTCTAAAAACTCGTTTATCTTTTGTTCCAGTGTTTCAAGAGTAATATTATTTTCCCGCATGAGTTTGACAGTGCCGACAAGAACATTTTTATTCCCCACTACAGCTTTTACTCCCAGCCCCGAAAGATTTTCAAACTTTTCTACATTTTCTGGTAGTTTCAACTTGCGTGACTCAAGTTCCGCGAGAACGGCTGCCGAGAGCGGATGGGATGACTTCGCTTCAACGGCAGAGACAAGCTGGAAGGCTTCGTTTGCGTCAAAACCGTCTATAGTCGCAATGTCTGTTACTTTCGGCTTTCCGTCCGTAAGTGTGCCTGTCTTATCAAGTACCACTGCCTGAATTTTGGACACCTGTTCCAGTGTTGGCGCGTCTTTGATGAGAATATTGTACTTTGCTCCCAGACCAGTGCCGACGGCAACAGCGGTTGGTGTAGCCAGGCCAAGTGCATCAGGACAGGCGATTACAACTGTTGCAATAGCGAAGGAGAGTGCCAGCATTATTGGCACGCCGGCAATAAAGTACCAGATACCAAAAACCAAAAGCCCGGATCCGACAGCTACAATCACTAAATATTTTGCAAACCTATCGGCAAGTTTCTGTCCCGGTGCTTTGGAGTTTTGAGCCTGCTCAACCATGGCCACGATTCGCGCCAAAGCCGTGTCCTTGCCTATTTTGGTAGCCTTATATTTGACCGAACCGGCTGTATTTATTGAGCCGCCAATTACCTGATCGCCCTGCTTTTTCGCGACAGGTAGAGATTCTCCGGTAAGCAAAGATTCATCGATTGCTGTTTCTCCTTCTATAATTTCACCATCAACTGCCACTTTATCTCCTGGTTTTAAAAATATAATGTCGCCGAGTTGTATCTCTGAAGTTGAAACCATGACTTCTTTTCCATCTTTAAGAACTCGAGCTTGGGGAGGCACAAGATTAAACAACGCTTGAAGAGCATCAGTTGTGCCGCGGCGTGATTTCATTTCCATCCAGTGACCAAAGAGTACAAAACTTACCAGAAGAGCTGCTGCCTCATAGTATGAATCACTGCTCCCGACGAAAGTTAACAGCACGCTGAAGGCGTAAGCGGCAGTAATGCCAACAGCAACGAGCACCGCCATATTGAGCGTCTTGTTTTTTAGTGCCACATAAGTTGAATATAGAAATATCCAGCCGGAGTAAAAGAATACCGGCGTGGTGAGAATAAACAGCAGCCATGGCAGAGGGAGTGGAGATGGAAGATTTATTTTAAGAAATTCAGTGCCTAGCGGTGAATAGAGAATAATAGGTATGGATAAAATAAGCGCGAAAAAGAATTTATTCCTAATGTCTATTTCCATAATCCGAGCCATTTCGCGACCCGCAAGACCCGTATGGTCCATGCCCATGGTCATAGACATGCTCATTTTGAATTTCTCCCAAAAACTCATTTTAGACATATCACCCATTGTATGTCCGGCGTGAAGGCTGTGGTCAGTTTTTTGTTCTGTCTTGGCTTCGGCCTTAACAAGCCTCATGCCACATTTTGGACATGAGCCGGGTTTGTTTTGTTGTACTTCCGGATGCATTAGGCAAGTGTAGTGAGCCTTTATGTTGTTTTTAGCCGCTATTGAATTAAGCGATAACTTCGTTCTTAACAGATAAAGTACATAAATGACCACCGCGAGAGCAAGCAGGACTTCCAGAAAAACAGAAATATTAATAAACGCAGAAAAATGCGATTCGTCGTGTTGTATAAAATGATTTATTGAGGGCAAACCCAATAAGCCATAGGCTAATAATAAACCCAATGAAAGTTTGATTTTTTTCGCGCGCATGAAATACATACCAAGCCCGCCTACTACGGTCATTACAAGCCAATAAACTAAAAGCTGTAGTCGAAAACTTATTCCAGCTGGCTCAAAGTATTGTTCTATAAAAAATATATTGTGGGAAAAATGAACGATTGTTGTAAGGAAATATATAGCCACGAGCCAGCTAAAAGCGGCGGGAAATATATTATCCTTTTGTATTTCCTGGTGCGTGGTGCGCTCACGCACTGCTTCTTTTGAATTATGATTAGTATGATTCATAGTTTTTATTGAATGTCCCATTTAAACGATCGGCCGTGGGCTTCCTCGTCGTCTTTAATTGTTAGTGTTACAAAATTTGGCAGGGTCTTTGTCGCATTGAATACCAATACTCCTTCACGGTGATGACCGCCTGGGCCAGCCCCTTCCCAGCGAATAGGTTTAATAGTATTGCCCTTATCATCGGAAAGTTCCGCAATCTGCATCATATCCTGGTTGAGTTCCTCGGAATGCGTATCCAGAACTACATCAAATTTCCATTGGCTTCCTGAAAGCGACCATGGCGTTACCTTGATAACAACTTTTCCCTGGTCATCGGTTATTGTTTTTAACTTGTTTTGAGTGTTTATATTTGCCGGCAAGTAGGTTTGGTTATAAGCGGATTGTGACCAAATGCTGATTCCGTTTGGCTGGTCACCGACTTTGATGCGAGCTATTTCTGTATCGGAAGAGGTATCAATGACAGATACATCATCGCTGAGCAAATTAGTGACATACACATATTTACCATCGTTTGAGGTGACTACACCATGCGGAGCAGAGCCGGCTGAAATACTTTTTACAACTCGTTTTTCTTCCAAATCAACTTTATACACCTTGTCATTGCTCGGCTGGTCAAAATAGTATCCCTGGTCTGCCACATACATATATCGGGAATCTGGACTAGGATACATCTGCACGGGTCCTTTGGCTTCGTTTGGAAGTGTTATATATGTAAGCGATTTTTTTGCGGTATCATATACGCCCAGGCTCTTACTTTCGTACACAGATACTACTGCGTAAGCTCCGTTTGGTGTTACCCCGGTCTGTACGGCTGAGCCGTTGAGCGCTACATCGGAAACAGAAAAAGTTTTTAAATCAAGTATCCCGAGACTCTTGCCGCTAAGCAAGGCGACATACGCGGTGAGTCCATCTGGCGCAATCCGCAGGCCATGCGGGCCAGAGTTGGAAGATAGGGCGATTTCGCGTTCTACAGTAAAAGCATCTGTCTTAATTTTATATAATTTATTTTGTTCCTGGCTGGCCGCAAGCGCGAATGTGCTGTCCGGACTAATTACCACATGTGCCAAATGTAAATTTATTCCTAATGAAATTCGTTTGATGATCGTGTCTTGTTGTGGGTCAATGACTATAACTTGATCATTTGCGGTTGATTTTTCACCACTATGATCATCATCCCCATGAGTCATATTTGCTTCATTCATAGCGTTTGCGGTAACCCAGACACTCTTGCCGTCCGGAGCAACCTGCACATTATGTGCCATGTACTTCACATTCCCGGTGGAAGCTTTTTCTGATAAGTCTATGCGGTTTGAAACCTTACGTGTGGCTGGGTCGATGATCACAACTTCCCCTGTGCCTTCCAAAGCCACATAAACTTTCTGCGATATAGCTTGTGTGACTGCCGGGCGGCGGGAAAATCGAAAGGCTATACTGCCTAGTGTGGCTAATACAATGATTAAGGTTATAAGAAGTTTTTTAGACATAGGCTTTTTTAAATTTAATTATCTTACTGGCTATATATGCGATACCACCCATTTGAAGGTAGTCTTTAGAAGTATTTTTATGCTCCACTATTTTTGCTTTTTGTTTTTCACTCCACATGGACACACTGTAACCGTCGCTCTTGATAGCATTCTGTAAATCCTGAAGTTTGGGTTGACTGGAAAAATAAACTTCTGCCTTACCGTTTGCATAGTTTACCTTTACCCCTTCCACCCCAGGGATTTTTTTGAATTTCCGTTCAATTAAAATCTCACAGCTTGCGCAGTGTGTACCGTGGATTTTATATACGCACTTAGATTGATTATTACTCATAGTTTTTAACAAATTAAAAACGCCTAACTAACATAAAAACTGCTCACAAAAAAATACTGTTTTAGAGCAGTTGTAGTTTAGGCGTAAAGCTTGGGTTGCAGTATACCGTTGGCGAAGACTAGACTTAGATAGTTAAATAAAGGAATATCCGGATGGTCTTGCTTATATCTTCTAAACCTTTGAGAAAAAAGTGTATATAGAGGCTTATTGCCTTTTGAAGCAAATGCGAGTACACCAAAGACTAATATACTAAGAAAAAGTAGCATTAAATTTTGCTGGGGAGTTGCTACAAAAAGCCCCTGCCAATGGGCAACTTGCTGCAGAGCTTTAGGGCAAAAGGCGGCAGCATTCTGCATGAGTGGACAATCCTCGGACATTTTCCCGTCCGAACCTATCATCATACTATGACCAATGCCAAACATCACAATAAATGCAAAAAGAGCCAAACACGTGGCTGCTATTATAGACTCAAAGTTTTTAAAGACCATTCTTTGCATTTCATCTATAATATACCACAAAAATTTATTTTTTTTAAACTTTTACCAAATTACAAATAAAAGGTGTCAGGTACCATTTTCACCGCTATTCTTAACTCTGGCTATATTACTTTTGCAAAAACGGCAGAGGGTCCATAAACTCTTTTAAGTCGTTTTGATTACTCACATAACCGAGAAATTCAACATGGCTTCCTTTGTGGATTCCTAAATGTAGATGCTTTCTGGTATTTCCTGTTTCTTCGGTCTTACCCTTACCCAGTTCAGCTATCGGGGTCTGCGCGGGAATTGTTTTGTCACCTTTGATTACTCTAAAAGACTTTACATTCATGTGTCCGTATAAAACACTAATTTGTTGGTTGGATATAGTGCACTCCTGCACAATAGTCCCGCCGTAACCTTCAACAACACCCGCATGTAATATTTTGCCTTCACAAATTGTTTTGACTACTACCGGCGCATCTTTTTCTTCTGGTAAAATTTCTATATCAAGGCCGGTATGAAAACCCGTAAACCGTTCGGGTGGAGAAATCGGATTTTGTTTCGGGTCAGGCGTTACATACATTCCAAATTTCAACAGCTTTTGCCTTTGTTCAGCTTTATCCAGCGGCCATAGCAAAAAAGTTGGGGCAGCTATTTGTTCCTTTATGCCAAGCGTCTCATTACTTATATCCTTTGGCTGTCTGTTTTGTTTATACAAAAACAAAAAGCTCAGCAAGGCTAATATCAGAATGGCTAAGAATATACTTCTATATCTATTCATTAGATAATTTTTGATTATATAGTTACTAGCATAGAATATTAATTTTCTAACAGTCTAGTCAAAATTCTTTGAGTCAGAAAGAAGATGATAAAGCATTAATTTTAGTCCTAAAGATTTGTGTATGACATTTATTGTTATATTTAAGCCAAACTTATAAAAAACATGGCTTAAGCAAAAAGAAATTTTGAGATTCTTAAATAAATTTCTTGAACTGACTATATTAGATTTTGTAAGATAAGCAGGTGAGTAAAAAAATAGTCAAATATTCAAGTCAGTTAGTATTGGTAGTTTTTGCTTTTGGAGTCGCTGGTTTTAATTTGTATTTCTTTTCTGGTACAAAAAAATCTGACCATAGCTTTGCGGCAAAAATTTTAACTGCTCAACCGAACTTGAATCCGAAGTTGGCCTTGCAACTTGATGAACAAAATAAAATTGTTCAGAGCCAGAATATTCTCCCTAAAACTGACGAGCAGCCCTCAAGTCATAATCTGTTTATAAAAACCGCGCAGGCCGCTAGCCTGGAAGACCAGGAAAAAGGCGAACGAAAACCTTTTGAGTACGAGGTGGAAGGCGGCGATACGCTATCCAGCATCGCGGTAAAATATAACTTGAAGCTGGAAACAATACTGTGGGCGAATGACCTAAGCGCTAAGAGTATCATTAAGCCTGGCCAAAAAATTACTCTTCTACCTACTGACGGGGTGCTTCATACTATTGGCAAAGGCGATACGGTAAGCGAAATTGCAAGCATTTATAAAGCTGATTCCGCTAAAGTTTTGGAATTTAACGGCATTACCGACGCGACTAAAATTCATGCCGGAGAAGTGCTTATAATCCCCGAAGGCAAGCCTTTACCGCCTCCGCCCAAAGCACCTTCTAAGCGTTCCAGCGACGCGCTGGCTAAAGGCGGAGACGTAATCACTGAAGCAATTGGCAAGCTGGTTTGGCCGACTACGCATAAAAATATGAGCAGAGGGTATTCCGCTTCTCATCGTGGTCTGGATATTGCCAATGGTGGAAAACCGGATATTATTGCCGCACAAAGCGGCAAGGTGGAATTCTCCGGTGAAGACGGAGATTGGGGCAACACTATTCTTATCCGCGGCGACAATGGTTTGGTTACTCGTTATTCTCATAACTCAGAAAATTACGTATGGGTTGGCGAAGAAGTTAAGGCGGGAAGCGTTATTGGCATAGTCGGTAATACCGGCAATGTCATAGGCAAGACAGGATTGCATTTGGATTTTAGAGTTTATAAAAACGGTGTTTCCATTAACCCTGCCGGAATGTTTTAAGTTGGTGGTATAAATAAAAAATGGTAAAATTGACTATATGAACTTGAAAGTGCCAGAGAAATTTTTGAAATTTGGCTTAGTAGCTTTGTTTGGAGTATTTTTATTCGTAGGTATTTTCGGTCTGGTTCTTAGTGGCACAAAAAAGTTTCATTTGAACATTGCCGCATGTTCTGCCGTTCAACAAGGCGTATGCCAAAATCCTGCACAGCATGTAAGTGGCTGGCAGAATATGTTCAATGCACTTGAGTCCGATGCATTTTCATCTTCAGCGGTACTAGCTTTTGGACTGCTGGCGCTTTATAGGCTCGTGGGGAAAATATACACATTTTTCCTTGTTTTTGTTAGTCTAAGCCGCTACCGTCACTTAACATTAAGATATCGACTTTTTAGTGAGATTAATTTAGCTTTATCCAGCGGCATACTTCAGCCTGCTCGCTAATATCTTTAAACTGCCTTTTTCGTCGTGAAATTACGGGCAGTTTTTTGTTTTAGGAAATAAATTTAGGGAAAAACAGTATCAATATGAATACGAAGAACTAAAATCGCAAATAGACAGTCTGCTTAAGTAAAAATAATTAACCTTAATAAATTTATGAATTGTCCGACAGATAATACGCCCCTGCAAATGACCGAGCGCCAGGGAATAGAAATCGACTATTGCCCCAAGTGCCGAGGTATTTGGCTGGATCGCGGCGAGCTCGATAAGATTATTGAAAAGTCATCGCAGGAAGCGCCGCTAAACCCTAGAGGTGTTCCCCCAAGCACGCTAAACTCTTCCTACCCCGACCAAAACTACGGTTACGGAGGTCACCATGGAGGGGGTTATTACAAAAAGCGGAAGAGCTTTTTATCCGAATTGTTTGATTAGTGTTTCTTCGGGAACAGTTCTTTTTGTTCCAGTCAGTCTCGAGGTTCGCTGGTTAATACATCGACCAATTATTATTAATTCGCCGGATTGTTCCGGCGAGCCAGCGAGTCTCCAGTCTGGCTAGATAAGTAAATAAAAATCATATAAAGAAAGGATAAATTTATGAACCTAGAACAAGGTTTTGATGCGCTTAAAAAGCACGCCAAAGAAGAAATTAGAATTCACGAAGAAGTATTAAAGGAAGCTGGTAAAGACGTAAAACACTTAGTCCAAAAACACATGGACGATACTATTGCTATCCACAAGGCTTTCTGGAAAGATTTAAAAAAGGCGGTAAAAAGCAAATAATTAAATAAAGAAAAGAAATTCATGGAAAATACCAACGCGCAGGAAGAAAAAACTCCCACTGAAGAAGTCAAAAACGAAGAACCCCCGGCAAAGAGAAAAAAAGTAAAATTAATTCTTATTATTTTTGTTATTGTGGGGGTTGGTATCGTGGTGTCTGCTTATTTCGCAAAGAGCTTATTTATAGCGGCCATGGTAAACGGCAAACCCGTCAGTCGCTTGAGTGTAATTAAACAATTGGAACAACAGTCCGGCAAGCAAGCACTGGATTCAATAATAGAACAAAAACTTATAGAAACCGAGCTTGCAAAGAAGAGTATTGTCGTTACTAAAGCAGAAGTAGATGATGAAATAAAAAAGATAGAAACACAAATTAGCGGCCAGGGAGGCACGCTCAAGCAAGCGCTAGAAACGCAAGGTATGACAGAAGCCAAACTGCGCGAACAAATTATAGTTCAAAAAAAGTTGGAAAAAGTTTTAGCGGATAAAACTAAGGTCTCCAACGAAGAAGCGGATAAATATATAACCGATACAAAAATCCCCATACCATCTGATACGAAACCTGAAGAGTTTAAAACGCAAATAAAAGACCAGCTTGAGCGGCAAAAATTTCAGAAAGAAGCTCAAAGCTGGATTGCGGATCTTATGAAAAATGCGAACATAAAGTACTTCACTAATTATTGATACTTAAGGTTATGAATAAAACTTCATCTATCTTCATTTTGGCGGGAGTGATTATACTGGGTACAATTAGTTATTTTGTTTTTCGGTCAGAGACTTCTGGATTGCCCCCAAACCCAAGCCAAGCAGTAAATCAAAGTAATAAACAGAAAGACGGGGAAAACATGAAAAAAGGAGTTCTTGATGCTTCCCCCGCGAAAATTAATGTTGCTTTTGAATATAAAAACGACGGTTCCGTCACGACAAAAGCCGTACGTGTGGAAGAAGGTCAGACGGTTATTATGAATGTTATATCCGATGTCGCCGATGAAGCGCATTTACATGGCTATGATAAAAGCGTAAAACTTGAACCAGGCAAAACTGCCACACTGGAATTTATAGCTAATAAGACCGGCCGGTTTCCAGTTGAGCTGGAAAAGTTAAAAAAGGAAATTGGCATTATTGAAGTGTATCCAAAGTAATCTCGCATGAAGAAAAAGCTTTATTTATTCATAACCGTTCTGCTCTGCGTTCCAACGGTAACTTACGCGCACGGTATTGGCGAAGTCTATGCTTTGCCGGTGCCACTTAAATATTATCTGCTGGGAGCAGGAATTGCGGTGGCTTTTTCTTTCTTTATAATCGCGCTCTTTGTAAATAAAACTTCAGTCGCGCCAAAAGCCGACAAAACAATAATTTCCAACGCTAGCTGGCTCAGCTCTACAATATTGTTATTTCGCTTAGTCTCTATGTTGCTGCTTATTCTTTCTGTTATAGCTGGAGTCATTGGCTTGCAGGATCCCGCGGAAAATTTTACACCCGTATTTTTCTGGATTTATTTTGTACTGGGTATGGGAATCTTGAGTCTCTTAATCGGCAACCTATGGGAAAAGATAAATCCGTGGAAAACAGTTTCCGAATGGACAGATTTCACCTCCGGTAGCCGGACGGTATCCGGACTGGTAGGAATAATTTTGCTGTTGGCTTTGTTTTGGCTGGAGCTGGTTTCAGGCTTGTCGTTTGTGCCCCGGGTTTTGGGAATACTGCTTACGCTTTATACCATTGTTAATCTTGTTATGGCGAGTTTGTATAAAAACTGGTACCAGGACGGCGAGCTGTTTTCCGTGCTGTTTAGCTTTATTGGCAAGTTGGCGCATTATAGAATTGGTGATGATAATAAGTCACTAGTCGCTGTGAATGAAAATAACAAACTTATAGGCACACCCGCGCCATGGTGGCTATTGGGAATTGCTGGTGTTCTTTTGGCTGGAGCCAGTTTTGATAGCTTAAAAGAAACCGTGATGTGGTTTAAGTGGCTGGATTTTTTTGGGTTTTCTTCAAGTTCTATATTTGCACCAAGTATTGGCATAATATTAGCCCCTTTTCCGTTTTTGTTAGCCTATCTCCTGGCCGTATGGATAATGAAAAAACTAGTAGGTAGCCAGTATTCCACGCTGGATTTAGCCCGAAGATTTGTCTGGTCTTTAATCCCCATTGCCTTTGGCTACACGCTAGCGCATAATTTTTCCTTAACCATTGTTACAGCTCCCCAAATGCTCGCGCTTATTTCCGACCCGTTCGGTTTTGGTTGGAATTTATTTGGCACAGTATCCCTTGCCCAAAGTGAAGTTCTGCTCGGCGCTAAAATGGTCTGGTTTATTGAAGTCGGTTTTATAGTTTTGGCTCACATAGTAGGCGTGCTCTACGCGCACATTTTAGCAATAAATATTTTTAAAAACCCAAAAATGGCACTAAAAAGCCAATACCCTTTGGTCATTCTTATGGTTGGCTTTACGGCGATGACGTTATGGCTTTTGTCTCAGCCATTGGTTGTTTCCAAAGAAGAAGCTAAACAGGAAAGTGAATGGCTCCAGACGCTTAGAGAACCCCCTAAGCCTGTGCCGCCACCCGCGATAAAGTAATTTACTCGCAGGCATTGAGGATGTCATACTGGGTTTAGGTATTCGTAAACTAAAATTGGGAAAGAGTAATTATTAAGTTAGATTTTATGAATAAAAAGTATCTGTTTATATTGGCATTGTTGCTTGTGGTTGGAATAATGTACTGGGTCTTTCAGTCTAAAGACCAAGTACCAACAACCTTCCAAAATACAAATTCTTCCAAGCCGTCAAATAGTAATCAATCACCAGAAAATATTTCTACCAATTCCAAAGCCGAGTCTAAACAGCCAGTGGCAAATTCAGGTAATACTTCGCCTGAAACTGGGTGGTCAGCTTACCCGGGGTCAAGTGAACCAGAGCCGAAACCAGATGTAACAGCCGAATTTTATGTTAAAAACGGATCAGAAGAAAAACTGAGCGTGTCTGCGAAGCAAGACGAGCGTGTGAGTATTAAATTCACGGCAAACTTTCGCGATGAAGTGATTATAAAGGGGTACGAGGTAGTGACTAATATAGAACCAATGCGCGAGAGTACAGTGTCGTTTAACGCTGATAAAGCCGGAGAGTTCGCAATTGCATTAGTTAAGGCAAATAAGATTATAGGAACTTTAAGAGTCAGATAATAAATATTTATGAGTGGCAACCACACACACGACACGGACAAATTAAATAAAAATCTTAAACTGGGATTAATTTTAAACACTGGTTTCACTATTTTTGAATTCATTATCGGCTTTTTTTCCGGCAGTCTAGCGTTAATGTCCGATGCAGCGCATAACCTAACGGACTCGGTCAGTCTGCTCATTAGTTACTATGCCAATAAGTTGAGTAGCAAACAGGCTAACCACGAAAAAACCTATGGCTACGGTAGAAGTGGCATTTTAGCTGCTCTATTTAATGGTTTCATCCTACTTGCACTCGCCTTTTACATATTTTATGAAGCCTACCAGCGTATCTTGGAGCCTTCACCAGTTGCAGGTAAGCTGGTAGCCATTGTTGCTTTGGTTGGTATAATTATCAATGGCTCTATCGCCCTATTATTTCGAAGCAATAAAAATGACCTTAATATCCGCAGCGCGTTTTTAAATATGGCCTTTGATACGCTGGCTTCGGTTGGTGCGTTAATTGCTGGATTGGTTATTGTATTCACCGGCAAGACTATTGTTGACCCATTCATCAGTATCCTTATCGGTATTATGCTGATCATTAGCGCCTGGAGTGTGGTTAAAGAGGCTCTGCATATATTACTGGAAGGAGTACCGGAAAATATCAAACCTGATACAGTAAAAGCATCAATCCTTAGAGAACCAATGGTAAGGGGTCTCGATGACTTGCACATTTGGGCATTGTCTTCCAAAGAAGCGGCGCTGTCCTGCCATTTAATTATTGAAGAATGCGATCTGAAAAAAAGCATTGAAATTGTTACGAGCATAAAGGCAATGCTGGCAAAACGTTTTTCTATTACCCACTCGACTATTGAAACCGAACTCACGTTTGGACCTCATGATGATGAGCGAACAGATGAAGGGTTATAAAAACTATGGAACTTGATATACAAAAGAAAAAAGATACAGACGGCTTTGAAGGCAAGCTCTACCAGCATCCGCCCATGCGTAATGCGCTCATTGCAGGAGTTTTAACTATTCTTGGCTTTGGGCTTTCACATGTAAACCTAATTTCTGGTTCATTTGAAATAGGCATATACGTAATTGCCATTCTCGTTGGCGCGTATCATTGGGCGCGGGAAGGCATTGAAGAATTAATTGAGGAAAAAGAAGTTGGCATAGAAATTTTGATGCTTGCCGCTGCCGCTGGTTCGGCAATTTTGGGTATGTGGGATGAAGCTGCGTTCTTAGTCTTCATTTACGGCATTGCAGAAGGCTTGGAAGAATACGCTTACGCCCGCACTCGTGCGTCTATACGCAAACTCTTAGATCTTGCTCCCAAAGAAGCTCGATTAATTAAAAATGGCGTCTTTACAATTGTTCCTGCAGAATCGCTAAAACTCGACGATATCTTTATGGTGAAACCTGGCGAATCTATAGCGACAGACGGTGTAATTCTTAAAGGTAATTCAAGCGTTAATGAAGCACCAGTTACTGGTGAATCTATACCGGTTGAAAAGACTGCGGGTATGCCAGTATTTGCAGCCACTATTAACAAAGAAGGGGTACTGGAAATCAAAGTCACCGCAACATTTGCTAAAAATACGCTGTCCAAGATTGTGCATTTAGTTGAAGAAGCGCAAGAAAAGAAAGGAAAGGCGCAATTATTTATAGATAAATTTGGTAAAATCTATTCTCCATTGGTATTAGTCACTGCCGCGGCTTTCGCGCTTGCGCCTTTAGTGTTTGATATTTCAACGCTAGTATGGACTACGCGAGCAGTAGTCCTGCTAGTGGCTGCTGCACCCTGTGCGCTTATTATGTCCACCCCAGTGGCAGTGGCTGCAGGTATTGGCAGAGCAGGCAGAGTAGGTGTTTTAATTAAAGGTGGAGTTGTTTTGGAAGATTTAGGTAAAGTCAAAGCAGTCGCATTTGATAAAACTGGGACACTTACCAAAGGTGAACCTATGGTAACAGACTGCATACCTATTACTGATAGCGAGGCTGAGTTGTTAGGTAAGGCCGCCGGCATTGAACAGTTATCAGAGCATCCGTTAGCCCGAGCTATTCTGGAAAAAGCGCAAAGCCTTAATATTAAAGCAACGGCAACGAGTGATTTTCGTTCCATTACCGGCTTTGGGGCTCAAGCGAAAGTTGGCAGTGAAATAGTATACGTAGGAAAACCCGCATTGTTTGAGCAGCTTGGTCTAAAAACCGATATGCCTGAGCTTCACAACTTACGACAAGCAGGTAAAACAATTATCTTGGTGGGTACCAAGGAACACTTATGCGGAATTATCGGTGTCAGAGATGAAATTCGCTCAAATGCCCGGGAAGCAATTCAAGCGCTACACAGTATGGGTGTTAAAGTAGCTATGCTCAGCGGTGACAATGAAGGTACTGCTAAAGCGATTGCACGAGAATTAGGTATTGATGAAGTCAGGGCGGATTTAAAACCGGAAGATAAAATGCAGGCGCTTAGAACGCTGGAAACTATGCACGGAAGAATTGCCATGGTCGGTGATGGAGTGAATGATGCTCCAGCACTAGCAGCTGCCAGTGTAGGTATTGCTATGGGCACAGCAGGCACTGATGCGGCCATTGAAGCGGCGGATGTGGCGCTGATGGCTGATGACTTAACTAAAGTCGCCTATGCTATTGAGCTGGGAAAGAAAACCCGAAGCATAAGCTTGCAAAACATTACCTTCTCTTTGCTGCTTCTCATTGTACTCATTCCATCAGCAGTTATTGGAGCTATGACTGTTGCACTGGCGGTATTTATCCATGAAGGCTCTGAGTTATTGGCAGTAGCTAATGGACTTCGAGTAGCAAGAAAGTAATATGTCTATACTCAACGCTATTGTCTTAGGTATTGTTGAAGGTATTACTGAATTTCTCCCTATTTCTTCCACGGCTCACTTAATTTTGGTTGCTGATTTGTTACAGCTTCCTCAAACTAACTTCCAAAAGAGTTTTGAAATCATTATCCAACTAGGTGCGATTCTTTCAGTACTAGTACTATACTGGCGAAGTTTTTTAGATACACAAATTTTGAGACGATTAATGGTAGCATTCATTCCTACCGGACTTGCTGGGTTGCTTTTGTATCCACTCGTTAAACATCATTTGCTCTCAGATATTCCGTTGATCTTAAAAAGCCTTTTTATCGGAGGCCTACTCATGATTATATTCGAACGACTGTATGGCAAACGAGATATAGAGTCACAAAATATTACAGATATCTCTTATACGCAATGCTTAGCAGTAGGTGCGTTTCAAGCGATTTCAATCATTCCTGGTATTTCGAGGGCTGCGGCTACGATCATTGGCGGTTTGATTGTGGGTCTACCGCGAAAAGCCATAGTGGAGTTTTCTTTTTTACTGGCAGTACCTACCATGCTGGCAGCTACAGGATTCGATTTGGCTAAAAGTTATACTGAGTTCAGCAGTAATCAATTTAGTTATTTACTTCTAGGATTTCTCTGTTCTTTTATCGTTGCGCTCTTGAGTATCAAATTTCTACTACACTACATAAAGACTAAAAATTTTACTAGCTTTGGATTCTACCGCATCATTCTCGCTCTTTTATTCTGGCTCGGCTTCAGGTAACATTTAAGTACTATATATTTTAAGTAGACGTAACTTTTGGTGCTATACGTTTTTGAAACTAAAGTTTCTAAAATCAAAATATAATCTATCTATCTTTTCTCTCATCTTAGTTTTATTCTTCTGTGTGACAAGTCAGGTATTGGCTCATACAGTAGTTGAGCCAAAAGAAACAATAGTTGATACCTTTGAAACATTTACGTTAAGTACGCATTCAGAAGAGTCTTCAGCGACGGTGCAATTTCGATTAATTATCCCAGATGGTGTTAATTATGTGACACCACATTTAAAACCAGGCTGGAAGATTCAAGTTGAACGAGAAAAAGATCCTACCACCACTCAACCGAGAATGGAAATTAGATCGTCTTGCACGTAATCCTGTTGATGGTGGACAAATTAGTTGGTTGCTTCAGAGAGGAGTTATTCAACATATAAGAACTTATGAGCGTAGTTATACCCCTCATGACAATGTGGTTATGATGAGCGTGGAGTTCGGTATGGCTAACCAATTTATACTTGATTTAAGCTCTAATACTAAACGCGGTTTAATGGAAAAGGTACGCAGAGGTGAATATCCCTCTCACGCACCGGCTGGATATATAAATGATGTTAGGAATAAATCAGTAGTGGTACATAAAAAACATTCAAAACTGGTAGTCCAAGCATTTGAATTGTATGCGCAAAATCAATCTACTTTTGAAGATATTGCTAAGTTTTTAGCTAAAGGGGGTATTACAACGACAGGCAATCGTCCACTTAAGCGAGACCAAGTTGGGTACATGCTAGGCAATCCTTTCTATTACGGTCATTTCAGATACAACGGAGAAATATATCAAGGTAAACACATTCCTATTGTTCCAAAGAAACTATTCGACAAGGTTCAGGCAGTCTTAAAGTCCAGAAGTAAGCCTCGGGCTGGTAAATTCAATCCCATGCCCCTGTGTGGCCTTCTTCACTGCGGGGAATGTGGCCGGATGATAACCGCAGAAAAGCACGTTAAGAAAAGTGGCCTGGTCTTTAATTATTATCGTTGTACGAAAAGGAACATCAAATGTTCCCAGCCTTACGTTCCAGAACAGGATTTAGTCACTCAGCTTAATGAAATACTTTTAGAGTATAAGCTCTCTGAAGATTGGGGCAGTGAGCTTTTGAAAATGGCAGAAAAAGATTGCCAAAAGGATTCTGCTTTACAGTCTGAACATACGCGAGAGCTTCGCTTTCAGGTTGTAGAAATTGAAACGAAGATTAAAAGACTATTGGATGCATATTTAGATCAAGATATTGAACAGGAAAATTTTAGGCAGGAGAAGGCAAACTTGTTGTCTCAAAAACAGACTTTAATCGAAAAAATCACTCATTTTGAACGAACCACTAACGCGTGGTTCGAACCCTATCAAAAATGGATAAAGGAGGCACAAAATATAGAGCAAATCGCAATTTCCCCCTCTCTTGAATTCAAAAAATCCGGATTGCAAAAAATCTTCGGTTCGAACTTGCAGTTGCATGCACAAAAAGTTTCTGGAACCCCTATGAATCCTTGGTTTTATCTTCGTGAGGCAAATCAAAAAGCAGGCAAAATGCCTACTTGTTTGATTCTGGCTCGGGAGCTGGGATTCGAACCCAGGACCGATCGGTTAACAGCCGATAGCTCTACCGCTGAGCTACTCCCGAATATTCAATTTTTCTTGCTTTTATTCCTTAATAGCTTTTAAAAATCTGGCTTTGCCTGTTTTTAAAAAACTATATTAGGAAAAGGGTGAGGTATTACCAGGGAAAAACCTTCGGTTTTGCCATGGTAATATTTTCTAAGCTACTCCCGAACAAACTATGAAAAGGCAAACTTAGAGTTTTCCTTCTCATGACCCATCCTTTCCTTAAAGAGTTTTCACTCACTGGCAAAGCCAGACTCTTGAAAGTATACTTTTTTCATTTACATATACTTCGATATTTTAACAAAATTGGTAAATAAATCAACTAGGCAAAAATAGAAGGAAAAATACACAATTTCCTTAAATTATATATAATTACCATGTAACCTTAATTCTAAGTATTTAATGCAAAATAACAAGCTAATTATAGGAACCTCGGTCATCATACTTATTCTCTTGGGCATTCTTTATAATATAAACCGCCCTAAGCCAGACCAAAACCCAAACCAAGAACAGACTCAAGATCAAAACGGGGAACAAACGAATACAAGCAAGCCGAAAGAAGAATCCAACCAAACTATTAATAACCAAAAACCAGTGGAAAACAATTCAAACGAACTCAAAAAAGAAATACTTAAACAAGGCAATGGCGCTGTTGCTAAAGCCGGCGATACCGTAGAAGTCCACTACACCGGTTGGTTAACCGACGGCACCAAATTCGACTCCAGCATAGACAGAGGTCAGCCATTTAGTTTTCACTTAGGTGCAGGTGAAGTTATAAAAGGCTGGGACGATGGCGTATCTGGCATGAAAGTTGGCGAAAAAGTAAAACTAACTATCCCCTACTCTATGGCATACGGAGAAAACGGGTACCCACCAGTAATACCCGCTAAAGCAACTTTAATTTTCGAAGTTGAACTACTTAAAATAAATTAAGATTTTTCCGATCCTTCTTTTTCCTCGAGTACATTAGGCCAGTAGTCACCATCATCCATTTTCTGTTCTTCCGTCCTAAGGTCTAAATACTCTGGCCAAACCTCGTCTTTCATTGCCTCTCTTGCGTGTACTCGCTCCAACCGCTTCGCATCTTCTTCAGCCTTAAGTTCTTTCTTCTTTACCATAGCATCTAAGAGCACAGGGTCTTCCATAAGTTCGTCACTTAAAATAGCTTCTAAAAGCATTTTTCTCTGAATTTCACTACACTCCTTCCACACTGAAGTATTGTACAAGGCTTCCTTAAACTCTGAATTCTCAGTATGATCCAAACTCATATTTCTATCGGGAAGCCTAAAAAGCTTGCCACGGAAATCTTGTATAAGTTTCCTAAACTCTTCATTATCTTCAAGCAAACGCGCATAAAACTTCTCACGGTTAAACTTCCAACTTTCACCGCTAGGTCCTATTTCATTTTCAGAACCATAACCTATTTCATTCATACAACTAGCATACCTACAAAAAACCCAGCTGACAAATTTTTCGTTAACCAAACTCTACCAAAAATTATAAATAAAAAATTGTTATCTTATGTTCGAAAATGAAATAATAAAGATTTTTCTAGCTATTTTACTAGGTGCAAGCATTGGAATAGAACGCGAAAGTCGTGGAGGATTCGACCACAGCCTAGGCGGAGGTGGGCTTAGAACCTTCTCCTTAGTTGCGCTTCTTGGAGCCTTAAGCGGCATAGCATACGTTAAAGAATTTACTCTCGTTTTTGCTATTTTTACATCAGCATTCGCTACACTATTACTAGGTTATTACATTCTTTCTTCGTATCATACGAAAAACCTCGGTCTTACTACAGAAATCGCGTTTCTATTAACTTACATGTTTGGCTTTTTAATTAGCTCTGGAATTCTGTCATCTCAGATAGTAATCGCCCTAACTGTAATAGTTACCCTCATACTCTCGCTCTCTGATGAACTAAGAAGAATATTCAGTGAAGTTAAAAGACATGAAATAGAAGGATTTATCGCTTACGCGATTATCGCACTTGTTATTTATCCTTTTCTACCAAACCAAGGCTACACTCTCGCACAAATTCCAGGACTAGAATCACTTATAACTTCACCCATTCTAAGTAGCCTAGAAATAATCAATCCTCAAAAAATATGGCTTATTATAGCTCTTGTAACAGGAATAGATTGTCTTGGTTACTTTCTTTCAAAATTCATTGGTGAAAAACGCGGATTTACTGTTGCAAGCTTCATAGGTGGTTTTATTTCTTCTACCTCGGTAACACAATCACTAGCACAAAAAAGTAAAAACAATACAAACTCTAAATATCTGGTTGGAGCCGCCCTGCTCGCAAATACCGCCAGTTTCTTCCAGATATTCCTTCTTATCGGACCTCTAAACAGTGCCTGGCTAGCAACACTACTACCCACACTCTTATTAATGATAGTAACTGCAAGTCTACTTTCTTTCTATTACCTGAAGAGTCCTCACACTACTGAAGAAAAACCTAACACAGAATCGGGAACCGAAAGGAAATTATTTGCACTAATTCCTGCATTCAAATACGCGGGATTAATCCTACTCGTAAAAATATTTACCAAAGCTTGCTTGCTTTTCTTTGGTCAATCCGGATTTCTATTTAGCTCCATAATAGCCTCACTTGCAGGCTTAGACGCAGTACTTATAAACCTAGCCGACTTAGCAGGAAAATCTTTTGACCTAAAATTTGCAGTATTAGTTTTCATACTAGTTAATGCCACAAACCTTCTCAGCAAAACTTTTTACTCTTACCTGCAAGGAAGTCGAAAATTTACATTCAACTTCGCATTAGGAAGTTTAATAATAATAGGTGCTAGTTTTGTAGGTTTCTTCATAACAAAAATCTAAACCAATATGTTCAAAATTATTTTACTACTGCTTCTACTCATACCTAATATAGCAAGTGCGCATGTAAAATGGTTCGCCAAACCCGGACTCCCCGAAAGAACTTATCAGTTGTCTGATCCATGGGTTATAGCATGGATACTCATATCGCTTGGACTAGTTCTAATTGGTATATTCCTAGAAAAAAAACTTCATACTCCTAAAATACTAGACCGGATAAAATCCAAATACTCAGAATATATTCCCGCCATAGCAAATATTGGTTTAGGACTGTCTTTAATTCTTTTTTCCATAAACGGTTTTATCTTTGCTCCGAATCAACCCACTTTAAATATATACTTAATAACACTCCAATTTTTTATAGGCATTATCATTCTTCTCGGGTTCTTCCAACGACTCGGAGCGATGCTTCTTATTTTATTGTACTTACTTATCCCTCCTTTTTTTGGACCAGTAGAGGCATTAGATTCTATTGAGATGCTAGGGTTTGCTCTTTTCTCTCTACTAGTTACTCGAGCCAAATGGAGCTTGCACGACCCTAAATGGTTAAGTAACGTATTCACACAATTTTCAAGTTATGGAATCCCACTACTCAGAGTCTTTACCGGAATTAACCTAGTTATTCTAGGATTTTCTGAAAAAATCCTCTCACCCTCTCTTACGAACAATTTTCTTTCTCAATTCAATTGGAATTTCATGCAGAATATAGGTTTTACCAACTTCACCAATTATTGGTTCGCGTTCTCGGCCGGAGCAGTAGAAGCCCTATTTGGGATATTTTTGATATTAGGCCTAATAACCCGCTTAACCACCATCTGCTTAGCCTTATTCTTACTCTCTACACTAATCTTACTCGGCCCCATAGAACTACTTGGACACTTACCACATTTTTCCCTAGCTGTTGTGCTGGTTATATTCGGATCAGGTGATAAATATAAATTTGTTAAATAGGTAGCATAGTAATTACCACCTAATCATAAACAGACTAATTATCTGATTACCCATTAAGTAATACTATTCAGCGTTATGCAATGAAGATTGCAAAATAGACCTTCTTGCACTTCGTCTACTTATAAACAAAGCAATTATAGCGAAAACAACCAACAAACCTGGCAACCAAAAACCATTTGTATAAATATTTAATAAGCTCCAAATACTAATCCAATTTAGTATCAATGTACCGTTTACTGTTTCTACATTATCTATCAATTGAGCATCCTGCTTATTTAAATCCTTTACACTCTGTTCAAAAGAATTAATCTGAGAATCCAATCTATTTTTAACCTGTGTATATCTTGCGTTCTCCTCATTTAAACTAGTAATTAACCCGGACTTTTGTTTTTCTAAACCAATCAACCAAGCCTCAAGTTCATTTTTATTCCCACGACCACTAGCAATGTCTGTTCGCACTTGAGATATCTGACTAGAAAGCGAATTTATTCCGTCGTTAATAGTTCTTACGGCCAATGAATGATTTTTCTGTGAGGACTCTCTATCTCTTTTTAACTGATCAAGGCTTGAATTACTACCTTGTATCCCGACCTCAATATTTCGCTTATCAGACAAATAATTCTGCGACGCAATATTCTCTACTATAAATTTAGCTCCGGCTATTTGCGTTACTTCTGCCTTAAAAGTCTCCAAAGATTTCTTAGGCACTACAAAACTAATTGATCCAAACTTCTCTCCGCTACTCACAGAGTCCACCCTGCCACCATACCCACGAATTACGGTTTGTAGTCTCCCAGATATTTCCCCAACATTCCTAGTTTTAACAGTGGCGCTATAGTAATATTTTAAGAACTCTCTATTATCGTTAAGAGGTACTGGACTAACACTTCTATCTCCCGGATAAACTGGTAAATTCACCCCACCTTCCCAACCGGAAGTTCTTTTTTCTACTATTCCATTATCATTATAAGCAGGCATAGTACCCACAGTATCACTCGGAGTGCCTTGTGTAGAACTAGGCACTCTTAACTCACCAGAATTCGAATTGACCCGATTATCTTGAAAAGTATTACCAGGTTTAGGACTGTAAGCAGGAATTTCTTCTGAACTTTCGTGTACTTTACCAATCTCATCACTCGGCCTTTCTGCCCCTCCTCCTAAATTCAAGACCTTAGAAGTCTGAATAGCGCTAAAATTTTGAACATATGGATTATTTACCAATAAAACCAAAGCGGTCAAAGCAGCAGCACCAAAAAGACCCAAAGAAAACCACGGTTTATTATTTACCACATCCATTTTTCCATCGGTCTTAAAACTAGAAACAACTATTTCTTTTAACTCGTCATTTCTACCCGGAATAACCCTACGACCCTTTCCCCATTTTTCCAATATATTTACTAAATTATTTTTCATAAAACTTAAACTTATCCTTCAATCTTTTAATAATCCTATGAAGCCTAACCCTTACCAAAACAGAACTAATATTTAAAACTTTAGCAATCTGAATTACTGACAAATCAGCAATAAACCTCAACCTAATCAACTCTCTATCCTCTGGACTTAAATCTTTCAACACTTTTTCTACTCCTATCTCAATATCTATTTGCGACTTTTCCTCTAATAGAGAAGTCTGAGGAATCTCTTCCAAATCCACCATACCCGGATTTTTTCTAAAATATTCACTTAATTCATTTCTAACTATGGTAAACAACCAACTCTTCACGCTATAACCCATAAACCTATACTTCGGAAGTCCTTGCAGCGCTTTTAGCCAAGCAGACTGAAGCACGTCTTCCGCTACTTGTTTATTTTTTAAGGTATTTAAAAGGTATCCATATAGAACAGGTGTAAATTCATCCCAAAGCAAAGAAACCGCCTGTTTATCTCCACCCTTAGCCAAATTCACAAGTTTTTTCTCTTCTTCTATATTCATAACTAGTTACATTATAGATAACTCAATTTAACATAAAAATGTTACAAAAAAATACCCTTCAATAAGGGTAATATTCATCCATACTGAATCTGGTCATATCTGATTTTCGCGTTATACAGAATGAATGCAATTAGTAGCACAAGCACGATTATTGCTACAAACTTGAACACTACACACAAAGTCAGCACCGCAGCAGAAACACTATAGAAAATTATCAACTGCTTAAATTTCAGCGCAGTAATAATCTCAAATAGCCTACTTATTGTTTGCAAAATCGCAGAACAATAAATAATAAAACTTAATACAATCTCGTCCATTCCATACCTCCTCGAAAAAAAAGACTTAACAAGAATTCGCTATTTTAGCTTAAAATTCGAGTAAAGTCAATTCTATTCCTCCACACAACTCTTAACCTATTTTACTTCCAGACTCTCTAATATTTTCTGTGCGATAAGCTTAGCATTCTCATTAGGGGAGTTCTCATTCGAATCATACGGTCCATCAACTATAAAAACCAAAAGTTTACCATTTAAATTATAGAAATACTGATCCGCATAACTGACTCCACCACCCCCTGCTCCGTAATAATAGAATGTCTTACCGCCAATCACCTGTTTTTCAGGATTAATGCCCTCAAGGCCAGTAGGGGCAAATGACTGTCTTATTTGGCTCATCCCAAAAGGAGACTTGGCTACAAAAACCTTAACCACGGCTTTATTAGAACTATTTCTAAACTTGGCTATAATCGAAGAAATACTCGGCGCTAAATCCTGAGAAGTAACCTGAGTCAATTCGTACCCAGTAGGCCAGTTAAAACTAATTCTATTTATACTATCTACAAATCTCTTAGAGGAAGGGTCCTTCTCCGGAGCCACAGGTTCTTTTGCAATTGGGGTTTCAGGGGCTGGTGTAGACTTTAGCGCGTTTAATTGCTCAGTTAATATACCAACTTTCCTGCTAAGCTCCTGGTTCTGCCTATATAAAACCACCATAAAAACTATCCAGCACAACAGCATAAACACTATAAATAAATGAATGTATCCTAATTTTTTTGATGGAACTGCAGGAATTATTTTTGTTTCTTGTTTAGTAGTTGGCATAATTTTTATTTATAGTCTTTGACTTAATAATAACACATTCTTTCAGGCCAGCTTTTAAATTGATAGCTAAATATATGTTTCCAGCGATCACAATTATAATTAGAAATCATATTATTATTTAAAACCCACAATTCGAAAACAAAACCAAGCTATCTTCACTATCCTACGAAACCCTCCAAAAAAATAAGTTTACGTATAAGCGATCAGCTTGGTTCAAACGACCCAATACTATTTGAATATTTATTCTTTACAAGCTTATAAGATTTATCTATCAATTTTTCCAATACTTTTATATCTATATCGCTTAGTTTATTTATATATAGACAACCCACGCTTCTTTTATGTTTTCCTAATTTTGCCAGCAATTCATTATTCTCATCTAGACCAAACATTAAATACAAAGTCAAAGCATTTTTTCGAGGAGAAAAACCTACCATCATCCAATCCCCCTCTTGTCTACTTCTCTCACTTTTATAATGATACTGCCCAAACCCAACAATGCTACTCCCCCACATAATTGGTTTCTGTTTGGTAATTTTTTTGAAAATTTTCAAAATAGCAAATGAGTCTTTTCTCTTCTCTTCATTACTAACACTTTCTAAAAAAGCAGTAACACTCCCATTATTCTTTCTAGTTTTTAATTCAGACATGACTGTTCTTTCTTAATAACTTATCAGCAACAAATATAGACAAGCAACCCAAAAGACCCAGCTGTATAGTTGGAGTAAGTCCTGTTTTTATAATTGGAACAATGGGCATCATATTTGTGTATGACCATCTGCTGGTACTAATCGCAAACCATTCTATGCCTATAGCAATCAAAACCCCTAATATGAAAACTATACCATATCTCCCTTTTATCCATTTCATAAAATAATACCCAATTGCCAAAAGAGAAATAATACACGCATCGACTAGTGTTGCTTGTAACAATATGGCTTCCGTTATAGGACCACCTTTATAGTGTACATATAAAAGAGCATGTAAGTTCTCCCAAATTAAATTAGATACAAACGCAAAAACAAAGACTAATATTATTCTCAAAAAATTTTTATTTCTCATAAATACATTCTATATCATAAAGATCCTTCCAGAGAAGGATCCTTATAAATTAACTACCCTAAAATATCGCCATGTTATCAAACCACCCCGATCATGATAAAATTAAGCATGCTTAAAACCATAAAAAATCTATTTAATGGTAGATGCACTGCCAATCGCTTTTTTCTAAATCTCTGCATTGTTCTTGTAATAGATTTTATTCTCATCGTAAGCTTTTCGATGCTAACCGGTAAACTGCCCCAAAAAACCCAAACCATACTTGCATTGGTCACCGTAACCCCTCTATTACTTTACTTTCAAATACTCTTTCTCGCTCTTGTCGTAAGAAGACTCCACGACTTAAACAAAAATTTCCTTTGGGCCGGCCTTCTACTCATTCCAATCGTAAACAGTTTTTTCTTTTTGTGGTTACTGCTTGCAAAATCGGTTGAACCCAATCTATTCGGCGAGACTAGCGAAAAAGGGTTTTTAAGTGAACTTTTTACTGGACCTTAATAACAACCTTACCCTTGTGGTGTCCGGTTTTTAAATACTCAAGAGCCTCCGCACCTTCTTCCAATATAAACTCTCGGTCTATAGCAACTCTTACTTTCGCCTTCTCCACAAACTCATTCAACTTATTTAGTCTTTCACTAGTAACCTGACTAAACTGCGCCACTGCGCGAACATTATATTTTGCCATTAACTCCGCGTTTGGTTGTTCTAGCATAGAAACAATAATTCCCCCGGGTTTTGTTACCAGGAAAGACTTTACGTAGGTCTCACCACCCACTGTATCAAACACCGCATCCATATCACTCACGACACTCGCAAAGTCGGTTTTTTTATAATCTATCACCTCGTCTGCACCAAGATTTTTTACATATTCAATATCGGCATCGCTCGCAGTTCCTACTACTGCTGCCCCTAACGATTTAGCTATTTGAACTGCCAAACTTCCAATACC
>CAYSUI010000010.1:33502-42005 GCA_964434195.1 uncultured Candidatus Saccharibacteria bacterium
TCTTTTAAAGGCATTTTCTAAAGAATCCGTAATCTTCTGAGCCCCAACAACTAATATTATATTATTGGATGTAAATGCTATATGCGGTAACTGGCTACCGGTATTTGATGCTATAACCATTTCTCCAGTGGTCGAAAGTGCATGCACACTCCCTAAATAAAAATCTGAATTTACACTTTGTTTTCTTAACTCAGCTCGTAACTTAGGATCATTTTCAGAGTGAACCATGGCCTGTAAATTTTTCCATTTATGTTTTCCACTATTCAAAAATTCACTAAACCCTATCTGCTCTAAGGTTTTAGAAGCACCCACCATAACCGAAGCATCTTCTGGAATAATCTGTTTTAGCGTACTAAGTACCATACCTGAATCCTCAACTACATTCACTATAAACCCTCTTCCCTGGAGTGATAGCTTGGTTTTGTCTATAATACTATCATCTGGTATTAAATCGTACATGTTTTTCTCCTCTTCCCCTCTGGGGAAACTTATGTTATAGTACTATATAATTTATAGCACTATAAAAATTATAGTATGAATAATATTTCTGTCAAGGAAAATAAATTATGCACAAAAACCCTAAAGCTACTAGGCGACTTTTGGACTCTTAAAATAATAGACTCTTTAAAAAATGGAGATTCAAGATACTGTGAAATCCAAAGAAATTGTGACAACTTAAACCCAGTCACGCTCACAAATCGACTTCAAAAACTCGAATCTGCCGGTCTCATAGAAAAAAAAGTTGGAACTCAAGACAAAATATCTGTAACCTACTTTCTTACCCCCAAAGGTAAATCAGCCATACCAGTATTAGATGCAATAAATAATTTTGCTTCAAAATTTAAAAAATAAAAAAAAACAGACAACAAAAAAGTTGTCTTTTTTTATGCATAACTAGCTAGTTCTACAGTTTTCCTGGCCACTATTTTTATAACGGACTTATCCAACAATTCCCCTAGCCATTTCTCTAAGTGGCTTTCGAACTCCTGAGTGTTAAACTTTTCAAAGAAAAATTTAACAACCTGACCCTGTTGTTTCCTGGTCATCATATTTTTACCCACTGGTGAATAAAAATTCTTAACCAAAAAATTGACCAATTTACGACCCCCCCAAATCCTGCTCACAGCTTTAGCCGCAGAAAAGTAAGCCTGATAATGAGCACTCTCATCTGCCCGAATCTTCTCGACAATCTTGGTAAATTCAGAGTCATTGATTTTCTCACGAAGCCGCATATAAGCAAAATGGGTAATAGTTTCCGATACTGCTCCAAAAATTAAATGAATTAAAGGAAAAATTGGAGCCAAGCACCACACCTTAAATGCTTGGTAATTCTGAACCCCAAGAAAGTCTGGACTTGCAACCGACAACGCCAGCTCGTCCAACTCTTCACGAGTAAGTACTTTTCTCTTCCATAATGCGCACAAAACTTGTGCATGAGCCATTTCTTCTTCTGTCCATTTTGCTATAAATCTACGCATGGAAGGAAGTAGAAAACTTGGGGTGTATTTAAACCATCTTTGCATACCATCTGTTAGTCCTTCAATAGCAAAGAAAAATTCAAGAATTTTATCCATACCTTCCGGAACTGGTACATTGGTCGCGATAATTGCATCTTTTTCCTGAATTCTTCCTGGTATCTCCAGATGCCTTGAGAAAGCCATTTTCCATTGTTGCCTTATCGATAACTCTTTCTTCATTTTTCAAGGTTCCTCCTATCTAACTCACTAACTAAAATATTTCAATAATTAAGAATAATAATACAAAAGATCATTCTCCTCAACTTGATTTCTCCCGTCAGCTATATAGTAAACCGAAAGTATTGACAAAAACAACCTAAATTGCTATAACTAACATTCTCTTTAGAAATTTAGCGGCTTATTAAAGCACTAAGTCTCTAAAGATTTACCTTGTTGTCAGTAACGCACTGCGCGCACTGCTCCAGGCAGATCCTGGTTTACAACCCCAGCAATGGGAAGAATCGGAGGCAATATGATCACCGTAACTAAAATGGTCGCGGATCGCCTAGCGCGAGACCTCGACAAAAAAGCGCATGAAGGATTAGATGAAGCCACACTTCGCAAAGCCGTTAATACGATTTGCGTATCTACCAAACCCTACTCAGTGGGGTCACGGTGGATACTAAAAAATCTCAATATCTTTGCGAGATTGAATTTCAGCTTGAGGGAATTTGTACTTAGCTACAAGGAGACCGAGCATGCTGCGAATGCATTCATGTGCGATGCTCGCATCCTGATGCATTTACATTCAGAAGAACGCTTACCCTTCATCGAGTACGCTTATCAGCATTTCGGCTTACCAGAAACCGACAACCCTATCAGCTTGGTTCATGCCATGCTAGATGCCGGGATATCTCCAAACGAAATTGTAGATATGTTCAGTCGGTGCATGGAAACCTCCCTTCCCAGACCAAACAAAGCATTCCCTGAAAATGACTTTCTGAGGATACTAGCCTCTCGTAATGGTGAAAGTCATCTAGGGAATTGGCTTATGAGTCCAAGAGACTTCACTAAAAAAGCTGGGAAAGAAAAAATTAAGGAGGTATTGGTTAAAGCCATAGAGCTTAATCCAAACCTACTCCTGCAATACCCAATCTTAATGAAACGATTCACGGACAAGAAAGAATACACCAAACTTATCACCTCCAAAATCCAAAGAATCAAAACTCTTCGTTTCGTAAGCCACAGAACAATTCAAGAGCTAGATCTAAAAATCTTACTCAAATTAGTTCTTAACCTGCAGAATAAAGGATGGAAAACCAACTTCGAGATCTACACACAGGCATGCACAAGAATCTTACTCGAGATACCAGAAGAATTCCTGGAAAAATGCTGGAATAATTTAAAATCCAGATACGCTGGGAAGTACGCACGAAAATCACTTCAATATTCGGCAGAATTACTAAAAACTGCTGGAAATCAAAATCGTGCAAACTGGATTCGTCGTGGACTGGGAGTACGCACAGACAACTACCGGGTTAAACCTAATAAGGGGTCAAAACACCTCATAGCCCAATGCTAAAAATCAATTAACACTCTTTTTATAGAGCGTTTTTTATTTATAAAAAATTGTATTTTCTATTTTACTTACTCTCCTCATTGTATTCATCCACTCATACTTTCCACTAACAGTCTCAGTATGAAAATGAGTCGCTCCGTGAGTAGGGTCTTTTAATTTCCCAGCTAATAAATCTTCAGCCAATTTAAAACACCTAGGCCATTCAGCCCTATCTTCATTTGTAAGTTTTTTACTTAACGGATTTTTTAGTAACGAAAAATTTGGATCACTTCTCAAAAAACAAGAATATTGAGATGGATCCAAAACAACCTCATGTAATTCTTGATTCCTTACTTCCATCCTGTTCAACACAGTAAAGCCTATAGCTATTTTTAATTTTTCAGACCTACCTCTAGCTTCTCCAAATAGCGTTCTAGCTAACAACATCGCTTCTGTATCTCTGCTAAATTCATTATCCACAGATTCAGGCTTATCTACAGTTGGAACACCTAAACGCACTAATTCAACAGGAACATCAGGAGTTTCTAGATTAGGAGGATTAGGCGGTTCAATCTCTGGTAAATTTGAATATTTCAACATTCGATTTACTATAATACCACCCACAACTGACAAAGCTGCCCCACCTGACATATTCAGAAACCCTCTTCTCCCTATTTTTCTGTTTACATATGCAAATTTCTCTAAATCCAAACCCTTCAATTGCTTAGACAACCTAACCCCACTTCTAATATCCCTATCTAAACTATAAATTGAGTTTCTTAAACTATTCACTCTAGCTCTATTTTTATAAGCTGTTCTCGAAAAATATATTTCATCCATTTCCGCAAGTTCACTATCCTCTTCCTCAAATAAAATTTCAAAAAAAGCTGATAAATGTTGAGGGACCAGCCCTAACTCTTCTTTGTTTTTTCTCATACTTTCTCTCAATAACACTATCTCTTTATCCCTAACATCCCAAGGATTGTTGGGATCAAATTCACCACAATCGATTGCTATTTTCTTTACATCTTTCCAATCCTTGGCTTGCGCGACACTTAATCTCAAATTTTTCATTCTCCTATCCACTTCTCCGCTTTCAAAAAAATTTTCTTCCCCGGCAAAGTCTTTCACGTACACAGCACTCTCACCTGCTTCTACTAGCTTTTCGTCTATTCCAGCCCAATACTCAACTAACCCGTTATTGATAACAAAATCACGAACCTCCTCTAAACTTTTCAATTGACTAGTAGTAAAGTCAAATACTTCCCTCCTGAATCTGGGTGACACTTCAGAATAATCTCTCTCCTTCTCTCCTAAACTAGAATATATTCTAAGTAGTAAATCTGCCTTTCTTAAAAGTTTAAATGACTTAAATACCTTCAGTTTACTCGTATCATCAAAACCGCATTCACCTTGCGAACCAATCTCAGAAGCATGCGACACTAACCAATCCAAATTTGTATCTAAACCTTTGTATTGAGAAAATCTCGATACCAAAATCATAAAATCAGCCAAATCTTTAAAATTAGGCTTTAACATAGCTTCAAACTCCCTACCACCACCCCCCATTTTCTCAGAAAAAGAAAACATACTAATATCCAGGGAAATAATCGGTATGAATAGCACTACTACTTATACCCATACCCTTAAATAATTTTTTATAGGCTTCCACCATAACATTAGGCCCCGATAAATAACACTCTCTTTCTAAATAATCGGGAATATATTTCTTAACCATCCCCTCAGTAATAAAACCTCTTTCGCCTTGCCAGTCCATAGGAACATCCTTACCAGTAATTATAAATACCGTTTTAAAACCAAATTTTTCTGCTTGCTTGAACACATCCTTGTAGACAAATTCAACCTCACTCGTAGCGGCATAAAAAAGCACAAAATCATTTTTTTGACCCGCATCAATAATATCCATAGCCATACTCCTAAATGGAGTAACCCCTATTCCACCCGCAACAGCCATAATCTTTGTATTTTTATTCAACACAAAATCACCAGAAATCCCCCCCACTACCACCTCACCTCCTATTGGTAAGTTAACTAAAGCTGTTTTAAATGAACTTGCTCTTTCTGGAACCTTAACTCCTAAATGTATAAACTTCTCTTTAGGTGAAGAAGCTATAGTAAAATACCTCCTTACACCTCGAGCATCAGGATACCCATGAGGCAAGGTCCATTCTACATACTGACCTGCGTTAAAAGCAAAGTTTCGATTAGGTTGAAAAATAAAATCATAAATTCCACTCCCTAACTGAACTTTTTCTTTTAACCTCAAAGTAATCCTTCCTTTAGGACTAACGATAAAAGCAAATATATTACCTATCAGCAAGGCAAACTCCGGACTACTCGAAAACACTGCTGAATTAAATGGTATCCCAAATATTAAACCCACAATTACACCATACACCACCCTAAGCTTTCTACTTGGAGGACTAGTCAATGGTTCGGTCAACATGACAGTCCCTAAAAATATTACTGGCCACGATTCAAATGCTACCTCAAAAGCATTTCCTATTTCACCACCTGCCCGAAGAGCATTAACCACAACACAAGTAACAGCAACGATAACAAAACTCAAAACAACATCGAACCTTCTTATTTTTCTAACTATTAAAAAACCTATAATAGCAGTTAGTAAAATCAGCGGTTCACTAGCCACCCACCAAGTCGCTCCCGCTAAACCAGCGGCTGATAAAACAAAAATACCAAAAGCGGCAGGATTAAATACATGCTTCCCGGAAATATTAAAGACATATTTACTGGCCATAGAAATACCAGATACCAATACCACAAAACCAGCTTCCGCCAGATTCAAAATAGGAGGCCAAACTAAAAATAATATGAAAGCAGTAATATATACCGATTCAATATTTGTGGGTACCTTAAATATAAAACTAAATATTTTATTAAACAGCGCACTCGAAATAACAATCAACCCCAACGTTAACACCATCTGTGTACCATCTAATGGCAATATTTTTAAATAAGCAAAAGCTATACTAATTACCGAAAGTAACGTTAGAGCATATAGCACTAAGCGATACATAGTAATTCCATTTAAGAATTTATCTATATATTTCATTGTTTTATTTTAATGAAAAAGCTCAGCAGGAAACTCAGGCGATCTCTCAACCGAGTAATCACTATTAAGTATAAGGTACTCAAAGGTATAATGTGGAATAAATACTTCAGGTTTACAAAAAAACAAACCTGTTGTAAGAGCATCTGCCAAAACACAACTTTCAGCCACAACCCATACACCAATAATTTCCGTTGGAGACTTTAAGCTTACCGGATCTATTATATGATGAAACCCACCCCATTTCCTCCTATTCCCGGCAGAACCACAAATACTCTTATTAAAAATACTAGCCACACCAATGACCTCTTTAATATTTCCAGGATTTTCTAAACCCACCCTGAGCGGCGGTAACCCACAGACTAAAATATCACCCCCAGCGTCTATACAAAATTTTTGTGAACCCAACTCTTTTAAAAGCCTAGCAATAATATCTACCAAATAACCTTTACCAGCAGCTCCAAAATCTAACATCACCTCTGCATTAATCTTAAGTATTGGAAAATTAAACTCAATTGCATCTTGCCAATTATATGGAGATTCTATTTTTCCTACATTAAAAGAATATTTAGAATCATATCCTGCTTGCTCTAAAACATTACCTATCAACGGAGTAAACCTCCCTGCCGTCAGATCGTACATCTTTTTATATATCTCAAATAACTCCAAGGAATCCTCTGGGAGTGTATATACACCCAAATTCTTTGAAATTTCCCAAACCAAAGAATCTTCTCTAAATCTTGAATAATTCTTATCAAATTCTTCTATTCTATTTTTTACTTTCTCCAACAAAAACTCCTGTTCTAAACCAAAAGGCGCATCGATCACATCAATGCGCCATATCGTTCCTATTGCTTCGAATTCATAATTAAAATCCATTTGAAATTAGGATTTAGCTTGTGTTTTAATTTGTGTTACAGCATCATTAAAACCTTTACCGGTCAAAGAAGACCCAGCTACCTTTGTTAAATTTAAAGAATCTATACTCTTACCTACTACCAATTCCTTATAATTGGTTACAAATTCTCCCTGAAATCTTTTACTCGCAGGATTAGTAGCCAAAGAAACTACAGTAGCATCAGTTACTAAGTCACCTTTAAGCACCAAGGTAACTTTTACTTGTTCAGGACCAGCCGGAGAATTATAACTCCCCGTGGCAGTATATGTACCATCTTTATAAGTAGATGTTTTTATTACAGGTGGTGTCTCTTTTGGCTTATCCCCTGTGTTAGTTGGAACATTTTCTACTGGTACTATCGCGGGATTTTCAGCTACTATCTCATTAGTCTGAGTACTTGGAGGAACATCCTGAGTTTGAGAAGTACTGTTTACTAATTCATTTTCAGTAGTAGAGGTATCTTTCTTATTAAAAAGGATTACCGCAATAAAAATAATAACTACAACTGCACCTACCCCCAATTGAGCCGGCAACTTACTATTCTTTTTGTCCAAATTTTGATTCTCTTCTTGTTCCATTTTTTATTTATTAGTTACTATATATTCTATATTACTATACTACATTTACCTAGTAAATATTATTTCAAATAAAAAAATCGTGGGTATTATTCACGATTTACTCAACATAATAGTCACTCTTCGGCGCCAGAACATGGGGTATACGCCATGTCCCATATTCACCGATTTTTGTTTTTTCCAAATCAGAAGTCGCGATTCGTACTACTCCATTTTTTCCACCACGACCCAAACGTATTCCAACAAAGGAACTTGGGCGAATGAGACCATCAACCTCATCGGAGAGATTCGCATACAAACGAGCCGCAACCCCTCCATTCACAGTTCTGGATCCGTAAACGAACTTCAACGTTCTGTCCACCGTCTCACCGTACCGAGGCACGCCACCGTCGTGTGATTCGATTGACCCAGGAACGTCTACAAAGTCACGGCTCACTGGTTTGTACTTGTATCCGAAAGGGTTATAACCCGTTTTCTCGACTCCAGGAGCAGGAACAGCTATAACCGCCGAAACGCCCTCCTGACCAAGTGCTCGAATCTGGGCTGTATTCACCGGCGGTACGGGAACTCCGAGACTGGCAAATAACCTCAGTGAATCTGCCACAGCATAAGCTTCACCTGTAACAAGCGCCCAGTCGCCCACAATACCTGCTTCAACGACTCCAGCGACTCCAAGTCCAAATGAAAAGGCACCCCTGGTGCCACCTTTGGCGACCGGTTCCGGTAAAACTTGGTCAACCAACTCTTTCAGAAATCCAGAGTCACATTCCTTCAAGTTCAGAATGTCCGCCAGAAGTATAGATCTGGCCGTCTTCTGAACCAACATCATGTACCCGCTGAACCTCTCGACATCATTGGCATAAAATGCGTAATCAAAGTCCTGTTCTCTAATAACCAAGGCTGCGGAACCCTGGCTTGGAACTT
>CAYSUI010000010.1:42105-49897 GCA_964434195.1 uncultured Candidatus Saccharibacteria bacterium
GCCACTACCGGCGACTGGCAAACCCAACTAGCAATTCCATCAGTTGCAACAATAGACGGAAATTCTGTAACCATAAAAAACGTCCGCAACTTCCGCTACGGCCCAGCTGAAAGCGATATGCACCCCGCTTACTACGACCAAACCTACGATTTAACCAAACTAAAAAAAGTCTGGTACGTAACCGAACCTTTTAACGGCCAAGAATATGCTGCCCACACTTTTGTCTCTTTCGAATTCGAAGACCAAAAGTTTGTAAGCATTACTATAGAAGCCAGAAAAACCAAAGACCAACAGTACAGTTCAATTAAAGGACTATTCCGCACTTATCCACTTATCTACATAGCAGCCGACGAACGCGATGTAATAATGCTCCGCGCGAATTTAAGAAAAGACAAAGTATATTTATACCCAATTAAAACCACCAAAGAAAACGGACAAAAACTCTTTCTAGATATGTTAAAAGAAATGAACAAGCTACCAAAGCAACCTTCTTGGTACCACACACTCTTCGCAAACTGCACCTCCCGCATAGCCACACACGTAAATCACATAACCCCCGGAAGAATATCTTGGCTCTCCTGGCAACTTTGGGCAACGGGTAGTGCCGACGAACTAGCTCTAAAAAAAGGCCTGTTGGATACAGATCTAAATTTAGAAGAAGCAAGGAATAAATTCTACATTACAGACAAATCTCAAAAAATTGGCGACACAGAAAGCTACTCAAAACTCCTCCGAGCCGAATAACCCTGGTTTCTATATAAACTGATAGAATGTTTCCATAAAAAATTTCTTTTTTTCGACCGTTCGAAGCCCTGTCGAAAAAAAGAAATTTTTTATGGAAACATAACCATTATCTACTAACTATAAAGAATCCAGATCCAACACTTCGTCAATTCTAATTTGGGAAACGAAGTCAGGAATGTGGCTTACCATAACAATCGCACCTTCGTATTCACTAATTGCTTTTGCTATAACGGGTAAGTGTCTAAAGTTTATATGATTAGTCGGTTCGTCTAAAATAAGCAAACCTGGACCCAGTAAAACCAATCTGCAAAAAGACAACAAACCTTTCTGTCCTTCAGAGAGTGCTTCTATTTGCTTATCAAGCAACTTACCGTCGAGCAAAAAACCCGCAGCAGTAGACCTCAATACCTGCTCGTCAAACTTCTGCATCGCAGAGGCAAGTGCATCGAATGCTTTTTGCTTGTAATCGAAGTTACTAAAATCCTGTTTGTAATAACCTACTTTTATATTTTTAGCTATATTAAAACCCTCACCTTCACCACTAGCCAATTTTTCTAAAAATGTAGTCTTTCCTATTCCATTCGGACCCTTAACTAACAAGTGGTTATTTTTTCTAAGTAGTACCTCTACATCCCTTTGCTCACTCTCCCCGTCTTTTATAACCGAAACACTAGATATAGATAAAATTTTTCCATCAAAGAATGCTTCAAATTCCTGAACCGGAATATTAAATTCTCGAATAGTTCTATCCTCTTGCCTAACAGCGACCATATTCTCCTCTGCCTCTTCAGCCGCCTCTCTCATTCGCTTAGCAACCGCACGCAACTTACCACCTTTATGGGCAAACACTTCCGCCTGACTTCTTTTTTCTTTTATCTGAGCTTGTGCGCGTGCATTCTGCTGATTCTCTCTTTCAATTCTATTTTTAATTTCTTCTACCACGTCGTAGTAGTTCCCAGTATACTGCTCTACCTTTTTACTAAAAGCATCCAAATACAAAACTCCATCCGAAAAGGCATTTAAGAAATCCGCATCGTGAGAAATCACAATAACAGTTTTTTCGTACATCATCAGAAAACCAGTTAAGTGCTCAATCCCTGCCTGATCCAAATTATTTGTTGGTTCATCTAAAAGTAAAATATCCGGATTCTGTATTAAAGCATAAGCCAAAAGCATACGAGCCTGTTGCCCACCTGATAACTGACCGATTTTTCTATCTAAAGGTAAATTTACATTCACCGTAAGAAATACTTCTTTTATTAATTTATCTATATTGTATTTCTTTTCGGTAAAGGCGGTTTCGAAATATTCTCTTATCGTTAAATCAAAATATTCACGCGACATTACTTGTTTGGAAATAGCGATACTCGCGTCTTTAGGAGTCACAAACACATCACCAGATTTAGGCTTCTCTTCGCCGGTAATAAGTTTAAAAATTGTACTCTTACCCGCTCCATTCTGACCCATAAGAGTTATACGACTTCCATTTTTAACAGAAAAAGAAGCTTCTTCTAAAACAAGCTTACCACTTAATTCATATTCAAAAGTTACGTCACTAAAACGTAAAATTACACTTTCATTTGCCATGGATAATTTCGATTTAAAAATACCCGCTATATGCGGGTTTAACACAAACAGATTATACCTACTTTAAGGGCCTCAGTCAACGAACCTTAAAAGATAGACCTGATGAACGACCACAGCATATACAGAATAAATTCCCCAAGTAGAATGAGTGGTCCGAAAAAAAGACCTTTTCTGACCAAACCATACAACCAAGGTCTTCTGTACACAAAACCCGGTGTCCAAAAAACCAAAAGAATGAGCGCAAGCGCAGCAAGAAATGTTAGTGTTGGAAAAAGTAACCACCCTACCATTCCTACCCCAATGACTAACCCTCCTTCTTTAACTAACCGATTACCGTTAGCCGGACCAAGTCCGTCATACATCGGCTTAATAGCTTCTTTAATGTTCATAAACCCTCCTTTGTTTAGCCACCCTATTAAAGCACAAATCTAGACCTCGGTATACTCCCCAGGCGAATCCCAATCCCCAACACTTATCCGAGTCAGCGAAAATAAACACATATCCACCCCGATGTCCCTAGATAAATTTTCTACCAAACTCCTAATATATGTACCGCCACTAACACGAAACTTCACTGTAAAAAAATCTAACTCAACTCTGCTAACCAAAAACTCTTTCCAACTAGTCTGAATTTTCTCGTGTCTAAAATCTCCCTCCAGCGTACTTTCCACTTTTTTTAATAAATTAAGCACCTCCTCCGTTCTGAGCTTACCAGAACTTAGATATTCACTCTCTAATACTTCAGACTTTTTAAATTCATCTTCTACCTTAACCATTTCTTCAAATCCATACTTATCTATCAACTTAGAACTATATCTAGGCAAGACCAAGTTCAAATACCCGACATTTTTTCTAACAATTTCACGCACTCCTTGCTCGTCAAATTCCCCACCTTTGTTTCCACAAATCTTACCTAAGATATCCCCACTATCTGTCTTAACACCAAATAAAATCTTCGCTTCATAGGTCTTACTTAAATAAGAAATTTTACGTTTTAATTCACCATCCTCACCGGCAACTATTGGGAGCAAACCCTCCGCTAAAGGATCTAACCTACCAGCATATGTTAGTTTTTCTGGTAGGGGCTTTTCATAAGCATATTTAAACTCCCTTAACTGTTGTAAGGGAGTTATTCCTGATCTTTTCCAAATTAAATAGACTTTATTGTGCATCGCTAAGGCTAATGTTTTGTGTTAATGCAGGCACAACCCTGTTCACAAAAACATACCTGTAAGCCAGACCAAATGCAAGTACCATAACTACTATAAAAGCAGTGGCGAGAGACGATATTAAGATTGATAATGATTTGTCCATAGTCTTTAGTTATTACCTTACTTACTATACGACCGAAAACAATAAATAGTTGCAAATCCAAAAAGGTTAAAACTTCATAATAAAAATTAAAAAAAAATAGCGACCTTCGCTATATATTTGTAGTCAACGGAGGGGTGGCACGAAGGCAGGACTCTTAAAAAAGCCCTGAGTGCATCCGAAGGCTTTTTTAGGATGCTGTAGTGACAGGACCCCGAAGTATGCTAATAGGCTTAAATACCATATTTTATTTATGGCTTCTCGGGCTTATCTGGTTTTGTTTCCTCGCAAAGCCCCGCGCATCCACACTTTCCTTCACAGCACCAAGCACTACACCCTTGTATTGGTGTGGCCCCGTCCTTACACTGCCTACCACAACCCTTACCTTCGTTGCCTTTACAGGCCACAGCACCTTTCATACCCGCGCGTTTATCTCCAGGAGCAAAACAATAGGGACTTATATCACAATCACTCTGTGCCGACCACCACCTTGGATCTGTGAGTGTAATTACAGGCTTACTCGCAAGCTCCAAGTTTAATGCAGGATGAAAAAATATCCTACCGACTTGATCCTCGAGCGCCATTTTGTCCCATGCAGCATCCTGAGGAATTTGCTTAACTTCTCCCTTTATTAATTTCTCACGATTGAGTAACCATTCAGCATACCGCTTCCGTAACGCATCCTTCTGGGCATCAGTTGCTGTTGTTCTCTCGATTTTCTGTTCAATGTATTTGGACATCTGTTCGTTAGACCAAAGCCTTTGAAAAAAAGTCGAAAAGTCCGGAGACTGATCCGAAGAAGCAGGATGCACATGCTGGGCAATGGATTCCTGAGGAATTCCAACCCACAAAAATACGGTCAGTAAAACCAAAAAAAATCTCTTTTTCATAACCTATCCTCGTTTGTTATTTTTATGGTCGCTTACCCATAAGCGCCCGCTAGAGAGAGTCTTCTATATTAACTCATTTACAAAAATTCACAAACCTAGACAAATAATCTAGTAAATAATACAATTGGCTGGTATGGAACTAATAAATCTCCAAACATCCACAAAAACTACCAAAAAGACTTTCTAGCAAGGAAAGTTGTTTTATCATACAAACAACGACTTTCCTTAATAAGGGAAGTCTTTTTTTATCCTTAGGAGGGACGAATGAAAACAGTTTGCAAATTTGGTGGTAGCTCACTAGCTACTGCAGAAATGTACGAACGTGTTGCAGAAATAATTAATGCCGACGAAAAAAGAGTTTATATAGTCGCGTCTGCTCCCGGAAAAAGATTCACGAGTGACACAAAAGTTACCGATCTATTTCTGGCTTTCTACGACGAGCGTGCGAAAGGCAATTCCGGCAATTCGAACCTTACTTTAATCGAACAAAGATTCGAGGATATTTGCCGAAAACTCAAAATAGATATTGGTCTAGAAAAACTGCTCACCGAAATCGAGAGAGAAATTCCAATCGGTATTTCTGATGTACGCAAACGAGACTACTCTGCCAGCCGAGGCGAATTCTTAAGCGCGATAGTTCTCGCAAAATTCCTAGGATGTCAATTCGTAGATACATTTGATCTTCTGCAAATGGACCCAACCGGCAAAGTACTTGAGGAGAGCTACAACAGAATAAAAAATATAACCAGAAAACCCGGCCGATTTGTTTTCCCAGGATTCTATGGCTCAGTAAATACCCCACAAGGAAGTTATGTAAAAACATTCCCCAGAGGTGGCTCAGATATTTCCGGCTCAGTTATCGCCAGAGGGGTTGAAGCAGGTCTGTACGAAAACTGGACAGACAACCCACTACTCTCTACTGACCCGAGAGTTGTTCCTGAAGCAAAATTCATTTCCAAAATAACCTACCGAGAATTAAGAGAGCTTTCTTACATGGGGGCCAGTGTCTTCCATGAAGAAGCCATCTCTCCGGCAAAAGCCAAAAACATTCCAATCCGTATCCTTGCAACTAAAGACCCAACTGGACCAAGCACAGCTATCGTGGAAAAACGCACTCCCGAACCAAACGAAAATATAATCGGCATCGCCGGAAAAAAAGGTTTTACCCGCGTCAGCCTCTACAAAGAACAGATGCATAATGAAATTGGCATAGTCGCAAGAACCCTCGAAGTATTCGCCAAACACAATGTCTCCATAGAGCATATCCCAACCGGAATAGACATCATGTCGGTGGTAGCTACAACGGAAAGCCTTCACAGGAAAACCGAATCCATAATCAAACAAATTCGCGAAGAATTAGGATTCGAGGAAATATCTGTTCAAAATGGTCTGGCTCTCATCGCCGTAGTCGGACTCGGAATGGTTAACCACCCAGGTACGTCCGGTAAAATCTTTGAAGTATTAGGTAGAAAAAAAATTAACGTTCAATTAATTCTCCAAGACCCAAGAGAAACCACTATAATCATCGGCATCTCAGATGAACATCTCGAAACCGCCATACAAAGCCTATATCAAACATTCATAAATTAACTCACCAGTATCATCTGGTTTTTTTATTAAAAAAGACTAAGCCGTGCTTAGTCATCATCATTATCACGAATTCTGTAATACATCCTTCCTTTGTTATTACAATAAATTCGTAAACCCTTTTTCCCGGCATCTAACACCCAAGTGTAATCCCTTTGGTTTAGATCAATATCCCTATCAGGAATTTCCTCAAGATAGACATCACCATTGTGCGGGTTTGTGATATCCGTTAAATACCAGACATTACATATACTAACCAAATTTACCGCATGAGAACCACCATTCAATCTGCACTTAAAAAGCCTACTAGCTATCCCCAAAAATTGGAAAAGCACCTGCCCCCAAAGTGCATGGTGGCGACACACAGCCAGATTAGTATTCCACAGCTCGCCCACCCGGATAGTTCGTTGGCCTGCATCGGGTATATCCAGATCATCGTAATTGTACGGCATATGATCAAACACTTCTTTGCATATTCGCTTAATTACGTATGTCTTTATATCCTTTTCGAAAGCAAAACCCTTCGGAGTGAAGTTCTGAGAAAATAATTCCACCAGGAAACTCCTGTTGTGACTAAATATCTCTCCCTTGTCCACCCGAATCTTCTCTCTGCTTCGACGCCTCGGGTCTACCCGTTCGTCTTTCCCCATATCCGTCATCCCATCCATAACATAACTAGGAATTTCGTTATAGATAGTATCACCAGGAGGAAAAACCGATCGGTCCAGCTTAATATTAAGGGAGATCGCCGCATCCAGATACCGCAGGAATCGCTTTTTACGTAGCGCATCCGACAGATTATCGCTACCAGGGTTATGACGAACCGTATACAAAGTATTCCTCATGTTCGCCAACATATCCTTTGGATCCTCAATAAACCCATTAAAGAGCTTAGAAAATTCTTTCTCGTCTAATCCCTTGACCCCCCTAGTTTTCCGAACTAAATCCAACTCATAGGTGACTATAGAGTTATAATCCCCTGTTAGCATGCAGTAAGCAAGTGTGAGCTCATTCGTACTAAACTCCATAAGTCCCTCCTAATAGAATATAATAGAATTAAACAAAACCTTACCACAAAATAGCAATTACTTCAATAATAAAAAAGAGTCTAAACAAGACTCTTTACTAACATTTTGTACCGGACTTGGCCCACATACCGATCAGCATTATTTCGATCAAACTAATTACCAAGCCAATTACAGAAAGCACTGGCAATACCGGCCAAGCAAGGTATTTCAAATGCATAAACCAAAAATGAACTGGTCCTCCAAGCATCTGGTAAAACACCTCGTTTTGGCACTGGTCCTGGCGGATGACTTCGTGGTCATAACTGCGGTTAAAACCCAACATAGCCCCACCGCTAGTTCCAGCCATTCGGTCATTTATGAAAGCAATCCGTTCTTTCTTACCACCAGGAAGATAACAGACCAGCTCCTCCAAGAAACACTCGAATGGAAACAGGTAAGGACTATGTCCTAACTGTCCGCTATTGATCCCGTATCGCCATGTTTGGACAATGTACCAGATAGACAAACCCACGGTTACATACCCAACAAGAGCAAGTAACCCCGTCAACAAGGCGAGCCAAAAAGGCAATGAAAAAGTAAGCATCTTCACCTCCGCATTTGATGTTTGTAAAACAGAAAAAAAGATTATAGCATTTTTCAAGCCTC
>CAYSUI010000011.1:0-49134 GCA_964434195.1 uncultured Candidatus Saccharibacteria bacterium
ATAAAAAAAGACCAACTTAGAGGTTGGATTTTTGGACTTTTACCGTTTTGGCGGCGGGCTTTTTGGTGCGGTGTTTGCCATGGCCAGCAAATAGACCACCAATGAATCTTGCCGGGGTAATGATAACCTTACTTCTTACCTTAGCACCCACGTGCCGGGCTTTGGATTCGGACTTTTTGGTTGTACTGGCAAAGCCTGGGACCATTAGCACCATAACAATAAACACAGTAGCCAGGCTCCTGGCCACTTTGGAATACTTCATGATTTTCACTCCTTATTCTGAAACTAGACTTTCTTACTGAGGGATTTTAGATTATAGAGTTTTTTAGACAAAGAGAAAAGACTGCAGGGATTCGGGGCGAATCCTTACAGCCTTCGGTTTTTGCGCTTTTGGCGCGGGTTGAACTTTAGATGGCCGAGCGTGAGCCGGGTTGGTTGTGCAGCTTGCGATCCCGGCGAGCGGTCTTCAGGCGACGGGATGAAGTGTTGCGACCGTGGCGACCGAAGTCGCCACCCAGACGGCTTCCGATGAATGACTGACCGGTGCTGGTGCCATAGGCGAAAGCGGACTGATTGCCGCCAAAGATGGATTGCATCTGATTGTTGCCGAAACCCATTGTATTGAAGATGGTTTTGCCGATGTTGCGAAGTCCTTGCATGAAACGTCCGTTCAACATAGATTTGATCTCCTTTTCAGATTCAGATTGGTTTTGGTTTTTTGAAGTTACGTGAATTGCGACAGAAATAAGGATTATAATAACATATATTTTTGTTTATGTCAAGGATAATTTGGAGATTTGTCAAGTATTTGGCGTAATTAAGAGGAATTAAAAAATCCCCTATTTTTAGGAGATTTTTGGGATTTTTGAACTATTTAACTGTTTTGAAGGGGTTGGGAATGGTTGGGTCTTCTGGGGTGGGGGTTTCTGGGGTGGTAATTTTCTTTATAACTGCTTCATAAAGATTGAAGTTAATTCTAACCACAGGGACATTTTTTATTGTTGGAACAGCGGTTTTGGCTTGGGTAACAGATTTAGAAGCGGAAAGCACGGCTAATACCTCAAAGACACCTATAACTACTACTGCTATTAAACAGAGTATGCTTATGGTTTTTATGCTTAGAGATTTTGGAATTTTTATACTAATGTTCATTTTTTTATGTAAAATAACGCACTAGTGGTTAAGCTCGCTTTACCCTGTCCTGTGGCACCAAAAGATACAGTTCTTAAGTGAGTTATGAAGCTTAGTTTTTCCATAGACTTTAAGAAATTAACTATATCCACATACTCCCCTCCCAAACTAATACTATAAGGGACAAGTAATAACTCGCCGCTGGTCTTTGCCTTGCCGAGTGTGTTGGCTGTACCTGCAATACTTAGGGTTAGAACTAGGTTATGCTTTTCAGCTAATGCTTCTATGGTGCGCAGTTCATTTACGAGACTCGTGTCTTTACTGAAAAAGTTTTCTGGTTTTATGTCTTTCTTCTCTAAGAGCTCAAGATCTGATTTGGCTAGCTGGTAGCTAGTTTGTTCTGCCTGAAGCTCCATTTGTTCTTTCTTAAGCTCAAGAATCTCTGCAATTTTTTTCTGACTACCTTGGTTTATCCATCCAAAGACATAAAAAATTAGAATAAAAGAGGCTACGAGCCAAACTCCGACAAGGACTACTATTTTGTATTTATAGGAAAGCTTCATCATTGTTTTAGTAGTTCTGGTTTAATGAAGAAGGTAAACCTAAAGGAGACATCTTTTGGCTTAGCGACGTTTTCAAATGGATAATTGATATTCGTAAAATTTTCTGTATCAGCGTTTATATTATTGTATAACTCTATAACCGCTTCCCTGGTTTTTGCGAAACCTGAAATCTCGACTTGTTTTTTATCTATATCTGCTGAAAAACCAGTTATACCTACGTCTTGGGGAATGAGCTTACCAAATGCCAACAAGACTCTTGACCAAGCAGGAGTGGCGTCGCTTAGATTTTTGAAGTCTACTATCTGATTGTTGATTTTTGCTATTTGTGCTTTGAGTTCAGAGTTTTCTTGTTTGTTTACTGCTGTTTTTAGTTGGTCTATGTCTACTTTTAACTGACTAGACTCACTTTGCAATATAAAACGGACACCAATTAGAGCAGCAGTGGATAATATGAGCGTAACCGCACTAACACCACAGAAGACTAATATGCGATTAAAAATATCTTCATAATGAAGCTCTTTCTGCCTATCTTTGGGTAATAAATTTAATACTTTGGCCATATTAATAGTCTGTTCTTAATGCAAGTCCAATAGCTGTAGTAAAGTCGAGAGACTCTTCGGGAGAAATCATTGTTACGTCTTCAATACCTGTGCTTGCCAAAGGACTGGCGAGCTCTACTTTCATATTTAACTCTTGGAATTCAAGCTGAAGATTTTCCTGAATACCCTTAAGACGCGCACCACCTCCGCATAGAATTACTTTGTCTATGGATACCTGAAAGTGTTCTTTTTGAAAGCTTAAAACATTTTTAATTTCCGCTGAAAGATTTTTTAAAATAGGTAACATTGAAAGTTTTATATTTGGATTTTCGGGAGTATTGTTTAAACCTGAATCAACTTTTATTTTTTCTGCTTTTTCGACAGGAATCCCTAAAGTTTTTGCTAGCATTTCACTAAACTGATTTCCACCCATTGGAATAGAAGAGGTAAATAACAGTCGACCACGCTCGATCATTACCAAATTTGTTTTGTGGTCGTTTATGTCTGCTACCAAAAATGTTTCTGTATCCGCTTTCTTAAGCAGAGCCCTTTGCACACTTTGAGACTCCACTTCTAGGGCCTGGACCGTGAACTTCATTTTATCGAACACAGATAGGTATTTGTCTGCGGTGTCTTTCGGAGTTGCTATTAGCAAAATTTCCATGCGTCCATTTACTTCATCTAGTTTTTGCCAATCTAAATACACCTGATCTATAGGGACAGGAATATAACTCTCTGCTTCAAAAGGAATAGCTTGGTCTACTTCTGAGTCGCCCATATGGGGTAGGTGTATAACCCTAACGAAAGATTTAGCTTCAGGTAGCGCAGCAACTATGCGATTTCCAGAAAATGTACCATATTTTGGCTTATCTATAGCCTGCCTCACAATAAATGAAAGAGTTTGCGTATCTAAGATAGCTTCTTCAACCACAACACCCTTGGGAAGACCCACTTCTGAATAACCCTTAATTTCAAGCATACCTTTTTTATTTGGACCAAACTGAAAAACCTTAACTGAGCTAGTTGAGATATCTACACCTATTGGGTACTTTTTTTTAAAATGAAAATCCATAGTCTCATTAGTTCATAAAGTTATAAAGCTCTTCAAGTTCATAAAGCAATCTCCTGGGATTACTTTACAAACTTTATAACTTTATGAACTTGATAAACTCATTGTATGCTTTGACTAATATTATAGATTGGCGAAATTAAACCCAATGCAAGAAAACCGACCACAGCACCGATAATTAACAAAAGCAGAGGTTCAATGATAGAAGAAATATTTTTCATAGTTGTATCTACTTCTTCTTCATAATGTATGGCAATTTGTTCGAGGATAGACTCCATACTACCTGTTTCCTCACCTACTTTTAACATTTCAACAATAATATTTGGGAATAAGTGTTCGTTTTGTTCAAACACCGCTGTTATTGGCTTACCAAGCTTTACCTCACTTGAGGCTTCCACCAGGACTTCACGGTAATAGACATTTCCCAAAGCTTCTCCAGCTACCGCAAGACCTTCAACGACATTAATACCACTTTTGAGCAACGAAGAGAAAATTCTTGAGAACCGGGCGATGTTTATTTTTTTTACAATTTCTTTTGTTGCTGGAAAGTGAAGTAAGAACCAGTCGAACGCTGATTGACCGGGTTTTGTTCTAAGAAAAGCTATAAAACCAATAATTCCTAAAATTAAACCACCTATTACAAATATAGCATGGTTGCTCATAAATTCTGCAAACCCGACTATTATTCTTGTAGTAAGGGGCAATCCACCCTGAAACTCTTTGAAAATTACGGTGAGTTTTGGCAGTACAAATACCGACATTAACACACCAATAATAAGCATAGCGGATAGAATGACTGCGGGGTACATCATCGCACCTTTGGTTTTGCTTTTTAGGTCGGCTTCGCGCTCTAGTTGGACCGCGAGATAGTTTAGCGACTTGTCTAAATTTCCAGAAACTTCTCCAACCTTAACCATACTAACGAAAATATTAGAAAATACTTTTGGATATTTAGCCATCGCCGCATTTAGTGGAGTACCAGATTCTACTGCCCCAGAAATATCCTTTAGAATTTTATGAAACTTACCATTCTTATTCTGGCTTGTAATAATATTTAGCCCCTTACTTACCCCAATACCGCTTTTTAACATGATTGCCAAATCTTCGATAAATACAATTTTTTCTTTTAGAGAAATAGATTTTAAATCACGTATAGACTCACTAAAAGAACCTCGCCCTTCAGGAGTTATATTAGTCGGAGTTAATCCTTTCTCTCGAAGCTCCCTGCCGGCCTGAGCCATATCGGGAGCGTCGATACTTCCTTTTTCTTTCTTGCCTGTATTATTATTTAGTGCTTCGTATGAAAATTTCATAATCTATGAAGAAGGAAACCCAGAAGGGGTTTCCTTCTTCATGACATCATCCTTCCTATGTAATTTTACTGCCCGGGGAACCCGGATCAGTAAAATGCTATAGAAAATTTAAATATTTGTTTTATTCTTTTGAGACTCTTAGGACTTCGTCTACGGTGGTAATACCTTGTACGGCTTTTATGAAGCCGTCTTCCCACATGAGAATCATGCCTTCTTTTTCGGCAATAGCTTCTGTATCCTGTGCGGAGTCTCTCTTTAATATACTTTCTGCCACCGCTTCTGTTATTTCCATAATTTCGTGAATACCAATACGACTCTTGTATCCGGTGTTATTGCACTTGGGACAACCTTTGCCATGGAAAAAGTCTAGGTCTGCCAATTTCTTAGCACCGCCAGAGATAAGCTTTTCCCTTGTTAAAACTTCTAGTATTTTTTCTTGATTAAAACTAGAAGCAATATTAGCAAGCGCTACTTCGTCCAATTTTACTTTTTCTTTGCAGTCTGGACACAGAACACGGACGAGTCTTTGGCCCATAACAGCATTTGTGGTTGAGGTAATTAAATATGGTTCAACACCTATATCCAAAAGCCTAGCAGGGGCTGCTGCTGCGGAGTTGGTGTGTAGCGTAGAGAGCACAATGTGGCCTGTCATAGCAGCGTGAACGGCCTCTTCTGCGGTTTCTTTATCGCGGATTTCACCAATCATAATAATATTTGGGTCTTGCCTGAGAAGAGCCCTTAAACCCATAGCAAAAGTTAAACCAATTTTAGAATTGGTCTGCATTTGGTTAGCGCCTGGAATACGGTATTCAACCGGATCTTCTATGGTAGAAATATTTACTGTCTTGTTATTTAAAATAGTTAGAACTGCATAAAGAGTAGTAGACTTACCGCTTCCGGTAGGACCAGTTACCAAAAACATTCCATGAGGTTTCTTTATGTTTCTTTGAACTACGTTTAACTGACTTGGCAAAAAACCCAGCGCCTCTAGAGTCATAGCCTTAGTGGATTCGTCTAACAGACGCATAACAACTTTTTCACCATCAAAAACAGGGATTGTAGAAACACGCAAACTAAACTTATAACCGTCTTTTTCTATTTTGAAACGACCATCTTGTGGTAAGCGATGCTCGTCTATCTGAAGGTTTGAAAGCACTTTGATACGCGCTACTATGGCGGCTTGTATAACTTTTGGTAGAGTCATAACGTCGTGGAGTATGCCGTCTATACGATAACGTACGGCAACAGAGTTCTCTTGGGGTTCAATGTGAATATCGGAGGCCTTTTCAAACACCGCATATTCAAGAAGAGTGTCGACCACTCTTATAACAGGAATTTCTTCTGCGAGGTTCTTTAAACCTTTTTCGTCTGGCGCTGCAGTCTGCTTGTCCGGAGTGGCCGTTAAACCCAGAGAGTCTTCCTTAACCAGGGTTTTCATTTCACCCTCCAAGTTACTATGATACTTTCCTAAACCAAATTTAAGACTACTTGGCCCTATAAGGAAAGCTTTAATGTCTAAACCCGTTTTCTTATGGATGAATTCTTTAGTTTGAATATCCGTTGGGTCTACCATACCTAAAGACAATTCGCTCTTAGTTTTAGCGAAGGAAATAACCTTATGCCTATGCGCAATTGGCTCTGGAACTAAACCAAGTACATCTTGTTTAATTTCTTCGTTTCTTAAATCTATACTAGGCACATGAAGAATTTCAGATTTCGCCTCAAGCAACTGTTCCTCTGTGACTATTTTTTTATCCAATAGAAAATTCTCCCAGTCTTGATTAGTCTTGGCTGACTTTAGCTCTTTTTGAGCATCAAGAATTTGGGACTGGGTTATAATTTTCTTTTCTTTAAGTAAAGTGGTTAAAGGGTTTATTTCCAAAAGAATTTTTGAGTAATTTATAACTTAAGTATAACATAAACCCCTCATTTTATGAGGGGTTTGTTTCAAACTTATTTAACTTCTGATGCTTTTTTCTCTTGGAGAGCTCTTAACTCTTTTAGATACCCGAGAGTAATATTCTTACTATTCTCAGATTTTGGCTTTGGGCTGTTTATCCATTGCTCTACCAATGGAATAGCTTTGTCGTAATCTTTATTTTTCTCGTAGTAACCTGCGAGTAATAGCAAAAACTGATCATCCCCTGTCTTTTCGTAACCAGTTTTGAAAAGATTTTCTAATTCAGACTGTTTTTCGGTATAGTAAGTACCATAGAGTTCAGCCATAAGACTATAAGCGTCCGGATACTGAGGGAACTTCTCTAAATATTTTTTAGCCTGAGATTCAGCACTCTTGTAATCCTTCATGTACTCGTATGTGCGGATGAGATTTTCTTGCGCGGTAATGTTATCCGGTTGAATTTCAAGTACTTTTTTGAAATTTTCTGCTGCTGACTTGAAATCTTTAAGACCAAACTGCTTTGCACCTAGGTCCAAGACAGCGGTTGCGTCTTTAGGGTTCTTAAAAGCCTTTAAGTAGTCTTCTTCCAAAGCCTTTTCTTGCTCTTTAAAGTTCGGTTGAGACTTTACGGTTTGTTTATATAGATAATAGTGGACTTGTGGGCGGTAAGCTATATAGCCGGCGATAATAATAACCACCACTACGCCTAAAATAATGTATTTTTTCATAGTTCTGATATTTTACCAGAAATAACAATGAAAGTGAAGCTAGATAAACTTGGACTCTAATGTTTTAATCCAATCTTTCCATTCATCAGGGATCTTGCCCTCATCAAGCATGTTTAGGTCCTCGGCGGCTTTTCTGTAGTATTCCAAATAGTCAGGGTTTATAGACTGGCCGGGGTATGGCTCTGCACCTTCGGGGGCTCTGGCGACTGCTTTTTTTACCATAAGTCTTAGGCGAACATCATATATACCGAACTGGTCATGTAATATGGTAGAAATATTGGGATCCCCTACTTTGAAAGTTGCGTAAGCTATTTTATTTGCTTTACCGAATTGTGCGATGGTCGGGTCTATGAAAAGCATTTGATCTTTAAAATAAATTTCTATCCAAGCATGGTCAACAGAATTAACATCCGCCAAGTGTTGTGGATTGGCAGCAGCAAAACCACCCCTTATGAGCATCTCGTAAGGGTGATTATCGTAAGACGCATCTACTCTTAGTTTATTTTCGAAGAATTTTTTATTTATTAATTCTGCGAGTGCAAAACTACTAGGTCCACATCCCCAGGAAGGAATTTTGTATTTTTCGGAGAGCGATTTCACCTCCGATATGTAATCTGTAGATATAGAGTCTAAAAAATGCTGAATATCTGAGATTTTTTGAGCATCATCGAAATGGGGGGCAGAGGCTTCTGGTACAACTTTAACCTCTGTAGGAGATTTTAATTTCAACAAAAGAAAAATATTTAACCCGATGGATAAAATAAACAAAGGTATTAAAAAGGTTTTTAGTTGTTTTAGCCTATTCATGATTCAACTATAGCACTGTTACTTATTTAATTTCTCCAGACGTGCAGACACAGCGGGTATCCCAGGATTTAAGGTTAAGGCTTTTTTATATTCGCTTATGGCTTCAGGTTTTCTACCTGAATTTTCTAACAATATTCCGTAATTGCCATGAGTTTGAGCCATTTCTTGAATATCTAAAGAATTCTTGAAACTAATTTCAGCTTTCTCTGGTAAATTTAACTTTCCATATACCAGACCCAAAACATTTAGGGCTGTAAAGTTATTAGGGTCTAACTCTACTGCGCTTTCAAGCTCAAGCCGACTGGCATTTAACTGGTCTATACGAAAAAGGAATGCGCCTCTATAACTTCTAGCCAGGGAAGCATATCTTTCAGGATAATTATTTCTGAGTTGAGGCAATTTTCCATCCCTATAAAGAAGGTTAAAATTTATAGCGTCTTTAGAGATAACTTCCTGGTTTTCATCCGATTTTTTAACAAAGATACAACTTACTTCATCGAAATAGACTAATACCCAGTTTGGATCCTTGGAGAGTTTACTTATTAGCAGACCAGTATCTTCCACTCCGTGTTCGAGGAAGAAATAATTAATATTATATTTTTTTACTACTTCGTTTAAATCCTCTTTACCACTGACAACGTCTTTATAATAATTAAGTTTTTCTAAAGTATAGCTATGACCGTCGATAAAGTTTTTGCGGGATGGATATAGGGCAAAATTAATGTAAGTACCTCCCCTATAATCGTTAAACATATTCCCTTTTAAGTTTCTGGTTTTAATGAAGTCCGCTCCCCCACTAGAAAAAATAACCGGGTTTTGTGAAAAACCGAACCGTTGGGTACTAAGTTGCTTTTGGTAATAATCACCAGAAAACAGGCTTTTCATAAATAACCCAATGAATAATAGTGCAACACCTAAAGCTATGTACTGTAAATGTTTAAAATATTTCCAAGTCTTTAAAGCGTTTAATTCCTTTAAATAGAAAGGCAAAATAACACTTGTAGTTACCCCAAGCCATGGAATATTTCTATTAGCTTTGAAAGATAAGTATATAAAAGGAATTACTACAATAATATGCCTTAGCTGGAGTTTAAATGCTCTCAAAAATAAAGTAGTGAATGTAACCAACAATAGGAGCAAATAACCATAAAAATATACGGGTTGAATTTCTTTGAAAGCAAAAGGACTTAAAAATTCTACCTGACTATAAAACTCTTTATTACCAAAGAAAAACTTAAATGGCCACAGGAAAGCTTCAAGCCCATATGGATTCAAAAGACTAACAACTAGAGCTAAGCCAAAAATAATTAACCATACGTAGAGATTATTTTTTTGAACTCCTAGTTCTTTACGATTATTTCTAGATTGATATAGTTTCCATATTTTCTCGAGAGTATAAGAAGACAAGATAACAAGACCCAGAGGAAACGAGCCATGCATGTTTGCCCATAGTAACAGCAATACTCCTAATGGAGTAAAGAATTTGAAAAAGCTCTTTTTATTAGTGATTTCCGTTGAATGGTTTTGTTCTAGGTAAACAAAAAGAATCGTACCTAAAAGCAAAGCAAACAGATCTGCTCTGTAAACAAAGCGGTCCGAGGCAGAAAAGGCGGCTATGCTAAAAATAAATATTGAGGAGGGTAAATTATATCCATTTTTGATTACATACTTAAGTAGAACTCCGAAAATTGATAATACCAACAAGATTTGAGTTATAACTAACCCTTTCCAGGAAAAGAAGTTATAGATGAAGTATGTAATGACATGAGTCAGCCATTCTGAATATGGAATTTGGCAATTATTCGAAGAATAGGAATAAACACATAATTTACTAAAACCGCTTGTTAAAATATGCTTACCATTTGCGATGTATTGGACGGTGTCTGGATCTCCTATATCGGTTGCGGATAAAAGGACAAGAAGTACTGTAAATAAAAATAAAAACAATGATTTTATAAAATTTTTCATGGCAAGACTAGTATAACAGAATTAAAAAAGGCCCCTCAAAGGGGGCCTTTGATGTTTATTTAGTTACAGAGAAACTGGCTGAATCACCGAAAACGAAGTCTGAAATTCCATTTTTACCTCTAGGTTCAACTCGTATCTTAAAACCTTCACCGACCCCTATATTTGTCGGAATTGTGACTTTTGCTTTACCTCCTGTAGGAGTACTTGTACGAATATTTGGTGCAAAAACCCCTAGATTATTTGTTCCTGCCATCATTCTTATATCTATTACTGGATTTGTACGATACTTTTCCCAGGCTTCGGGTATTGGCCCTGTAATTACCCAGGAAACTTCTATACTTTCCCCTTTTTTGTAGGTAGCTTTTTTGGGTAATATTTCAATACTATTTATATTTACACTCTCAAATGGGTTCTTGTGGTTCTTAATAGAGAAAACTGTTTGATTGGAATACAAAGGCGTTAAGTCATCCGAAAGAGCAATCGCAATAACATTATATGTTCCGTCTTCAGTTAAACCTTCGTCTGTATTGAAATCTACGGAAAATACCCCGTCTTTAAGAGTAACCGGACCTACGGGACGTTGGATATTACAACGTGTACCAGTCATAACCAAGAAGAGTGCATTTTTTGCACTGTAACCATCCGCTAGACTAGCAGCTAACTTAGTCGTTCCAGAAATTTCCTGGTCTGCGATAGGTGATTTTATGTTTATAGGTGGGCTTTGTTGATTCTCTGGACAACCATTAACCGGAGGAAAAACTGGGGGTGGTGTTTCTCTGGGTGGAAGCCTTCCAGGGGTTAACTGGGCCTGCAATCTTCCATTGGAGAACGGGTTGTAGGCTGAGCTTTGGTTAAAACTTTGCTTTGTTCTAAACAACAAGCCGCCGGCTATAAAAACTGATAGCAGAATAATTATATAAGCACTGAGAGGTGTTAGATATGTACCAAATGTTGACTGGCTATTGTTGGGTTGTTTTTGCTTCTCCATTTTGATGAGTAAATTATGTTTATATTTTAACATAAATACAAAACCCCCACCCTTGCGGGTGGGGGTTTTTGACTATTCAGTCTAGGATTGATTACCTACTACAGAATGGGTCCCCGACCAGGTCGAGGACGACAAGCTAAGCTTGTCGATTAGTAGTTGATAACTGGACCAGTGACTGGGTAGTAGTCGTTTACATCCATCATTTCGCCTGTTGTAGCGTGAGTAGATGTAAAGTCAGGAACTGCACCTGGTGTAGTTGAACCTGTGGAACCATAGACGCCATTAACGTCTGAGTAATCCCAGAATACGCTACCCAAAGTGTTAGCAGTTACAGCAGTTGTACCTACTGTACCACCAGTAATCTGACCACTTCCAGCTACACCATTTAGGAATACTCCGTAGGAGATAGTACCTGAAGTGGTTAAGCCAGATCGAGTAAGACTAGTGTTAGCCTTAACTACGAATGGAACGGTTGTTCCAGCGGAAATGGTGATTGGGTTGGTGAAGGAGAAGTAAGCTGTTTTGCCTGTACCGAAACAGTTTGTTGCTTGGGTTACAGCAGCAGCACCTTGACCTTCGTACAATGTACCAGCTTGGTTTTGGTTATTCTGCCAAACTTGCACATCATAGATACCACCAGGAGTACCGCCACCACAGCTTGCGGTTGCGTCACCAGTGCTTACGAAAGAACCAGTGAATGTGAAACCGAGAGCTTTAATAGTGAGGTCTCTTGTGCCACCAGCAGTTATGTTGAAGGTAGCAATTGGTTGGTTACTAGAACCGTTAGAACCGGTAGAAGCCGAAGTATCGGTTGCTACAACTGGTTCAACGTTGTGGTTGAAGAGAGTCTGAGACGAGAAGTTCAAACGAGTACTTACAGAAGCACCAGTAGAACCGTTGTCGTAAGCAATTACTCTACCACCTGTAGCAGTTGTTGTAACTGAAGCAGCGAGAGTAATTGTGTTACCAGAAACGCTGTTGATTGTGTAACCAGCGTTTGTGTTGTCTTCAGTACCACCAGCGGTGATTGTACCATCGTTGTTTAAGTCGATAGCAACTTTGTCACCAGCTTGGAACTGAGATCCGTCGTAGACAGTCTGGGTAGCAGATGCTGCGGTTGCAGCGATTACACCACCGGATACGCGTACTGTGGTACCAGAAGAAGCACCTTGGTATTCGTAGTAGGTAGGAGCAAACTTGGTCTGAGAACCAGCAACTTGGGTACCACTAGCAGTAGTATCACCTTTTAGAGTGAGAACTTTAGCAGAAGCACCTTTGGTTACAGCAAGAGACAAACCAGAGAATCTAATTTCGCCGTTAACGATGCTTGCATTGGATCCTACTTGAGTAGCACCGTCATACAAAGCGAGGTTAGTGTAGTTACCTAGACCATTTCTAGCAGCGAAGTAAAGTTTTCTGATGGTTAGATCTTCTGCGTTTGTGGATTCAGAGACCTTTAGAGTCAAGAGAGGAACAGCAGTCTGGCTTGCGCGAACGACTTGCTGAATTGGAGTACCAGCAGCGTCTGCTTCAAGTCTTAGAGTACCGTTACCAGTCATAGTGACTGTCTGACCAGTTGCACCGGTAGAATCTGTAATGTTGGTCTGAGAAGACTGACCTACAGAAGCTACAACAGTGAGCTTAGCACCAAGCATATCTACATCATTTGCGTTAGGAGTGTTTGGGTTTGGATTAAACGCATTTGAGACATCTGCATAGACGTTAACTTCTAAGGTGTTAGAAGCGTTGATCACAGCGTTACCGCTGAAAGTTTCTGTGGTACCAGCAGTTGTAGAAGAAATTGGGGTACCAAAGGCAGTTTCAGTTGTGCCGGACTTTGTCTTTAAGAAGATGTTGGAAACACCAGTTGGAGCTGCAGATGTTGTACATACGATAGAACCTTCGTTACCATCGTGGTTTGTACAGATTACTAGACCAAGAGAGGTCAAGGTAATGTTTTCAGCAGGACCAGCCTGGATATTGAAAGAACCGATCTTCAAAGCACTGCCACCTTTTACCAAGTTGCTTGGGTTGTAGGCAGAGTTAGAAGAGGTGCTTAGGGAAGAAGTGTCTACCTGACGTGTATTACCAGTTACTGTAGAAGTATTGGTAATAAAGTTGTTGGAAGAAACTCTTCTTGCGTAGTAACCCTGAATCGCAATCGCATATTGGTCGGTAGAAGTTGCAGAAGTGAAGATGTCAGTGACAAAGTTCAATTTTGCAGTTGTACCAGCTTTTATGGTCTTGTAGGTGTTCAAAGTGACTTGAGTACCAGTAGCAGCGCCTGCACCAGTGTTGGTTACAGAACTGTTGCTAATGGAGAAGGTACCATCGGCAGAGTAAAGAGCAGTGGTGGTAGCGGTTGAACTGTAAAGAGTTGAACCAACTTCATCGTTAACTTTTACTGTACCTGTGAAAGCCTTCATACCAGTTGTAAGTTCGTTTGTACCATCTTTGGTAATAACGAAGGTTAACTTCTGGAGTTCGACGTCTTCGCCAAAAGCTTTTACGTCAAAGGAAGCAATGGTTTGCTGTGTAGCACCTGGAGCCATCTTTGCAGATGGGGAGTCAGAAGCTTTAGAAACGGTTACAGAACCGCTCTTGAACTGAACATAGTTTCCTACGTCAGAACCAGAACCATCACCGATTGGGAATGTAGAACCACTGGTAGCGGTTGGTAATATACCAGAACCGGTTTGGGAACCATAAAGTTCTACATCGTAGTCATTCTGGATGGTGAAGTCCAGAGTCCTAGATGCACTGTTAGAAATACCTGGAACGTCTACTGCGATGTTGAAGTCGCGGGTAGCGCCACGAGGAATGACATAAGGAGCAGTTAGAACGAATGATACTTTACCGCCAGTAGACTTAGCTACAGTGGAAAGAACGTTGTTTGCTTGATCCTTAAGGGTGATGTTGGTGTAATCGCCATCGGCAGCTGTACCGTTGTTGAAGAGAGTCATGCTAGAAAGCTTGATGTCTTCTTGACCAGAAGATTCAGAGATTCTGAATTTCTGAACGGTGAAGTTGGTAAGACCGAGGTCGATTTGAGCTGGGGAACCAGAAGTTCCACCACCAACTGTCTGAGAGTTCAATGTAGCAGAACCAATAACATTGGAACCACTTACGATTGAGTGGGTGTTACCCCAAAGTGGGAAAGAACCACCTACAGTTGCAGAATCAAACTTAAGGTCTGATGCTTGTGCAATACCTACGTTTACAGTACCGGTTGTAACGGAACTGGAGATATTAACCTTAACCCAAACAGTGGTAGAACCATTAGCTGGAACTACGATTGGATCTGAAGCAAAACCAATGGTGGACTTTGCAGTACCAAAGGTACCGAAGTTACCATGGCGGCGACCAGAAGCGTCGAAAACTGCTACACCAGTAACACTGCTGTCCTGAACGATACCACCGCGAGTTAACGTGATTTGAGTCAAGTTAGCTGCAGAAGAAGAACCGTTAGTAAGAGACAACTTTGTTACGTTGTTGTAGGAAGAACCACCAGCGAGAACCGAGGTAGCTGGAGTGTCAGATGCTAAAGAAGCAGTGACAGCGCCAGATACTGGAGGAGGAGGCGTGGTAGTTGTGGTAGCTGTTGGACTTAGCTGACCTGGCTGACGTGCAGCCATAACACCAGTCTGGGACATAGCTTTGTCTGCGTCATTTGCGGCTACGACATCGCTGAAGCTGTAACCCCAGCTGTTGAAGGTTGAAAGGTCAGGGATACCAAGCAAACCAGCGGAACCGACTAACTGGACTGTACCGTTATTGTTAACGAGAACGCCAGGGCGGTGAGCTGAAGTGGTGTTATCTATGTTTGAAGTAGATGACATCCAGGAAACATCACCATAGGTAGCTCTTGAGAAAGAGAAACCAAGGCCTTTGAAGACAGCTTCAGAAGTGAAACCAGCTTTTTGACCACCGGTGATTAGGTAGCAAGTACCCTTGTCAGCACCTCTGTCGGAACAGATTATTTTTCCGTCCTGAGGAGGGATGAAGGAACCTACGGTTAAGGCGAGGTCATCAGCATTTGCGTCTACAACTCCTGACCAGGAGTTAAAGCCGTAGCTGAGGAAAGCGCCAGCGGAAGTGTAAGCTCTTCTGGTATTGTCAGGCATAACCATCCAGATGGTTCCATCAGATGATTTGATGTTTGTGCCAGCACTGTGAGCTGCTGCGAGAGCAGTAACAGGGAAAGCAGAAACGGCGACAGCCAGAGCAGAACCTACAGCAAAGACTTTCTTTGCGAGAGAATTACTCATTGTTAGGTAAATACTTTCGTTTTCAGAGTTGTTTGATTATTCAATTGAGACAATCAAGCACACAATGAAAAAATTAATTTTTCTGCCAATATACATGAAGCCAAGGCTCTAGAGGACCGAGACGACTTGTCTATTTAACAGATTATTGAAGAACCACAGCGCGCACACTTTACGCAATATGTTCGACCTTATCCCGAGAGCAAGTGCTTAGGCACAGACGCTAGTCGTCCAAGCATACTTGTTTATATCGGGCCCATGATTGCTTGCGAAACGCAAGCGGGATCAATAACTAAGATTTAGCGATGAGTCTCATTAGTAACAGAATACAAGTAGCAAGTTTGTTAAATGCAGTTGTGTTTCTTTGTGTTTCGGTTTATGAGTTTTTACTCATAGTTTTCTCCCATCGTATTTAGAGACGCTTGTAACCCTTCCGTGTTACAAGTGTTTTAGGTTTTTTGCTTGAAAAAACAAAAAACCCAAATTCAACTTTAAAAATACTTAAACTTTAAAGGCGAATTTAGGTTTTCTGGCTATAAAAGAGATTTTGCTTCCAGTTCTATTCATATAAAGAGGCGGGACTAAATACATTGCTGAGTATACATAAATATGCCTATTATGTCAACTTCCTTTACGTCCTTTTTTCAAACTTTAATTTCCTTATTTCTATGAACTATATTAACAAATCTTATAGCAGATTGGACGACTTTTGCTATAATGAGTGGTTCGGAAACCAAAAAAGGAGGGTAAAATGAAGATTAGCTTTGTAATTCCTGCTTATAACGAGGAGAGGTTAATATCTTATGCAATCGCTTCTATAATTGAACAAATTTCTGGAAGTTACCATGAGATAATTGTCGTAAATAATGCATCTACTGACAGGACAGCACTTGTTGCTGAGGGGCTTCGATATACACAAGTTATAAACGAGCCGATCAAAGGACTAACCAGGGCAAGAAAAACGGGGTTAGAAAATGCAACCGGTGATCTTATTTTCCAAATGGATGCAGATTGCCGACTCTCACCCGGACAGGTAGAAAGAACCATTAGAGAGTTTTCTCGGGATCAAAATCTAGTGGCTTTAAGTGGACCATATAGATGCTATGACTCAACTCGGGGTCAAAATTTTTGGATTCGGATTTTCTACTATTTCAGTTACTTTGCCTACTTTGTAAACAGGTTCATTCTTCGCAAAGCCTCTATGATTCAGGGGGGAAATGCTGTAATTAGGAAATCAGCCCTTCAAGATATTGATGGCTACGATACAGGAATCAATTTTTATGGTGAAGATGCTGACTTAGCCAGAAGACTCATGAAAGTTGGAAAGATTAAATTTTCCCTGTCTTTCTACAACTTTTCTTCGGCACGGAGAATGAATCATGAAGGTTTATGGAAAATGGGTATCAGATATGCCTGGAATTACTTAAGTGTAGTTTTTAAAGGCAGACCTGCCTCCGAGGACTACCTGGATATTAGAAACTAAAGGAGAAGTGAGTGAAACTGCTTAGGGCGTTTTATTTTTTTGTCGCTAAATCGATGGAAGAAAGCTTAACTAAACAAGCTTTTGCTCTGATAGTTGCATCATCGGTAACTTTTATAATTACCTTGTTTATTACAAGAGTTTTAAGTATTTACCACCCTGAGTTTGGAATTATTATTACCGACGGTCTAAGATTCCACCATTTCAATGCGGGAATAATGATTTTAGAGGTAATAGCTGTACAAGGCCTATTTCGAATCCAAAAAGCTAGTCAACGTTTTGGCTGGTTCTTGGCTTACGGTGTTGGCGAAGCACTGCTCCATGACGAGCAAAGCATGTATCTGTGGTTAAATGCACACGATGACATTCGATGGTCATGGCTTGGGATAGGGATTTGGCTGCTTGAGAATGGGGTAATAATTCTGACAGCTTACGTGATTATCCTTATTTCACGTGCAAAAAAGAAAAAAAGAGAACGAGAACTCCTAGTACTAAATGCCGAATAAATCGGCTTATTTTTTATGGATATTGACTTTTCAATCTAAATACAGTTAAATTCTTGATTAAACTCAAATAATACAAATCGGGGGTCGTGATTTATGCAGAAAGAATTTATAAAATTAGAGTTAGTATATGAATCTGACTCCTATGATTATGAGATTTGGGTCAGAGGCACACTGAGTTTACAGAAGGCCAGGAAAGCTTTTGGTAAAAAGACCGGAGTGTTAATGGGGTTTGAACTCGACCCCGCGGATAATAATGGGTACAAACTGCTAATTCCTGCATATATGCTTTTAGGTCATGAAAAAATAACCACTGAGGAACCAGTAGAACCGAAGCCATTACTCAATCCTTTCCTGGCGAGTTTGATTCCAAATAGCGAACAATAAAACCGACATTTGTTGTCGGTATTTTTATTTTACTTAATTGTAAGCACTCCTAGCTTGGTAGCCATTTAGATTTAAACTGGTCGATAAATTTTTGATTTAAAATTCCCCGATTTATTGCTCCAGAATTCAATATCGAATTCTGGCCGATCTTCTGCTTCCCAATCCACATTTAAACTACTAATAGAGGATTCCTTGTCTGCGGAGTAGACAATAAAGCCTAGTTTAGAGGCTAAATTTTCAGCAAATCCACCGGCTTTACCTGTACTACAAGACGCTAAAATCGCTACACAATTTTTAGTAAAAAATTGTTTAATTTTTCCTGTCCTAGACCCCAATAAGTCTTTGAGCCTAATTCTTTGCCTTTCACCCGATTCGCCTAACGATATACCATCCTCCGAACCATGTCCGCCGAAATATATGAGTGAAATTTTATTATTTTTTTCTGGTTTTGAATTATATTTGGTATCTAAGTCGTTTAACCTTCTAACAAAATCCCCCCTTGACTCACACTCGGTTACTCTTAAATGAATCTTGTCTTTTAAACTCCTATAGAGACTCCCAAAAATATGATGTTTTAGATATTGACCACCTGTGTAGTCATCTGCTGGATTCAAAATAATACCATAAGATACATCAGTGTCTTCTCTGTGATCATACTGATCGATTAAGAGTTCTACAGGGTAACGACCAAAGTTCTTGATACCAAATTGTTTGTTTAAAACTTCACATATACCAGGTCTGATCTCTTCTACCGATCGCATTATTCTAAAATTTGATGTTACCGTTGCCCTTAGCTTTTCAGGGTCAGAAGCTCGCCTCCAGGCTTCGCATATATCTTCTGCAGGAAGCTTTAACTCTTCTAGTTCTTTCCAGAAATACTTCTTGCAAGCATCATTATAATCAGACGGGTTAGTACATAGAGTAACTAGGGCCCTGAATCGGTCTTCTTGAGAGTAGGATTCTGCGCAAGTCGAGATAACCTGCCGAACAGCAGCGCGCTGATCTTCACTACCACGCCTCAGTATAATGGCAAGATATGGAGAGTACGCCTCAAAGCCCTTAAATGTATTTATATTAGCGACAATTTGAGGCAGTACAGAGTATAGAGATTCAACACCCTTATTTATAAAATTAGGATTATTAGAGTCTGAATTAACCAATCCAGCAATGGTATTAAGACGGTCGTATGGACGCTCTCCCCTTTTTATACTTGCCACTATCTTAGGCAGGAGATCGAGCGTCTTATACATACCCAAATAATGAAACTTAGTGGTCCTAAATTCAGTACCTTCCGGCCAAACTGTATTACCTAACCTTTTAATAATTTGGAGAACTCTTTCCGGTTCAAAATCGTAGGCTTTGTTTAAATATATAGAATGCTCCTGGAAATATTTTAAAAGCTCTTCTTTTTCTACTTCGCTTTTTGAAAGTATAGAGTCTAGCTTCCTAACATGCTCTTCGATTTCACCAAGGAGATTCGCGTCAAAGTCATGCGCCTCAGAAGCAATACCTCCCATAACAAATTCTCTGGATCTCATTTTTTTAACATTTGTTTATAAAGTTCTATGTACTTCTGGGCGGTTTTGTCCCAGGAGAAGTCGCAAGCCAGGGCATTTTTTACTAACTGTTGCCAGGATTCGTTGTGACGGAAGACAGTAAGAGCTTCAATTAAGCTGGTATAGAAACTCCACGTATCTTTGGGTTCGTGAAGAAATCCATTACCAGTTCCGGCGTTTATATCGAAAGCCTGAACAGTTTCGCTTAAACCACCAGTATTGGCCACAATAGGAATACAACCATAGCGAAGTGCTTCCATTGCAACAATACCACCAGGTTCAAAAAGACTTGGAACGAGTAAAAAATCTGCTCCTGAGAATATTTTTCTGGGGATTACAAAATCCCTTTGTAGAAACGCCGCAACCCTAGTAGGATACCGCTCGCACATTTTTTTTATTTCTTCATAATAGTTCTCCGCCCCACTACCCAGGAAAATAAACTGACTTTTAGGTAGCGATTCTATGTGCTCTAAAACATGTAAAATTATCTCTATCCCCTTTTGAGGCGCTAACCTACCAATATAACCAAAAATAGGTACGTCTTTAGCAACAGGTAATTTAAAATATTTCTGCAACGCTGTTTTATTAGCCGCTCTTGATTGTATATGCTTGATATTAAACTGAGAGACTATATTTTTATCTGTTTCCGGGTTCATCTCTATAGTGTCTATACCGTTCGCTATGCCACTGAGTTTGTACGCATACTTTCTAAGTACTTCATCTAACCCCTCTCCATATTCTTTTGTTTGCACTTCTTGCGCATGCTTCTTAGAGACAGTGTTAATAAGATCAGCGTTTATAATCCCCCTTAACATGGGATTCTGGAGACGCATTTTTGGGTCGAGCATGGGAAGTAATTCTTTTTTACCATCGTCCTGTTTATCTGCGTAACGGAAATTAATATTCCCCTGGTGTCTAAAATTGTGAATAGTATAAATTACTTTTATAGAACCGAGCTCTTTTTTATACCTAGGGTTTCTTTTAATAGCTTCAACCAAGTAACCTGCATGCCAATCGTTCGCATGAATAACTTCCGGAACCCATTTGCCAGCTTTTTTATTTTGGAGCATCCACTCAAGTGCCCCATAGCAAAGTAGAGCAAAGCGAGTATGCTCGTCACTATAACCGTAAACGTTTGCACGAAGTTCGTAGTACTCGCGATTTTCTAGAAAATATGTCGGTGCGTAAAACTCATCTAAACTCCTGTATTTAACGTTACAAATTAGCTCGCTTGGTAACTTTCCCTTTTTTGGTGCCCCAGTAGGTACTTTTAAACCTTCCGTATCCATGTCCATGGAGTATTTTTTTTCGTCTATTACCCCGTATTTTGGCATAAAGACACGGACGTCTACTCCCTGCTTAGCAATAGCGCGTGCGAGGAAAGAAATAGCCTGACTCAAGCCCCCTACTTGGGCGTACGGAGAATTTTCACTGGCGATAATTAGGGCTTTCATTTTTTACAAACCTTTCTAGGATTTTAATACTTGCAAATAAACTTTCGAGTCTTAAAGCGATACTCTTTCTATAACCATCTATTATTTCGTTTTGAGGCTTTAGATTTTGATAATTGGGACAATCTTTTAAGTCCACTCTAAGAACATCGTTTGAACCTTTGAGAGGACCAGAGTAAATTTCATTCGCGGATAAATCACCTGCACCTTCCATAGTTCTAATTTCTGAAAATATTTCAGACTCTTTCCCTTCGTCTGCCGGTAGCATGCGCCAGTTTGTCATACTGAGTTCCTGACTGGTATCGCTTGGCACAGGATATTCTTTCATTGGCAGCAAATGATTCATAGAAATCTTAATACTCCTCTCCAGATTCATTCGAGATCTTGCTTTTTCGTAATCTGAGCCAAGATTTATAACAATAAAACCGCCATCTTGATTTCCATTTGAACCATACCCATGTGTTATAGCGCTAGAAGAAAGCCCATAAAGCATAGTCGCTGCTTCCTCTATATTTGCTGGGGGTCTGGAATTAATCCAGACACTTATTGGAATATCGTGGTCTTTTAAATAATCTAATCCCCCGCCCTCTGTGCCGTGAGTAGCTAAGCAAGGAAACTGTGATAGGTCTAAGTAGCTTAGAGCGTCCATTAACAATTCATGGTCTTTACGCCATAGGTTGTGTAATTCTTCAAAGTTCAATTGCTCCACCGATTCTCTGGATGGGAATTCAATTTTCCTTAAAGTTTCTTGAAACCTTTCGATTTCTTCCCTATCTGGGACATAACCTGGAACTTCAGACATTTCTATTTTTTAATACGGGCAAATACAACTCAGTAACATATTCAAGCAGCATACGTTCGGAGGTAAAACGGTTTTGGCATACACCAATTGTGGCTTTCATTTTTTCTACCCAAGACTCTGGGACACCTGAAAAAGTTCTTTCACTGTAATATAAAGGAATAATTTCTTTTTCGAGTAGATCGAAGAAACTTTTTGCAGAATCGTGAGGATTTATAAAAAAGCCTACACTTGCAAGATCTATTTCATCTGTCCAACCATCTGATATAGCGGCTTGGAGTACACCGTTAAGACCAGCTTTCATGCCGCTTGTACCACATGCTTCTTTGCCCTTTTCTGGTGTATTTATCCAAACATCGCTACCCGATACCAGAATTTTTGCCATTTCCATACTATAGTTAGGCAAAAAGACAACAGAACTTGTTAGCTCGGCTGAATTTATAATACGTATTATCTGCGATATCATCTCTTTCGCGTTTGTATCACCTGGATGTGCTTTACCAGCTAAAATTATTTGTACTGGTTTTTTTGTATTAGCAACAATTTTATTAAGCCTCTCTAACTCACTAAATATGAGTAGTGGTTGCTTATAGGCTGCTATCCTACGTGCCCAAGTGAGTGTAAGCGTCTCCGGGTTCCAGTCTACACCTGAATTTTGGACCACAAGCTCAATTAATTTTTCTTTAGCGTCCTGATGAGCTCGCCAGAGACTCCCTGCACTTACTTCATAGCCCCTACTCACCTTTTCTGCTATTTCTTGGAATTGAATATTTTGCCAGGTTCCCGCATGGACACCATTTGTAATAGGCTTCAAACTGAACTCTGGCCATGAAACTTTGGCAAACTGAGCATGCGATCTACTTACCGCACTTGTAACGCTACTTGCGGACAAAGCTAAGTGGGTCATAGAAAAAAAGTCACCGCTTCCTGGGACGACACCCATTTCTAATACTCTAGAAATAGGAAGACCTAAATGTTTTGCATAGGACCCAAGTATCCTTTCTACCTGATCTTTATGAAAAATATCGTTTCCTGAAGGAATAAGTGTGTGGTTTGTGAATACGGTTTTCTTGCAAGCTATCTTAAAGGCTTCTTCAAATACAGAGTTATGCTTTTTCATGTGCTGATGCGCAATTTCTAAAACTGCGAATGCCGAATGACCCTCGTTCATGTGGTAGATACCAGGTTCGTACCCTAAAGCACTAATAGCCTTAACACCACCTATACCTAAAATTATTTCTTGTTGTATACGCCAATCGCTATCAGTTGGATATAGACTTAGTGTAAGCCTTCTATCTAGCTCCGGATTTTCCTCTATATCTGTATCAAGGAGAATAATCTTTACGTTTTTTTGTTCGTATTGCCAAAGTTGTACTTTTACATCGCGGTCCCCTAAACGAATAGATATAAGAAGTGGATTATATTCTGCATCGTGGAGCCTGGTAATAGGCAAACTCTCAGAATTGTGGTAAGCGGGAAGCTCATCTTGCATACCTGTTTGGGTTATAACCTGTTTGAAATAACCTTGTTTATATAGCAGACCAACACCGACTACTGGCAGACCCTGATCGGCCGCTTCGCGAATGTAGTCTCCTGCAAGTATACCGAGACCACCTGAATAAATTGGAAGCGTATCCGTAAGTGCAAACTCAGCACAAAAATACGCTATAGGGGCGTTGTTTAACTTATCTAATTCTGAATGAATTTGTTTTAATTGACTTAAACTGTTGGTGTCCATCCTCGGTTGTCTAATTTTCTTAATTCTTCGGTTTCATCCCCTCTACTGAAGTCGTCTTCGACTCTTACTGTGGTACCGGTTTCCGGGAGGGAGGCTTCCACAATTATACAATCTGTTTTTGTAACAACACGGTGCTTCTGTTTCAAGGAGATATTGTAACCTTTTTCTAATTCCATGGGGATTTTTTGAATTTTCCCCGAGGAGTCTTCCAGCCAAATTTCAGCATCACCTGAAAGAAGTGCTAGGGTTTCTAGTTTTTCTTCGTGAAAATGGAGCGACCAGCGTGTCCCGGCATGCACATGCATTATTTTGCCGAAATATGGTAGACCGGAGTCGGTAAAAATTATTTCCCTACCCCAAGGCTTAGGGACAACTTTTTGAAATGGTACTGTATTCATATATAGATTATACAGCTCTCAAGTGCTTTTGGTACAGAAAATGATATCTTGCATAAAAAAAGACCAGAGTTTTTAGGCTCTGGGTTTTTGTTATTTTACCGCTACAGCGTAGCGGAATTGTAAGGATGTGTACGGGTTTCCCAACACATCGAGCCGCTGAAAGGCGAACTCGAACTGGGAGTTGGCTCTGGGAATGCCGTAGACGAAACCGGCTTCGTAGCCGAATTGGCCTGGCTTTCCGCGGTAGTGCGAGAGCGCTACTCCAGTGAAGCCTGTTATTCCTCTGCCGATTTCTCGACTGAAGTCCAGGCTATTGTTTGTGGAGTAGTTTCTCTGTCTTCCTTTGAGTGCCTGACTGTTAAGCGTGAATGCATTTTTCCCGCTAACAGCCGAGGCTCCGAAGATACCACCAAAGAGATGAGGATCAACCCCTCTGAGTCTCAAGTTGGCGCGAGGTCCAGCCATGAAAGCGAAGTTGGTCCCGCGTACCTTCTTCTCACCCAGCAGGACTCGCCCGATAACATCGGCGCGTTCGTCGAGACCAGCTTTACGACCGTCGAATGTGCGGTAAGGATTCAGCGTGATGCCGAAGTCAGCCCTGCCACCGAGAAACTTGGGCGAGTGGATGAAGGTGAAAGGGTAGCCTTTGAAATCGAGCTTTTGGAAACCCGTTTCCAAGACACTGCAGCCAGGTTTCAACGGAGCGACACCAATGGTTAGACTGGCGCCGTAGTTGTTGATCTGACAGGCTTTCACCTTGGCCTCCAAACTAAGCCCCTGCGCGCACAGAGGGGAGTTGGCGAACATTGAGAAGAAGCAGATGAACATGAGTTTCAACATCTCAAACCTCCAGATTTATTTGATACCTGCCGCGATGTTCTCGAGGCAGTCGTCGCTGATTTTGGAATTAGCTATGTAGAATAGCAGATCTCCGTCATTCACAACGGTGTCGGGCGCAGGATTGGCATTGGTCTTGATCTCCAAACCTCGGTCACAACCAAGCGCCAATAGGAGCGCACCGCAGTTTCTGTAGAGTCCCACGAGCAGGTCGCCGTACTGAGCAGGAGCACCTTTGTAAACCAGCGAGAAGAATGCATCGCCGACTTTGGTACTGGCGAGCTCCACGATGATCTTGATGAAACCAGGGTTTGCGATCTCCTGTGAGATGAGCGCGGCAGTCAACGGCGTGATACAAGTAACACGATCGCCGAATTGCTTTGCGATCTTCATGACGCGGGCGAGACTCGATTCATGGACCAATTCCACAATGACCCTTCCTGCTTCGCAGAGGTCGCATATTTCAGCGGTAACTGAACCCGCAACCGCGTCGTCACCCACCTGGATAATTACCCGAGAAGCGGTTTTAACGCCAGCGCGGAGAAATGCATCGCCGTGATCGAGCGGACCTTTTACGTAATCCACCCCTAAATTGGCGAGTGGGTTTTCTTCGAGCTTGTGGTCTACGAGTACGATTTTTACTTTCTCACCCAAGGCCTGACTCTGAAAGAGCTCCAGGACCTGAGCTTCTGTGGTAGCGGTGTAGCCGATGAAGACTATATGACCGCTGTATCTCGCGTAATTCCCCTGTCCTTTCATTTTGCGCATTATCCTTTCTTGGGCCCACTGACCCAGGGCTATGAGGGTAGCACTCAAAGTACTAATCCCTTCGAACATAATGAGTATGGCGCAGGCCCGACCGATAAAAGTAACTGGGTACATATCGCCATAACCAACTGTGAACGCAGTAACGAAAAACCACCACGTGTAGTTGGATAAAGATTGGAAGTGATTATAAACAGCCGTACCCGGAGGCTCGACTAACGGCAAGATCACCAACCCCAGCAAGTAAACACAAAAGAGTGGGATCAAAAGAGAGACCCACTGTTTTGCGGTCAACTTTACTGGGAGCAAATGACCGAATCTGAACAGGAAAAGTGTGAACATTTCCTTTATTTCTCCCTTCTTGGAATTGTTGTCTTTAACAAAAAAGTGCGGTTAAAAACTAATTACTTTACAATATTTTTATAATTTTGTCAAACGTAAATAAAAAAACACAGCTATTGCTGTGTGTTTGAGTTTCACTAACTTAGAACCAAACCAAGGTCTTCGTGCGTGACTTTCTTAACAAGATCTTCGAAGCCACGGTCCTCAGCCAGGTCTGTGCGCCAGGCGAAACCGAGATCGGCTAAGTTGTAGTAGTTACTGATGGTTGCGCCTTGCCATTTACCGTCAGAAGACTCGGGTAAAGCTTTTATGACATAGATACTGTCACATAGCATCATCAGGAACTTCACATCATGAGCAACAATGATTAGCGTGAGCTTATCGTTTTTTGTCGTCAGATCCCACAATGTTTTATTAACCACATGCTTTGACCTTGGGTCGAGTCCTGTAAAGGGTTCGTCTAGTGCGACAATCTGCCGACCTGCGAGAATTTGACCACCCATACAAACTCGTTGACGTTGACCGCCAGAGAGTTCATGTGGATAGTTATACTTCTGCTTGGCAAGACCGAAATTGTTCATGTACATTTCAGCCAGCTCTGTCGCTTTGGCTTTGTCTGCACCCGCTTCCATCGCACAAAACTTGAGCCAATCCCCTGCTCGGTAATACCTCGGTACATGGTAGTTTTGGGTTACAAAACCGACCATACCGGGTTGTACCGGGACAAGATTATCTTTCTTGTCAACGAGAACCGTACCAGAGTCTCTTGGGTCCAGACCAGCGATTTGTCTCAACAGAGTAGATTTACCTGAACCAGATTCACCAAGAATACCGACTCGCTGACCCTGTAAAACACCGGCCCGCACAATGTTTTTGATTTCAAGCGGTTGAGCAGGAGTTCCTACGTTGTTCAAGATCAGGCGTCCGCCTTTGGTGACAGAGAGGCCTTCGACTTTGACCAGAGTTTCGTGTGTTGTATATCCGCTCATATGTCACCTCTTGGTTGTATACCATGGGAAAATTTTCTGCCCAAGCTTCAAAAGCATCTGATCCTGCAAGAGACCAGTGCCGAAAGTGAACAGAAGAATAAAGGCCATGCCGTCGTAGTGCCGGAACCTGAGTTCGTTGGCAATGAGGGTACCAAGACCCCCTTCGGCGTAACTCAGTGTTTCGGCGGCAATTAGAATTGCCCAGCCGAACGCACTGGCTTGCCTCATAGAGTCAAGCGCATCCGGCAGAGTGTTTCTTATAACACCCCGGTACAAAACCTCCCACTCACTCATTCCGAGTACCCGGAAAACCTCGAGATCACTTTCTGGAACTTGCTTCACCACAGACCGCATGGAAGTAAGTACCCCAACCCCGATTGTAAAGGCAAGTACGAAGACTTTGAGCCAGTACAGATCTTGAATGAAGTAGAGTCCTGTGAAGATTATGACCAGGTTGAGTGAAAGAAAGCGAGTAAAGGTGAAAAAGTCTACGAGCGGTGCGAACAGATTCACCCGGGAAATATACGCCAATAAAAGCGCGACACCTGTCCCAAGCAGCATCGCAAGAAGAAGACTGGAAAAAGACTGGAAAAATAACTGTACCATCCCCTCTTTTAAGAGCCTTGGTACGCTTGCGAACACAGCAGCTGGACGCTCCACCATAGGATTTGGATAGAACTGCCAGATGGTCATTATTATCGCAAACCAGAAAAGAGAAATAGCGACGTAATGTTTTTTGAACATATCCCTATTTGGGACAAGTAGCAATTTCAGCATATAACCTCCTTGTTGACCAATTTTCGATACCGAAGAATTTCGATTCCGAAAAAAAGTTCCGACAAACAAATTGTGTTTGCTTGTCGGACTATGGAGTTTTAGTTACCGACGACGATTTCGACGCGGCGGAGTTGCTCCGGCGTTCTGCCCGCGATCGGCTTGTCACTGCCGTGTCCTTCGACCGCGGTAAACCGCTTGATCGGGTAACGCGCCGGGTCCAGAGACCGGAAGAAGCGCATCACACTTTCCGCACGATCGTTTGAGAGCCGACGGTTGAGCTCCGGATCACCCGAGGAGTCGGTGTGACCATGGATTTCGATGTAAGCGGTATTCAGCGACAGCGTGCGATGCAGGTTCAAAAGTTGAGCCTTGCCCGCGGGTGTGAGCTCTGCCGAATTGACGACGAATTGAATGGTCAAATCCACACGACCCTGAACGTCTTTGATTTGCGTACCAGACTGATATGTCGGCGAGCTAACGTTTTGGGTGCGAGCGAATTCGGAAGTCCTGGCTTCATTATATAATTCGGCTAGAATTTGCGTATTGACCACGGTTTCGGGTGCAGGAAACGACTTCATATCTTCGGGGTACTGCTCCTGCATGATTTTCCCAAAGAAATTATAGACGTCGTTATAGAGGTTTCGTCCTCCGTCCACACCGTAATACTTCGAAGCATCGGCGAGTGAGATTACTCGACTGCCGCCTACCTCGACCCGGTTGCCAAAACGGTCAGTCAAAGGTGTCCGGTTGTAGACTCTGTACCAATATTCCCCGTCTTCCATGCCGGTAATACGCGCCAAAATGTCGCTTGCTTTGCGATTCGCATCGTCGTAAGCGATAATCTGCTCGTTTGCCCGGTAAATGGAATCCAGGAACTTTTTGGTCCAAGCCTTACCTTCGGGACTCACGCGAGTGAAATGACGAATACCGATAACGGTGGCCGCCATTTGTGATTCGTTCTGACCCGGAGCTGTAGAAAGACCAGTAACAAGACCACCTCGGCCCTTAACCAGCAGTTCGTCACCGGGTGTCCAAGTACCAACCGAAGCTTTGACCGTATCTTCCTTGCCGAAACCGAAAACCAACTGGAATTTGCCGCCACCGACCTTTACGCGAGACTCACGAAAGCCTTGGTTATAAATCTCCACGGCTTTCAGGTGATCTTCGGCATAGACGATATTGAGCGCATTCGGATCGTAAGTTTTCAAGCTGGGGTTGACCTTCACCTTGTTCAGAATGCACCAGGCCATAGCAATCGCCCAGTCTCCGTCGCCGGGATAGACAATAAGCACCTGACCGTGAGCACGCGTCGGATCATCTTTCCAGCTAGGCGGAATGTAAAATCCGTCTTCACCTTGAGAGAATCCGAGAGGTGCGACGATGTCGAGCGCAAAATTGGGACCCAGCTTCTTCACCAGATTCGGTGAGACTGAAGCTACGAAGGTTTCCGCACCGTCGCCCATGATGACGACGAACATCGCTCCTGTCTGGGGGAAAAGCTGACCCTGAGACATAGCAACGGCAGCCTTTTCGATTTCGCTCTTGAGAGTGTCAAAGGAAGGTTGATTTTCCTGGAAGACATTCAGATTCGCGGCTTCGAAGAGGCTTCCTTGCGTAGGCGTGGGACCGCCGCCAGCCAAATTCATTCCACGGATAGCGCTCCACGGAATCATAAGAACCCGGGCGCGCTGAGAAGACAAATTAGCCGGAGTCGAGCTGGGCAGGTTCATCTTAGCAGGCTTGGGCCCGCCAACTTCGCGTTTCAACGAAAAGTTGGGCAGACTACCAGCCCCAGTGGGAACTGCGCTTTTCTGCTCTTCTTTGGAAAAGATCGAAGTGACTTTATCCCACAAACCTTTTTCCTTACCGGGTTCGGTGTTGTTAACGACTTCGGTTTTGTTCGTGGTTTCGTCGGAAGACGAACCTCCGAACAACCAATAGCCGCCGAGTCCGAGGATAGCGATGAAAGTTCCAATAACGAGATAACCCTTGATGGTCAGAGGACCAACTGGGGTAGAGAGAAATGATTTGTTTTCTGACATATCTCAACCTCCTATTATTGAGAGTTTGCTACTTTTTTGGAGTAGCGGATTTGGGTTGTTCGGTGTTTCCAACTTGAGCGTATGTCTGCAAAGCAGTCTGCTCTTGCCGAAAACGGTTCGTTAGGTCGTTCAATGCCGCTTCTTCACCAGAAGCCTTTAACACGAGCTCCTGCTCAGCTTTCTGCAAATCACTTTGCGCGATCGCTTTCGCCTTCTCCAACTCTTGTTGACGAGCACGGTAAGCTTCGGTACTTCTTGCTAGACCCGATTGTATCTCTTTAATCTTTGCCTCTGCAGCAAGCTCAGCTTGCTTGATCTTATCGGCGATTGATCTGTGTTCATCAGACGCGTTTTTCACAACGGCTTTCAGTCCACCAATCTTATCGCTTTCAATACGCTGATTTTCGGCGTACTTTGCTTGTCGCTCGGCTTCTATGGCTTGCAAAATAGCCATCAATTTTTCATGGAGCTGCTGTGGTGTTACGTCTGCATCAGACATAATCCCGATTGCCAACTTATAAGCATCGGCCTCGGGATCACCGGTTTCTTTTGCTCTGGCAACAGCTTTCATAAAGCGAATGTATTCCGCTGCAACAGCAGGATTGTACACACGCTCTAAAAGTTGTTGCTTTAACCCCTCGTTTGGAGGGACATTTAAGAACTCGATTGTCGGCTGAATACCCGGATCGATCTGACTAGCATCTGACGGAATCGGTGAATCTGGACCAAGCTCCTTTCTAACACCGCCAACCAATTGCCCCAGCTCTTCAAAACCGGTAGCTGCGACATACAAGGCTTGTTCATCCCTTTTCGCCTGCTCTTCGGGAGTCAGGTCTTTCGGAATTAAATCAAACTCTTGCGCTGTCTTTTTCAAATTGTCCCAAATGGAATTTCCCATCTTTCAAACTCCTTTCTTAGATTTTTTCCTCGTTTCAAATTTTCAAAGTGTAGACTTGCTCTTTAATAAAGTATCTAAAAGGCAAGATGCGGTTTCTATACTCAATAATATATTTCCAATTGCGCAATAAAAAATGCGTATTGAAACCGGGTTTTGGCTTTTAAAAACAGCTGAGAATAGTATAAATTGGGATTTTTGTCAACTTTTTAGCTTTTTTAGAAACCCTGAAATGGTTTGTAAAAATATCTTATTTATGCTATAAATATGGATTATTCCTGAAACTAGAAACTTTCTTAAGGAGAAAAACGATGGGAACGATCTTCTTGAATGCTTTTTTTGCCGGTATCGCAGGATTGTGGTTACTTTGGGCAATCCTTACAATCGGTTTTGAAATTACAGCCTTTGCGCTTGCACTGCGCGCGCAGAAGAACCTTTTTGTAAGCTTTTTTGGCGCAGCACGTGAAGTGGCTGATGACTTTCGAGCGGAAAAAACTAATGAGGACGCACTTGGGAGCGCAATTTCACAAACCTTAAAAGTGGGGTCAAAAACAGTTGCAAACATGGTACCCGCTTTCATTGCTGGTGCACTGGGTTTTATCTCTGGAGTACTGTTATTGGTCTCGGTCATCTATCACATCACGCACTAAACAAGCGCAGCATCGAGCTGTGACTTTTAATTTTGCTGCACAAAAACAAAAATTCGTCAAGGGTCGTCATTTTTATACAACTTGCTATTTCAGAAAAATGTGTAAAAATTTTATTTAGCTGAGTAGCTTTTTAATTCAGCATATTCATGGAGGAACAATGCTAAAAAAATCTTTACCGATTCACTCGTTTTTGGCTTTTGTGGTTTTATTAATATTTTCTACCAATGCTTTTCCACAAGAGCACCTAGATAGCAGTAATAGCCACAGATACAGCACAAGATGTAGGGTCAGCATGGAAACAGGACGATCAAGTCGAGCTATTGAACCACCAGAATGGGAAGGACTAACTGAACTTGATTGCCACACCCATAAGAACGGTAATAAACTTGGTTTTGCTTATATGGGACAGTATTTTTATGCGACTGGACTTGTAAACGAAGGTCGTTTTGGAATCGGCCCGAGCTTTAGAAGTCTTGAGGATAAAATTATTGTTTCTGGATTCGCAGGATTAACTACACGTGGACAAGCTTATTTAGGCTCTAGTCTTAGACTCTTACTGATTGGCAAAAAGGAAACCGAATACTTTCCTGAAATAACTTTTGGTAATGGTAGAGAAAAAACTTTTCACCAGAGGTTAAGCCAACAGTTGGTTGGTAAGTGGTTATATTTCCATGGCGACTCTTTAAAAATTGGTCATCATAATCTGGGCCGAATAGGTGCGGAGATAAGACTCCGTCCTAAAAAAGAATCTGACTTCGAAATATTTATTAATCCTGATATGGTGATACCGGAAAAAACCTTTGGGTTAATTGTTGGCACCAGGTTTACATTCGGGAGCAAGCACTAGCTAATAGCTAGTTTTTTTATTGACTAATAAATCGAGTGGGTGCGTGTTTTATTAGTCTAGTGTATAAAAAAAGCGGAACAATTGCTTGTTCCGCATAGCGTCTAGTCAATGACCCAGGAGTCATTGTAGATTTTGTAGATTTTTTGTTCTATGAGGGTGTTGATGACCCCCTCGAAGTTTGAATTGTCCAGCACCCCGTTACCGAAGTCCAGGCAATTGTTCAGAAGCGCAGGCGTTATGTATGGTGTTGGCACTTCGAGTTTGGTGACTGACCGAATTTGGTCTTGCACCTGCTCGATGGTCCGCCCGTCCTGCCAGAACAAGTGGTAGCCCCAGTCGCCAAAGCTTGGGACTTCATGGTGGTATGGGAGAACCGTGAAGTCCGAAGCACGGAGCGTGCGACCGACCATAAGGAATGGTTCACGGCTGTAATACACCGAAGTGCTCTGGACTGCCGCGATGCCGTCTACTGCGAGGACGCCATGAATTTTCCGGTAGAACTGCTGACTGTACAACTTACCCAGCTCAGGAGTTCTTGGGTCAGGGAAATCCACGATGACCAGATCGTAGTCGCGCCCAATGGGAGCGTTTAGGAACTGGTCCGCGTCGAGGTTCATTATGGCGACATCTGCCGTTTGCATTCGCTCCGGATTAGGGCGTTTTACTCTTAGCGAGCGTTCAGCGTCTTGACGAATCGGCTGGACTCGACCTTCTCTGACGCCAGGACTCTGGTATACCTGAACTTTGGCGTTTTCGAAAGATGAATGGTTGAGCCGAGTCATAATCGGGTGTGACTTTGCAAACTCGGTCATACCGGGGTCTAAGTCCACGAGGGTGATGCTTTTGATCCGTGAGTATTTGAGTAACTCGCGGACGCAGAAGCCATCTCCCCCACCGAGAATGAGAACACGGATGGGTTTGTCTTTGCGCGTCAGACTCATAGGAACATGGACCAAGAAGTCGTGATAACGTTCTTCGTCCAGGCTACTGAACTGCAAGTTGCCGTTCAGATAAAGCCGAAATTCGTTTTTGTCGGTATTTTCCGTAAGCACCATATGCTGGTACTTCGTGTTTTTGACGTAAACGATTTTGTCCCGGTAGAGCCTTTGTTCGACTGAACTTGCCCAGGATTTGCTGTTCATAAAGCCGAACACGAGCATTACTGCCACAACCACGAACGAACCAGCGTAAGCGAATAAGACTTTTTTGGAAGCCTTTTCCACAAACACCAGAAAGCTCAGGACTGCGATGAGCAATGCACCTGCTCCCAAATAGTAGCCCATTTGAATGGGGCTGACTTTGGGAAGCAAATACTTCACAAACACGTAGGCACCTGCGAAGGCGCCGGCGTAGTCGGCGAAGAAGAGTCGGCCAATGTTTTCTTTAAGCCCCGAGGCGTACTTCTCGTAAATTCGCGTTGCGAGTGGAATCTCTGCGCCAACCAGGACACCGATGACTGCAGCTAGCAGATAGAAAATAAGTTTGAAATGGTGTTCTGCGTAGGCGAAGCACGCCAGCATTGCGATGGGTCCGAACCCACCGAGAACCGCGACGCCGATCTGAGTGCCAATGAAGGCAGTGACCGGACTTTCGGTCTTAATGAACTGTTGCAAGTAGGCCCCGAGGCCCATTGCGAACATCATAATTCCGATTGTGATCGCCCATTGCTCGGCACTGTTACCGAGAATGTTCGTTGCCGTGGTTGAAAGCGTGTACTCGAAACATAGGCCGTTGAAACCGATGACGAAGAGTGAGAGCATAAGCGTTGCCGTTGCTAACGCTTTGCGCGAAATCGAAGTGTTGCCGGACGTTTTTTCCATGACTGCTTCCATGGTGGCGTTCTCCTTTGTTTGATTTGGGTTGGAAGAAAAAACCGGATGGGGGTGGGTCGTGCCAGAGATAGCTTTATCCCCTACTGAAGCGACCCCCACTTTGGCTTTTCAATGTAGTTCAATTTGCTGACTAGAATCTGAGGGAGAGAATGGTAGCTGTCGTAAGCAGACTCCCTGATGCGATGAGCGCGTGAGTCACGTCTTCCGTCTCGTAACCCATTGGCGGCAAGAACCAAATATACTTGCAGTAAAGCCAATGAACGACGGTCAGTAGTCCGAGACCCAAGATAGCCGCCCCGAAGAAGCCATACAAGCTAGCTCCCCAAGAGACGAACTCTCCAGCAATGGCGGTCTTCAAAACCAAGCTGATCGAGATGAGGATCGCCGCGCTAACGATACCCGAGGGCAAGTCGCCTTTACGAACCCCACCTAGAAGATCTGCCGGATGGAAGTAGTCGAATGCATGGAAAGTAAAAACCAAAACACCGAGACCCAAAGCAAGGAAGACCAAGGCTGGAATCAACTGACCGTTAATTCCGCCATGAAATGCCCCGTAGGCCAAGATGCCGGCAGCGACATTCCCACCAACTTCAGTAATAGCCACAGACATATTGCGTTCGCAGATCGCCTTGCTGTTGTCTACTCCGGTAACGATCAACCATTCGTTAATGGCCTGAACGACCATAAGGACGAAAGAGATAACTACACCGTCCCTGACAAGAGTAATGAGATACGCGAGATACGTCTCACTCGTGACGCCGTTTAGAGCGCCGGAAAGCGCGAGAGTTGCAGCTACCATCGCCGAAGTTACCCGCAACCCATAGGCAGCGTTGTAAGGACGATGACATTCTTCGACTCCGTGCGTTTTGTCGGTGAGAAATTTAACGATGAGGGTGATACCAATGACCACCCCGAGAAAAGTAAGTGTCTGAGCAATTGCAAATGGATCGAACATTTTGAATCTCCTTTTTGGTTATTTACCACGACCGCCAGGGCGACTACCCCCACCGGAAGTGTAGGAAGAGTGACGATCGCTCATGCGAGTGAAACTCGCGGAGCGGTCTTTGAAACGACTCGATGACCCGATTACCGACCCTGAGCTACCGTAGCGCTCTTTCTTGTCGGGGCCTTCCCCGTAGTAAGCGCGCCTGCCGTAGTAGTCGCGTCTCCACGTACCCCACTCGTTGTAGTGGTAGTAGTACGGGGAGTTGAGTGCGCCGAGCAAGTCGCCGTAAAAACGGTATTGCCCGTACCACACCCAGAAGCGAAACTGTTCGTCGCCGGGATGTTGCGGATCGTCTTGCCACTGGCCGTATTTGTCGTTGCCGACATAGGCCAACCCTGCTGGAGCTTCTTCTTTTAAGGTTTTATCCTTGAAGACTCCGAAGGGTTTACTTTCGAGATCCATACCGACATTGTCGACATTGTCCTCGAAAGTGGTTTCGTCCACTTCCACCCAGTCGGTGTGCGTAATGACACCGTCTTTCTCGATGGCGTACTTGTGATAGTACTTTGCCGTGAGATCAACGTTGTATTCTGCAGTGTCGTCGCGTTCATCTGGCCAGCTTTCTCGCCAGATTGCACCCAACTGACTCCACTCACCTTCACCAACTCCGTCGTAGGAGACGCTGTCACCACTCCACCCACGAGACAGCTTTGCCAACCACTCCTTGCCGTTCAACTCTTCGCGGTCGAAGTAGTCGTACTGCTGGTCTGTGATTGACTTGGCGCCGTACTTGTAGGTGTGAACTTGTGCGGGGTCGTCGTCGTCGTGATAGCTATCGCGCGTCACAACGGCGAAGTAGTCCGCTTTAATGTCTTCGAGAGTTTTTGAATAGCTCTCGGAAAGACTCTTGAGTTGGACAGCGAGTTCACCGACGTCAGTCAGAATCTTCGCCTTGGCTTGTTCGATGAAGTCCGCGCCTTCGGCCAGCACTACCCAGTCTGTGAATCTGTTCGACTGAGCGTTTTTGGCTTCGGCTTCGACTTGGGAAAGCTTTTCCCGGGACTGTGCGGCGAGGTTAATGAGAGGGTTCACCCGCTCATCGATCTCACCTAAGTTATTCGGGAACGCGATCCGTGTTTTCTGCACGTCGGGGTTGATGCTCAGAACGTTGGCATCGAGTGACTTCTGTGATTGTCTCGCTGTTGCCAGCAGTTGCTGGTAGTTGGCTCGCGCGTTGTCTATGAATTGCCGGCGTTCGGTTGGCGCTTTAATGAACGCTTCTGCTTTCTGGATTTCCTGCTCGACTTTCACGATGGCCAACAGTAAATCGTTGACTTTGTCGTTGTCATCGGCTTTGACTTTGGGGTCAACTTCTTTCCAGTAAAAGCTTTGCGCTGCACCAAATGCTTCCCAGGCTTTCTGGAAGTTACCGCGCCAGTTCTCTCGTTCGGCGTAAACACCATAGAGGGAACTGTACTCAGCGGACTTTTCGAAGCCTTGGAAATATTTCTCTGACTCGTTTTTGATTGCCTGTGATGTCTGGGCAATTCGTGTTTCCAAATCCTTTGCCTTGCTGGTTGTCTCTTTGGGAAGAGGCGTACTGCAAGCCGAGAGAAGGAAAACAACGGAAGCCAGAAGGTACAGACAACAGTGCCGTTTCTGCATTATTTCACCTCCCAGAATATTGTTTCTTCGGTTACGACCACTTTGCCTTCGTTCGGGTAGGAGTGCAGTGTTCTCACACAAACTCCACCTTCGAGAAACTCGATGATCACAATTGTTGCGGCTTGAAAGCTGGATGCAGGGCTTTCGAAAATATAACTCATCGAAATTACTCTTTGGTTATTTCTTAGTTTTGAGCACTCGGCGAGAGTATTCTCAACCACACTACCGTCTGTAGTAATTTCGTACCTGCCGGAGAATCTTACACCCTCCGGCAGATTAAGAGCGACTTCCCGGACCTGCATCGAGCCAATGTTTTCAACGACCAGACTTTTCCCGACTTGGCGCTTAGGTTGCTCGCAAGTGAGTACCTGGGAAACTTGCCAAGTGGAAGTTTGGACTTGCCAGAAATTGGAAGAACCAATAATACCCGCACGAATACGGACACCATTGAATTCGATTTCTTTTTCTTCAAGCACTAGAAATGCGGAGGCATCTACCGGCTCGAGAGAAATGGCAAGCGTCAGGGCGTCTACGTTTTGGTCTTTGTACTCTAGCTCGCCCATTTTTTTGGACCTCCGAGTTTAGGAAACCGCCAAAACTGAAATCTTGGCGGGTGAAATTTCGTGGAAAGCCCAGATGGCAACTTCGCTACCAGACCATTGCTGAATAGAGATTCCATGGTCTTCTGCTACGTAGATGTAGTTTCGGACATTCTGACTCTTTCCGTTGCTGTCTTTGTAGACGGCAATTTCTTCGAAGTCATAGCTGTACTCTGCTTCATTTGTTTCCAAATCTTCTCCGTTACTTGCGGCTCGCAATAACCTATCCACATTGAGACCAAAGTCACCTGGTGTTAACTCGGTGTCTGAAATCTCGCAGTGGAGTGCGGTGTCTGCCCAGAAACCCAAATAGATCGTATCTCCGGTTTCGAGGCAGAGAGCCTCGTATTCAGTGCATCTCGTTGGTTCGGCGGGGTTCCAGATGCCGGATTCAGTAACCTTGTAGGTAAGTCCACCGATTGCGAAGAAGCTTCCTTTCCGTAGTGACTTGTGGTTATTCGACTGCGCGCCGGGGAGAGGATTCTCCAAGGTACGCACTTCGACTAAACGTTCTCGAATACCGGCGACCACATCGTCCTCTGCGAAAGACGCATTCCATTCAACCGGAGTCACATAGAACTCTACACGACTTTTGAATTCGTTAAGGGAACTGAGTGCGGTTGCCGGACTAACCATAGGACTGACGCTTAACTGACCTTCGACGATCCGAGGAAAGTCGTCAGCCACCTGCATCAGGAAAATGATGTGGGATTGGTAACCTGTGACGGATGCTTCGCCGTAGAGTTTCGGAAGTAGATCGAGAATGGTGTCAATGGTGCTTTCGGTGACTGCAAGCAGTTCACCTTTGAGACCTTTGACACGCACTTTGATGTTGAGTTCGAGCAAGCTCTGTGCGAGCTTTCTGAACTCATCTAACGCGATGTTGCCACTCGAGCTTCTTGTCGTAACTCCGCTATTATTCGCTCCGTTGACCTGCTGCCCGGAGAGCGCCTTAAAAACTAGCGCGCCACAGATACCACCAACGAATGCTGCGAACAAAGAGATGAGCAGGATGTGGAAGAAAAACCAAGTGAGAATAAAACCCACCATGCCTAACACAGCCGAACTCAGAATTGATTTCCAACTTTGATTCGAACTTTCAACTGACATTGTTATTAACTCCCTTCTTTGTTTTGGGAAAGATCGTCGTCAGGCACGAAAAACACCCCGCTTGGGGGATCTCGAAAATAAGCAAACCTGACCGCATATTATACGTAAAAATACCCTGTTTTGTCAATAAAAAGAGGCTCTCAAGTTTTGAGCTTGAGAGCATTGAAAATTAGGCCAGACTTAGCAGGATTTGATCGGCGCCATTTACCCCGAAATACTGGGCTTCTTCGAAAATATTGAAGCCGGATAAGTCGGTACAGGCCAGGACCAAGCGTCCATCTTGGCGGGAGAAACGGCGTCGTTGGGAGCTAAAGATAGCTCCGGGGACTGGACGAGCCATGGCGTGGCCCATACGGTGGATATCAACCCTTGTAACTAAATCCCGAATGTCGGGATGGGCGGTTTCTAAATCCAGCAGAACTTTTTCGGAGAGTGCTTCCCAACTTTGGGAGAGTAGCCATATGCGATTTTGTTCTGGTGAACCATCGGCGAGCGCCCAGTAGTGGGAAATAACCACTGGTCCGTTTTTGGAAACACCGGACTGATGATTGTCTACCACGTACCCAAGCGAAGGGCTTCCGTAAATAACATTGTCCCAGCAGAGCTTGAAACCCCTGCTATGTTCTGGGATATGTTTTAGGGTTAGCGCGGTTGTCATCCAGGGTGATGACTGCCAGACGCTTTTTTCTAGCGGTTCGAAACCTTCAATGACGCGAGCGCCGATGAAAGTTGGACCAGCCCAGATAACAGCGTCGGCGATATACCTCACTTCTTCGGTAATTACTTCGTACCGGAGACCTTGCTTTCTTATTTTGAAGACTGGGGTGTTTAGTTTTACTTTGTCCCCCACTCTTTTCATAAGTTCGTTTATTACCCAACCATTTCCTTCTGGCCAGGTAAAGACGCGGTCTTCGGTGTCTTCACGACAAGCGAAGTAGTGAACTCCCGCCCAAGCAGAAACTTCACCAATCTTTGCACCGTAGTCGTCGCGCATTGCGTAGTCCACGTAGTCGAGGAGATACTTGGAGGTGAGACCTTGGCTAAGCATCCACTGGGCCATTGTCATACGGTCCAAGTCTACAAGATGCGCGTTATCGGTTACTGGAATTGTGAAGTCTTTGGTGTCACGAAGTTTGTCTATGAGATAATAGAACTTCGTGAATTGATCTTCGTCGGTTTTGCTGGCGCCGGCAAGAGGGAGGATGCCTTCGTGCCATTCGCCCCGCATAAAAATTCTTTCTTGCGGTTGCCGGCAAATGTACTGGGTGTTCCAGCTTCCGTCCGGGTTAAGCAGTCCGAGTTCGAAAAACATTTCTCGTTCGAATTTGGCTTCGGCGTTGGGTACAGGAATATAGTGAGCGGCGCGAGGGTGTTTGCTTACTGGATTTGAGTCTTCGTAAGCCGAGGTTCCTCCTGGCCTATCTCCAAGCTCGAGAACTATGTAGTCGGTCATTCCTTTGTTTTTAAAGCGCCATGCCGAGGAAAGACCTGCGACACCAGCACCAACAATAACCACGCCGATTTTTTGGGTTTTCTGCGGAGCGGGTACTTCCCCACTGCGAATTCGGTGGCCGGTTTTGGCGATTTCGCCAATGAACCCGCCATCGATCTTCCGCCGTGGTTTAGACTTCGACGTGACGATTGCCGGAATATATTTGACTCCCGCCAATAGACCAGCTCCTGTTAAAGCACCGGCTAAAACATTGCGTCTGGTTTTGTTCATTATGCAAAATCCTCCATAAAAAGTTTGATTACGAAACTGAAAACTATAATGAAAAATTGTCCTTATGTCAAATATTGTTTCCCTATTTTTCGTCCCTTTATCTTTTTTGTTTGATTTGGTAAAATTTACAAGTTGAGTAGATTATATTTGTTAATATTTTTTCGGGGTGTAGTATACCGAACGTCCCCTCGGTTTGGGACCGAGTAGACTGGTATGGCTATGAAAGGGACTAGCGTCGTCCCCTCGAATCAGCAAAGCTGACTTCGAGCCTCCCCTTCTCGCGCCCTTGGCGCTAGGGAATCGAACCAAAATTTAATATTTTTTCGGGGTGTAGTATACCGGTAGTACGCTCGGTTTGGGACCGAGTAGACTGGGTTCGATTCCCAGCACCCCGACCAAGCAAATGAGTCAGCCTTTGGCTGGCTTATTTGTTTTTGTAGCCGGGTGTGCTAAGGGAATCGTTTCATAGACAACCCAGCACCCCGACCAAAGAAAAGACCGCCTTGTGGCGGTTTTTTCTTATGGCGTGAATTGAAAAAATACAATGATTATTTGGGTAGCAAAAGATAGAATTTACTGCCTTGGTTTTGTTCGGACTCGAACCAGATTTTTCCGTTGTGGCCTTCTATTATAAGTCTACTTATGTAAAGCCCCAAACCGGTGCCTACGTTTTTCTTTTCTATGGAATTAGTAGCGCGAAAGAACTGATTGAAAATACTACCCTGGTCTTTTTTGGTAATGCCTATTCCGTTATCTTCTAAACAAACAATTACTCCCTCGCCTTGTGATTCGACTGAAATTTTTATATAACCTTTGTCGTTAGTATAAGTCACCGCGTTGTCTATGAGATTTTCAAAAAGAATATCCAGAGCAACTGGATCACCTATTACTTTCATCTCACTTAGTTCAGGTATGCTTAATGTAATATCCTTTTTATCGATTTGAGACTTTTGTTTCGTAAGCTGCTTTTTTATCAACTCAACAATATTAACTGATTCTTTAACTTTGTTTTTGTAACCAAAACCAAAATTGGAAACGGTTATGAGGTCATGAACAATTGCATTTAGCTCATGCACACCTGTGGTTACACCTTGCATAATTCCTTTTAGCTTCTCATCTGTAATAGCGGTGGCAAGGAGCTCACTACTCCAACGTATAACCGAAAGCGGTGTACGTAGCTGATGAGAAGTATTGTTTATGAAATCTTCTTTAATTTGGGAAAGTAGTTTTTCTTTACGCAAGGATTCAGCCAATGCTTCTGCTTTGGCTTGTGCCACTTTTAGTTCTTGAAGTTTTTTAAGATCCACCTCCATTTTACTAAAAACGTTTCCTAACTCTTCTATCTCGTCTCCGGTGTGAATAGAAATAGTTTCGTCAAAATTACCACTACCTATCTTCTCTGCACTTTTTTCTAACACCAACATAGGATCCACGACTTTACGCCTTACGTACAAACCACCAAGAAATACTAAAACTACAGAAAAAAGAGTTGTGGCAAGCAGTTGATATTGAAGTGTTCTAACAATCGCAAAAGCATCATCTTCCGGCCAATGTGCCACCAGTCTCCAACCGAGATCGGTTACAACCTCTTCCGTGGAAAGGACGTCTTCTCCTTTGAAGCCCTTAACTGTATCTAAAGAAGCGTTTTTATTTCTCGGCAGTAGACCAGCACTGGGTATTCTAGAAATAAACTCTGTATTAGGACCTGCGAGCATTCTGGAGTCTTGATCCAATAAAAACACATACCCATTAGTGCCAAGCTTGGCACCACCAACTAACTCTTGGAGAGGTTTCAAATCTAATAACACACTAAAGGTCATTATCACATCACCCACATTATTAACTACGGGGGCTGAAACTTGGACTACAGGTCCTCGCAGAGTATATTCAGGTTTTCCTATATAGAATTTACCCTTGGAAGCGAGCTGAAACGATTGTAAGGATTTAACATTAGAAAGTTCGAGTAAATCTACATCCTGGAATCTCGACAACTTGGTTGTTTCGTTACCCTCCATATCTGTTAATGTCATCTCCAAAAACTCGGGATATTCATTGTAAAGCTTCGTAAGTACATCTCTCTGACTTAATGGTGCAATGATCTCCTTACCGGGATAACCTACTTTAATTGCCGTTATCGAATATACTCTTTCTAAATATTTACTGATTTCAGCATGCTTACCGGATAGAAGCTGTCTCTCCATAGTTAAAACATCCTGTTTGTGAGCAGAATTTACGATATAACCAGCTATGAGACCTGTCACCAAGAGCGGAAACAAGCCCAAGAGAGAAAAAGCAACGGTAGATTTTGTTTTTAAACTCCTAATTGCCATAAAGTCCTACACCCAATTGTTTTAAATGCTCAGCGGTCAGATAAGTTAGATCAAGTGGTCTAAATCGCCCCGTACCCATAATATCATTCGTTACTGACTCTGAACCAAATTCATATGCATCTGAAAGACCTAGGATGTGGCCCAACTCATGAGCGAAAATTGTTTCTCCATAATCCTTATAACTTGAGCTATTGAGAAAAAAATTAGAAACTAGAAATGCCGGTGACTCATTCTTTTCGGCCGCCACAACATGCGAAGTGTTAGAATTATCTGGTTTTTTGTCTACCAACAGCATAGAAGCTGCACCAACGCCTTCATAGACTATTGCCATTGCTCTGTAAGTACCGGAATTTCCTGGAAACCCTAAACTTTCGAAATCAGCATCATACTTTTGTCTGGTTTCTATTTCTGATTTTATTGCTAATAGCGCGCTAGGGTTTCCGTTTGAAGTATCCCGGCCGTTATAATAATAGCTTTCTTCTCTACCAAAGAGTGGCTTAGGAAAAACAGAGTAATTAATATTTAATGCATTTGCTGTCTGGTATTCATAAAAAATTTTAGAATTTTTTAACGCTTTTTCAATATTTTGTTTCCATTTAGGATCTAGGCTTCCCGCCTGATCTTTTGGAACAAAGTAGTAAGCATCTATATGAACTTCTTTAAGTGAAATCTCAGATATTTGACCATGATGGGCAGATTGTATTTTTCTCTCTTCTAATACTTTTGGTTTATTTAATACAAATACAATACCTGAAACCGCAAGTAGTAAACTTGCGGTTATTAATGCTACTAATTTTTGTTTTTTTGAAAACACTTTTTATTAATTTATTACTGGAGATAATTCTCCTGGGTTTCTACCCGGAACAACACCTGACTGAACCGCGGATTTATCTGCCGCATTAGCAGGGACTACATCTAAAAGGTTATAACCCCAGGAATTAAACACATCCATACTTGGGAAACCAATTCGCTTTTCCCAACCCATCATAAATACTGTTCCATTGTCATTTACTAACACCCCAGGTCTGTGGGCTTTTGTGGCGTCGTCAATATTTGAATAGGATGACATCCAAGAAACATCGCCTGAAGAACTTCTTTTGAAACTAAAACCTAATTTAGTAAACACAGTACTGCTCGTAAAACCTGCTTTTCTACCACCTGTAATTAAATAACAGGTACCTTTATCTACTCCCCTATCTGAACAGATTATTTTACCGTCTTGTGGGGGTATGAATTCTCCGGTTCTCATGGATAAATCTGCTGAATTCGCATCCACAACATCTTTGAAATTATTGAATCCATATGAGAGGAAAGCCCCGGCAGAAGTATATGGCCTCTTTGAACCATCGCTCGAAATCATGTAAATAGTACCGCTAGTATCCTTTACATTTGTCCCAACTGCGTGTCCACCCCCAATTGGTTGAGGTATTAATTCACTAGACCCAACTTTTGTTGAAGCAGGACTGCTCAAACTCGATTCATTACCAGATGCATCTACTGACTGAATCCTATAATAGTACGTTGTTCCATTTATAGCTGTGGTATCAGTATATGTCCCTCCGGTTACAAGGGCGGCTATTATGGATCCGTTATCTGTGGATTTATCAGATCTATATATTTTAGAATGATGAAAATCGGCTTTAGGATCTACCCAAGTTAGTTTCACTCCAGAACCAGTAGAGGATGTAATAGCTACAGAGGTAGGGACTGCTGGGGGTGTTGTATCGGCGGCAGAGACAAGCGCAAAAAGGGTGAAGTGGCTAATTTTAACTACATAAACTTTTCTTGTCTTATCTATAGTAAATGCAGTAACCGGTGTCCAAATTCCGGTTTTTGTATCCCAGAATCGTGGTTGTACTTTTTCAGGAGTCAGATTATTAGCAGTTAGATAAGCGTCGTCGTATGGAATGAGAATTTCCGCTTCCTTATTAAGAGTCGAAATATTCTGACCAGTAGAATCAGTTACGGTAATTTCGTAACCTGTTTTACTAGCTATTTTCTCTGTTGGAGGGATGGGAGTATCTAAAGTCGGTTTGATATTTAGGTTAAGATTTCCAGTTGTACCGACGGAAGATGCTGGTAGGGTTACAGAAGCACCATCGGTTGCAGTAGCAACCACATTTGATGTACTTGAACCAGTCTGGGTAACTTGAGGAGGTACGCTTGCTATAGAAACCAGCACGAGCTTAGCTGTAGTAACAGCGGGAAAATTAAACCTAAATTCTGTAGAAGCGTAGCCAACATTGTCTTTCAATTTCTTTGCACTAACTTTCCAATTTCCTGAAATTAAAGGTAAGTTAACTTTCCCACTGGCATCTGTTCTGTTTTGAATTACTACCCCTGTATCGGATGCTGCTGAGATATATGCATCTCCGGCGACTGTTCCGTCTTGATAAACCACTTCTCCCGTGAAAGCTCCGCTAGAAACAATTGGGACGAAAGTAAAAGTCTCGGACTTATTTTGCCCAATACTGATAACTACGGTTTTGGGGAGTGGGTTTTGTAAATTGCTAGTTATAGGAGCACCGGCTTTCACACAATAAGAACCGTCGGGTAGAGAAAAGACAGCCTGCCCATTAGCATCTACTGACTTGCTTAAAGATGTCGAAGTATTAGAAACCTGCCCACACTCACCACCAATTACTACGACTCCAGCGACTGGAACAGCAAGACCTTTATTGTCTTTTAAGATAACTGTTAGGGTTTGAGAAACTGCGCCGACGGAAAGATCTTTGAAGTTTTGAGTAGCAGTCGAGCCACTTAAAGTAACTGTAATGGGAGAGGATTTTAACCAATTAGAATTTGCTGTTGGCCTTGCTGAGACAGCATAAGTTCCTGAGGGTAAATTTAACTCATATACTCCACTTGAACTAACTGGCACAGACACAAGAAGCCCATTCCCATTGTCTGCATCTACAATTCCGTCCGTAACAGCAGTGCCATTTAGTTTTACTGAACCATAAAGCTTATGCAAGACAGATTGTGGCACAGAGAGAGTTACGACAGGAGAAACAACTAGCGCAGAACAACCAACGGTATTACAAGCAGAAACCGAATACTCGTAACTACCAGACGGTACGGAAGTGTTTGTAAACCTTTCCGTGTTGTACCCAACTGAACCAATTTGTGTCCAGGAGGATACCCCTTGATTTCTTCTAGATATCTTAAACTGGGTTTCATTGTTGGAATTATCTTGCCAGAAAATATTAACCGAGGTACCTGTGGTGTCTATTTGAGCCGTTATACCAGTTGGAGTAGCTGGTATTGTTGGGGTAGCGGTCCCCGCAGGTGTAGTAAAACTAGATTCTGAGGAATAACCATTGTTACCAGCGGTATCTGTAGCTACTACTCTGTAGAAGTAAGTTTTAGAGGACCCTAGATTAGAAAGCTTAATACAGGCAGTTGTTGTATTGACTGTAGATGAAGAACAAGGGGTAGTTCCGAAAAGACTTAACTGTCCGGAAGATGTTCCGTAAGCTACCTTACCCGTAGCAGGTTCGTTTACCGTCCATGTTATATATGCTTCTGTACCAGACTGAAGTGAACTAGAAACCCCAGACACTACAGGAGGAGTTGTGTCTCCCGCAGGAGGTACGGTTATAGAAATAGTTGAGCTTGGTGCTGAGCAAATATCAGATATACAAGCTTTCACATAATACTGATTAATACCTGCATCAGCACCTGAATGGGTGTATTCAACTATATCTACCGGGACTGTGTTAAGGAAAGTTAAAATGGTCGATGTACTAGAAGGACCTTTATGATAAATATCGAACTTGGTTTCATTGTTTGAGTTATCCTGCCAAGTTAATTTAACAACACCTGTAGTCCCACTAACTAAAGTAGCCACTAAGTTACTTGGCGCTGTTGGTGAAGCTGTGTTAGGCGTGTTAGCGGTTAAACTAATTGTTAGAACTGTGCTATTTATAGAAGCATTACCCACAGCATCCACAGACTGAATGAAAAAATTACTTGCTGTCCCTGCTACTAAATTCGAAACCGTGTAATTGGTATTGGAAGTTAACCCTAAGTAAGTTGTACCTTGATATACTTTGTAACCCGTAACTCCTACGTTGTCCGTACCTGCGGTCCAAGTTATTTTTGCAGAAGTTGTACTTAACTGAGTATAAGCAAGTCCTGTTGGTGGCGTTGGCGGTGTAGTGTCCCCACCAGTAGGGGTTGTAGACGTTGGTGGTTGGGTTTTTATTGTTATTGGTGAGGAAGGCGAAGATGGGTTACCCGAAGGATCCACAGCAATAACTGTGTATGAATAATTTGTGTCTGCCGAAAGATTACTATCTGTAAAATAGAGCAGTGAGGTAGTACCAGCTACCACGTTACCCCTCATAACCTTATAACCAACGGTCCCCGAATTATCTGTAGACGCACTCCAATAAATTTTTATATCCGAAGGAGAAAGAGCGGTGCCAGTAGGTGTCCCTGGTTGCGTGGGAGGAGTTGTATCTGCTGTGGAGGAGAGAGTTTTTACCGTTACTGGACTTGAGCTTGCAGAGCGATTCCCTGCGTTGTCTATTGCAACTACAGTATAAGTATAGTTTGTGTTTGCTGTTAAATACTGATCGGTAAAAGAATTCTGATTAACAATTTGGTATGCGGAATTTCCTGTATAAACAATATAACGTACAGAACCTGAGTTATCCGTACTCGCAGCCCAGTCAAGCTTAACCGATGTTGTAGAAAGTGCCGTACCAACTAAACCAGTAGGAACTGTAGGGGGTTGCGTATCTGCACTAGCAGTACCACAAGAGGTCGCAACAGAAACAGGAACAGAGTGTCTGGTTACCACTTGGTCTGTACTCGAATGACCTTCTACCCAAAGCAAATACTGTCCCGGAGTGTAATAATTCTGAACTACTATTTCGGAATTTGTTGCGTTGTCGGGAGTATGATCTTCCCACGAACCGAAGTTTGGCGCAGTTGTGGTGGTGTTAGTTAAATAGATAGCAACATGAGTATACCCAGACCCTTGCCAAGTTACATTGTAAATTTGATTTATCTGTAAACAGGTCCCGCTAGTAGGCGCGGTAATTGTTATGGACGCCGCCTGAGCGAAGCTAGTTGGCCATAACGAAAGAGCCAAGGTTAACATTAGAAATGTTGAAAAAATTGGCTTGAATAAATTATTAATTTTGTTGTGCATTTTATTTTTTTAACTTTTTGAAAGACAAAGTTTTACCCTGGAGACCACATTGTCTATATCTGTATTTGCCTTAACTAAGAAATCTGTTGCTCCTAAATCTTTACCTTTTTTTACACTATCTGGTGAACTTAAGTTGGAGAGTATAACTACGGGAACAGCTTTCCATGTATCACTCTTACCTATACTTTCTAAAACAGTAAACCCGTCCACTCCTGGAAGCATAAGGTCTAACAGAATAACACTTGGAGCAGGACCACTTAAAGCCTCCATGGCTTTATTACCGTCCGGTGCCACCTTAACTTCAAAACCATCTTTTTCAAAGATGTACTGGTATGCTTTAACTAAAAATTCGTCGTCTTCGACTATGAAAACCTGGCTTTTGTCTGACATATGGGTAAATTTATTATATCACTTAAATTAAATTTGTAGCGTTGTTTCGCCGGATTTTGCCTTCATACCGGACAAAGGAATTGTGAAATGAAAAGTTGTTCCCTTCCCCTCTTCTGAATCGTGCCAAATTCTACCACCCCAACCATCTACAAGAGAGCGAACAAGAGCAAGTCCTAGACCAGAACCTTCCGGAGCCATCTTGATAGCCTCTGTACTTCTGTAGAAACGCTGATATATTTTTTCTGAAGCAAGTCTAGGTATTCCGATTCCGTGATCTTGTACAAACCCAAGCATATATGTGCCTTTGTGTTCAAAACCTATGGTTATACTCTTACCCTCGAATGAATATCTTATTGCATTAGTTAATAGATTCTGAATAACTTGCCAGAGAATTACTTCATCTACTGGGACCAAAGGTAAACTAATAACAGGTTCTTTAACAATTATTGAAATATGCCGTGCATCTGCAATAGGAGTAAGGGCAACTACTACTTTTTTAAGTAACTCTACAAGATCTGTGGGTTTAGGATTTACCGCCACTCGACCCTCTTCCACTCTTGAGAGTTGCAAAAGTGTATTAAGAAGCTGAATCATTCTGTCGTTATTTTCATATATATAACGAATAAACTCTTCTTGTTCGGGAGTAAGTGGTCCTGTTGAACCTGATAATAATAATTTAGCAAACCAGCGGATAGGTGTTAGCGGGGTGCGGAGCTGGTGACTAGCAATAGAAATAAAAGCAGTCCTAGCTTCTCTTAGTTTTCTGGCTTCTGTTATATCGCTAAACAAAATAACTACACCTGAGAGCTCATTCCCACTTCCCAGCGGAGCCATTGTAAATGAAACTGGGAAACTTGGTCTTCCTGGTATCTGAAAAGTAAAATTGTCTTCTACAGTTGCTGTAATAGGCCGCTTTTCGCTCTGAGCCCTTGTTACTGGATAGCTCTCTGCAATTAACTGCCTTGCTCCATTCCAAATAGAAACCTCTGTTCGGATATCTTTTCCAATAACCTCAGCATGATCTTTACCCAGAAACCTCGCTGCGGCAGGATTCATGTTAGTAAGAACCATATTCTGATCCACTACCAACATCCCTTCTGCCATGGAGGCAAATATAGTACTTAGATGTGTATCTAAAATTCTACCCATAATTTTTTAGCTTCCGAGTATACCTTTTACTTTTTGCACAATTCCTTCGACGTCAATATTAGCTTTTATGAGATAATCTTTAGCACCAAGCTCTAAACCCATCTTAACGTCTTCTGGCTTACCTAAATTAGAAAGTATTATAGTTGGCACTTTGCTCCAACGTGGATCTCCTGAAAAAGTCCTAAGAACTTCAAAACCGCTTTTTTCCGGTAGCATTATGTCCAGCAAAATACAGTCTGGTGGATCCTTAGGTAAAAACTCCACAGCTTCTTTGCCATCGTATGCTATCCAAACGGAAAAACCAGCTTCTTCTAAGATATACTTGTAAATTTTTACTAAAAATTCTTCATCTTCAACTATGAAGATAGTTTTTGATTTTGTTTCTGCCACGTTTTTGTGTTAGTAGTATCTTAAGTATAGCAAATAAACCACAAGGTCCAATATTCACAAAAGTAAAACACCGGTGAATTTCCGGTGTTTTACTTTTGGAGCGGGTAAGGGG
>CAYSUI010000012.1:0-37707 GCA_964434195.1 uncultured Candidatus Saccharibacteria bacterium
AGTTTAGCTTGATTCACTTCAAGACTTTTTGTAATACCAGTAAGCAAAATTTGTAATACTGGTATATAGAAATCTCTAGATACCAAAAATAAATTCTTAACTACCAAAACATTGTGTTTGGTATGATTGTAGATTTTGAGTGAAGTTTTGTCGATTTTTGAGTACGACTCGGAGGCTTACGCGGATGGGTAAAAAGCGAATCCTGTATACGAGAATCCGGCTTTGCCGGTTCTCGTGAAGAGGATGTTCCCTCCGGTGTAGAGTCGCACGGAGAAAATCGACAAAAATTCGCCAAAATATACAATCCCTTTGGTAGAACACTAAAATTATATGGACAAAAATCCTAATCTATTGTTGATAGCTCAAATGGTTGAGTCAGCAGAAAAAAACTTACAAACCGCCATGGGTCTTTTAAGAGAAGCTCTTGGTGGTAAAATGCCCGCCGCTACTGCGGCTCTTCATAGTGAAAAAGCTCAGGGTTTGGGAGTCTCTGAAGGTGGTAAAATTATAGAGGGTGTGTTCGATGGTCAAAATATGATAGGTCCTGACGGCAAACAATACCCAGTCCCAGCTAATTACGCTTCCAAGAGCAAGTTGGTAGAGGGTGACGTATTAAAACTAACTATCGCTGAAGACGGCTCATTCATTTATAAACAAATCGGACCAGTCGAGAGACAAAAAATGATAGGTATTCTGTTGCAAGACGAACGTGGAGACTTCAGGGTAATTGCCGAAGGAAAGACTTTCAAAGTTTTGCTCGCAAGTCTTACTTATTTCAAAGCAGAACCTAACGATCAGGTTACTATAGTTGTCCCTACCGAGATAGAATCCCAGTGGGCAGCTGTTGAAAACGTTATTAAGAAACCGGTTTCAGCAGATGCTGAGATGTCTATGGAAGAGGATTCGAGTAGCACCGAAACAGGCCGCACAATACAAGACATAGACGAAGAACTCTAGAGTTCATATTTCAAATTGTTCCCTTCGTCATTCTCTATTCTTTATTCGTTACTCTAACAAATGCAACAAATACAAAAATTACTAGAAAAATACCCAATTATTTTACAGCTACTTCGTTTCATAGCTATAGGTTTAATAAATACTGCACTCGACTTTGCAGTATTAAATTTTATTTCTAAAACTCTCGGAATTACTTCAGGATTTAAGCTGGGCGGTGTAAACACTATAGGTTTTTCCTTAGCTGTTATCCAAAGTTTCATTTGGAATAAATACTGGGCATTTTCTACTGAAGACAAGGTAGGGTTATTAAAAAACTTTACTCGTTTGGTCTCAGTTGGTTTCCTTGGTGGAGTGGTCCTATTAGCTATAATTATCGGATCAAGATTCCAGGTTAGTAATTTATTTTACCTTGGTTCACTAGCCCTACTAATTTTGGGTCAGATTGGTATCTGGTTCGGAGAAGGAATAGGTAAAGGAGATGCAGAGATAAAAGCATCTACTCAATTTGTAAGTTTTATTGTCGTTAGTTTAATAGGTTTAATTATAAATAGCGTATTGGTCGCTGTACTGTCGTCTGGTGTAAGTACGGTAAACATCCCCGGATTAAATCCTGAATTAGCTAAAAATATAGCAAAAATTATAGCTACATTAGCCTCTCTAGTCTGGAATTTCCTAGGTTACAAACTATTCGTCTTTAAACGCTAAACAAAAAAAACTGCTCCTTAGAGCAGTTTTTTTGTTTATTTAACCTGTTACTTTTTACTTGCCACTTGTTACTATATAATGAGCCTATGGCAGTACTCTATACAAAATACAGACCTAAAATATTTTCCGAAGTTGTTGGACAAAAATCCATTGTTCAAACAATAAAAAACTCCCTAAAAGACGATAAGCTTGCACATGCTTATCTTTTTACTGGTAGTAGGGGGGTAGGAAAAACAACTCTCGCTAGGCTACTGGCCAAAGCTGCGAATTGTAACAATAGAAAAGACAATGAACCTTGTATGTCCTGTGTCTCATGTGTATCTATTCAAGAGGGGAATTCGATGGATTTACTGGAAATAGATGCCGCCTCAAACACAGGAGTAGACAACATAAGAGAGTTAATAGATCATGTTGGTTTCAGACCCGTAAACGGGAAATATAAAGTCTATATAATCGACGAAGTTCATATGTTAAGTAAAGGTGCGTTTAATGCTCTTTTAAAGACATTGGAAGAACCACCAGAACACGCACTGTTTATTTTAGCAACAACAGAAATTCAAAAGGTACCCGGCACGGTTATTTCAAGAACTCAGCGCTTCGACTTTAAACGAATAGATAATGATGATATACAGGAACAGCTTAAATTCATTCTCAATAAAGAAAAACTAAAGTTAGATTATTCAATTACATCTCTCATAAGTAGTACATCGGGTGGGGGCTTAAGAGATGCTCTAACAAGACTAGAAAAAGTTTTATCCTTAGGTGAAGACCCTAGCCTGGAGGAAGCTAGTCTATTGCTCGGTGTAACAGATGAAGGTTTAATAAGTAAACTTCTTGAATTAGTCGTAAGCAGTAATACAAAACAAATCCCAGTTTTCTTCGAAGAAAACCATAGTAAACTTGTTGACGCCTCAACCCTCACAAAAGACATACTTCACGCACTCAGGATGGCTACGGAAAGCTCACTTAGGAATATAGAACCCAAGGGTGCTATAGGAAAAACTCTAAAATCTTTAAAAATAAACGACTTGCTATTTCTAAGTAGGTTATACCTAAGGGCCTATAAGGAAATTCCTGAATCTCCGGACTCAGAGTTACCAATATTACTTGCTTCAGTAGAGGCCGCATTGCATCTAGAATCTAAAAAAGAAAACCCCATAGTTCAAGCACCACCGGTTACTCAAACAGAGAAAAAGCCTAGTAATATGCCAGTTATGGTTAAGCAAAAAGCTTCTTTAGGCGAGGATGTATTCGATAAAGTAGAAACCCCTGTTCAACAGAAGAAAAACATAAGCGGTAAGAAAGTTAGTCTTGAAGAAGTTAGGGGTTCATGGGCTAATGTCTTGGAAAAGGTTAAAAGTAAAAATAGCCCATTATCCACATTAGTTAAAAATTCCCCTCTGCTTTCAGTTGAGGATAATGTTGTTTTTGTAGGAGTAAAGTATCTATTTCATAAAGAGCATCTGGAAAGTGCAAAAAATTTATCTATTCTTAATTCAATTCTTAACGAAGAGTTTAATGCCGAATTGGCATTTGGTGCTAAAATAGTAGTAGAGGAAGAAAACCTTACCGAGAAAGTCGGTGCGGTAGACGCTCTCCAAATATTTGGAGGCGAAATAATAGAGTAAATATGCTTAAAAAAAAGAGTACAAAAACAACAGGTCTAAAAACAGATCAAAAACTTACCTTACTAGCAGTTTCAATAGTTATGGTTTTTCTGATTTCTCTGGTCGTATGGAGAAAATCCAGTTTTCAGGTAAATAATACAGGACCTAGTCAGCAACAGGTCCAAAAAATAAAAGACCAACAGGAAGCTTATAAAAAACTTCTTGAGTCTATCAAGCCTGATAAAGACGCTTCTCAAAAATTGCTCAAGCAATTAGTCACCGAAGATGAGATAAGAAAGCAAATAGAATCAGAACTTCAAGTAGACCAGAAAATAGTATTACCCGAGGTGTCAGATAGGGAAATTCAAATAACTTCTGACTCTAGTAAAGATAGTTTAGTTGGATATTTTAAAAATATAGCAGCAAATGTTGCTAGTTATAATAAAGCAGTTATCCCTGTTTCTGTTGGAAGTTTCCAAAGCAATAGCACGGTAGCTGAAATAGATGGTGCTATAGCTAATTCCGATCTCCATATCGCTAGTTTAAGACAGGTCACTGTTCCAAGAGAGCTTGTCGGATTTCATAAATCCCAACTTATAAGTGTATATTCTCATAAAAAATTATTAGAACTTGCTCGGGATTATCGCGTAAATGGTGGTTCTCCATGGGCAGATGTGTATAAACAGTATTACATCGCCAATAAAGAACTTGAGATAGCAGATAATGAATTTAAAAAAGTAGACGCGAAGTATAACATCAGTAGTATTTCATTAATAGATGCGTCAACTAAATACACAAAATTTAAAGAATTATTCCAAATTAAAGAAGCCCATGCATTACTAGGTGTGGGAGATACAACGGTTATAGTTGGAAACTTACCAGAACAAATTAAAGATGGTATTAAGCAAGGCTTTGCTTCTGCCTATGGGCATTTTGCAACAAAATTTCTAAAAAATTTAATAGGAACAATCGAGAAAAACTACAAGATTGCAAACTTCCTTTACTACTCAGATTCACTATCTAAAGGCCAGTATATTCCTAATTATCTAGATAAGTATGTACTTAACCCCGCAGATAGGGAGATAGTAAAAAGGTTTATTCCCCAATTTAGTTGTGGTGTTAACCAAAATGCGAGTTTAAGACCAATTTTGCAAGCAAAAGCAGAGGAGTATTTAGGTTTTGATCCATCAGGTATTTCAGCAAACGACCCTCAGTTTGAGATCAAGATGGCTAGGGTGGGAGAATTCCTGGCAAGTCCTAATGGTTGGCAAAATTATTATGATGGTGTAGCGCTTAACGCTCAGTCAGAGGCTGAAAAGGCCATTACGAGAGAACTTACTAGCTCAGGACTTAAGAACCCGAGGGATTTATTGGATAGTCAGATATCAGCGTCTTTAAGTGTAATAGAGGGTTCTCAGGTAGCCGCATTAATATCGAGCCTACAGCTCGGAGCTGTAAATGCAGAAAACCTCATTAGCCAGTTAGTCACTTCAGTGTTGGATAGTTTAGTAACTAAGTTCGTATTTAAAGGAGCGGTATTTGTTGAAGATAATTCTTGTGCTCCTATTCCTGTGCTAAACCCAGTCATCCCAGCAGATGCTGACACGGCCAGAAGTGCAGATTTCAATCCCAATGCAGGTACTTCCTTTCGAGGAGGGCGGTAGTTCATTCAGGTTCAAAATAAAGGAACCCCCCAAAAGGGTTCCTTTTTGAATAAATTAGGTAATAAAATACAGATAAGATTGTAATAAAGTGATATAATTAATCTATACATATGGAAGAAGAAATCAAAGTAAAAAGTGAGAGTTATTTCAAATCTCGCGGCATTTTTATTGTCTGTTGTATTGTAATAATTAGCCTTATCTCGGGAAGTCTTGGTGGGGTCATTGGTGTTATATATGCGAGTAGGCAACCAGAACTCGCTAAATTGTTTAACATTGCGGGAGTTACAAAAAATTTACCAGGAAGCAGAATCACTATTACCGAGGACAACTCGGTCATAGATGTAGTTAAGAAAGCAGGTCCCGCAGTTGTTTCTATAGTTGTATCAAAGGATTTAAGTAAATTTCAAAGCAATAATTTTAGTCCATTTGGAAACGATTTTTTCTTTCCATTTTTTGGTATACCTGAAAATAGACAATCAACACCTAACATTCAGCAAATAGGGGCAGGTTCCGGATTCTTTATTAGCTCAGACGGGCTTATTCTAAGTAATAAGCATGTTGTAGAAGACGAGCAAGCAAGTTACTCTGTTATAACTAACGATAATAAAACTTACGAGGCAAAAGTTTTAGCCAGAGATCCAATAAATGATTTGGCTATTTTAAAGATAGAAATTTCTAATGCACCCGTACTAGAATTGGCAGACACCTCAGCTCTTCAAGTTGGTCAGAGAGTTGTTGCGATAGGTAATTCTTTAGGTCAGTATCAAAACACAGTGACAACTGGCATAGTTTCAGGTATTGGTAGAAGTATTACAGCAGGAGGAAATGGGTCATCGGAGAACTTAGAGGGTGTAATTCAAACAGATGCTGCGATAAATCCAGGTAACTCTGGTGGGCCTCTGCTTAATTCTTCAGGCCAAGTTATAGGTATAAACACCGCAATCGATCGTGAAGGGCAGTTAGTAGGATTTGCAATTCCAGCAGGTGACGCAAATAGGGCAGTGGAGAGTTATAAACGAACCGGAAAGATTACGCGTCCCTATTTAGGTGTCCGTTACATAATGATTACTAAGTCGTTAAAGGATTCTAGGCAATTACCCAGAGATCATGGTGCTCTCATTACTCGTGGTCAGAACCAGCAGGAGTTAGCTGTTATCCCTGGAAGCCCAGCGGATAAGGCAGGGTTAACAGAAAACGATATAATACTTGAAGTAAACGGAAAAAGAATAGACGAAACTCACAGCTTAATTAGTGAGCTCAAAAAATATAAAATTGGTGATACACTAGAGCTAACAGTCTTTCATAAAGATTCAGAAAAGAAAGTAAAGTTAACCTTAGAAGAATACAAACAATAGCAAATGAAGATTTTAGGAATAGATTACGGTACTAAAAGAGTTGGAGTAGCGGTTTCTGATGAATTGGAGTTAATAGCAAGGGAGTTAATTGTGCTCTCTCCAAAAGAATTCGGTAAGAGAATAGGGAAAATTACCGAAGATCAGGACATAGGAGAAATCGTAGTAGGGCTTCCTTTAAACATGGATGGAAAGGAGTCAAAAAAAACTTTAGAAGTAAGGGAATTCATAAAGGAACTTAAAGACAAAGTGCCTTTACCTGTCGTAGAGTGTGATGAGCGGTTAAGTACAGTTATGGCACATAGGTTGCCAGGTGGTAGAGCCAAGACAGATAGTTTGGCAGCGCAAATTATTCTACAAAATTACCTAGATATTAAAAGAAACAAAACCTAGTTTATCAAGTTCATAAAGTTATAAAGTTCATCAAGTAAAAAACTTTATAAACTTTAAGAACTTTATAAACTTTATAAACTAATATATGTCTGAGTTTAGACAAAATCCAATAACAAAACAATGGGTGCTTATAGCTCCAAGTCGCGCCAAAAGACCTGAAGATTACCGAACATCAAGTGTTATGACCGGCCAAGGTGAACACGACGATTCATGTGTTTTTTGTCCAGGGAATGAATCCAAGAATCCAGAAATATTGAGAGTTCCCGAAAAAGGAGACTGGCAAATTAGAATCATTCCTAATAAATTCCATGCTTTAGAAAAAACTACTATCTATCGGAACAAAGACTTCTATGTAAGCAGGAGCGGAAACGGAGTGCATGAAGTTATTATTAACCGAAAACACAACGAACCAGTTGCGCTCCAGTCTATAGCGACAGTCGAGATGACACTAAGAACATTCGCAGATAGAATACGTTTCCTGCACGACGATCCTACACTTTCCTACGTTCAAATCTTTCATAATCATGGTAGGGATGCCGGGGCTAGTATAATTCATCCTCACCATCAACTCCTCGCAACACCTATTATCCCTCCTCATATTCATTCCGAAATACTTGGTTGTCACCATTACTATCAAGTAAACAAATCTTGTATCTATTGCGATATTATTCAAGAGGAAATTGCAATGGGGGACAGGCTTGTGTATGAAAGTGAACATTTTGTAGTGTTATCCGCTTATGCGAGCAGGAGTCCTTTTGAGACCTGGATTCTACCAAAAAAACACTCCGGAAGGTTTGAAGACATTAGTATGGAAGAAATTAAGCATCTTTCTTTTGTGCTTAAAGTAACTGTAGGCCAGCTCTATACTAAACTAAATGACCCTCCGTTGAATTTTTATTTCCATAGCATGCCTTTTGTAAGAGAGAAACATACCATGATGGAAGAGAATAGTTTTCACTGGCATCTAACGATTTTTCCAAGGATAACTATATGGGCAGGTTTCGAATATGGGACAGGCATTCCTGTTAACCCTATTCCTCCAGAAGTCAGTACAGAATTTTTAAAAACACACTAATTAGTTCCTCAAGTTCATAAAGTAATAAAGTTCCTCAAGTAAAAAACTTTATAAGCTTTATAAACGTTATAACCTTTATAAACTATGCCCAAAGTAATTCTCGCAAATTGGAAGCTAAACCCTGTAACAGTAACCGAAGCTAAGCAACTTGCCTCAAAAATTAAAAAGAACAGTCGTCATGAAGTTGTGTTGTGTCCGCCACATTTATTTCTAAGCGCTGTTAAATTTCCCAATCTAGGGGCGCAGGACGTATTTTGGATGAATAAAGGAGCTTACACTGGGCAAATAAGTCCTTTAAGCTTAAAGTCTATCGGGATTAAATACTGTATTGTGGGTCACAGTGAAAGAAGGGGGGTTGGGGAAACTAGCGAACAAGTGAGTTTAAAAGCTAAGGCGCTTCTGGAACAAAAAATAATCCCTGTTATTTGTGTGGGTTTTGAAACTACCGTAGATCAGGACGATCTTGAGGTTGTGGATGTTTTGAAAAATCAGTTGAAAGAATCTCTCAAGAACTTAAACCCAAAAAAAGTTTTTGTTGCCTATGAGCCAGTCTGGGCTATTTCTAGCGGTAATCCTTACGCAACAAAAAAAGTTGCCTCACCGGAACATGCCGAAAAAATTGCTCTGTTTATTAAAAATAAATTCGGTGTAGGTAAGGTGTTATATGGAGGTAGTGTAAACAGTACAAATGCCGAAGGGTTTTTACAAGAAAGACACATAGACGGACTGTTGGTAGGAGGAGCGAGTCTTATCCCCGAAGATTTTAATAAAATAATTATGAACTAGTTTATAAAGTTATAAAGTTTATTAAGTCCATAGAGTGTCAGGCTTTACAAACTTTACAAACTTTACAAACTTGATGAACTATTATGCTATACATCGCAAGTGACCACGGTGGGTTCGAGTTAAAAGAGTATCTAAAAAAGGCTTTTAAAGAAGCGGGTTTTAAAATTACAGACCTAGGACCAAAAAAGTTTGTTGCAACAGACGACTATCCTGACTATGCAAAGTTAGTTGCAGAAAAAGTTGGAAAAAATCCAGAGAAAGACCAAGGAATTTTATTGTGCAGAAGTGGTCAAGGGGTATGCATAGCAGCGAATAAATTTAAAAATGTACGAGCAGCCCTAGTCTGGAATATAGTTGAGGCTATGAAAAGTAGAACCGATGATTTAGCTAATGTTATCTGTTTGCCGTCAGAGTATATTAGTCCTGAACAAGCCTTTTGTTTGGTAGAAAAATGGTTAGAAACCCCATGGAGTAAGGAAGAACGACACTGGCGAAGGGTAAAAAAAATTAGTAGTTTCGAAAAATAACAAATTAACTAAAGTTATTAAGTACAGATAGCGCAGAGATCGAACTTTATAAACTTTAAGGACTTTATTATGTCTACTGTAGTACCAGCAATTCTAGAAAAAAGTAAAGCAGGGTTTTTAGCAAAAGAATCAACTCTAAGACAATTAGTGGGGTTAAGTCGTATCCAAGTAGACTTTGCCGATGGCGTTTTTGTCGCAAATAATACCTTAGAAGTTGATGAATTAGACTCACTTAGTCCAGCTTACAACTGGGAGGCGCACTTAATGGTTAGCGAAGCATCAAACTTTTTGGATTATCAAATTTGTGGCTTCACAACCATACTCGTACATTATGAAGCGTACAGTGACCCTCTGAAACTTGTTAACGCATTATCCGAAATAAAAAAACTAAACATAAAACCCGGGCTAGTTATAAATCCAGAAACCCAAGTAAGTGTTTGCTTAAATTTTAAAGAATTAGTAGATCATTTCTTAGTAATGGCTGTAAAACCTGGCTTTCAAGGTTCTCCGTTCATAGATGCGACTTATTCTAAAATTTCAGAACTTAGAAGTTTGTTTCCTCATGCTACAATTGAAGTAGATGGGGGAGTCAATCTGGCTAATATAAAAAAATTAAAAGATGCAGGTGCGGATTTACTCGCAGTTGGTTCAGGGCTTTTTGCTTCACCCAATCCACCTGAAACCTTTCAAAAACTATCAGACGAAATAAAATAAATTTAAGGAAGAATAAAGAATAGAGAATATAGAGTAACACAATAAATATTTGACTCACTAAAAACACCGCTACAATCTATTCGTCATTCGTTAAACCAAAGTGATACAAAAACTAACAATACGCGAACTTCAATATAAGGCCAACGACATTCGGCAAGACATAATCCAAATGCTGCTAGAAGCCAAGTCTGGTCATAGTGCTGGCCCATTAGATATGGCCGATATTTTCACTGCACTTTACTTTAGTGTACTGTCACATGACCCTAAAAACCCTACTTGGGCAGGCAGGGACAGGCTAGTTCTTTCATGCGGCCATATTTGCCCAGTTCTTTACGCAACACTTGCTGAGTCTGGCTATTTCCCAAAAGAAGAACTAAATACACTACGAAAATTAGGTACTAGACTCCATGGTCATCCCCACAACTTAGCGCTCCCGGGGCTCGAAACCTCTAGTGGCCCACTAGCCCAAGGTTCAAGTCAGGCAGTTGGCATTGCCTATGCATTAAGAATGGACCACTCTCGTTCAAGGGTCTATTTAATTATGAGTGATGGTGAACAACAAGAAGGTCAAATTTGGGAAGCAGTTATGTTCGCTGGCAAAAACAGGCTTAGTAACATAACCGCAATTATAGACAGGAATAATATTCAAATAGACGGATTCACCGAAGATGTAATGCCTTTAGAGAACCTAAGAGAAAAATATGAAGCGTTCAATTGGCACGTATTAGAAGTAGACGGTCACAATATTGAGGCCGTTATAAATGCATGCAACGAAGCCAAAGCTATTTATGAAAAACCAACAGTCATAATCGCCCACACTATTCCAGGTCGTGGCGTAGACTTTATGGAAGGCAAATTCGAATGGCACGGCACTCCCCCAAACAAAGACCAAGCAAAATTAGCCCTAGAAGAACTCCGCACCTTAAGAGGCCAAATAACCAGCGAACATCAATAAGTAGTTTATCAAATTCGTAAAGTTATAAAGTTTATCAAGAAATCTCAGATGCGACTTACTTTATAAATTTGATGATCTTTATAAACTTTATAAACATAAAAAATGTTAAACGAAATATTAAAATTGAACCCAAAAATAGGCCAAACGGAAATCGAAAGAGTTCCTACTCGAAAAGGCTATGGTGAGGGTCTTGTTGAGTTAGGTAAAGAGTCTCCTAATATTGTAGTGCTTACAGGTGACTTAGCCGAATCCACCACCGCCCACTTATTCCAAAAAGAATTTCCAGACAGGTTTATAGAATGTGGCGTCGCCGAACAGAACATGATGGGTCTCGCAGCCGGACTTGCGCTAGCTGGTAAAATTCCTTTCATTTCAAGTTATGCTGTTTTTAGTCCCGGAAGAAGTTGGGACCAGCTTCGGGTAAGTGTCTGTTATAGCCAGGCAAATGTAAAAATTGCAGGCGCTCACACTGGTATTTCTGTGGGTCCGGACGGTGCGACACACCAGGCTTTGGAAGATATCGCAATAACCAGGGTCTTACCAGGCCTTACTGTGGTTGTGCCAGCTGATTATATTCAGACAAAAAAAACTACATTAGCTCTAGGTAGAACAAACACTCCGGCATATTTCAGATTTGCGCGCAATGCAACCCCTGTATTTACTACCGAAGAAACTCCATTTGAAATTGGGAAAGCCCAGGTTCTTAAGGAAGGGTCCGACATAACTATAATTGGTTGCGGTCCAGTAGTATATAACGCGCTTATTGCTGCTCTCGAACTTGAAAAAGAGGGTATTTCTGTTTGTGTTGTAAATAATCACACAATTAAGCCTTTAGACAAAGAAACAATTGTTAAATCGGTTAAAAAATCTAAAATCGTGGTAACATTAGAAGAACACCAGATAATTGGTGGGATGGGTAGTGCTGTCTGTGAATTACTTTCTGAATTTTTACCCAAACCAGTCATCCGCCTGGGTATAAACGATAGATTCGGTGAAAGCGGTGAACCAGAGGAGTTAATTACAAAATTTGGTTTAGACACAGCTTCACTGTTAAAACGCCTTAAGGAATTATATAAAATCAGTATTTAACCCTAGTCTTGATTTATATGTTCATTCTAAATCTTAATTCATTATTCTTTATTCATTATTCTAACTAAGTATGAAATACAAATACGATCTCATTTCGATTGGTGACGCAACGATAGATACATTTTTGTTTGTTGATGATATAAAAGTAAAGCAGAGCGGTGGACAGCAGATTGCTGAGATCTCATGGGGAGACAAGCTCCCTGTAAAGCAGTTAGCTCGAACCGTTGCTGGAAATGCTGCAAATAACGCGGTAGGATCTAGTCGGCTGGGTCTAAAAACCTCATTCTATACTGTTTTAGCTCACGATACAGGTGGGCGTGAAATTGTGCATAAAATGAAAAAAGAAAAGGTGGACACTAGTTATATAGTTATCGATGATAAACATGGTACAAATGCCTCAACAGTTTTATCTCACGACGGTGAGAGGACTATTTTTGTGTACCATGAACATAGAAAGTACAAATTACCAAAATTTGCTCCTGCAAAGTGGGTTTATCTCACTTCCTTAGGTGATGGTTTTGAAAAAATTTATTCTGATCTCGCCAAATACATAGACGCTAACAAAACTAAAGTTGGTTTTAATCCAGGAACTTTTCAGTTAAGGAAGGGAGTGAAAGCCAATGAAAAAATACTTAAAAGAACAGAAGTATTATCTCTAAATAAAGAGGAGGTAATTTCTTGGGTAGGCGAGAGCGATGACATAGAAGAGTTGTGTAAGCGTTTAGTAAAACTAGGACCTAAGTCTGTTACTTTAACAGACGGAAGAAAAGGTGCATATTCTTACAGCTCGGAAGGTTTTTTCTATATCCCTGAATTTCCAGGTGATCGTATAGAGGCAACAGGGGCAGGTGACAGTTTTACAACTGCATATATAGCTGCATTATCTTATGGTTTACCACACTCTACCGCTTTAAGATGGGGTCCAGTAAATGCTGGGAGTGTTGTTATGAACATAGGTCCTCAGGAAGGCTTGCTTAGTAGGTCAGAAATCGAAAAAAGATTAGTCAAGATGAAGTCATACCAAACAATAGCTATCATAGATGAACAGTCTAAGAAAAAAGTCGCTGATATAGTTAAAAACAGCAAAGCTTAAAAATATGGAAGGGTTGGCTGGTTACGGAGTAGGTGAAGCCAATGTAAGGTTTAGGCTTTACCTCATAAGTTTTATGGGTGTGCTTGCATTCGGAGCGTTACTATACTGGCGAGCTAGTTTGCTTACAAGCACTGAATATGTAGAGTTACCAAAACATAAACCGGTTAAACATAATTTTTCAATAAACAAGCCAGTAAACAGTCAAGATAAAGAAACAAATTAAATTATTAACAGAAATAAAAATATGTCATCAGACAAAAAGATACGAGTTGGTATAAATGGTTTTGGAAGAATAGGTAGAGCAGCTTTTAAATTAGCTTTAGAAAAACCCGAAATAGAAGTTGTAGGCGTAAACGATCTAGGAAGCCCTGAAGTTCTTGCTGGGTTGCTTAAGTTTGATTCAAATTACGGTAAATATAATCAAAAGGTAACTTTTGATGATAAAAATATTTATGTAAACGACGTAAAATACCCAGTATTCGCGGAAAAAGACCCAACAGCCTTGCCATGGGGAAGTCTTAAAGTAGACGTAGTAATAGAAAGCACAGGAAGATTCACAGATAGCGAAAAGGCATCTGCGCATATTAAAGCGGGAGCTAGAAAAGTTATTATTTCAGCACCAGCCAAAGACGAAGGAGTTACTCCAACTATTGTTTTGGGGGTAAATCATAAAGACTACAAAGGTGAAGCTATAATCAGCAACGCATCCTGTACAACTAATTGCATAAGTCCAGTGGTTGCTGTGCTTGTTGAAAAATTCGGAGTAGAGAAAATCATGATGACTACCATTCATAGCTACACAGCAGAACAAAACCTGGTAGATGGGCCACCACCTGGTGGGCATAGTAACGACATGAGAAGAGCAAGGGCTGCAGCAGTGAATATTGTTCCCACCACAACAGGTGCTGCTATATCAGCCACCCAGGCAATTCCTGAGCTTCGTGGTAAGTTCAATGGTTTAGCAATTCGCGTACCAAGTCCAGTAGGTAGTCTTTCAGACTTCTCAGCTCTCCTAAAAATGAATGTCACCAAAGAGCAGATCAATCAGGCATTTGTAGACGCTTCGCAATCTGAAAAATTTAGAGGTGTTATAGAAGTAACGAATGATCCTATAGTTTCAACAGATATAGTAGGAAATCCTCACTCTGCCATAGTGGATCTTTCCCTAACACAAGTCGTAGATAATAACTTCGTAAAAATAATCGCCTGGTACGATAACGAGTTCGGCTATAGTAACCGCCTTATTGAAGAAGTAATATTAGTTGGAAGCTATTAGTGAATGATTAAGTTCCTAAAAAACAACTCAAGTTTAGTAGCCAGGAAGACAGTTCTTCTAAGACTAGACTTAAACGAACCACTTTCCGAGCACGGAAGACTGCTTGATGATTTTCGTATTAGGGCAAGTATACCTACTATTAAATTCCTACTCGAAAACAAGTGCAGAGTGGTTATAGTTGCGCATTTAGGTAGACCAAAAGGTAAAAGAGATGAAAAATTAAGTTTAAAACCAGTAGGAGAAAGACTTGCTGCATTATTAGATTTTAAGTTTTCACCTACAGATGGTGCCATACCACACTATCCAGTTAATCATTTGTTATTTTTTTCAGGAGATATAAAAAGCGACCGTATAAGGTTTCAGTTAAGGAATGTACCTTATAAAGATGTGGTATTGCTGGAAAACATCCGTTTCTATAAAGGTGAAGAAGAGAATGATCCTAAATTCGCTAAAATTTTAAGTGAATTAGGGGATATTTATATTAATGACGCTTTTGGGAGTTGTCACAGAAAAGAGGCTTCTATAATTGGTGTGCCTAAATACTTACCATCTCTTGCTGGGCTATTGCTACAGAAAGAAATTAATTCCCTTAATTATGTTCAAGAGAAGGGTAAATCTCCTTTTGTTGTAATGATGGCTGGTATAAAAATATCAGAGAAAGCCAAAGCACTAGAAACTCTAGGCAAGAAAGCTGACAAAATATTATTAGGTGGAGGATTGGCAAATCTATTTTTGCTTTCCAAGGGGTTTGAAATTGGTCTTTCTGTTGCAGAAAAAGAGAGTATCAAGCTTGCGAAATCTATGGAGAGAAATTTTAAAGGCAAAATTATTTTGCCTCTAGACGCAGTAGTTGCCAATAAATCTTTAGACAAAAGCAGTATACGCGTGGTAGATATTTATAAAGTTGGAAAAAGGGAAGTTATAGTCGACATTGGTCCTAGAACCATACTTAATTTTGCAACCCACCTAAAAACCGCTAAGACCATAGTATGGAATGGGCCATTAGGTCATTTCGAGAAAAAACCATTTGATACAGGAACTATGTCACTTGCTAAAGTAGTGGGAGGTGTAAGTACTGGTAAATGCTTTTCTGTAGTCGGAGGAGGGGAGACGGTAGATGCTATAAGACTTGCTGGTCAAAGTGAATATATAGATCATCTGTCCACCGGCGGAGGCGCTATGCTGGCTTACTTGAGTGGGAGTAGTTTACCTGGAATTAATGCTTTGGAAAAATAATATGAAAAAAGTTCTTATAAAAAAAATAGTTGCTTCAGAAATTCTTGATAGTAGAGGAAATCCTACAGTGCAGGCTAAAGTTTATACAGATAGTTGTATAGGTGTAGCCGAGGTTCCCAGCGGGGCTTCTACTGGCACCCATGAGGCGTTAGAGTTAAGAGATAAAGATCAGAAGCGTTACAATGGGTTAGGTGTTCTTACGGCCGTAAGTAACATAAACAATCAAATTGCTAATGTTTTAGTTGGTAGTAATGTACTAGAACAGAGGTCTCTAGATTCTAAAATGCTTGAACTAGATGGCACAGAAAACAAGAGTCGACTGGGAGCAAATGCAATTTTAGCTGTTTCAATGGCAGCCACAAGAGCAGCAAGTCAAGCAGTAGGTATGGAGTTATATAATTATTTGGCAACTTTATCTAGTACTAAGCCAAAAGTAGAAGCTCTTCCTATGTGCAATATTATAAATGGTGGAGCTCATGCAGATAGTGGGTTAGATCTTCAAGAGGTTATGATAATTCCTAAAGCTGCGACTTTTAGAGAAAGAATTAGAATAGCTTCGGAAATTTATCATGCTCTTAAAGTAAATCTAAAAAAAGCCAAAATGGTAACCGCAGTGGGAGATGAAGGTGGTTTTGCGCCACACCTACCGAATAATGAGTCATCTATAAAAGAGATTATAAAGGCTATAAAAATTGCTGGGTATAAAGAAGGTAAAGATGTAAACTTAGGGTTAGACGTTGCTTCCTCAGAGTTTTACGATTCAAAAGATAAAGTATATAACCTAAAAGCTGAGAACAAAAAGCTAAATTCCAAGCAACTTTTAAAAGTATATGAAAAGTGGTTGAGTAAATACCCTATAATATCTATAGAGGATGGCTTTGCTGAGGATGATTTCGAAGCATGGAAAGCTTTTACAAAGGAATATGGTAAAAAAACAATTATTGTAGGAGATGATCTTTTTGTAACAAACGTTAAAAGACTTAAAATTGGCATAGATGAAAAGTTAGCGAATGCTATTCTAATTAAAGTAAATCAAATTGGAACAGTCACTGAAACACTTTCGGCAATAGAACTAGCACAAAAAAATAATTTCAAAGTAGCAGTTTCGCATAGGAGTGGTGAAACCTCAGACACTTTCATTTCGGATCTTGCCGTAGCAGTAGGTGCGGATTTTATAAAAGCAGGCAGTCTTTCCAGAGGAGAAAGAATTGCAAAATATAATCGTCTAATGGAAATCGAATCCGTAATAAATGGTAGCAAGTAAAAAGTAGCATGTAATAAGATGGGTCAGACACGGTATAGAAAATGATAAATACCTGTTACTAGCAACTTGTTACTTTTAACTCAATTTCTATGACTCACAAAGTTTACAATAAAGTAGTCTTGGTAGTGTTAGATGGTTTTGGTGTTGCTAGTTATAGCAGAGGCAATGCTATTGGATTGGCTAATCCAGAAATATTTAACTCAATTGTTGGTAATTTCCCAACTATGACTCTTCAAGCGTCTGGGCCGTTAGTAGGTTTACCCTGGGGAGAAATGGGGAACTCCGAAGTTGGGCATTTAAATATCGGTGCTGGTCGAATAGTAGGGCAAGATCTTCCGAGAATCACTGCCTGTATTCAGAATGGGGAATTTTTTAAAAATGAAGCTTTCTTAAAAGCTTGCAATCATGCAAAAGAAAATAATTCTAAATTACATTTGGTAGGTATGATTAGTCCTGGAGGAGTACATAGTTTGGACGAACATCTTTACGCGCTTTTGGGTTTAGCTAAAGAACAGGGTTTATCGGAGGTCTATATTCACATGTTTACCGATGGCAGGGATACTGCAGAAAAAGTGGCGCTCGAAACCCTTACTAAACTTAGAAAAAAAATAATGGAAATAGGTATAGGTAAGGTAGCTACTATAGCCGGACGGTTTTATGGTATGGATAGAGGCGAACACTGGGATCAGACTTTGCTTACTTACAATGCCATGGTGAGCGGAGTTGGTGAAACAGCTACGAGTGCTGAAGAATGTATCCTCTCAAACTATCACAACAATATTTTTGACGAGATGATAAAGCCTACAGTTATTCTTGAATCACAGCCCGATGGAAAGTATGCGCCAGTAGCTACTATTGGGAATAATGACTCAATTATTTTCTTTAACTTTAGGCAAGATAGAGCAATTCAGTTAACTAGGGCATTTGTACAACCCACAGATCTACCAGTACCAAATGCACAACCTGCTTTAGAAAATTTGTGTTTTGTTACTATGACAGAATACATGGTAAACCTGCCAGTCGTCATAGCCTTTCCCACAATTAATTTAGTAAACAACCTAGCCAGTGTAATTTCTAAATCTGGCCTAAAGCAGTTTCATATTGCAGAGAGCGAAAAATACGCTCACGTTACCTCATTTTTTAATTGCGGATCAAGCGAGCCTATGCAAGGTGAGGAACGCCTAATTGTTAGTAGTCCTACAAACAGTAAAAATTATTTGGACCAACCCCAAATGTCTGCTCCAGAGTTAACAAGGGTGCTTGTAGAAAAAATAACGCGTTCTGATACGAATTTCTTTGTAGCAAATTATGCGAATGGAGATATGGTAGGGCATACAGGTAATCTCGAAGCCGCTGTTAAGGCAGTTAGATCCTTAGATATCCAAATGCAAATTCTTATGGAAGCTGTGCTTATGGTAGACGCCTGTATGATTGTTACTGCGGATCATGGTAACATAGAGCAACTGTTAAATATTCGTACTGGCGAAATTGATAAAGACCACACCACTAACCCGGTTCCTTTTATGCTCATAGCTAATGAGTTTAAGTATAAGGAAGCTAAAGATATGACATATCAATCTTTGGCAGGTAAGATCCCTGAAGGGGTAATTAGTGATGTCGCGCCAACTGTGCTGGATCTATTTGGTATACCTAAACCGCAGGAGATGACTGCCATAAATCTCCTGAGTCTATTGTAGGTTTATGTCAAAGATCTGGAAATTGAAAAAAAATACTGAGAATACAGAGAAAGTTGAGATTCCAGGTTTGAGTCCATTACTCTCTCAGCTACTCCTCAATCGGGAAATTTTGGGTACAGAAAATGTTTATAATTTTCTTAATCCTGATTTTGAAAAACAGTTCGATCCATATCTTTTTAGAGATATGGAGATTTCTGTTTCCAGGATCTGGAAAGCTATAAATGAAGACGAGACAATAGCGGTCTATGGGGATTATGACTGCGATGCTGTTACTGCCTCCTCAGTCTTATTTCAGGTTTTTAAATACTTGAATGTAAAAATAATCAATTACATACCAGATCGCTTTGAGGAGGGTTACGGATTAAATATTCCAGCATTCCAAAATTTTAAAAAACAAGGAGTAAGTATAGTTATTACTGTGGACTGTGGTACAAATTCTGTTGATGTGGCCAAGTATTGTAAAGAAGTTGGTATAGATCTTATAATTACCGATCATCACGAAATAACAGGAGATGTACCTAAAGCTTTTTCTTTAATAAATCCTAAAAATCCAGATGACACATACCCAGAACACCAAATAACTGGTGTTGGGGTAGCTTACAAATTAGCCAGGGCTCTTCTGTTAAGGGTAGATGAAGTAGAAAAGCGAGTAACAAACCCAGTAAAAGATTGGGATAAATGGCTACTAGACTTAGTGGCCATAGGTACAGTCGCAGATTGTCATAGTTTAGTGGGTGAAAACAGAATTCTTGTATCATTTGGTCTTAAGGTATTACTTAAGACTCGCTGGCCTGGTCTTAGGGCACTACTAAATCTAATCCCAGAGTCAGGTAAGCTAAATTCTGAAACCTTGGGTTTCGCAATAGCCCCTAGAATAAACGCTGCAGGGAGACTCAAACATGCCAACCTCGCACTGGAATGTTTAATAGAAGAAAATCCTGAGAAAGCAACTTTACTTGCCAATGAACTAGAGAAAATAAATGACAAAAGAAAAGAAATGACCGCCCGTATTCTTTCTGAGGCAAGAGAAATGGCAGAGTTATATCAAGATCGTAAAGTCTTGGTATTGGCTCATGAATCTTGGCACAAAGGTTTGGTGGGTATAGTTGCTGGAAAGTTAACAGAAGAATATGCAAAACCGGTTGTCGTGCTAGAGAAAGGGGACAGGGAAGCTACCGGTTCAGTAAGATCGTATGGAAATTTTAATACAGTCGGGGCTTTAAAATATGCACACTCAGAGTTACTAAAATATGGTGGTCATAAGGAAGCGGCTGGATTAACTTTAAACTCAGATAATATAGATAACTTTTGGCATAAACTGTTAGCTTTTGCAGATGAAGAATCAACTGAACCAAAAGAAGATTCGCCAGAGCTAGAATTAGAAATGATACTTTCCGAAAATGAGGTTAATTTATCTACCGTTTCTGAAATAAAGCGTTTAGAACCCTTTGGTTCAGGAAATCCATTACCAAGGTTTCTCATCGAAGATGCAATTGTTGCTACTACAAAACTAATAGGCAAGGATCAGACTCACCTAGCCGGAACTTTTCAACTAGGGGAAAGACTTGTTGAGGCAGTCGGTTTCGGGTTAGGTTATATGCAGGGAAAGTTACAAGTCGGACAAAAAGTAAGTCTCGCCGTAGAATTAATCGAAGACTTTTGGTTAGGTCGCAGAAAATTAAAGTTGAGAATCTTAGATGTCAAATTTAAATAAACTTATTATCTACACAGATGGTGGATCACGGGGAAATCCCGGACCGTCAGCTTATGGTTATGTTATTCTAAGTGAATCAAACGAAATCATTCACGAGGAAGGCAAGTATCTTGGGATAAACACAAATAACTTCGCAGAATATACAGCCTTAATAGAAAGTCTAAAAAAAGCTCATCATTTAGGTGCCAAAATAATTGAAATAAGAATGGACTCAGAGCTAATAGTCAGACAAATGACTGGCGTCTATAAAATTAAACAACCACACTTGCAAGAGCTTGCAAAAAAATGTTTTGAGTATTTGAGTAGATTTACTGAATATAAGTTTAAACACGTTAGGAGAGAGTTAAATAAAGAAGCTGACAAACAAGTAAATATTGCTTTAGATGAAGCGGAAAAAAAACCCCACTAGTTTTCTAGTGGTTTTTTATTTTGGGATTATTAGCTCAACAGGAATCTCTTTTCCATTCTTCCAAGCTCTTGGAAGTCCCGGTTGAGACTCTCTGAGTTTATTATTTCCCCATCCAAGCTTTACAAGAAAGAGTACCTTAGGTTTTATTTTGTTTTCATATGTGATTATGCCTGCATATGTTGCAAAACAAGTTGTTGTAACACTTGCTATTAGGGCAAATGCCATAACCAACAAAGTATCATTCTCGCCCGTTATGAAATTGAAGCTATAGAAAATAGAAATTAGGAACGACCCAAGTAAACAACCTTGGTAGAACTTAAATCGATTATCGTCAAATATTTGAGTGAGTTGATAAAGGCTTACAAGTCCAGTTACTACCAAGTAGTGGAGTGTGTTCACCAGCATGACACCAGCAATACCTAGGCCAATATTAAGTGTTGGCCAAAGCAATACGTAAATGCCCGCTACAAAGAAATAAACTGCCACAATGGTAACTTTCAGATTGGGTAGTTTGGTAACACTTAACATAATAACCTCCCTATATTTTATTAGTAAATCGCACTATATGATTTAACAAAGGTTTTGTCAAATTGACAAAATAACCAAAATTACGTATTTTAGGCAGTTGCTTTGCCCAGAAGTGGGTAACAACGAAACCAGCAAATGGAGGGTTTATAATGAAAAAGTTTATAGTTTGCATGTTCGTTGTCATGCTCACTTGCGGAGTTTTGGCTGAAGTTCCAATTGGAATGGCTGAAAAACACACTACTCGTGGGGCAACGAAAGAAAAGAAAAAAAGCAGTAAAGGCAAGAAAGCAAAGAAATCCAATCGGTCAGTTAAGCGAGGCAAGGTCAAGGCAAAAGCTAAGCCACAAACCAAGTCAAAAGCTGAACCTGCACCCGTAGTCACACCAAAAAAAGAAGTTAAACCTGCTGAAATTGATAAGCTAAGCGTCAAAAAACCCGAACTCGGAAACTGGGCTATTAAAACTCCCGGAGCTGACGAAGAAGATATTCAGGAGAAAAAACCCACTGACGAAGAAAAGAAAAAGATTCTCGAGGCAGCCGAGATGAACGAAGGGGAAGAAGGGGATCCTGAAGTAGTAGATCCGGCCAATCTAGGTAGGTTGGAAAAACTCAGGGAAGCTGCCTTGCGCGCACAGAACGCAGGATTGTCATATATCCTGACCTACGAGATGATCAAAAAAACACCCGGAGCTGTAAAACTCAGCGAAGGGAGTAATATGACTTTCTCAAAGTCAGTTATAGCTGAAAAGTCCTGCAAGCTGAAAAAGAAAACTTTCACAGTTAAGATTAAACGAAAGAAACGCAAGGTTACTCGTTGGGTTGCTGTGTGCCACTGGGTATCAAAACCCAGAAATTATGTACAACCTCTCGGGGCAGAGTTTCTAAATGTCTTAACTGCAAAAGTAAGACCGCTAAACCACGGTAGAAAAATCCCGATCAATGGATTAGCACGGGAGAAAGCTAAACAAGATGCGCTTAGACGTCAAGGCTATCCAACAGCGCCTCTAGATACCGACGGTCGGTACTTGTCACTGCACATGTACCGAAATGCGGTGGACTTAAGTAAACATCTCACACCCGAAGCCAAAGACTTTATCTATTCTCGCCTTGTTCAGCCCTTCGAACATTTAAGGCCATCAGAAAAGCCAGTCAATGTTTACTTCGAAGGCGGGAAGGGTAGTATCCACATCGAGTTCCCTGTAACTAGGGAACAACTCGATCTGGTAATAAAAGTCTTAAACGCGCCAGACCAAGAGACAGTTGCTCAGATCGTCGAACAGGCTGGCTACGGCAAACGACAAATAACAAAACGCAGTAACTAATACTGCGTTCTTTTTATATTTAGTGAATCACTGAAACTTTCAATTCGTTTCCATCGAGTACGGTTAAGTTCTCAGCTTCTTGGTCCACATGTATTTTCAGTGGTTTAGTTAAATCCTTAAAGTCATAAATATTTGGCTTGTCTCTGTGATCTAACTCTATAGCTTTCAGAGAATTATTTGAAACTATGAATGCATAGCCTATATCTTCTCTTACCACTGCATCGTCATATCCATCTGTGTTTCTATTTACTGTTTGGAGTTGTTTTTGGCCACTTTTATATGTGTTTAATTCTCCCGGAATAATAATCGTGATCAACTCAGACCCAGAGGGATGAATAATTCTTTCTACATTGCTGGAAATTTTTTCAAGTGAATTGCCAATTTGGTATAAATTTTTTTCATCAAGCAGATATATAGCTTTAGAAGGAGTAATTATTAAATTTGGTTTTACCAAACCCGGTAGCTCAGCTAATTCCTGTTTCGTTAAGTTACCCGCTTTTCCAAAAAAGTATAGTTTATTGTCAGTCGTGGAAATTCCGTATATATCATCATCTAATAGCTCAAAAGTGCTTAGGTTAGTTGTGAGTGTTGCAGGTGAGCTAAGTGAATTTTCTCTAAAGATAAGCTTGTTGCCTTCAATCGTATAAAGAGACCCTGAGTCTGTAAACTTAAACGAGCTACTCTTCTTAGTAATTTTAGAAATCTCTTCCAATTTTGAATTGCTAGGTCTAAAGAGGTAAGCATTCTCGGTATTATAAATTAAAAACGTTTTATTATTAGGCGATCCTTTTATTAAATATGGTGTACCTTTAGTGATATTAAAATATTTTTTATCTTTTATATCTCCTGTGTCAGTTACAACTAATTTATCAGTCTGTGTGTATATATAAGAATCAGTCGTTTGAATAAAGTCATCAACGCCTTCATCTATCTTGATAAAACCATTATCTTCCTTGAAAAGAAATAATGTATCTACACCACTTTGCGCCCAAGTTACTCTACCCGGGATAATTGCAAGGCGTTTGCTCCAGGTTCTGTACCCTTGTTTTTTAATATCAACATGAATATCGCCCGATGCTAAAAATCTAACATCAAGAGGGGTTTCACCCTTCTCCTCCGAATTTAAAAACACCACAGCCCCGCTGGGGTCTGTTTTGGAAGTAAAGATTCCTGTCTCTTTAGTTTTTCCTTGATTAATATCGGGTTTTAAACCCCTGACATACAAAACCGCTAGGGGTGAAAGAATAATAAAAACCGCAAAACCAATCGCGATTAAAATATAACGTAATTTTGAATCCATGCCTTATTTTAACCTATTTTTCATTAGTTGCCGAGCCGTATTCTTGATTACTTAAAATTGTTATAATAAGTACATTACCTTTATTACATATTATATTTATGCCTAAATTTAAAATTATCGGTGAATCACGACTAAATGGTGAAATTCAAGTAAAAGGGGCTAAGAACTCCGCACTAAAATTGCTTCCAGCAGCCTTGCTCACCGAAGGGCCGACCACAATAACCAATGTACCAGACATCGAAGATGTCCACAGAAAAATAGAAATAATTAGAGACCTTGGTGTGGAAGTTGCCAAAGAAGGTAGTGCATACACTTTTACAAACACACAGATTAAAAAAACACAGCTTCACCCCCAACTACACCAAAAAGTCAGGACATCAATACTACTCTCAGTCCCAATCTTACTCCAAAAGGGTGAAGTAGATTTCCCATATCCTGGAGGTTGTGTACTAGGGAAGCGCCCCGTTGATTTCTTCTTAAATGGCTTTAAGAAATTTGGTATTGAAGTTACGGACAGAGAAGATGGTTACTCCTTAAAAGTTAAAAAATTAGTCCCAGCCAAATTGGTATTCCCTCGAATAACTGTAACGGGTACAGAAACAATGATGATGCTGGCCTCAAGAATCCCCGGAACAACAGTGCTTCACAACGCCGCTCAAGAACCAGAAATTCCCGCATTAGCAGAATTTTTAAATGCCTGTGGGGCAAAAATAACAGGAGCAGGAACATCAACAATAACTATCGAGGGTGTAGAAAAATTGAGTGGGGGAATAGGGCAGGTGCTCCCAGACAGAATTGAAGCAGGTACATTTGTGCTGTTAGGACTAGCTACTAGGTCAAATATAAAAGTTACAGGGTTCGATCCTTCTCATTTGGAAGTCTTTTGGGAGTTGCTCCAAATGGCAAATGCAAATTTAAAAATCGGAGAAAATTTTGTTGAAGTATTGGATAGTCCAGACCTCAAAGCTATTACCAAAGATATTGTTACTCACGAGTACCCAGGACTTCCCACCGACCTACAGCCACCTTTAACTGTTTTAATGACTCAAGCAAAAGGTAGTTCTCTCGTCTTCGAAACAATTTACGAAGGGAGATTATTCTACGTTGATGCTCTTAACTCCATGGGTGCAAATATCCTAATGTGCGACCCGCACAGGGTACTGGTAGAAGGTCCAACATCGCTAGTAGGCAAAAAAATTGCCAGTCCAGACATAAGAGCTGGAATAGCACTTGTAATCGCCGGTCTAATAGCCAAAGGTGAAACCGAGATAGACAATATCTACCAAATAGACAGAGGCTACGAGAAAATTGACGATAGACTAAGAAGTTTGGGTGCTAAGATAGAACGAATAAACTAGAAGTTATAAAGTTTTTAAAGTTCATAAAGTTTGTAAAGTATTTGCAAATTCTTAACTTTATGAACTTGATAACTTTATAAACTTTACGAACTAAATTATGTTTCAAACCAAAATCGGTATAGACTTAGGTACAGCTAATACCTTAGTTTATGTTCCAAAAAAAGGAATAATAATAAACGAACCTACTGTTGTCGCCATTTCTATGGACGACAATAAGGTTTTAGCTGTGGGTCAGGAAGCAAAAGAAATGTTAGGCCGTACTCCAGAAACAATAATTGCAGCCAGGCCAATGCGAGACGGAGTAATAGCTGACTACCGTGTAACCGAGGCAATGCTCAGGTATTTCATAAACAAAGCACTGGGTAGTGTTAGGTTTTTTAGACCCGAAGTCATGATAAGTGTCCCAGGCGGTATTACATCTACAGAAAGAAGAGCAGTTACAGACGCAGCGCTAGCTGCCGGGGCTAAAAATGCATACGTTATAAAAGAAACAGTTGCAGCAGCTATTGGCGCTGGTATACCAATTGCATCCGCATCAGGAAATTTGGTCATAGATATTGGTGGGGGTACAACCGACGTCGCTGTGCTTTCTCTTGGTGGTATAGTGAACTCTACCTCAGTAAGAGTAGCTGGTAACAAGCTAGATGCGAGTATTATCTCTTACGTTAAGCAAAAGCATAGTTTAGCAATAGGGGACAGAACTGCAGAAGAAATAAAAATAACTATAGGTAGTGCAGTTCATATGCGCGAAGAAGAAGTTATGGAAATAAAAGGAAGAGATATTTTTTCAGGTCTGCCAAAAACTATAAGCCTAAGTACAAACCAGGTAGTAGACGCAATCTCTGAACAACTCGCTGAAATAGTAAAAGCCGTAAAAATAGTCCTCCAAGAAACCCCACCCGAACTAGCCAGCGACGTCATAGACAAAGGCATGGTAATGACCGGCGGCACAGCCCAGCTAAGGAATCTAGACCAGTATATAGGTATGAGTATAGGCGTCCCTTGTTATGTAGCAGAAGATAGCCTACTCTGTGTGGCAAAAGGAACAGGGGTAGCACTGGATAACCTGGAGAGTTACAAACGAAGCATACTAAGTGCAAGATAAAAAAAGAGCACATAGTCAGACTATGTGCTTTCAGTTTAGAACACGTCGCCCATGGCCACGCTGTTCACGTCTACATTCGAGCCTTCAAGGAAGAAGACGAGTCCTCCTTCGGTGTTGGTTGCTTCACCAAACTCGAAGAATGCTCGGTAGTTGAGCAATGCTCCTTCCGCACTATCTGTTCTCGCGGCCGCCATTACAGCAGGGTCAACCTTGTAAATGGCGAAGGTGAATAGATACGCCCCTTCGACGGGCGGGTCAGCGCTAACGCAAGTCGCGTTGCTGTCCGCCTCCGTGGTTTTGAGCATCGGTATCGGCATACCGTTTGCCGACATCGGGACACTCTTCACAAAGGGATAGCTCAGTAAGTCTTGGCCGGGGTTTGTTTCCATCCCTTCGAACACCCAAGAGTGTCCGTTTTCAGCGAGGAACCTCCGCGACCCAGAAGGTACGGCGTTCGTGTCCACCTGAGTGTAGCAGGTAACATCGAAGTTTTCGCCAACACCCTCAACGTACAAAAACGTGCGAGCGAGGGCTTTGGATTGGCTTTCTGACGTTGGTTCCAGTTCAACGAAAAGTGAGAAATCAACTCCGATCTCGCTTCCATTCAGGTGATAGACTTGCTTCACCTTGAAAGGAATCTTTCCGTCAATCCTGTCCGTCACAATTCTGCCCGCTGACTTCTCTGCCTTGTCGAAGCCCGCCTCTCGGTAAATGGAACGCTCGTCAGAAATGACAAGCAATTCACCTGCCTTGAGGCTCTTCCAAAACTTCACTGTGAGTTTTTCTTCCACATTTTCTCCTTTAGGGGTTGCTGCGACGTCGTCTCAGCACCAACCATGTGATGATGATAACCGTCCCCAGGATCATCGCAAAGACCAAAATTGTAGCGATCATCCCTGGAATTCCCATCCGCTGGCTCGGCTGTTGCGGGTAAGCTACAGCGGGTTGATTCGAATAACCATATCCAGGCGTCGGGTCACTGTAGAACACAACTCCCGGCGCAAAGTAACCGCCGTGGTTAAATATTCGTGATTGGCCGTAGCTATCAGCATAAGGGTCGTAATCGTAATAACGACTCCCGTCGTAAGAACGATAACGCCCGTTGTTGAACACCACCCGCCGACCACGGTCATCTTGCTCGGGCACCCAGTAAGGTCGCTCAGCTGGTTCGGTGGCAAAAGTTGTTTGAATCGGTTCTTTGGCCTTTATTGCCGCGATCGCAGAGTTTCGGTCGGCAAAGTATTTGCCAGACTGTTTGGCTTGCGCTTCGCGCTTTGCCAGTTCAGTCGGACTCAGCTTCGCCAATGGAATCACTGTAGCCGGTTTGCTTCCATACTGCACGCCAGTCGGATTCTGTTGGGCTTGCACAGTCGGCGAAGGTTTCACCGCCTGGTTCCCGTATTGAACACTCGATGTGGTCGTCGTGGTCGGCGTCGGCGCTTGATTCGCTCTCACCGCTTGGTTACCGTATTGCACGGGAAGAGGGGTTGCAGTCGCTTTCGCGACAGGCGCTGGTGGCGGTTGGGGAATGTTGATCAACGTCGGTTTGCGTTCCTGCGCAACTGGTACCGGTGTCGTCGCGGGTTTCGCTGGTGGTGGAGGTGGCAAATTGATAACCGTGGGTTTGCGAACTTCAACCTGTTTCGGTGGTGCCGCTGAAGGCGCCGGCGATTTGCGTTGGGCCAGTGCCAGGGAATTGATTCCAAAGATCGCCAAAATGACGACCGAAAAAATGAAACGAGATTTCATGTCATTCCTCCAGGATGTCGGTTTTCTGTGTTAACAGGCGCAATAAGTCGGGTTAGCTCTAACCCAAGAAATAGTACTTATTGAGCATATATTTATAACATATTATTTTGGAATAGTCAAGTTAGGTAAATAGATTAGCGTTCAAGTAAAAAACACCATAGAAAATGGTGTTTTTTTGAAATCTATAACATTACGCTGGTTTTTCTTCCGTCTGCTTCTTCCCTTCAGCCAGTATCTCGTTTATCTTGCTAAGTATCTCTTCTGTAGTAAAGTAAGCCTTAACCATATATGCCTGCACCTTTAAGTCTTTCGTCCTAAGTATATCTTTATTACTCCAAAGGTTAGACAGTATTATTACCGGGGTATTACTAACAGACTTATCTTCAGACCCACGAACAGTCTCTAGTACTTTAAATCCATCTACTTCTGGGAGCATAAGGTCTAGCAAAATTAAATCTGGTTTTTCTTGAATTGCTAAATCTATACCTCTGCGTCCGTCTTCTGCTTCTTTTACTTCAAAGCCGTGAGCGAGTAGTTTATGAATAACGATATCTCTCATAGCCATATCGTCTTCCACAATTAAAATTTTTCTTTGTTTTTGGTCAGCCATAGCTTAAAGCCATTAAATAAGTTAAGTTTATTATAACATACTATGACACCCAAAATTACAATAGCGAATAGTTTTTTTTCTAGACTTTTCGGATTAACAATTAAAGCTAATATTTCTGAATCAGAAATCTTCTTTATTCCAAACTGTAAACGAGTTCATACTTTTTTCATGCGTTTTCCTATTGATGTAATATTTTTGGACAAAGATTTTAATATACTATCGATTGAAGCAAGTCTCTATCCATGGGGAGTTTCAAAAATTGTTGCAGGAACAGTTCACATAGCAGAAACTAAAGCCGGTGAGTCAATAAAAAATCAGGCAGTATTTCAGGATTCACTAAAAATAAAAAAAGCCTACCTTCAGTAGGTGGTTCTGTCGAATTCGTATATCTCACCAAAGTTTGTTGCAACAAAGAGTCTATTTTCTGGTGAAAAAAGTGCCGAAGTATCACCAGGGATTCCTTTGAAATGCTCGGTTTCCTCAAGATACATTCCACTTGGGCTTAAAGCAAAAGTAAGTTGAGTTCCGTACACATCACCACTCCCAAATATAGTTTTGCCGTCTGGTGTAACAGAAATTGCCTGGACAGAAAAAGGGAGTACGCGTGAAGCCATTTGCTGGATTCTATTCTCTAAGCTGTACAACATAAGTTTTGTCGAAAAACTATCTTTAAATGTTGTAACAGTAGTAAGCCCAATATGCCATGGTTTTTTGGGGTGCTTGGGCTTGCTTACTGTTGTAAGTCGGAGTTTTTCCTGTGCAAGTCGGTTGTTGGTGCTAATTTGTAAATTCAGGGTTACATCGGCTGTTCTTTGTCCGATAGCTCTTATCTCTATACGGTCGTAAAGAATCACAAAGTAGTGTGTGCCGCTTAGAATTCCGCCATTAAAGATATCTTCTGGTTGTTTATTGCTATCTTTTGGTTCAAACACCTCGATCACATTAGCTTTGCTGTCAAAAATCTGGAAACAGCATCCTCCGGAGGCACCTATCAAACCAAAGTCATCTCCTTCGTGTAGATTTTCTATTCTGCTACCCCTAAACTTAGCAAAATAGGAACCCGCAGTTCGTTTACTATTTAAACCAAACTTATGAATCTGATCTCCATGAGTAGCAATCCATAAGTGGTCAATATTATTATTTACCAGAATGCTCGTAGTCTCTCCGGTGAGATTAGGAATTTTCCAATAAGCAGATCCTTTTTCTTGCCCACGTCTGTTAACACAATCGAGGCCTCTAGAAAAACCCGCAAACAGGTAGTCTCTGCCCCAGTTCATGCAGAGTATAGGCACTTGGTTAAACAAACTATAGTAAGGGTTACCAGCATAATACTTCTTAATCGGCATAATTCTTCCTCCTGTGTTTACAGAAATTGCTGTTATTCCATACTAATATTCCTTTGGACTTTGAGCAATAACCCTGATAAAATTCAATTATGAAGATATTAGTTACCGGCGGAGCCGGTTTTATTGGTAGTAATTTTGTAAGATACTGGTTAAGCACCCATCCAGAAGACGAAATTACAATTATAGACAAGCTCACTAGTACAGGAAGAATGGACAATCTTTCTGGGCTAGAATCTAATATTACCTTCCTGAAAAAAGATATAGCAGTTAAAGAATATGCTGAACAAGCCGTGGAAGGTCAGGATTTAATTGTCCATTTTGCTGCAGAGGCAATGGTAGACAGATCACTTTCCAATCCATCCGACTTCGTGTTTTCAAACATAGTTGGAACCTTCAATTTACTAGAAGCCTCAAGAAAAAATAATACCCGCTTCCATCACGTATCAACAGACGAAGTTCTAGGACACTTACCGCTAGACTCCAAAGTAAAATGGAATGAACATTCTCCCTACGACCCGAGAAGTCCTTACTCAGCAACCAAAGCCGCAAGCGATCAACTGGTAAGAGCTTATTATCATAGTTTCAACTTACCTGTCACCATAAGTAACTGCGCAAATAATATTGGACCTTACATGGCTCCCGAAAGGTTAATACCAAGAGCTATCTGCAGGTTGTTATCTGGCCAAAATGTACCTGTATATACTCCCGGTAACCAAGTAAGAGAATGGCTGCATGTGTTAGATCACTGCGAAGCAATCGACATAATTATTAGCAAAGGTAAAATAGGCGAGACGTATTTCGTTGCCCCAGATAACGAAGAGTTATCAAATATGGCAGTTGTAAAAATGTTATTAGAGGTAATGCAACTACCCTTGGATCGTATAGAGCTAGTTCCAGATCGCCCAGGCCACGACTTAAAATATGCGCTAGATCATTCTAAAATAACCAATGAACTTGGTTGGACACCAAAGCGCGACCTTAAAACAACTCTTGTCGAAATGGTAGATTGGTTCAAAAATAACACTGCATGGTGGGAATCGCAGTTTCAAGAAATAGAGGAATTTTATAACTCAAAAAGACTTACGAAATAATGAAAATATCTGAAACCAAAATACCCGGATTGTTAATAATAGAAAGCGACACATACCCGGATGAAAGAGGGGAGTTTTGGGAAATGTTTCAGCAAGAGAAGTTAGTTAGTCTTGGTTTTAGCGAAGCTTTCCTTCCTAAACAAATTAACTTTGTAAAAAATACAAATGTCGGAGTACTAAGAGGTATTCACGCTGAGCCTTGGGATAAGTACGTTAGCGTTATAACTGGTAATGCAGTTGGAGTGTATTTAGATTTGCGTGAGGGTAATACTTTTGGTCACTTTGAAACAATAGATTTAAAACCTGGGATTTCAGTTTTTATTCCTCAAGGTATTGGCAATAGTTATCAAACAACCTTACCCGACACGTATTATGTATACGCTGTAAATGGGCACTGGAAAAAAGATCAAAAATATATTGGCGTAAACCCTTACGATCCTTCATTAAATATTTCTTGGCCAATAGACAAAACCAAAGCCATACTTTCTGAAAAAGATTCCGCCCTACCAAACTTAAATGAAATTGAAGCTTTTAAATAATGAATAAATTTCTAGTTATCGGAGCAAAAGGTCTAGTTGGGGGTGCACTAAGAAAACTCAGGCCTCAAGATCTTCATTGGGACAGGGAAGACTTAGACGTAACCAACTTCCCGAACATCCATGCTAAATTCGGCGAGTTAAATGGTAAAATATCCGCAGTCATAAACTGTGTCGCCTTTAACGATGTAGACGGAGCCGAAACAAACGAAGAAAAAGCATATCTGTTAAATAGAGACGTACCAAAACAACTCGCATTGCTTAGTAATGCTTGCAGGGTCCCACTCGTTCATATAAGTACAGGTTACGTTTTCGATGGTTTAGCCGATTCTTATAATGAAGACTCCGTACCAAATCCACTTTCAATTTACGGTAAAAGCAAACTAGCAGGAGAGAATCAGGTTATCGAACAGGGGGGAAGGTTTTATGTAGTTAGAACCAATGTTGTTTTTGGTCCAAAAGGTGAAAGCGAACTCTCAAAGAAAAGTTTTGTAGATATAGTATTGGGTTTGGCAGAAAAAGGAGACAAGTGTAGTTTTGTAGACGACGAAATAAATAGCATTACTTATGCTCCAGATTTAGCAAAGTCCATAATACACATTTTAGAAAACAATTTGCCCTACGGCATATACCATGTTATAAACGAAGGGCAAGCCTCTTGGTTAGAATTCGCCGAAGAAATTTTGAAGTTAACTGGTAATACAGGTCTAAAAGTAAAACCCTCTAAAGCGAGTGACTTCAAAAGATCCGCAAAAAGACCAGCGAGGGTTGTTTTAGAAAATAACAAACTACCTAAGCTAAGGCACTGGAAAGTTGCTCTAGCAGAATACCTTGATCTTATATGAAAGGAATTATTTTAGCGGGGGGAAGCGGGACTAGGCTTAAACCTCTTACCCACGTGACTAGCAAGCAGCTCCTGCCAGTATACAACAAACCAATGATATTCTACCCACTTGAAGTTCTACTTAAAGCTGGTATAAAAGATATTTTAATTATTGTAGCCCCAGAGAGAGCAGGGGACTTTTTGCGATTACTTGGTAGCGGAAAAGACTTTGGTGCAAAATTCACCTACGAAATTCAAGACAAACCCGAAGGCATCGCCCAAGCATTTTTAATTGGGGAAGATTTTCTGGACGACGGCGACAATGTTACGCTCATCCTGGGTGATAACATTTTCGAAGATGATCTTTCGGAGGAAATTCAAAATTTTGAATCTGGAGCAAAAATATTTGTCCGAGAAGTGCCAGAAGAGGACAGAACAAGGTTAGGTATAGTTGAAATAGATGAAAACGGAAAAGTTCTTAGCGTAGAAGAAAAACCTTCTAACCCCAAATCGAATCTTGCTCAAACAGGTTTGTACATTTACGACAGCAAAGTAATAGAGGCTGTTAAAGGCCAAAAACCATCCGCAAGGGGTGAACTTGAAGTTACAGACTTAAACAGATGGTATCTGGAAAAAGGAGAACTTTCCGCCTCTATAATTACCGGGGAATGGATAGATGCCGGCACCTTCGAATCCCTATTTGCCGCCACTGAATTAGCTAGAAAAAAACAAAAAAAATAAACGCAAATTTTGCGTTTTATTCAAAAAACTTATCCACGATGAGCGTGGTCTGACCCAAGGTTGTTATCAAAATCTCCTGACTGAGATCCGCAGCTTTCTCAACGAAATCATCTTTGTATTTTGCAATCGCTTCGTCAGTTTCATCGTTGGCTTTTGCGAGCAAAGTAAAGGTCGGCATAACGCAAAGCTGAACCAGATATTTTGCGCTACAGGTCACTTTGACCATTGCAGTTAGCAAATCTCTCAACTGTTCCTTGGTGTAGGCCTTAGTCACAATAGCCTTGAGTGCGTTATCATTGAAGGCTACAGAAGTTGGGTGTTGTTCGTTTTCCGAAGCTATACTTTTTACTGCCGTGACCCAACGCTCAGCTTCCTCGATCGGGTCAACTCCCAGCGCCTTCATGTCGGTTTCCATAATATCCAATAACTCGCGAATCATATCGAAACTGGCTCGAAGTGCTGGCTCCATCTCTTCTCGTTCTTCAACCGGTACTTTTCTCAAAGCCTCCTCGATCAGCTCCTCGAATTTAACAGCACAGGCTGACTCGATGTCTATACGTTCTTCCCGATTCATAAGCGCCAGAGCAGTCTGTGTGGCAACCAGACGGTTGTCAAAGAGGTCTTTTTTGCCAATTTCATTGAAATTGAGAGGAAGGCCAACTCGATCAACCGCAAATTCCTTAGCGAATCTCTTGATCCCAGGGAGCAAGACATCCGAGAGTAGTCCATCAGATAAGTACGCTCTCATCATTATGACAGCGAACAAATCATTGTACGACAAGCCCTTATATCGTTTGTAATTCATTTCTATATCCTCCATAGTTGAATTTAGCCAGGTAGGTAACTTACGTTAACCTGGTTTATTGAGATTGGGAAAATAAGAGCTAATTTTAATATATGAGACACATAAAGTCAAACATAATTAAGCTCATATTAATTATTTTATCCTTAAATAAGCTCTTTTTAATTATTTAATTAAAGGGACTTTATTTTTTCATATTTAGGAGTAATATTGAACGTTAATCGGTTTTGATGATTGTTGACAAAACACCTAAAATATGCTAATATTAAGGATAAAATATTAATGAATATATAGGTATTTACTATATTTATGAACGAATTAGACGACAAAATAACAAAGCCAGAAATTGTACCGGGTAGCCCGGAAATTTTGAATGTATTTTCAAAAAATGCGCACGAAAGTACTTCCCATGCTTCACATCTAGAAAACTCTGAAGAAAGCATCGAAACCTCAGAACAAATCGAACAAGAGATTAGTTCATATAATCAAAATCAGTCATCCAGTATTGGTAGAATAGTTAAATATGTAGCTCCTTTTATTGCTGTATTTCTTATCGGTGTATTTGTTTACTTCTTTTATTTTTCCAGTTTTTCATTCAGCAACATCTTCAAATCCCAACCTAAAGTAGAAAGCGTAAGCAAACAAGCAAACTTAGACACACTCTACAAGACCGAAAAAGTAAGATTCGAAACCTGGATGCGCGGTTACTACTACGACATAAGCGACAAGAGTGTTCTCGACCCTAACACCGACCTCTCTGGTAACGGTTTAACAAGCTTTCAAAAATATATTCTTGGTTTAAATCCAAAAGTCTACGACACTCTAAAACTCGGTAAAGCAGATAGTGAATACATAAAAGACGGTATAAACCCACTTAACGGTAACAATCTCACTGAAGACCAGAAAAAACTCATAGAACAATTCATAGAAGTAGATGTTGCAGTAAACAAGAAAAAAACTTATCCGGTAGAAGAACAGATAGTTATAACTAACCCTTACTACTTGCGAGGCGAAGGGTACCCAGTAGAACCGGTAGATGTTGTGAATCCTATTACAACTCCAACAGATAACTCAGGAATCTCCTACGTAAAGCCAAACATAGTTTTTGTTAAGCCAGATGTTAAACCAAACTTAACTGGAACTTACCCAAACCAATCCGCAACACCGAAGTACAACAAGTTAAACATCCCAGCCACACAGAACTATCTCGACATAGACTTTAACATTCCAGGTAAAATCGAAATCCCTTCTATAAATGTAACCGCTCCAATCCAGTGGCCGAAGACCAGCGCCGAAAACGACAATGCGTTAAAAATTGGAGTAATGCGAGTCCCTGGCACAGCAGAACCAGGATCACTTGGAACATCCTACATTTCCGGACACAGCAGCGGTTACGCATGGGACGACAGCAAATTTAAAACCATCTTCACCCACCTAAACGACGTACCAGACAAAGCTTCTTTCTACATCTATGTAACCACCAAACAAGGAAAGCTCGTTAAGCTAACTTACATAGTTAACAGAAGGGGAGAGTACACACCCCAAGATCCAGAACAATTTAAGAACACTGCAGACTCAGTTGTAGCTCTAGGAACCTGTTGGCCAATAGGCGGTACCGCAAAGAGAAAAGTTATATTCGGAACATTAGACAAAATAGACTATCAATAAAACTAAACATCTCGGGAGCCGCAAAGTCGGCTCCCGAGAAAGTGGTAAGCGGTTTGCTCTACGGAATGTTGGTTATCTAGCAGTTTGTGGAGCAATTCGCTTGGCACCCAAGCGAAAACTTGATCGTCCGCACAACGCGTGCAGACGAGTGCCAAGTAAAAAGATTTGCACCTACACAATTTGAAGAGAGGAAACATTCAAATGAAGCGAATGTATTTCATTAGCGCAATCGTCGTCCTTTATTCGTTCATGCTTTTGAATTCAGTCTTCGCTCAAGATTCTGGAAGGGGGTGTAATACCCCAACTTCTGTAATTGAGCAGGCGGATATCAATGAAGCACGGCAGCTTTTCAACAATGACGCTAACAAGTTGGGCTATGTGCCCGCTTGTCTGCAGTTCCAATGGGAAGCAGTTGTGTTGAAAGAGAATCATCCGTCCCAGGAAGATTTCATTGAAGCAGAACGAATTCGTCGCAAAACACAGACTAAGGCATACGAGACCCGAGGTCTTGGTAATATCGCCATCGGTGCGATCATTATCGAACTCGGCAGGCTCGGACGCATTGGTCAGTACGGTGGTGCTGTTGGCGGGGTAATCCTTAATCGTCGTGTCGAAGACAAGACGACGGATGTCCTGCTCGACGGCGAAAAAGCCGCTGTACAGATGCTGAACAGTCAATGGTACCGAATTTCACGCATCGTGGTGAAAGTCACGGTGCTCATTCCCCGCAAGGGTTTACAGGACTATTTTGTCGAGTTCATGGGCATGACTTACTTGGCAGACAATTCTTACTACGTGTTTGATGAGTCTGGCCAGAAATGGATGCCGGTTTTGAACTATGACAAGATGATGAGGCTTGGCGCCGTGCAGAGCGCTATCAACCTCATCAAGTCGGGAAAATAACTGAACAACAACTGAGGAGATAACACCGAATGAAAAACTTCAGATCAATTCTCTACGTCGCAATTCTGGTCACGTTCTTGGCTGTTAACGCTTTGGCGCAGACCTCAAACGTTGATCTTACACCGCTCGCTACCACTCCGAAATCGTTCAGGGATCTGAATGGCGGGTTCATCCCCGTTGGCACATCCCCCGTTTTCGAGAAAGGTATTTACGGTTATTGCGATGGCACGAAGCAGCTCCCTGAGGGCTTCGAATGCGTGGCCATAACCAAACCCACTGTTCTCGGTTACTCTCAAGATAAGCGAGGCAACTGGGTCTACGGTAAGTTGCCACTCGTGGACATGGTCAAGCTGACGCCCGACGGTCCGGAGCAACCAGCGACTCTGGTGATCATGCACATGGCTTCCATGAAGATCGTCAGAATCGTGCGTTGTGGTAACCCTTTCTTTCATGCGGAGGCCATTAAGTGGGACGAAAAACCCACCCCGCCTCCCGCCGTTGCACCGACACCTTGCCCGACACCTACACCTTGTGTGCCTCTCACAGAACCAAAGGTCACGGAAGCCGTCGACAAAGACGGCAACAAGACCGTGACCAAGGACTTCGGTTGTGGTCGAGTGGAAATCCATAAGACTGCAACGAAGACGATTTGCGAAGGGGGTCGCAATGACCTGGTTGGGCCAACAAGAAGTGGCAAATCAAAGTCCTTCAAGTTGGGCGAAGTGTTGGTGGCGAGTGATCGTTTGCCTGAAAGTTACATTCGGGCAATCTGGGCGGAAATGAAAAAAGACGAAGACATCCAGAAGAGGTTCGTCAAAAGCAAGGATGACGAAAAAAACTTCCAAAAGATGTTGGAGTCTAAAGTCACTTTCACCCACGTCGAGGACTCGTTCTGTGAACCCGGCAAAGACATCCGTGTCGAGATCGTCTGGGACGGCTGGCACTGGAAGGAATTCTGGGTCGGCTTCGCGGTTGGCGTTCCTGTCGGAACTGTCATCGGTCGGTACGGCATCCCAAGCCGACCCGATAAACCGCAAGTCCCTATGAAAGACTCCACATCCGGTGGTGTCCGCACCGTTCCCAACGGCGATCCTGTTCGTGGCCCAATCGCACCACGCGATGGCATACGAACAATCGAATCTCCGCTCGGAAGCGGTACGACGAACGGCGACCTCCCCATAGGACGCACCATCGGCGGTACCCCGCCCATCAACCCGACAAACGGCGGAAGCACAACCACTGTGCCCGTTCGTCGGCCCTGACTAAATTCGCTTCGTGTCAGCATTTACAGCGCAGCTCAGCTGTGGGACTC
>CAYSUI010000013.1:0-34838 GCA_964434195.1 uncultured Candidatus Saccharibacteria bacterium
GCGCTACTCAAGAAGCAGTTGTTGGAGGAGCTAATGCGGTAAAATACGAAGCAACCGGTTTATATGAGTCATTAAATTATGTGGTTGCTCATGGTGATTATATCTACCAATTTGTTGGCATGTATTCAATTCAGGATTCGGCCATATTTAGAGACTTTGAGCCAATTGTTGCAACTGTTAACTTTATTCCTACCGATAGCCAGCAATAAATTATTGGCTCTAATATAAAAACCTCCCTTGTTTCCAGATGTGGAATCTGCAGTTACTGTGAGGTTTTTTATTATCTCTTTTAGGGTAAATACCCCGGGGCTTGCCCCGTTGTGTCATCCTCGGAGGGAGCATTCCCAGATTAAGGATCAGGCTTAGCCTGTCCTGAATCTGGGAATTCGCTTTTCGGATGCGGGGATCCATGCGATTAGAAGATATGGATTCCCGTCTGCACTGGAATGACACCTGAGATTGATACCTCGTGGGCTTTGCCCCGAGGTTTTTCATTTAAGCCCTGGGAATTTTGCTGCCTTAACTATTATTTCTTTTAGCACAGAAAGATTGAGGTCTTCTAATTTTTTGAATCTAATACAACTTTTCCCCACGCTTACTTTGCCAAGTCGCGTTTTATTTTGTTCTGCAAGGTATTTACCGTCTTCCAGAGCACAGACATAAAGCGAGATGTAGTTTTTTTGGTTGGCAAGAGCAACGGTTGGCCAGTCAATTATTTCTTTTTTATAGTTAACATATTTAAAAGAACCATATCCTAGCATATTGTAAGCAAAATGGGGTTTTAGTTTTGGTGCAGATTTTTGAATAAACTGGTGAAGAGAATTAATGATCTGTTTTCTTTCCTCAGGAATTTGCTTTAAGTATTCATTTACATTTTTGGCTTTAACAGCCTTGAACATATTTGCCATATTTGATCATTAGAATTTTATCTTTACGCTTGTACCAGCTGGTGGCCTAGGAAACATATATTTAATATGTAAAAGGTAGTGGGTCGTGAAGTCGGTTATAAGTTTTATCATAACCAACATCACTAAGAAAATAATGTGTCCTTGATCTTTGACTAAATACCCACCAACAAGAATTACTAGATGCATGCTAATTATTCTTCCGTAAGGCGCAAAGAGAAGTTGTTTGAGTGTTTTACTCTGGTATTCGTTTTTACCAAGAAAATTTTTATAGTATGAAATGCCGTGACTAACAAGCGAACCTGCAAGTAGCGGCAGAGACGCCAGCATGATTGCTTGCCAGTTAATATTTTCTAAAAATACTTGGCCAGTAGTTTTGTCCATGTTAAAAATAAAAACTAGTAGTAGTCCGTGAATAATGGTGAAAAAGCCAAAATGGATTACAAAGAACCGAATATCGGGATGAGCTAGGCTGCTTGTCAGTTTTTTCATTTTGAGCACATTGTAAAAACCAATAACTAAGTTCTCTGTCCAGTAAGCAAAAACTAAAGTAAAAATGTCCCATCCGAAAATAACCACTCCAAGAAGAGGGATTATATTGACTAAGATTAAAGTAAAAATAGAGATCATATACTAATTATATCTTGTTAATAAAAAAACAGAAGCTTATTGTCAGCTTCTTATGCAATGGGAGGGGCAATACAGGGCAGGTTTGGTTTTGTGGTATTCGATGGCGCCACTTCTTTTGGTGTGGGGCTTCCTTTAGGCGGTTAGTTGTCAGACCCAGAAAATGAGTAGCCCCAGCTATGGAAAATTTTAGGCATTTCCGGGTGAATATGTGCAAGGAAATTAATGCTAATTGTTTCAATTGGAGTAGGGGAAGGTGCTTTTATCTTGGAGTCTTCCTGTTTTGGCTTGTCGGGATTTTTCAGATGCCCGACTTCCGGGGCGCAAGGTTTAGGTATTTGTGCTGGCGGATTTTGAGCGCTAACAGAACTTGTAAACAATGCGAGCAGGAAAAGCGGCAACAAAAATCTATAACAATTTTTCATTGTAGACCTCTTTGATTTTTTTTGGAAAAGTAATTTGTATTATTATCTTTCAGCTAATTACCTGTCAAAGCGTATGTTTTTAATTATTTTTTACTAGAACAGTTAAACATCCATTGTACGCCGAATTTGTCTTTTAAGGATCCGAAATAGTCGCCCCAAAACATTTCCTGCAAGGGCATTTCTACTGTACCGTCTTCGGCTAGAGCATTAAATAGTTTTTCGGTTTGGGCCCTAGTGTCTGGTTCCAAATTGATGTATACATTATTCCCTTGGTTCAATTTAAATCCCATACTTTCCGGTGCGTCTGTTCCCATTATTCTGTGTCCTGCGAGTGTGGGCAGGGAAACGTGCATAACTAAATTTTTATCCTCTTCGGAAATTGGTTTTTGGTCTGGGCCAGAAGGTGCATCACCCATGCGGCTAATACCATCGCCGTCAAATTCTGTACCAAAAACAGATTTATAAAAATTAAACGCTTCCTCGGTATTCCTTGCAAAGTTTAAATATGTGCTTACGCTGGCCATGGTAGTATATTGAGTTAATTGTCTTTATTTTATCAGACTATTGCAGAAAACTCTTCTAGTATTCATTTGGGAGTGTAATAGATGGCGCTTTGCTATAAATTTGCTATACTTTTTTGGTAATTATTTGTTTTTTAACATGAGCGATTTTGCAATAGATATTAAAAATTTAAGGAAGTCCTATAAAAACACCGAAGTTTTAAAGGGCGTGAATTTGCAGGTAGAGCGCGGGACAATTTTTGCTCTCTTGGGTCCTAACGGCGCTGGTAAAACCACTACTGTTAGAATTCTTTCTACTTTGCTGGAGCCGGATTCCGGCGAGGCAACTGTGAATGGGTTTAATGTGGTTAGTGATGCGCAAAAGGTAAGAGAAAACATAGGGCTAACCGGGCAGTACGCCGCGGTAGACGGCTACTTAAATGCTTATGAGAATTTAGTAATGTTTGGCAGGCTCTACCATATGAACCGGGAAAAATCCGAGACGCGGGCAAAGGAGCTTTTAGAAAAGTTTGACTTGGTGGAAGCAAGTAAAAGACCGGTAAAAACTTTTTCCGGCGGTATGATGCGGCGCTTGGATTTAGCCGCAAGTCTTATGGCTACACCGCCAGTAATATTTTTAGACGAACCAACTACGGGCCTTGACCCCAGAAGCAGAATTTCTATGTGGGAGGTAATAGAAAAACTGGTAGAGACTAATATTACAGTTTTGTTAACCACGCAGTATTTGGAAGAGGCCGATTATCTAGCGGATAGAATTGCGGTGCTGGATGACGGCAGAATAATTGCAGAAGGAACGGCAGATGAATTAAAAGCAAAAGTGGGCAGCGACAGATTGGAGCTTGTGTTTGAAAAAGTTGAAGAACTAAAAAAAGCGGAAAGCGCGCTAAACTTGCAAGGCACTGTTGTAGACGAGAGAAATAAAACCTTAAGCATTCCTATGGAGTCTGGTGTTGGGGGAATTAAAAAAGTTTTGGACGAAATGGAAAGAGCCGGTGTACATATAGAAAGTTTGTCTTTACATAAACCAACACTGGACGATGTATTTTTAAAGCTAACCGGCCATAAGGCTGAAAAAGAAGTTAGCGAGGAGGAGAAGAAATAATATGAATAATTTTTTTTGGATAGCAGAAGACTCTTGGGTATTAATTCAACGAAGCCTGAAACATATTTTTAGAAATATGGACCAGCTTTTGGGTGTTGCCATACAGCCAATAATGTTTATGTTGTTGTTCCGGTATGTGTTTGGCGGCGCCATAGAAACTGGCGGCAGTTATGTGAATTTTCTAGTAGCTGGTATTTTGGTGCAAATGGCAGCATTTGGCGCGTTAACTACTTCGTATTCGGTTGCCATAGATATGCAGAAGGGAATTATAGATAGAATAAAATCCTTGCCCGTGTTTAGTGGGGCATTAGTTTTGGGGCATGTGGTGGCAGATTTAGTTAGAAACGTTATTTCTTCGTTAATTTTAATTGGCGTTGCTCTTTTGGTTGGCTTTAGGCCAAGCGCGAGTGCTATGGACTGGCTGGTAATAGCCGGAGTAGTTTTAATGTTTACGTTTGCAGTTTCTTGGGTGTCGGCAATTTTGGGGCTCATTGCTAAAACTATAGAAGCAGTACAGTGGATGGGTTTTTTGGCGGTGTTTCCGCTAACCTTTGCCAGTGCGGCATTTGCGCCAACTTCCACTATGCCGTATTGGCTTAGACTCTTTGCAGAAAACCAGCCAGTTACCAGGGTTATAGAGGCGGTGAGGGCGCTAATGCTTGGGCAACCTGCTGGAAACCATATTTGGGCGTCGGTCTTGTGGTGTACTGGGATAGTATTGGTGTCTGTGCCAATCGCGTCATATTTATTTAGAAAATATTCTGGAAGATAAAAATATCCCGGCCATATGTCCGGGATATTTTATAGCTTCGTCGTGCGTTCTTGCTAGTGTAGGTGTCTATGTTTTCAATTTCTTCGGGAAGTTTGTCCATGTGAGAATTATGTTACATAACATGTTAATTGTAACAAAATTCCTATAATTGAGGATAGAGAATTTAGTGTGAAATATTTTACATAGCTAGCTGTATAAATACTAGAGTTTATTATTAATTTATAAAAAGTATGAAATGCCCAATAGATCAAAGTGTGCTGGTTATGTCTGAACGAAAAGGTATAGAAATAGACTATTGCCCAACCTGCAGGGGAGTGTGGCTAGATAGGGGTGAATTAGATAAACTAGTGTCGCAGGATCAAGTAGAAGTTAAAACTACACAGCAGAATTTTGACGGGCAGCTGTATGAGCGGGATGAATATCGCGGTCAAAGCGGTAATTACCATAATAGCGGCCACTACAAAAAGAAAAAAGATTCCTTCCTGGGTGAACTTTTCGATTTCTAAAAAAACTATTATTTAAAAATCCCTGCAGTAACAGGGATTTTTTGGTAGAATCGAAGTATTAAAGTCACTTTGATTTAGTACAGCTGAAATTGGTTTATTGGTTATTTCTTACATAAATGAAAAAAATATTTTTCTTTTCTATTTTTCTTGTGGTCCTTGGTATGGTGTGGGTGCTTGCGACTTCGCAGGCTTTTGCCCACCAACCGCGCATCACGGAGAGTAGGCTTACTCAAGTACCAGAGCCAGAAATTTCCAAGGCGTATTATGGCAGACTCAACGGCGAACCGGATGTCTATGTAATAGATGCTGAGAAGCCTTTTAATTTGTATGTAAATATTTTAGTGCCGAAACTTTCTAGCCTACAAAAAAATGTTTCGGTTAAGGTAATTAAAAAACAGGCAGACAGTAAAGAGGCGGCATTCTTAGATGCAACGAATTTTGAATGGAAGGAATTTTATGAACCCTTTGGTGCAGACACGTACTACATGGGTCCCGAATACGAAACGCTGGCAGAAGCAGGGAAGTATGAGATTCAAGTGTTTAGTCCGGATAATAATAGTAAGTACTCGCTGGCAATAGGCAAGATAGAAGCATTTAACGGCAAAGAAACTCTAAATGCACTTACGCTCATTCCAAAACTTAAAAAAACTTTTTTCGAAAAATCACCCATAGACTTTATTAAATCTCCGTTTGGTTACGGATTAATTATTGTTATGTATGTGTTAGCTACTGTGCTTGGGCTGGTTTACCATTTAGTGTTAAAGCGTGTAGCGAAAGTCACTGTGCGTGGTATACATAAAAATATTGGCAAGAAGGATAAGCTCCTCCGTCTCGCAATTGGTCTCGGATTATTACTATGGGCAATTACCACCAGCTGGAGTCCTATTTTGCTGTTCTTCTCCGGCTTCGCTTTCTTTGAAGCAGTATTTAGTTGGTGCGGCTTCTACGCAGCAATCGGCAAAAACACCTGCCCTGTATAGATATAAACTATGAAAAGGAGGCGACTCCTAGTGCAGCACAGGACTGGCAAAGCCAGATCCTTTTGCTACTGTTCTCTTTCTCATGACTCATCCTCCAGCTTCTTTAGGTATTAAAAATCACTGGGGGACCCAGCTGATTTTTAAGCTACTAAATTTGAAAGCTAAGTAAATAGAGGGCGCCCCTCTCTAAAATTAGTCTGAAAATGAAGCATTTCTGACGCTTCAGGATTTTTTTGGTAGAATAATTTTAGGAGTAAATATGGGTAAAGAGTTAAAGGCTTTAACTGATAATTGAATCTAAGGCACGATGAAGCACGAACAAAATCTACAAAAAAAGATAGCTGATTTGGAAGCTCAAGTAAGGAAGCTCAAGAAAAGCAATCTTGGGCTGGTTTTTGAGGATAAAACTGAAGATGTTGTTGAGCAATCAAAAACCAAAGTGCCTGTTCTCAAAGAGGTCGTCAAAAACCGCCTTGATTTGAGCGAGGAGTACCCGAACAATTTGATGATTGAGGGCGATAATTATCTCGCGCTTTCGGTTCTTAACTATACCCACAAAAAGAACATTGACCTTATTTATATTGATCCGCCGTACAACACTGGCGCAAAAAATTGGAAGTACAACAATGACTATGTAGACAAAGACGACGAATACCGACACAGCAAGTGGCTCTCATTCATGCGCCATCGCCTCAATCTTGCAAAAAATTTGTTGAAAGATGATGGCGTGCTGATTTGCGCGATTGATGAAAATGAACAAGCGCACTTAAGCGTGCTACTCGAACAAATTTTTGCGGCCTACGATCAATATACTGTAACAATTATTCATAACCCTGGCGGAACGCAGGGAAATAATTTTCACTACACGCACGAATACGCAATATTTTTAGTACCAAAAAATAAAACATTAGTTGGTTTACAAGATAGAACTGATAATCCTGATGTTAGACCACTTCGCGATGTCTCAACGGGTAATCATTTGCGCGAAGACGCGAAAAATTGCTTCTATCCGATACTTGTAAAGGACGGCAAAATTGTAGGTTTTGGAGATGTCTGTAAGGATTCATTTCACCCAAAATCAGCCAATGTATTAAGGAAAGACGGGATAACTGAAATTTACCCGATTGATCCGAGTGGAAATGAGAGAAAATGGGTTTTTGCTCGGCAGTCGGTCGAAAGTATTAAAGATGAGCTAGCGGTAGTAGAAAATCGCAACAGAAAAATTTTGGACATTGTTAGGACAAAGACAATGTTTAACTATAAAACTGTTTGGACCGATGGAAAATATAACGCAAATATTTTCGGAACGAAATTGTTGCGTGAGATTTTACCAAACTGTGATTTCGATTTTCCTAAGTCGCTCTACACTGTATATGACTGTTTATTTGCGATAGTTGGGCATCGTCCAAACGCAACAATTCTCGATTTTTTTGCTGGCTCTGGAACAACCGGTCATGCTGTTCTTGAAATGAACAAAAAAGACAATGGAAATAGAAAATTCATAGTTTGCACCAACAACGAAAACAACAACGGCGGAAACGGCGGGATTGCCGAATCGGTTTGCTACCCGCGTATCAAAGCAGTTATCAACGGCTACAAGAACAAGAAAAGCGAAAAAGTCGCCGGATTGCCGAGCAATCTTTTCTACTATCAAACCGACCTCGTGGACATTGAACAAATCCACAAAGTGCCGGACGATGCAAAAATTCGCATAACCTACGAGGCGGGAGAAATGATCGGAGTGCGCGAAGATACTCTCAATGAAATTGAGAAAAATGAATGGTGGCAGATTTTTGAAGGCAACAGCAAACTAACGGCGATTTACTTTAAGGAAGACAAGACGAAGCTCAGCGAGCTAATAGCCAAATTGGAAAAGAAAAATCTACCAACAGCTTTGTATATTTTCAGTTGGGGTAAAAATGAATACAAAGGCGAGTATTCAACCGCGAATATCAGGGTCGAAGATATTCCAGAGCCGATTATTGAAGTTTACAAAGAACTTAACCGGATATAATTATGTTTGCGCTAAAACCATTTCAAGAGACGGCAATATCACAATTCAAAGATCAGTTTTTGAGCTTGTGGAAACTGCCGAATCAAAATATCCCGCTTGTTTTGAAATCGCCGACTGGAAGCGGTAAGACGATAATGTTGGCGCAATTTTTGCGCGATATCGTGAGTGATCCGCGATTTGCGGGCAACGATGTTGCCTTTGTATGGTTCTCGTTTAGTGAGGATTCATACGAGCAGAGCAAGAAAAAACTTTTTGATTACTATGGAGGCGCGAGCGAGCTTGATTTGATTGATCTCAACGACCTGTCGCGTGAGAAACTTCACCAGAACGATGTCTTTTTCATAAACTGGCAGAAAATCAAAGGCAAAAGCAAAGACAGCCGAAAATTGCGCCGAGAAAACGAGCAGGGACTAACTTTTGATAACTTTATCAACGAAACGCACGAAGCGGGTCGCAAAATTGTCGTAATTATTGACGAGGAACATATCGGGAGCGACACCGATCTTGCGTTGGAAGTGGTAGACGGACTTATTAAGCCGAAAATCACGCTTCGTGTTTCAGCTACGCCGAAATATATCCCTACCCGCGCCGAAACTGCCGGATATGTTGAGGTAAAGCGAAGCGATGTTGTTGAGGCTGGGTTAATCAAAGAAAAAATTGTTTTTCAAACGGAAGAAGATTTGAAACAAAAATCCGTCAAAAAACTCGACCAAGACGAAATGCTTTTGGAATTAGCGTATGCCAAACGGCAAGAACTGATTGATTTATACAAAAAGCTCGGCGTTGAAGTTAATCCGCTTGTTTTAATTCAGCTTCCAAATGACGACCAAGCAAGCAAAGAAACGAGCGACACGACCAAGCAAACGATTGTGCTGGAATATCTAAAACGCAAAGGCGTAAAGAGCGACGAGATTGCCGTTTGGCTCTCTAAAGAGAAAGAAAACTTGGAGGATTTGGAAAAACACAACTCGCCGGTGTCGTTTCTCTTGTTCAAGCAAGCCGCCGCTACTGGATGGGATTGTCCGCGCGCGAGCGTACTCGTGATGTTCCGCGAAATAAAGAATCCGACTTTTGCTATACAAACTGTCGGGCGTATTTTGCGTATGCCATTCGGTACGCACTTTGCCAACCCTGAACTCAATCTTGGCTATCTCTACACCAATTACAAGCGCAACGAGGTTTTGGCAGAATACGCAAAATCAAAAACCGAAAACCGTCCGGCGATCAACGGCAGTTATCGCAAGAAAAGTGTTGAGCCGATAAAGCTGGAATCTGTCTTTATGACGCGCGCGGACTATAATGACTTAGGCGATACATTCCAAAATACTTTCAAGCAAGTAGCGGACAAAAAGCTGGACACAAAGAAGCTGAATCTAAAACCGAAAGTTACCAACGGTTTGATTGTCGGCGTGGAAATTGACGACTATGATAACTTCACGAAAGAGCTTTTTGAGGAAGGCGGGAGTTATGACGAGGAAATGTCTCGCCACGACCTTGAGCGGTTGTATAACTTGCTTTGCTTCAAAATCGTTGCCAAACAAACCGACGAAAACCGCAAATTTGCACCGGAGCGTTCTTGGGGCAAACTCAAGACCGCACTAAATGTTTATCTGATGGAGAAGTTAAAACTTTCCCGTGCGGAAGTTTACAACGTAATTGTAAATGATTTGGTGAGCGAAGCTGGTGCGCTTGCGCCAGTTATTGGTGACGCGCTTTTGGCATATCGTCCCATTCGCGAACAAGAAGTAAACAAAAAGGCGGCACGCGCGAAGCGCGTGGAGCATATTGAAATACCACGCGAGGCATTGTTCTTTACCGATCAATACGAGGAACTGCCGGTCAAGAAATCCGCAATGGAACCGTTTTGGTTTGAAAAAACTCAAGCAGGATTGTTTGGAGGTATAAATAATGAGAAAAAATTTATTGATTTTCTTGAATCGCCCAAAAACAAGAGCGTCGTGTGGTGGCATAAAAACGGCGACACTGGAAGTGAGCACTTTTCAATTTCCTACTACAACCCCGACGAGAACAAAGAAAAGTTGTTCTATCCCGACTGGATCATTAAGACTAATAATGGCGTTTTAATTGTAGACACCAAGGCCGGGATTACCGCTGAGAGCAACGATACGAAATACAAAGCGGAAGCACTCCAAGCATGGTTCAAAGCCAAAAAGGGGTTTGATGGTGGTATCGCGGTTCAAGACGGACCTAATGGTTGGAAAATAAACCGGAAAACAAAGTATACTTTCGACTCGTCGATGAAAGGATGGGAAGTTTTAGAATTAAATTGAGTAAATGAGCAATACTAAAGATATGAAAAGTCGTTAATACTTGGAACACATAAACTCAAAAATTTTACACCTTCATGCCACCAAAACAAAAAACATACGATCCAAAATCTAAGGAGCCGTTTAAGCTTAGTCGGTCTAAGATAGATTTGTTTTTGGAGTGTCCCAGGTGTTTTTATCTTGACCGCAGGTTAGGAATTTCCAGGCCTACCGGCCCGGCGTTTAGTTTGAATGTGGCGGTGGATGAATTGCTCAAAAAAGAGTTTGATATTCACCGCGCAAAAAACCAGGCGCACCCGCTCATGAAGGAGTATAAAATTAGCGCTGTACCCATCGCGCACGAAATGCTGGACAAATGGCGTACAAACTTTACCGGAATTCAGTACGTGCACCCAAAAACCAATCTTAAAATTTTTGGAGCAATAGACGACCTTTGGAAAAGTACCAAAGGTGAATACATAGTCGTAGACTACAAAGCAACCAGTAAAGCAGGGGAGGTAGAGTTAACCGACGCCAAGTGGCATATGTCGTACAGAAGACAAATGGAAGTGTACCAGTGGCTCTTGAGAAAAAACGGTTTAAAGGTATCCGACACCGGCTACTTCGTGTACGTAAATGGCAAAAAAGACCGGAAGGCTTTTGATGCCAGACTAGACTTTGACATCAAACTAATACCTTATACAGGCAAAGATAATTGGATAGAACAAACCATTCTAGACATTCATGCCTGCCTAAACAAACGCACTTTGCCTAAACCCGGTCAAGAATGCGAGTACTGCAAGTACACTATTGCAGTTAGTGATAAAATCATGAGGTTATAATTTTTTTAGAAATGTAATATAGTAAAATTACATATTAAGTTTTTTGTCTATGCAAAAAATTACAGCTAATTTGTGGTTTAAGGGTAACGCAGAGGAGGCGGTGGGTTTTTATCTTTCGGTGTTTCCGGAAGGGAAGATCCTTTCTACTTCTTATTGCCCAACAGAAGGTTTATTAGATTTTCAAAAAGAATTTAATATTTAATATATGAGTAAAAAATATTTAGATGATAAAAATCTATGCAACCCACTGAAATACTAAATCAATACAAGACTTTTCTGACGACCTACGAACCAATAGTCATGGACGCTCTTTGGCGTGAGAAGAGTAATGAATTTAAGCATTTCTGGCAAGAAAAAATCTTAAACAAAGCGGTAGAAGAAATAGCCGATTCGGAAATTGATGAGATAGTTAGGATATTGGATAGAAATGCCAGAGGAAACACTGCGAGTGATGAAGCTGTGGCAAAGGCAATGGTTACAATGGGTACTTGGCGTAGAATGTTTAAGGATATCAAGGAACAAAAGTCGCTTCAAGAGATATTGACTACAATTTTTGAAGCCAAAGTTCCTCAGGAACAAATAAAGGCCATTGACGAACTGTATAAGGTCAATGAGAAAAACAAAAACGGCCTTACGGGGCGTAGCGCTAACTCGCTTAATGCTATGATTTTTACCTATGATCCGGGCAAAAATGTTAGTATTGTTTCGCTTAATCATAGACAAAAAGTTATTATGTCTTTTGGATTTTCAGATAGTCCAGATTTCGAAATAGATACGCAAGGAGTGAAGATTGTACAATCAAATCAATGTATTATAAATGGCTTCCGTTCATTAGGTATCACAGACAGCCCAAGAAGTATTTCAACTTTTCTGTATAAGTCAGCAATAGCTGACCAATGGAATACAAAATCAGAGGAAGATATACCATGGGGTGGTTATCTCGACAGGGGGGATGTTCAGCAAGAAGGTATTCCTGCAATTCTCACGCCAGCTATGTCAACTGACCCTGCGCTTTTTTATATGGAGAGCCAATTAGAGGATTTTTTAATTCAAAACTGGGAACACACAGAGCTTGGTAAAAAATACGACCTCATTGAAGAGGATGGTAATTTAGTAAGCCAACAGTATAAAATCGATATTGGCCGCATAGATATTCTCGCCCAAGATAAAGTTACTCAGCAGCTTGTTGTGATTGAGTTAAAAAAGAACCAAACTAGTGACGATACAGTGGGTCAGATAACGCGCTATATGGGTTGGTTGGACGAACATAAACCTACGCGTATGCCCAGCAAGGGTATCATAATATCTGCTCAATACGACGATAGGCTTTATTATGCGCTTCGCCGCGTACAGGATGTTGAGGTATTCCTATACAAAGTAGATTTCAAATTACAAGAGTTTAGGAAGTAGATTGATATGGAGTATTACAAAGGTAGGACCTGCCCTGTAGAAAACTTTGAATTTTGTGTCATTCCCCTGTAGAGGGGAATCCAGAACTATAGTAATTTCCTATTAATCTAGATTCCCGCCTCCGCGGGAATGACAAGTGTTAGGGATTTCTACAGAGCAGGATATGACCATTTAAAGCAAAGGGTCATATCCCGTTCAAATTCTTGCAAACACCTATTTTCAGTAACTAAGATTTTGAAAAATTTTATACATGAAATTTGAGTTTAAGGAAGATGAAGAATTTTTCGTTAATTTTTTAACTGGTGGGGATAAATTAAAATTGGCTAAAGAGTTTAGTCAATTTTTTGATTTTAGAGACCCTAGTATAAAGAGGGGGGAACTCAACTCCCTTCGGAAGAATTTGCTTCCTATTTTAATGGAGCGGGATAAAAACACTTGTCAACTTCGTTTAGCCGGTTGCACCAACTCAGAATTTCAAATAGATCACATAGTTCCACTGTCATCCAATAAACTAAACGTCTTTATTAGAGGGATGAAAATGGTTGGGGGGAAAAAGGCGAAGACTCAAAGTTTCGGTTCCAACAACATAAAGAACTTAGTGCTCGCATGTAAATCTTGTAACGCAGTTAAAAAGCACAGACTCTTTAACCCCAAGACCAAAGATCTCTTCTAAAAATGAGTAAATTCAAAATTATCTAACAGTGCCAGAATCTCAGAATAACTTGAGTATAAAGAGGTACGAGTCGGTTTATTTAATCTCTAAAGGCCAGACTATTGGGAGATTGAATGGTGTGGTTATTTCTTCTGCCTCTATTACATCAAAAAGAATCGCTGGTTGGTTTGGGATATTGTGACATGCTGTCGGGTCGTCCTTCTCTGACACGATCAGTAGCTGTGATCTTAGTGGTATATTATGAAGTACGTTGCCTTTAGATTTATAGATTTTACCTTTATTGTTTGAAAGCATAATTAACCTCGAAGCAGGCGCACCATTAAAATCCTCTACAAAGGCAGTTCCTAAACAGTTTGGTTCAGAGAAGCCTATCCCTCCGGTTGGTTCAAAATGTCCACCACCTCCATTGCGATTAGTTGAAAAAGTTGAGGTTGATTTAATAGATTCTATATATGTTACAACAACATCTGAGCCCTCACCAGAAAGTGATATACCCAAATCTTGCCCATTTCCGTCGTAGAGGTGTAGCTGGTTTCGTGTGGATGGATCACCTTTGTCGCCTTTGGGTCCGGTTAGGCCTTGGGGGCCTTTAGGGCCGGGGAAGCCGTCTGTTGTTAGGTAGCCGTAGGCGGAGAAGCGCAAGCTTTCTGTGGACTCAATTTTTATTCGGTAGAATTTTGCTAAGACTTGTAGAGTAATTAAGTCGCATTTTGTTGCTTGGCAATTTAGAACCGCCTGCTCTGCAACTGCTGTGTTATTCGTTGAGTCGTTTGTAAATTCTATGGAAACTTTTTTTATGGCTGCTAATTGGGCGCCCTCAGTTTTGTCTACTTTAAAAGCAATACGGTTATAGCCGCCACCAATTTCAAACCAACGTGTTGTTAGGTTTGTGTTGACTAACTGGTTTTTAGAAAACTCAATGGTCTTAGGGCCGGGAAGACCAGAGGTGAATTGGACATTCTTTAGGTCGGTTTGCAGTTTGGTAATTGCGTTCCAAGCTTCCTCGAGTGTTCCAGTGGCCGCGTTAACCAGGGAAGAGTGGCTAAGTACTAAACCCACCGCTACAATTAGTCCACTATATAATAAATATTTATTTCTCATTGGTTTATTTTAATAGTCTATTATTGTAACAAAAATTTCTTACTTAGTTGTCAGTTGACGAGATAGAAATCCAGGTAAACAGTTTTAAAAAACTGGTTCCCGTTGAGTTTTGGCGAATTTGGTGTTTTTTTCTCCTCTACGCATGGGGGTAAAGGGGATATGATACTTGGTCTTTCTTTGTGGTTAGTGAGAAAATTGAGAGATTATTTTTTTTGAGAAATGTAATATAGTAAAAGTACATTTTTAATTATTATTTTAAAACTCATGCAAAAGATTACGGCTAATTTATGGTTTAAGGGGAATGCTCAGGAGGCGGTGGATTTTTATCTTTCGGTGTTTCCGGAAGGTAAGATTCTTTCTACTTCTTACTACCCAACAGAAGGTTTATTAGATTTTCAAAAAGAATTTGCGGGTAAGGTGCTTGCTATTTATTTTGAGCTTTTTGGTCAGCAGTTTGTGGCTATAAATGCAGGGAACGAGTTTACTTTTAACGAAGCTGTTTCGTTTAATATTGCTTGCAAAGACCAGGCGGAGATAGATTACTATTGGCAGAAATTGGCGCTTGATGGTGGGCAGGAGAGTCAGTGTGGTTGGTGTAAAGATAAGTATGGTCTTTATTGGCAAATAAACCCGGAGAATATAGAAGAGTTAATGCGAAAGCCTGGCGCTTTTAGTAAGCTCCTGGAAATGAAGAAAATAGATATAGCGGCTTTGAAAAGTATTTAAAGAGTTTTTGCTAGTTTTATTTATCGGATTTGAAGAGTTTATAATTTGATAATTAAATCTCTTAAATAGAAAGTTCAAAGTGCGTTCTTTTAAATGAATAAAAAAGTTTAAATTATGAGACTTGAAGGAATTGAATCTGCAATCGGAACCAGTATAGGTATGAGCAAAGAAAAGCCCATGTTAACCGCCTATTTCGATGGGATTAGAAATGTAAAATCTGAAAGACCGGATTTTGCCGAAATCAAACCGGTTTTTGCTAGTAAGAGTTATCGCGACCATGCTTACAGGGAAGCTCGGGTGCTATGGGACTATGAGTTTAATGAGGATAAGCTAATGCAATTTTTGGAACAGGATCCGAGCGATGAGAATTACATATATTTAAAAGAGCTTCGTAAGGCTGGGTTGGTGCTAAAGAGTATGAATCTGTTTATGTTGAAGGATCTGGAACCAGCTCGGAGTTTTAATGTGTTCGTTACCCATCTAGGTAAATTTAACGACCGTTACTGGAAGAAGGGGAGGGTGTCTGCAGCTGAAAAAGTTAAGGATGACCTTTCCGGTATTGCCATAGCGCGTGCGGAGACTCGCAGTGATGAGGAGTTTATTGATTATTGCGAAAGTAAATTAGCGCAGATGATAGGTTTATTCGAAAATCAAGAACTTCCTGAGGAAGAATTTCACCAGTTGAGGAAAGATATCCGCGCTTTTGCGCAGTTAATGCTCGTTCCTGCGGCAGAAAATCCTGAGGGTCCTGAGCTGTGGATTTTTCGCTCGCTAGATAAACTTTCCGGCAGCTTTGGTAAAGCTAGAAACGACTTCGATAAAGCTTCTGAGGTGTTGCAGGTGGATCCCAAAGATAAAGAAAAATTTATGAATGTATTGCCACTATTGAAAAAATCATTAGGGTTAGCCAGGGCGGTACATGTCTCTGCTTAAGTGTGTTTTGTATAAATTAAGCTTGTTTCAATATTATGTTCAAAAAATATATTGGGTATTTAAAAGATAACCCCAAAGGGTATTGGTTTAAAGCAAAACTTTATGGCTGGGGGTGGGTGCCGGTTACGTGGCAGGGTTGGTTAGTTTTGGTGGTTTCTTTGGCTATTCTTGCCGTAGGTATTTATATTGGAGAAATGTATGACTCACCGGAGGCGCCTTTATTTGGAGCCACAGTTATGACTGTAATTATTTTTACCTTTGGATTTTGGAAAGGGGAGAAACCGCGCTGGCAGTGGGGGCCTCCTAAAGACCAATTACCAAAATGATACTTGGTATAATAATTCGCAATTTTAAAAAAGACCTAAAAGTTTATTTAGGGTCTTTTTAATATTTTGTGGATTTTTAGGTCAGCTGTTTGGTTTCTAAGAAAGCGTGTCCGTGTTCGTGGCTGTGGGGTAGGATTTCGGCTATGGCATAGAGTCCCAACCAAATTGCCACAGAAACAAGAATTACAGTTAGTATGTTTTTTGCCTTCAAGGTGTTTTTATAGTCTCTGTAAGTGAAAGCTAAATATCCAACTAGAAGTCCTGCTGGGAGTAGGGCGGCGGCGTAAAAGGGTCCGTCTAAATAATGCTGGGTGGCGCCGCTTACCATGCCGGTTCCTATTGAGATAATTATGGTAATAAGAATGTACTTTGCGTTTTGGGCCAAGTGGTTATTGCTTTCTAAATAGGTTCCAACAATAAAGGCAATAATCCCTACAATAATTAAAATTAAATATTTAAGCCACGCACCGCCAAGTGTTCCGGCATGTACAACGGAGCCGGAAATTAGCCCGACTCCGACATACCTAAATATATGAGATAGATAAGCTTTGTTTAATGTATTCATTAGTAATGTTAATTATTAGGGTACCAGTTTTTTTGCCAGTCTTTCATTTGGTTTATTTCTTTGGTTTGGGCGGAAATTATTTCGTTTGCCATTTGTTTTATTTCTTGATGTTTAGCATTTTTAAGTGCTGCTTCGGCCATGTCTACGGCGCCTTCGTGGTGGACTATCATTTCACTTAAAAATGCTCTGTCGAAATCGTCACCTGTTTTACCGGAAAGTCCCGTCATCATATTGTGCATGGCACCGTGCATGTTGCTGTTTGAGCTTGTGTTCTTATCCATTTTAATGTCTTTCATATACACACCTCTGTCCATTATTCCATCCATGTTGCGATAGTGTCCCCAGGCAGAAACATTTATATAGAGCGAGGCAATTACTATACCTAACAACAAACCAATTATCGAATATAGCCAATTTTCTTTTGTCATAAATTTATTTACTTATTTTATTAATTATTTTTTTATAATTGTAACTTGCGCAATGTTTGCGAATTTAATGCGACTATTATGGTGCTCAGCGACATAAGCACCGCACCAACACTTGGGTCAAGATTTATACCTAAAGGAGATAGAACTCCAGCGGCCAGCGGAATAGCAAGTAGGTTATAACCCGTTGCCCAAAACAAGTTAGCTTGCATTTTTTTGTATGTCGCGCGTGAGAGTTTAATTATTTTACTAACATCACGAGGGTCGTTTTTAATTAACACTATGCCAGCACTTTCTATGGCCACATCCGTTCCGGCTCCAACAGCTATGCCAATATCTGCCTGAGCAAGGGCAGGGGCATCGTTAACTCCGTCTCCAACCATTGCAACAATCTCGTTCTTACTTTGTAGTTCTTTAATTTTCTGGTTTTTATCCTGCGGTAGTACCACAGCAAAATATGTGTCTAATTTTAGTTCGTTTGCAACACTCCGAGCGACCGCGTCTGAATCTCCCGTTAGCATAGAGACCCGTATACCTTGTTTTTTAAGGTTAGCAACCGCTTCGTAGGACTCCATCCGCACAGTATCGCTAATAGTTATTACACCAAGCAGTCTGTTTTCTTCCACTACATACACAATTGTTTTACTTGCTTGCTCGGAATTTTTTATAACCTCTAAGAGGGAGGAGGGGACGGGAATATTTTTACTCCTAATTAGAGCAGGTCCACCAACAGTTATAGTATTTTTTTCGTGAAGCAGTGCCTCTGCGCCAACTCCAGGAATAGACTTAAAGTTTAGAGCGTGGTCAAAATGCAGGTTCTGTTTTTCTGCCTCCTTAACAATAGCGCGTGCAATGGGGTGTTCGCTAAAGTGTTCTACCGATGCCGCTAAATGCAAGACATCCTCTTTGTTTATTCCAAATGCTGGATAGATATTTTCTACCTGCTGAAGGCCAGTTGTTAATGTGCCGGTTTTATCAAACACAACCGAAGTTATGTTTCTAGCTTCTTCAAGACTCGCTCTTTTCTTTATAAGCATTCCATTTTTCGCACCAAGACCTGTGCTAATAGACGTAACCAGCGGAATTGCAAGACCTAAAGCGTGCGGACAAGCTATTACTAATACAGTTACTAGTCGTTCAAGTGCAAAAGGAAAACCTTTACCAAGCAATAGCCAAACTATAAACGTTATAATGCCCGCTGTTATAGCAATAAATGTTAAATAGTAAGCGGCTTTGTCTGCCAGAATTTGGGTGTTAGATTTTGAGCGTTCAGCCTCCGCAACCAAACGCATTATTCCTGCTAGTAAAGTTTTTTCACCAACATTTTTTATAGTAACTTTTAAACTCCCAGAGCCATTTATAGTACCAGCAATAACTAATGTTCCAGTGTGTTTATTTACCGGTTTAGATTCGCCAGTAATCATGGATTCGTTAACATCAGACTCACCCTCGTATACTAAGCCGTCTGCTGGAATCTTCTCACCAGGTTTTACTATTACTCGGTCTCCTGGTTTTAGTTTACTTACTAACACCTTTTCTCCGTTTTCCAGTGTTGCTGTATCGGGAAAAAGTTTGGCAAGTTCCTTTAGAGCATTTTTAGCGTTTTGTACCGACTTCATTTCTAGCCAATGTCCAAGTAGCATTATGGCTATAAGTGTTGCAAGTTCCCAAAAAAAGTCTGTACCAGGTATTACGAAAGTAGTAAGTAAACTGTATAGGAATGCAGCTAGGATAGCTAAAGACACAAGCGTCATCATTCCAGGTAAACGGTTTTGTATTTCAGTTATGGCGCCTTTAATAAATACTAATCCACCATAGAAAAAGATTATCGTTCCTAGAATTGCGGGTATAAATTTAGAACCGGTGAATGCAGGCATAGAGAAGCCAAGCATGTGCTGAACCATTTCAGAGTAGAGGATTGTAGGTATGGTTAACAGTAGTGTAAGCCAGAATTTGCTTTTAAACATTTCCGGGCTATGCCCTTCATGTTTATCATGGTCATGTGGGCTGGAATGGTTAAGATGATTTGTATTCGGCTGAATTTTTTCAGGTTGGTGATTATGCGTGTGTGTATGTGTTTTGTGGTTCATATTTTAGTGCATCTTCATGAGGTCGCTCGCGTGGTAGCCAAGAATTTCAGGGTTTAGCATGCCAAAGACCATAGCAATGTGCGCTACAAGTAGGAATACGCAAACGAATCCTGCATGAATTTTTAATTTTTCTTCATCTGTTTTACCTTTTGCAATTATTCCGGTTTCAAGCATGGCAATACCGGCGAGTGGTACTACACCAAAAAGGTAAAATCCTACTGCAAGCAGGTCTGCTGGTCCGCGCCATCCGCCTGTTTGGGTTAGGGGAATAACTGCATTTTTGAATAAGTACAGGAATACGCCAGAGAAATAAATACCAGAAAGTATCCCAGCCCATTTATTTAGTTTTCGAATTCCACTTTTAAAGTCTCGCGTGTAAAGAACATGCAGCTCTGTTATGGCAACAGTCTCGGCTAATATAACTGGTATGGTCATAAAAATAATTAGGTTCCAAGGTTGATTGGAAGCAATTAGTTCCATGTAATGAGTCATTGTCATATAAGTTTATTTATTTGATAAATTATAAATTTTTATGAGTTCTTTAACTGCTTTTTTATGGTCCTTACCAGCAAGCTGGTGAGCGGCATGCTCTTCAAGGTGGTTTTCCAGCATGGCGGCATTAAAACTTTGAAGCGATTTCTGTATAGCCAAGCTTTGGGTAAGTATGTCTATACAGTATTTATTTTCTTCCACCATTTTAGCTAGGCCGCTCACTTGCCCAGCAATACGTTTCAAACGGTGGACTAACGGTTTTTGGTTATGAGTCTGCATATAGAAAATTTAATTACATAAAAAGCATATACCCCCAGGGGGTATATGTCAAATATTAAAATATTCACTTTTCAAATTTTGAATTAATTATCATTTATAATTCAAATATGGCAACTAATAAACAGACAAAAGAAAAAACTTTCAGTGAAAGAGTGCTAGAAATTGCTCTATCTATTCCTGAAGGCAAAGTTACAACTTACGGTCGAATTGCTCAAATGGCAGGCGGCTCACCCATACTGGCTCAGAGTATAACCTCTATACTTTCCAAAATAGATAAGGACGGTAGTTTAAAAATCCCATACCATAGAATTGTCTATGCAAACGGAAAAGTCTGGATGGACGAAGAGTACCGAGCCGAAAGAGAATGGCTTTATAAAAAAGAAGGAATTCAAATAGACGATGAAGGTAAAATAATCAATTTTCGTGAAATCCTTATAATGTAACTCCAGACAAGCACTACTATATCCGTGCCATACCAGTTTCAGACTATGGAGATTTATCTGATCTCATTCGTGGTGAAAGCCATAACTTCACAATCACTCCTTAGTTAATAAATAAACAACCTTCATATGAAGGTTGTTTATTTATGTAAAGAAGGCGATCGGTTCTTGCTCTTGCTCACTCTCCAGCTTCTGGACGTTTTCAAAATCCCAATTGGTCTCGGTGGTATATAATAAGTGTATATTACATACATGTAACCATTTATATGAGAGAAGCTTTCCGTTCAGAAGAATTGTTCAAAGAAACAAAGAGTAAAGCAGATCATTTCCAGTACGATTTCTTCTTGATGTCGGAGGAAAAAAGAAATGAACTGAAAGAAAGAATTAAGAGGTCCAGAGGAAAAGCATTCTTATTTGTCCATCCTAGTTGGGCAAACGAGAATGAATATGGTCCTGATCCTGAGACAAAGAAGAGAGTACTAAGTGTGCGCGAGGGGCTACATGCGCTATCTCAATTAGAAAGTGAAGATTTGCCGCCCATTTTTGTTTTGGAAAAAGACGCGACTGGTAAAGATTACGACGGTCCATACGGTTCCCGCACGAAACAAGATTTGTACTATATACCAACAGAAGACGGCGGCCCTCAACCAGTATATAAAGCATATATTAGAGAGATGGTAAAAACCGAAAGCGGAGGGAGTCAAAGAATAGGAAAAATTAATAATGTAAGAATTAAGAGAAGCGAGAGTAACTGGGAAATCTTGGCTAATCGTTTAAAAGAAGTAGGTGTAGAAGAAATAATAATCGGCGGAGCAGATTTAACTTTCCGCACCAGTGACTGGGATGAAAATAAAAAACTAATCAAAGACGATTTGGAATTTTTAAGGTATTGCGTCGGTGGAACCATTAGAAAATTAGCACCTCATTTTAATAAAATAATTATTTCAAGGTTCACTGCTCCTGTCTCGCGGCAAGAAGTTAAAGAAATTGTAAATGGGAAAGCGGTATTGCAGCCAGGCTACGAAAACCAAATTCCCACCAACACTGAAGATGAGCATTAAAAAGCCAATAAAAATTACAGAGCAACAAAAGATAAAGAGCTAAAGCTCGGATATCTGTACGGTAGGTATTGCAAAAAAAATAATTCTATGTTATAATTTTATTTAAATTCAAATCCAGATTTATGGAGGAGTATTATGCTTGTAGCACAAAGGGTAGTTTTGTACAGGCGTGTAGACCCGGAAGATCTCTGGGTAAGTGGTTTTACACTTCCCACAGAAAAGAAAACGTTCCTGGAAGCTTTTGAGGAGCATAGGGAATTGCTCGCATCTCAGGAGATCGTGTCTGCTGTAGTATACGATTGCGCACTGGATGTTCCAGGAGAGCTTTCATTCTCACGCGTAGATCTAAAAGGGAGAGCATCTGTCGAATTTGTATTTGAAAAGTCCGATGGGGAGACGGTTTCTAAAATCTACGGAGTGGACTTCATCACCACATTTACAACTATTTCTTAGTCCGAGAAATAGTTTTTTATTTTTGCTTTAAGGGGTACTTGTGCTCTATATGAATATTTCGGATTTTTCTATTGACTAGTTCACAGTATAATAGAAGTAGATTTTTAAAGAAGCATTTATATTTAACATATGACACCTATAGAAGATGGAAAAATTCCAGATGGGGCAGCGGAATTCGAGTTTTTGGATGGTAAATCAAATGAGAGATTAATAGACGAAGAATATGTACGTAAAATGCTCACGGAGGATGTCGGAACAAAGCGAGGTAGGTTAGTCTTAAACTTTTTAGACGTATCTCGTGAGAAAGTTAGAATACTTATGGAGAATCATCTTTTAAGCAAAGCGGACAAGGAGGTTGTTTTGAAAGTCTATTGGTCATTATTACCGGATTTCTTTAAATCCGGAGTGATTACATTTCCAGAGAGTCTAAAGTCAAAATTAATTTCAGATCCTGAATGGCTGCTAGAATTTGTAGAATTTATAGGTTCCTGGTATCTAGACATGGAAAAGATAGCCGAATGGAAGAAAAAAATGTCTCCAGAAGAAGAAAAGTTTTTTTGGCAACTTTTTCATAGGAAATTTGAGGCTCGTAGTAATCGAGGTTTTAAGGATTTCCCAAAAGACTGTCAGGATATTATTGTTGAAATTATTGAGAGGTATAATTCTGAAAACCAAGGTGATCCAATAAGTATTTTGGATGCAGGTTGCGGACCTGAAGCAAATGCGATTAAGGATTTAAAAAATAAATACAAAGATAAAGTTTTGGCATCGGGTATAAATATGGAAATTTACGATTCTCAAACAGAAGACGTAGATCTTAAAGAGGGCGATCTTAGAAATATGCCTTTCGCAGATAATTCATTCGATCTCGTTTACGAAATAGCCGTAGCTGGACATTTAAGAAGTAAGGAAGACATTGAAAGTTTTGTGACTGAGGTGCTAAGAGTTCTAAAGCCTCAAGGGAAATTTTTACTTACCGATGCTTACCCAGACTTAAAATTTTTAGATGCACTAGGAATTAAGTATAAAATTTTGAAAGAAAAACCATATTTAATAGAAAAACTTTCACTTAATTAAAGTATTTAGGAAATATATATGAATAGAGGTGAGCGAGCGGAGGAATTGGTAACTACTTAAAGGTAGGAGTATTTCAGGTAACTAGATATAAAATGAGAATAAATCAATTTAATGAATTATATGAAATTAAGTTATGAAAACACTAAGAAAATAATAGAGTTTGGAAACAGGGCAAAGCAATTAAACGATTACGTTCTAGCAAATGCAATGACCGCCCTGCTTCTGGAGGGATTGGAAAAGTATGTAGATTCAGATAAGCTAGATAGTCTACCTTTTTATCTTTATCGCGAAGAGTTTGAATACGATCCAAAAACTAAAGAGGAAGAGGTTTTACAGAGCGACGAGCCTTACGAAACTAGGGAGTATATGAATTTAATTGGTATTGTATTGGCTAGCGGAGAATTGCAGAACAGCCATAGTGCTAAAACTTCCTTAACAATTCCTTATACATTAGTTAGAGAGAAAGTCGCCGAAGCTTCAATAAAGGTGGCGTATCAAGAAAGAAGTCGTATTCCTAAATTTATTCATAATAGACAATTTCCAGAAAAGGTTATCAGGATTAGGGAATTGAAAAGTGATCTAGAGTATTTAAATAATGTAAGCCATACCATTGATATAGAAGAAAGAGAAGGGAAAATCCAACAGTTAAAGAAAGAACTGCAAGAATTAGAGACAGAGTTGGAAAATGAAAGAGCTGCTCTAAGAGAGCAGATTACTGAATTTTGCCCCCCAAATGAAATAATACTTGCTGCGGAGAAGGTGCTTATACCCGAATCTGGGGCAAAATTAAGAGAAATATTATCTCCCTATATACAAAAGGAAAATAAAGATTTAATTTCGGATTCAGAGCAAATGAATAGGATTTATCGCTCAAGCTTTAGAAGGTAATACATATAAAAATATAGTGCAGCTCAGTCGACCTATGAAGTTTTATTCTGGTTTTTCTATATATAAATATATATCTTGATTCTTCCCTTGTTCAATAGACGCTGTAAGTTCTGTACTGCTATGAATCGAATCAATCATTTTGTCGCGGTCAAAAGCTGTCCAGGTCAGAGGGTAAATATAAGCCTTCCCGCCCGGTTTTAAAACTCTTTCTATTTCTTTCCAATAAGTGACCATTTCTTCCTCGTCTGCATGAGGTATAGATTCTGTAGAAATAGACCATGGTGCTACAAATCTATCAAACGTACCATCTGCAAAAGGTAGTTCAGGGAACACCGCAGTAACCACTTTACCGTGTTCGTGTCTTTTTTTAAGTCTTAATACTTCTATCTCTGATTTTATAAAATTGGGCAACAAATTATCCAGATCATCTTGGGAGTATCCCTCGCGCTTCATCTCCATTTCTTTCTTTTTTACTTTCGGAACTATTTCAAAATTCCAATCAATTAGGTCATTAAGTTGTCTCTGGATCTCTACACAGTTATACCACATAAACCTTACGGTCGATCTTATAGCATCCGCGTGTCCATCTTCATTTTCAGGTTCCTCGTTTAGTTTTTTGAATAATTCATCAAGTTTTTCTCTAATACTAGCCCAGAGACTTTCAATTCTCTTGGCGTCTCCAAAATATTCTATTTTTTTTGCACTCTCATTGGCATCTTTTAACTTATTTCCTAGTTGTATAAATAATTCATACAACTCGGTAAAATTATCAAGCTGTTCAAGTCTTGCTTTAGAATCTAATTTTGAATCGTTATAGCCTACTTTAGATTTTGCATCGCCTATTAATTCTTTGACCGATGTAATCATAGCCGTGACTTTTTGGTCATCATATTTAATTGTATAGTCAGGGTTAGGATTGAATAGGGCTACATCACCGTATTTATAATCTTCAGTGACTACATTGGGATATTTACCCATAGCCTGCCATGGGTCACCTATGTTTAAAATAAGTCCATCTTTTGGGAATACCTCCTCTAGGGGTAAGTTTAAATCCTCGGCTATTGTATTGAGTTCGCGTGCCGAGAGCGAATTATTATTCTCATTATTATGTTTGTAAATACTCTCAATTACAGTCGCTCTCTCCAACACTGAATCGTCTCCGTTTGCTGGTGCTTCTTCTAAGTATCTAGTTCTAGAGTTAAATTTGCCAATATACTTAAGGTAATTAGTATCTGCTTTTTCCTTAATGGAGTCTTCGTCATTAGCTACTTCTATTTCGCCTTCTTCATTTGTGGTAAATTTCTGTTCTATCTTGTTTCCAGATTCATACATATAGGGTTTTATAATTTAATTTTCTGTACTTCATGTACAACTGTCTTATTTTTGTCCCTGGATATCTCCAAGTTTATATGTGGGTCATATCGCTGGATATCAATGACTGACTCTGGATACTTTAAAGCTAGCTCAGTTCTGAGTTTTTCAAGTTCTAGCTCATATCTCATTTTGGTAATAGATAAAAATTCTTGATTATCTGGAATATTATAAAGATTAAGTGCGTATATTGAAATTTTTGAAATCTTTACATCCAAGTGCAGATCTCTTAGCCTCTCTAACAATTGATTATTACTCATGGGTCCATAATGGTTGAGTATACAGGTATCGCTGTTCTCTAAAATCACAATTCTACATCCTACTAACTCGGGTGAGGTTTTTGCTATTTCATCATTATGTAAAATGAGCGTGGTATCGGGCGGTAAATCCTTATGTCTAGGTTGTTCTTCCTTAAATTCTAAGGGAGTCTCTCTCATTATTAAAAGATTTAATTATATATAAAGCAAAATAATCGCACATGTATTTACTTCACCTCTCTTCAAAAGAGTATGAATTTAGCTTTAGGGTATTGGTCCCAATTTTAAAGTTAGAGTTTGTTATTCATATAATTAGGTCTTGAAATAGGGTGTAATTGTAAAAATATAACCCTGCTCTTATTAAATACCAGCCAATGGTTGAATATGAAATGAGACCAAGAACTAATAGTAATAGTTTAAGAAAGGCTTATGTAAATGTCTATAGAATACTACTTTCCAGATAGTTTCGGGGGTATTTATAAAATATTCGTTAAGTTTCATTAAGTAGTATTTCTTTGAAATCATTAGCAGGGGAAATTACTAAACTCGAAACCTGGTATTTTTTCATTTCACTTGCTTTATACGGAATTAGTAATTTAATTAGATCTTCAGTCTCTAAATCGGGATTTAGCCATGCCTCTTCTTGTGTCTATGTTAACATGGCGGGCATTCGGTCGTGAACTTCTGCTACTAGTTTATTTGGCTCGGTTGTAATTATTATGCAGTGGGGGATTGGATGCTTTTTTTCTTCTTCCAAGTGCCAGATGCCAGCAAAGGAAAAGAGTTTTTTTGTTTTTAGTTCAAAACGGTAAGGTATTTTAGTTTTCTTGTCTAATTTTTGCCACTCATAAAAACCATCGGCAGGAATTAAACACCGCTGTTCTTTAAGCATGTGTTTCCAAGTAGGTTTAAGTAAACTATCGTTCCTGGCGTTTATAAAAAACATCTTCTTGGTTTTATCGTAAGTAGGGTGAATTCCCCACAAGGCAAAATTAATTTGCTCTGGTTCCGTATTTAGAATTACGGGTATGGGTTGGCTTGGTCGAATGTTATATCTGGGTTTTTCAAATTCTTCATTATAACCAGCATTAAAATGCCTCCCCACTTCCCTAAACGGATGTAAAATAGAAAACGCTCCACACATAAAATTCAAAATTATATCTCGATCTACGGGATATACTGATCATATAAATATACTCCCGTTATACTTCCATTGAACGATTCGTTATTCTCTCCATAGTAACCTATGTAACCTGGTCCAGTTGTTACACTTCTTGTGTTATTAGCCTGGTTATCCAGTTTCCCGTCTATATACATCTTGGCTACAGTGCCATTGCTTGTCCAAACAACATGGTGCCATTTTCCGTCATTTACAAGAGCGTTAGAAAGGTGGCTCTGAAGACTTCCGCTATATGAATAAACAAATAATCTCCCACCGCTCGTTCCAAAATAAAGTTGTCCACCGAAAGTGACTCGGTTGCTAAAAATGGGCTGCTGGACTGCTGAAGTTGTCCTAATCCAGACGGCAACGGTCATGCTAGTTGGGCTGTCTATATTGCCACCTATCGAAACTCTATTCCCTGAAGTAAATGTGACCGCTGCTTTACCTGAGGGTCCGTCAGTGGTCCAGGTGCCACCCGTGATCGTTGCGGGCTGACCACTATTAAAAGAACCAAGATTAGGTATAGAAGTGCCAGAGCCGCCAGACATTTGCCATACTCCTAAAGCACTATCTCCAAAAGCCTGATAAAGTTTTTGTTCTAATTGCACCCCGCTGTTTATCCTTGCTTTTTCTCTAGCGGAGACAAGAGAAACGAGTACGACTGAAGCGAGTAACCCAATAATTGCGATTACTACAAGTAGTTCGATTAGCGTAAATCCTTTTTGTTTTGTTTTGTTTTTGTGTACATGAATCCTAAAAAGTTATATCGAATAACTATAACTAAGATTTAGAAATAAAATAGGAAATGATCCCTTATTTAGTATCGAAGTTTTTTTCATGATTGAAAAGCCTAGTAAGCATTTCGGTTATCGTTTTCCTACAATGCTTCTATATATTACCATTACCTGTACATTAGCGTTAACTGGTAATAGAATAAATAATAGAAACCAATTCGTTGCTTAATACTTAAACACAAATAAATGTCACATACCTCCGATAAGCTTTGTTATTGTGCAGATGCTTACATTGTAAACTCAGGCAAGCTCCTCTTACATTTACACCAAAAATATAGCATGTGGCTCGCTCCTGGTGGTCATATTGATCCAGGCGAAAATCCTTTTGAGGCGGTTTTGCGGGAAGTTAAAGAAGAAACTGGCTTAGAAATATTTTCTAAACAGTCGATTGAGTACATTGAGCCTGATCGGTTTTTTGTGCCAGTCCCTTTCGCTATCAACCAACATCCGGTGGGAGAGGGTCGATTTCATGTTTCCTTGGCTTATGCCTTTACTAGTAAAAATAGAGAAATAACTCCTCATCCAGATGAATACCCTACGGAATTTAAATGGTTTTCTATCGAAGAATTATTTAACTCAACGCTAAATATACCTAAGAATGTCAGAATGCAGGGAGGTCAGGCCTTGCAAGAATTAATGACTGATTAGTGTTCTTGGGTGTAATTATCTTGCAGCCCTCAAAGCGTTTAGTATAACCAGAACGTCTATAAGCTCCTGAAGTAAGGCTCCGTATATTGGCGGTATAAAACCGAACATGGCAAATAACATGCCTGCAATTGAAAGCCCAATACCTACAATAATGCTTTGTTTGGCAATCAGAACCGTGCGGTTAGAAATATCTAAGCATCTCTCAACTGAGCTAATATCATGATTTAAAATAGCGACACCAGCTGCATCGATTGAAGCACTATTTTCAGTTCCGGAGAAAACCATTCCCACATTAGCCAGTGCAAGTGCTGGGGCATCGTTTAGTCCATCGCCAACCATTAGTACTTGATTCTGGCTAGTTTGAGCTGATTTTATAATTTTATATTTCTCTTCCGGGGAAGTATGAGCATGAATAGTAATACCTGCGAAGTCAAAAAGGCGTTTCGTGTTAGCCTCTGTATCGCCGGTAACAATCGCAATTTTATATTTGTCTTTTAGTTTGCTTAGAACCTCGATCGTATTAGACTTAAGGGTGTCACTAAAAGTTAATTCCGCAATTACTTGGTTGTTAGTTAGGATATCTATGCTTATTCCTTGGTTGTTCGATACGGCCGATTTTTTTATAGTATACGTTTTATCCTTAATATTACCGCTTATACCCTGACCAACAATTTCGTTAACGTTTTCTGCAATTACGTCAGGTAATTTTCTCTCATTTTTTGCCGAAATAATAGCTCGTGCTAGTGGGTGGAGTGAGTGTCTTTCGATCGCGGCTACATGGGTAAGCAAAATGTCTTCCGTGATCTCGCTATTTCTTATTTCGATTCGTACAAGTTTGGGTTCACCTAAAGTTAATGTGCCGGTTTTATCAAAAAAGATATACTTGATTCTGGAAAGTATTTCTAGTATGGCCGGGCGTTTAATAATTATATTACTCTTCGAGGCTTTATTCATGCCACCCAAGAAACTTACAGGTGCGGCGATGAGTAACGGGCAAGGAGTCGCGATTACCAATACAGCCAATACTCTAGTGGTTTCGTGGGAAATAAGATAAGCGAAGGCCGCAATTATTAACGTTATTGCGGTGAATGCGTAATTATATTTTTCCGCCAGTCTCACAATGCCAGCTGGGTGTTTTTTTGCTTCCTTAACCAAACCGATTATTTTTTGGTAAGTCGAACGAGAAAAATCTCCCTCTACTTTTAATTCCAAAAGGTTTCCAGCATTTAAGAACCCGCTTTTTAGAAATTGATTTGTAGAATAATTTTGGGGAATGGGCTCGCCGGTAAGACTTGACTCATCAATAAGCGCGTGGGTCGATATAAGGTAACCGTCGAGCGGAATTACTTCTTGGGGTTTAATTAAAATGATCTCACCCTCTCTGACATCCTGAATGTTTTTTGTAACTATACCCTGTGTTGTCTTAACGTCACAAATTTTAGGAATTCTCTCCACGAGTTTAGACAATGCTTCCTCAGCCTGATTAGAACCAAATAGCTCTAAAGCTTCGCTAAGTAGGATCATGATAGAAATAATAGCTCCTGCAGCATACTCTCGTGTTATGAGCGCAGTTACCATAGCTAGTATAGCTATATAGTCGAGCGAAAATTTGCGTTCTCGTATTTTAAGTACTGTTTCGAATACCAAAACTGCAAGTCCGAGTATAGTCGCTAGTACATATAGGAAAGGGATGTTAAAAACTAGTGCGGTTATAGATAGCACCCCCGCTAAAATCGGCTTCCTGAATTCCTTCTGAAAAGCTATTTTTGTAAATTCAAGTATTCTCATTTGTTTTACACTTAATCACTATCATACTAGCAGAGAGTATTTCACTCTAAAATAGGTTAGTTAGTAAATATTATGCTTTTCTTATTTCAATAACTCGTTAAGTGTCTAGTTTTTCTATTTTTTGTAAAAAGGTATAAAATATACTAAAAGGTATATATTTAAGTTAAGATTAAGTATTCACCAGCAAGAACTTTTTTTATTTGCGAACTTATCAGTAGTTTACTGAGATTCTTGCTAATTCCTGAGTGACCTAATTCAGTATTAAAGTAAAAGGTAAAAATTTAAAAAACATATATTGTTATGGATAGAAATTTAGCTTTAGAATTTGTTAGAGTTACCGAAGCTGCGGCTATTGCGGCGAGTGAATGGATAGGAAAAGGCGATAGACATGCGGCGGATGGTGCTGCGGTTAAAGAAATGCGGCTCAGGTTTAATCAAATCGCTTTTTCCGGTACCGTGGTAATTGGTGAAGGTGAAAAAGACGAAGCTCCTATGCTTTATACGGGTGAAAAGGTAGGAACTGGTGGACCGGAATTCGACCTCGCTATAGACCCACTCGAATGTACAGACTCCGTTGCATACGGTAGATACAATGCCCTCGCAGTTATAGTAAGTGGCGAGAAGGGGAGCTTGTTAAACGCTCCAGATATGTACATGCAAAAAATTGCCGCCGGTCCAAAAGCAAGACATGTTATAAATTTAGACGCTAGCACTAAAGATAATATAGAGAATGTCGCTAAAGCTCTGGGTAAAGACGTAGGGGATGTAACAGTAGTGTTATTAGATAGAGAACGACACGAAGGTCTTATTAAAGAAATAAGAGAAGCAGGTGCCAGGGTAAGACTGATTACCGACGGTGATGTAGCCGGTGCAATTGCTCCAAGTCTGCCGAATAGCGGGATAGACCTACTTATGGGTATTGGTGCTTCCACCGAAGCTGTACTGGCCTCTGCTGCAATAAAAATTCTTGGCGGAGAAATTTTTGCAAGATTCCACCCAAAAAACGAACAACAGAAAGAGAATTTAACTAAATACGGAATAACCGATCCGAATAAAATTTATTCCAGTGAAGATCTCTCAAAAGGGGATATGTTAACTTTTACAGCAACAGGTGTAATAGACGGCCCACTTCTAGAAGGTGTAAAAATGACCAATAGTCACACTATTACTCATTCAGTAGTCATGCGCGCAAGTTCAAAAACTATGAGATACATAACAACTCATCATCATAATAAATAAAAATATATGTTAGTAACACTTAGGCAAGCTTTAGACGAGGCGGCAAAGGGCGGATATGCGCTCGGCGGATTCAACGTAAATAATATGGAGCAGGTGCAAGGGATAATGATGGCTGCTAAAGAAACAAATTCCCCGGTTATCTTACAGGCGAGTCGTGGTGCAAGAAAATACGCTGGAGATCGTTATTTATTCGCACTCATGAAAGCTGCAAGCGAAGAATATCCTGAAATTCCGATTGTAATTCATCAGGACCACGGAAGCCTCGAGGCTTGCATGTCCGCAGTGGACCTCGGTTACACAAGCGTTATGATAGACGCAAGTTTAATTGAAGATCACAAAACCCCAGCAAGTTACGAATATAACATCGAACAAACCAAAAAAGTCGTAGATTACGCCCATGCGAGAGGCGTTAGTGTTGAAGCCGAACTAGGAGTTATAGGCGGCGTAGAAGATGGTGCTGGTGCAGGAGATAACGTGCACAGACTAACCGACCCAGATCAGGCAGTAGAATTTGTAAACGCAACTGGTATAGATGCTCTCGCGGTCGCTGTGGGTACAAGTCATGGTGCTTACAAGTTCTCCCAAAAACCTACTGGTGAAACTTTAGTAATGGATCGTATTATTGAGATCCATAAAAGACTGCCAAATACCCACATGGTTATGCATGGATCAAGTAGTCTCCCTCAAGAACTTCAAGATCTTGTTAATCAGAATGGTGGTAATCTAAAACCAACCTATGGTGTACCAATAGAGGAAATTCAGTTAGGCATTAAGCACGGGGTAAGAAAAGTAAACGTAGATACCGACATCCGTCTTGCTATTACTGGTACAATTAGAAAATTTTTCAAAGATTTCCCTGAAAAATATGATCCAAGAGATTATTTAACACCTACCAGAGAGGCTATCAGGGTTCTCATAGCAAAAAGAATGCAGGACTTTGGTCAAGCTGGACATGCGGGTGACTACACTCCAAAGTCTCTAGAAGAAATGAAATCCCTCTACTGATTGTTAGCACTCCATTCTTCATTCCTCATTCGCTATTCTAAATTCTTCAATCTAAAAATATGTTCGGTTTCGGAAACAAACAAACAATAGGTTTTCCTGGCCCTCTTTATATCTTAATAACAGATCATAGGAGTAGTTTTATTAAGCATATTTTAGAGCTTGAAGGGCTTGAGCCAAAACCAGAAGATTGGCAAGAAATTTCCAATCTAAAAAAAATTATATTCGAGGGGTTTAAATTAGCCATCGAATCTGGGATGCCAAAATCCAATACAACTTTCTTTATCGATGAGTTAACGGGGAGTGAGGTGATAAAAGAAGCGGCTAATGAAGAAATCCCCTTTATTCTAGCGGTTGAGAAGAGTGGTATGGAAATATTGGAATTCGAGTATGGAGAGGATTTTGGTAGTCACATAGAAAAATATCATCCGGCATTTATTAAGGCCTTAGTTCGTTATAATCCCGAATCCCGTGAGGAAGGTAGGTTGTTGCAACAAAGAAAACTCGCTGAGTTAACAGAATATGCTAGATCAAAGCAACTCCGGCTTCTTATTGAGGTTAGAATTCCCGCAACTGAGGAGCAGTTGAATAAAGTGGATGGAGATACAAGAAGGTTCGACTTAGAAATTAGGCCACAGCTAGCAGTTCAGGTTGTAAGCGAGTTAAGGAGGGCGGGGACCGATCCGGATGTATGGCATCTGGAAGGTTTTGAGCTAACTAAGCATTATCAGGATTTAGTAATGGTAATTCAATCCAATGGTAGAGAGGGAGTTGGGTTGGTAATAATGAGTAGGGGAGCAGCATTTCCTCAAGTTGAGAGTTGGTTAAGCGTAGGTGCGGCTGTGTCAGGTGTTATTGGTTTTTCTGCGGGACGGACTATATTTCAGAATGCATTGAGACAGGTTAGGAGCGGGGAAAAAAGTAATTCAGATGCTGTGAGACAAATAGCAGAAAATTTTCTGCATTTTTATCAGATATTCAATAAATCAGTAAACTTGAGAAGTTAATATGCAGTTTCATAAATATCCCTCACGAGAAGAGGCTATAAATTCGAGTAAAGAGAAAATTATTTCTGTTCTAAAGAGTTTTCCAGGGAAAAAGAAGTTATTTCTATGTTCAGGGGGAAGTGCTTTAAATATTCTTCCCGAAACAATCACTGGTCTGGATTTTGAAAATTTAACGATTAGTGTTTTAGACGAAAGATTCTCGGTTGATCCGGAGATTAATAATTTCCTTAAGCTAAAAGAAACCACTTTTTTTAAAAATGCTATTTTGGCTGGCGCAAGTTCAATTGATGCCTTACCTTCTCTGGGTATGAGTCTAGAAAAATTTTCACTCTGGTTTGCAGAATCTTTAGTGTCATGGAAAACTGTCAATTCAGAAGGGGCGATTATAGCAACTTTAGGAATGGGTGAAGATGGTCATACTGCTGGTATACTGCCTATGCCGGAAGACCCTACAATGTTCGAAACTTTATTTGAGGATCCTATGTATTGGGTTAAAGGTGTAAATTTCGGAAGTAAGAGTAAATATTCTGAAAGAGTAACTGTCACTAATGTATTTCTCAGAGAAAAAGTAGATGCTGCCATTGCCTTTACTGTTGGTGCCGAAAAAACCACTGCCTTCGGTAAGCTTTTGAATTCATCTGGAAGTATACCCGAAATCCCAGCAAGAATTTGGCATAAAATGAAAAACGTAGATTTATTCACGGATATTAATTTATAACTATATGAAACCAGAAGAACTTAAAACAAAAATATTTTTAGACTCAGGAGATCCAGAAGAGACTAAGGAAATAATAGAGTTACTCGGATTTTTAGACGGACAAACCACAAATCCTTCGCTCATCGCAAAAAGTCCTGAAGCAAAAGCGAGGCTGGATGCCGGCAATAAATTTACCTCCGAAGAGGTAAATGAGTTCTATAAGAAAATTGTCTCTGTGGTTAGTGACTTAATTCCAGAGGGCTCAGTATCTATAGAGGTTTTTGCGGACGCCAATACCACAGCCGACGAGATGCTGACTCAGGCAAGAGCTATGAACACTTGGATACCAAACGCTCATATAAAATACCCGACCACAAAAGGCGGTCTAGATGCGGCAAATAAGTCCATCGCGGAAGGTATGAGCGTGAATATGACCTTGGTCTTTAGTGAAGCACAAGCTGCAGCAGTTTATTCTGCAACCAAAGGTGCAAAAAAGGGTCAGGTTTTTCTATCTCCTTTCATTGGTCGCCTGGACGACCGAGGTGAAAACGGTATGGATTTTATAAAAAACGTATGTGAACTTTATAAAAGTGGAGACGGGCATGTTGAACTTCTAGCCGCGAGTGTAAGAAGTATGGATCATTTTCTTGCTTGCTTGCATTTGGAAGTAGATATAATCACAGCACCTTTTAAAATATTGAAATCTTGGGCCGAATCCGGAATGGCCTTACCCCCTAAAGATTATAACTATTTACCAGGAAGCTTATTAGAAATTCCAAAACAAACAGTCAATTTAGAAGAAGACTATTCTTCTTATGAGATAAAACACCCTCTAACCGACCAAGGTATAGAGAAATTCGTCCAAGACTGGAAATCAATTATTGTCTAAGGAAAATTAATTCAATTTTAAAGAATAAAAAGGAGTTAGGCATTGAAGGCCCTAGAAGTAGAAAATCTAATAAAAAAATTTGGA
>CAYSUI010000014.1:0-33815 GCA_964434195.1 uncultured Candidatus Saccharibacteria bacterium
ATACAAAAATATTATAACATATTTTATACAACACTCTGAATAAAATAGCAATGCACTAAGTAGCTAATATATCATTTCTTTAAACAAACAAAAAACACAGGTTTTACACCTGTGTTTATGACTTAAAGAATAACTTTAAGGACTAGTATTATTAGGATTATTTACCGGTGGAGGATTATTCCCAAACTGCTCTTCGCAAACCTCTTTTGCCTTGGCAAGTTTTCTAAACGGTGACCCAGAGGTTAGCTGAATTTCAGCTGCTATACACTGATCTACAGTTTGATACTGCCCAAATCTCTGATTCTCTTGTTCACACTGCCTTATAGCTTCCTGATACTGTGGAGAATTAAATGATATGCCACCAGTCTTAGAGTCCATACAATCAGAGTATGCTGTGGAATTATAAATTTTCGGATTACGTAATGACACAGAATTATTTGTTGTATAAGTATTTACGTTCTCTGTAACGCCAGCCCTATTTCTCTCAGCCTCTCCGTCAATACAAACCTTAACATTACCATCAGTTGTATTCAATTGACCCCTCATGCACCTAACCATAGCACTATCACCGTCTATGTTCACTCTATTATTAGTATAATTCCCCAACCCATCACTAGTCCTTCGAGTAAAATTTAAAGCAGGTACATCACTTATAACATTTGAATCATCCCGATAGGGAACAGTATCATCTCTATACGGAATCACATTATCCTCTACACCCCCATTTGGAGAGTCAGTAAATTCATTCAGTACCTGAGGTTGTCTTAGGTCATTTTCTTTATCTAATGCAAATTTTTGACTATCAACCTTTAAAGTAGAACTAGATGAAAAATTTTTTGAATTATTTTTTTTATTAGATAAATAAGTAGAGATAGCATAACCTGCTATCACCTGCTCTACTATTAACATTGCTGCGATTAAAAATTTTGTTTGATAGTTCATACCTTTTATCTAAGCTTAACACTCTTAGTATTCTCCCAACGTTTAATAGATGAAAACCTTGATGTAAATGTTCCCGCTACCGTTCCGTCTATATCTATTTGTAATTGCTGAGCTTTTGCAAAACCAGAACCTTTTACAACTATATTATAGAGCAAAATTTTTCCAGGAGTAGCATCACTTGGCAATGTCGCCTCATATTCAACTTTCTCTGGTTTATTTACTGTATCCTGAATATCTACCCGACCTGAAGGTGCAGTAACCTCAATCCTGAAAGGACCATCACTTTCCTTAAGACCCGTTAAATCTACAGAGATTACAAAATTTTCACCTGGCTTTGCATGGGTAGGGTTAATATCAAAGTTAATTAAATAATTTTTATTAAATTGAGGGTTCTCCGCTCTTGCCGAAGGAATTATTCTTGTGGCTTCATTTATCCCCTCACCCACCAAGCCAAGAGTTTCATCTAGCAGTGTATTTTTAGCATTCCCGTTTCCACCTGGAAGAATGTTTTGAATTAAGTTGGTTGCCATATCCGCTAACACGTTTGCAAAGAAAGGAAGGTTGTCGGTTTTTAAGTTAGTATTCTGTTCAAGATAAGACTTCAAATAATCACCAGTACTTCTTGCAATAAAGTTTGCAGGGGAACTAATTATGTTACATGCATCGACTATCGGCTTACCTACTTTGTCAGGCAATGCCATTAATTGATTATAAGACTGCTCCCTCGCTGCGAATGCTTTGTCTATTTCTGTTTTACTAGCATTATTATCTACAAGACGCTGGTACACATCATTCGCACTTTCATAGTCACGAGAAACTGTAGAGGTCTGAAGATCAATATCTCTCTGTTGACCAAGCGCGGAAGCGCAACTTCCTCCAGGTGAAGTCCTAGAAGACATAAAACCATTACTCGAAGCAACTTCACTATAAGCTGCAGACATACCTGCTGAACGTGCCGTATCTGCCCTTGCTGCATTTATTAATTCCAAAGTTATCCAGTTATTATTCACACCTGCAACCCTAGCCATAGATCTTTCGAAAGTTAAATCATCCAAAGGAACCCGCGATGGATCAATTCCCAAATTCTTTTCTGCCCTAGCCTGAATTAAAGTTCTAGCGGTTTGAAGTCTACCAGGCGCATTCAGATACTGAGCTTGGAGAAGAGATCTTAATATCATTTGCTGCTGAGCATCACCTGCATAATTCTTTTTTATATAGTCCATAGCATAAACTTGTGTGCCTAGCACATCTGCATATGCTAAAATTTTTGGAATTCTGTATCTTTGTACTAATGAGTTTACGAATTTAGTTGTATACACCTTGCTTAAATTTAAAATAAATCTTGTCAGTATAGCTCTCAAAAAATCTTTGTTTGAGGCGTTAAACAGTGCTTGCACATCGTTCAACCTATGTTGCGCTTGTTCCTTCTGGGCTTTCAATTGAATTAATTTTTGTTGCGTATCAAACTGTTGTCTATAAGTTATATCTTTTGCAGAAGCCAATTCAATTGCATCCACTAATGCTTGAAAACATAAAACTCTGGATTGCAAAGCAGCAACCATAGTACCTAACTTAGCAGACTCAGCAGCACTACCACCGATGAGAGCAAACCCTCCACCAATTGAATTTATAAAACCTGTCCCCTGCTCTACTGCAGCTGTACCCTGATCACACGCCATTGAACCAATACCAGTAGCAGTACTCTGAACTGTCCCCTCTATAGGGGTACCAAAACTTAAAAAGTGACCTGCATTAGCAATTGCATCAGGAACACCCCAAGGACCATCGATATCAACATCGAGAGCATTTGCCGTTTTTGGTTCACCCAAAAAGGGAACGACAAAACTTACAATCAAAATTCCGATTATAAATTTTTTAAAATAATTTAACTTCATATAGCTACCCCATACTTATTTTGAATTTCTATTTTTAGTCTTTCCATTTTTTCTATAAGAGCGAAAAGAAATTGTGTATTAGAAAGCAATGTCTCTTTAGAACCTGTGTCAGAGAGCGCTATCGCAAGCCTTCCTAATACTACGTAATAAATAGATTTGTACTTATGATAATTTTCTAATTCCTTAGGCACACTTATCCCCCCGAGCGCTGTTACCATGGCCTCCGCACGTTTTTTTGAATCTACCAATACCGCAGGGTCTTCACTATTCAAACTAGCAAATAAATCTAAAACATTATTTTTGGTCTCCACATAAACTGTGTCTCTCGCATATTTTTCTATCGCCGATTTACCTGACTCCGTAGAAATTCTTATTTGAATTTTTCTGAGCTGATCATCACTTATTATCGATTCGATAGATGGAAAATTACTTAACTCATCCGTACTCGCACCTAAAACCTCACCAGAAGAGTTGCTGGGATCGAGCATGGCAACTACCTCTGCGGTCAATGCTTCATCATCCTGTGGAGCTCGTGATTTTTGATCGACTTCTTTTTTAACTTGCTCATAAGTTAAACTAGTCACCCCAGCTACTTCTCCAGTTTTCTTTTTTCCAAAAAAACTAAAACCTGATTTCATTACTATTATCAAAACCAAAAGAGCCGCAAGGCCTGCGACTAAACCTAAGTGCCAATATGAAAACCCACCTATATGCGAGTCAGAATTATTTGTTTGCATTTTATTTTTATTTCTAAAAATTCTGTGTACGAAAAACTAGTCTTGACAAAAATATGTCAATAAACAAAAGGCTTTTCTATAATTATTCAATTTTCTTTTTGTTTCGAGTGAGTATTTTTCCAAACTCTGTAACAATTATAGCACATCTGAGTTTTTTTTGCAAGAATATCCTTTATCAGCTAGGCTAAAGTATGAATAAAAAAATATTTTTCATCCTTATTCCCCTACTCTTACTAACCACATGCATTCTTCTATATCTTAAATACACAGAGAAAGAAAAAACTAATCAAATTTTAAACCACACCACACTCACAAAGACTAAAATCGTTTTTAAAGATAAATCCCAAATCGAAGTCGAAGTCGCCAACACCAACGAAAGCAGAGAATTAGGTCTGGGACAAAGAAGCAGCCTACCTGAAAACTCCGGAATGCTGTTCGACTTCTCTTACACCAAGAATGCACTCCCCTCATTCTGGATGAAAGACATGTTATTTCCTATAGACATTATTTGGATACGAGACAACAAAATTATTTCTATAAACGAAAACATCCCCGCACCAAAAAATTCAAATGATGACAATCTCCTAACTTACCAACCACCTGGTTATATAGATTATGTCCTAGAAGTAAATTCCGGCTACACAAAAAAACACAACATAAAAATCGGCGACTCAATAGACATCTTCCCAAAGTCGCTTTCGAATTAATTTTCTTCAAATTCGAGCGAGAAGTTACCAAAAAATTTTTAGCGTAATCGCCATTACGGTAAAAATTTTTTGGAAATTTTGGAGCCGAATTTGAAGAAAATTAAACGGAATGGTTTTTGGGAAGATGTCTAAATAAAAAAATCTCCCTAGCTGGGAGATTTTTTTTCTAACTCATTATAGAGCCTAATCCAATCTTCGAGTTGTAAATTTTGTGGTCTAGCCATGGGGTCTATTTTCGCTTCAGTAAGTATCTCCAAAACTTTTTCTTTGGGTAACAATAAATTATTTTGTAGTGTGTTATGAAGCTGTTTTCTTTTTCCCAAAAACGCAGCATGTAAAATTCTAAAAAACTTTTTCTCATCCACTTCTCCGGCTTTCGGTCTTTCATCTAATACAACTCTTACAATCGCACTAGCAACTTTTGGTGCTGGAAAAAAATCTTTTGCTGGTACAACCTGAATAAGTTCAGCCCGGCCATACAACTGCACAGACAGTCCAAGTAAATTTCCTCTCCCCTCCCCTGCCGTAATATTTTCTGCAACTTCCTTTTGTGTAAGCAAGACCATTGAACTAGGTTTTTTTTCTGCCTTCAAAAACAACTGAATAATTTTTCCAGTTATGTAGTATGGAATATTTGCCACAACTTTATAACCCTCATCCAATTGCTCCCAAAAATTTTCACTTAACACATCACCATAAATAACTTTTACATTCTTATGCTCCTTACAGACACTCCTAAGTCTTCTTTCAAATTGTTTATCTTTTTCAATACACAAAACTTTGCCCGCAACACCCGCTAGCCTCGTCGTTAAATTTCCTATCCCAGGACCCACCTCTACAATAAAATCGTCTTTTTTAATTTGAGCGGCATCCACTATATCTTGTAAAACAAAATCATTCACTAAAAAATTCTGCCCAAATGTTTTATTCGGAGTAACTCCGATACTCTTTAAATATTGTAAAAAATTTTCCTTTTCCATAATTCACTATACTTAATTCTCTATTCTCTATTCGTCATTCTTCATTCTATCTCCTCATAAATCAGCTCATCAGAGTATGCTCCCAAATTTCCGTTACTATACTGCACACTCCCCGGAGGTAATACCTTTAATATTCTGGAAGGCAAACTAGTTCTTGCATCCCCGTACAACACCCTGGTCCTAGCATACACTAAAAATAACTTTTGTCTTGCCCGGGTCAAACCAACATAAGCTAATCTTATTTCTTCTGACAACTCCTTCTCATCAAGAAGACTCCTACTATGCGGTAATATCCCCTCCTCAAGTCCGACAAAAAACACCACATCAAATTCCAACCCTTTAGCAGAATGAAGAGTCATCAAAGTTACACTGTCTGACAATTCCACTTCCTCACTATCAGTTACTAATGCCACTTCTTCTAAAAAAACCACAAGCCCATCTCGCCACCCTGAATCTCCGAACTTAGAGGCAACTGAAATTAATTCCTTAACGTTTTCATATCTCTCTTCGCCTTGTTGAGTCTTATCTCTAAGATAACTTTCAAATCCAGTTCTTTTAATTACTAATCGTAAAAATTCCGGTAATCCTACCTGAGCATCGGTATTTCTTAAAAAATCAATATCCCTAAAAAACCCCTCGGCCTGAGTTCTTTGTTTTGTAGATAATTTTACCAACGATAAATTATTCAGGATCTCAGAAATATCAAAGGAATCAAGATTAGAGAAAACCTGCAAAATACCGTCAGTAGATTTCTCACCCAAACCCCTTGGGGGAATATTAATTATTCTCTTAAAACTTAGAACTTCTTTTGGATTAACAACAAATCTCAAATAAGCTAAAAGATCTTTTATTTCTTTTCTTTCATAGAACTTAAGTCCTCCAACGATTTTATAAGGGACACCCGCCTTAACCAATACCTCTTCAAGTACTCGACTTTGCGCATGAGTTCTAAATAAAATAGCGAAATCAGAAAGAGACCTTCGGTGCATTGAAAGTCTAGGCAAACTCGATAAGTCTGTAGACAAACTAGAAACACCCTGCTTTTTAATAAAATGATCAAGTATCGAAAAGGGTTTTTCCTCTACCAACTCCTCCTCCACAAATTCACTTTCACGACCATTGGCTATCTCGATTATTTTTTTAACAACAAAAAATGCTTCCGCTTTTTCGTTCTCTGCTTCCTTAACTTTTACCAATTCTCCTGCTTCATTTTCCGTCCACAACACTTTTGACTTCTGCTCTTTATTCAAATCTATAACCTCCTGAGCTACAGCTAAAATATGTTTTGTTGATCTATAATTCTGCTCTAATTTAAATACTCTTGCGTCCTTAAAATCTTTTTCAAAATCCAATATGTTCCTCACACTGCTCCCCCTAAAACCATATATACTCTGCGCATCATCGCCTACTACAAAAATATTGTTTTTGGTACACAACATTTTCAAAAAAACATACTGGGCATAATTAGTATCTTGATACTCATCTACCAATATATACTTAAACTTATTTTGGTATCTTTCTAAAGCACTGCTACTGACTTCAAAAATTTTTACGGGTAACATTAACAAATCATCAAAATCAACTAAATTTTGATTATGTAAAATATTCTGATATCTGGCATAACAATCTCTAATAACTTTCTGTATTTCGGCTGGAAAATCCAAACGTATATTTTCTGGGGTCTCAAGCCTATTTTTCGCTTTACTTACCTCAGACCTTATAAAGGAAGGTGAATATCTTTCATCTATTTCTAATTCTTTTACTATATCCTTAAAAATTCTTAAACTATCATCTGAATCTAAAATATTAAAAGCATTAGTGTAACCCAATAGCCCTATTTCTCTTCTTAAAATTCTAGCGCCTATAGAATGAAAAGTGCCAAGTGTTGGTAATCCATCCGAAGCTACACCCAAATTCATACCTCTAAGCAATCCTTCTATTCTCCCCTTCATTTCAGCCGCAGCTTTATTAGTGAAAGTAACTGCTAAGATCTCATTTCCCTTAAACCAACCCTTCTCTACTATATATGCAATCCTGTAGGTTAATACCCTTGTCTTACCACTACCCGCTCCTGCCAAAACCAATACCGGACCCAATCCAGCTTCAACCGATTCTTTCTGCTGATCATTTAACTCACTCAAATCCATATATGATATTTTCTATTTTATTTTTAATTGTTTAATTCTAACAAGAATTACCACCACAACTCCAAAAATTATTATTAATTGTAAGACCACAAAAGTAATATTTAAATTATTAAATTCTTGAAAATAATAATTTAAAAATAAGCAAATTAATTCTCATTAAATAACCTAAAAAGTCTCATATATAAGAGAAAAAAATATTTTATCTACCTTAACTAAAACCATTTCTGGCTTATAAAGTTCAAAATTCTTGCTTCTATAAACTTACTTTTATAAAATTACATCTAGATATGACAAGTATCTCGAATTTTATAAAACGAATCAATTCGGCAATCCGAATTTTCAGCTTTTTAGCACAATATTGGGCTAAAAAACTATTATACTCCCTCAAAAGAAATTCAAGCATTTTAAAAAGGATTCATTTAAAATCCTTTCCGGCTGTTCATATTAAGCGACTTGGTTTCTGGGATTTATTACTTACTTTTTCAAGTGAACTTGTAATCTTTTTTATTACTTTATCTATAGTATCTTTCAACCTCTACTTTTTTAAATTAAAACCTGAATCCACAGACAAAAGCCTTGCTAGTATTTTATTAACTTATCACCATCCAGAAGGAGACAAGGTATACGGTAAAATTGCATCTATAAAAACCGTTATAGAGCAAAAAAATAATCCATTCATCCAAGAAGCGTACGCTGAAACCACACCTTTCTTAGAATCTTTCGGAGAAGAAGACGAGAGCTCTGTTAATAACCTAGTTATCAGCGACTCAAACTCTATAGTAAAGCCAAACCCAGATTCAGTTTCAGAGCTTATCTCTAAACAGGTAAAAGTACACACAGTAGCCGAAGGAGAAACCTTAAGCAGCATAGCTAAACAATATAAGATATCCACAGATACCATCGTATGGGCAAACAAACTACCCTCCTATACTGTCAAACGAGGATGGCAACTATTAATCCTACCTACAACCGGCGTACTAGTTAAAGCAGATTCAAACACAACACTACCAGACATCGCCCACAAATATAACTGTGATTTAGAAAAAATTATTTCCTACAACGGACTCGACGGCGCAGATGATATCGAAGAAGGTAAAATTATTATTGCCCCTGGCTGTAAAGTACCACCCCCACCCCAAATCGCTAGACCTACATCACCCAAAAATAACAAAGGAACAACTAAAACACCAAAACTCACACAGTTAGGCAAACACTTCTTCCCTCTCGGCTATTGCACCTACTATGTTGCTAGTCGTATGGAAATAGACTTCGGGGGAAACGCCAATGTCTGGCATATAAACGCTGAAAGAGCAGGTTACGACACGGGAAAAATCCCTATGGCAGGCTCAGCTGCTGTAACAACAGATGGACCTAGAAGATATGGACACGTAGTCTATGTAGAAAAAGTAACCGAAGATTACATCGAAGTTTCAGAAATGAACTTCAAAGGTTGGAACATTATCAATAAACGTAAAATCCCAATCAACAGCCGCAGTATAGTAAAATACATCTACCCCAAAAAATAAATAAAAAACCTCCGCAAGGAGGTTTTTAGTTTGAGATTTACTGTATCAATTGCGATTCTATTCAGTTACAGCTCGATTGCAGATTTGGGATGAGATTTTCGCGAAAATGTGAGCACCGAACGGAGGCGTACGCGGGAGGGTACGGTGGAGTGAGGAGCAGAGCATTTTCGCGGAAAGATCGCCCAAATATGCGATCCCGTCGCTAAGGCAAAACCAAACCAGGTGAGTTATCATCAGCATCTTGTGTACTAACAGGGTCAGTAGTTAAGGTTATCTGCTCTGAAGTAAAACTATCACGTCCACTGAAGGTTATATCCTTAAGAAGCTGAACAGGTTTATTAGCCTGCGATGCTACAGGTGTTAGGTTTATTTTAAATACTAATGTTTTAGAAGGGACAAAACTTCCACTTCCTGAAGACAAAAGCCCTGTATTCCAAGTAATTTTACCCGTAGCTGGATCAAATTTTACACTACTTGCATCCCTAGGCGACAAACTTCCCTTATCGAAACTCTGTGGATTAATCGGCATAAACGCGGTCAGTACACCATCTGTTATATCATTAGTTGAATTCTTTAAAGACAAAGTTACAGTATAAGTAGTCAATTTATCCACTTTTGGTGGATTAGCCCCCGAGCTCAAGGTTAACTGAGATGTCACCTGTCCTACCGTAGCAACTTTTAAAGATAACTGATTTCCAGGGAATGGCGAAGAATACTCTTGAGAAACTATTTTACTAGATATTTTTACATCAATATTTTTACTATTATCCTTCACAGCTGGGTTTCTGATAGCAAAACCAAACCTAAATTGACCCCGTCCATTTGGTGCCAAATTCTCTAACTGTCCACTACTTGAAGCGTTCCAGGTAATAGTATTACCAGAGACCACCCCACCATCACTAGTTAGAGAGGACAAATCGACCGCTTTACTTTCTATGGTTACACTTATATTAACTGAACTTACAGGTCTATCTGAATTATTCGCAAAATCAACTTGAAAATTAGGTCGTCCCCCCGGTCTTACTATACTCGAAGTACTTCCATCAGGAGTTATTACCAAGGATAAGGGCGTACTGGCAATTAAAGTCGAATAAGTACTATTTCCTTGAACAAAAAATGTGCCAGAACTTGAAAGAACTAAAAATTCCGCTTTTATATTTTTAGTTTCCCCAGGTTTAGCCTCTGTATAAGTACCCTGAATTTTTATACTTCCTGACTGCCCCGCTGTAAGCCTGCCTATGGACCAAGTATTTCCATTCAAATCCGCATTGGGTGATGTAGAACCAACCTGAAAACCATCAGGGTAAGTAACTTGAATCCTGCTTCCCGCTATATCACGAGAAGAACTATTTTTATAATTTAAAGTATATTCTATTAATTGGGATCTGTTAGTATTTACTGGACCATTCCATTCTATACCAACATCAGAAGCCGTGAGCTGTACATCTGAAGAAGCCTCTTTAACAAATTCAGAACTTACCCCAGAAAATCTATAACTATATTTGGCAGAAACTTTTCTAATATCACCTACTCCACCCTGGGCTTTAAATTTAACAAATATGACCGCATTTTGATTAGCCACTAACTCTGGTACAGGATAAAGTGTTCCATTCTGATCCGTAGATGGAGGAGTGCTTTGCAAGAAAGTCGAACCTTCAGGTAAAACCACCTCTAACTGACCCGGTGCCAATGTTTTTGTATCCTGATTCTCCACCCTAAATTTAACAACCACCTCCCCACCAGCCGAAATATTAGAAGGCACATCTATGCTTAAATTTATTTTTGCAGGAGTTGTCGTAGTAACAGGACCCTTAAAAAACACCAAATATACCAATACCCCTATAATCAGCAAGCCAATTATAATAGCCCATATAAACCACTTATTATTGCTATAAAAACCCCCACCTGGGGCCCCACCTACCTCTCCACCAATAATTCCCCGAGTTTCCTCGTCTAACACTGGTTCATGTATTTTCCTAATTTGAAATCCATCCATAAATAAAAATATAAATATATCTCAAGTATACCACGTCGCCAACAAGCGACGTGGTGTACCATTAATCTCACTAAACAAAAGCAGCGGAGTTTATTTTTCTTTCTATTTGGTAATCAAAAAATCTCAAGAGTAATTGCTTAAGCTCATAAACCCCAGAAAGCCCTTGAGGTAAATTCGTAGCTACACTCTCGCTTAGCACCCTATATGCTTTAACTACATCAACAGCCACAGGAATTCCATCACCCACCTCCTCTTTCTCACAAAAACCACCTCTACTAAAACTAAATACTGGATATCGAATAACATCTTCACCCGCCCCCAAAACCGAAAACCCCAAAACCTGTACAAATCTAATTACCGTATAACAAAAGAATTCATCGGCAGGATAACTTTTTTCCTGCGACATAAAACTTAACACTCTTATCATTAAACCATACAAATGCAAATCTACTTCCTCATCAGGAGTAGACTTAATAATAGCTTCTGAAATCCAATAAAACACTCTAGTCTTTTCATCATCCCTCCATATTTCAGTAAACATTTTTTCTACCTTCCCCCCAGCAACAATCCTCATACCCTCCTTACCAACAAGCCTAAGATTTACTTCACAAGCAGGTAAAAGCAATGACAATAACTTACTGCCTTGCTTCCTAACACCTTTAGCTTTTACCCTAATCTTACCCTTCTCTTTCGTATACAAGGTAAATATTTCGTCAGCATCACCAACAACGACCCCCTTCAAAACCACCCCCCTCACCCGAACTTCCCTAGACATAAAATGCGATTAAGATTTTGATTAAAAACATTCAGCCTCAGCTCGATTGCATATTTGGAATGAGATTTCCGCGAAAATGCGAGCACCGAACGAAGGCGTACGCAGCGGGTACGGTGTAGTGAGGCGCGGAGTATTTTCGCGGAAAGATCGCCCAAATATGCGATCCCCTGTCCTTAGCCGTTAACGTTTACCAACCAAGCCTGCCCAACCACAAACCCAATAGCAAAAAATAATATTGAAATCAAAAACCAAACACTCACCCTGGTTCTCGCGACAAGTGTGAATTTTCTAATAATATCGTCATGTGCAGAGGCAGTAGACTTATCAACCCATCGTCTTGGCGACTCTCTCATTGCCACAACATGTTTTGGTGAAAAAAGCTTAATTAGATCACTTCTAGAAATAACCCCTACTAATTTATGAGCATTGTCTATCACTGGGATAGGATTTACTCTTTTAGTTGCAAATAGCTCAGCTAACTCTTGAAGATTTGTTTCCGGTCTCGCTGTTACCAACTGAGTATTCATAATATCCTTAGCTTTTGCATTTATGATTTCATTAGCTTCATCGGAAACAAACTTTTTATCACCATGGTTAAAGTCCACATCTTGCAAAAGTTTAATATACGTCGGTAAATATAACTTCGAGTCTGAAGTTATAAAATCACGCTCCATAATTACACCTAATAAAATATTCTGACTATCAACGACAGGAACTCCAGTGAAATGCCTTTGATGCAGTATATCAGCAACTTCATTCACTGAAGTATCTGGATTAACCGAAACCACATTTGTGGTCATTAAATCTCTTACAAACATTTTTATTTTTGATTATTAACTCTTATCCTGGAAACTATATTTTTAAAAATCCTATCCATATACCCTTACCTGAAATTTCCGCTTGTGTTTCAAAATCCACTTCCACTTCCAAACTCTGCTTCACTTGATTCACGAAAGTTTTCTTTCTATCCAAAAGTTCTAAAATTACTCTTTCTAAATCCATGTCAGTAGTATTGTAATACACATCTACTAAATCTCCGACTTTTAACCCACTCTTCTTTCTCAAATCCTGAACTTGTCTCTCAAGTTCACGTGCAAATCCTTCCAATCTTAACTCTTCATTCATTTCTGTATCTAAAACAACAGAAATCACCCTAGAAGCATCCTCAGCTTGAATTGTATTTTTCTTACCAACCAACTCATTCCATTCAACTATAGATTTTACATTTAATTCTTCTAAAATTATTTCAGTCATTTCACTACTTAATTTGACCCCTTCTGCTCTTAACTTAAAAGCCATAGCCGCTAATGGTTGCCTAACAGAAAGCTTATTCTCTTTTCTAATGGAATGCCCCAAACTCACCAATTCTCTTACCACATCCATTGAATTCAATATATCTTTATTAAAACCCCTCTCTTCAGGCCACTCTTCTAAATGAACCGACTGACCACCTGTTACGTCTTTATAAATAAATTCGGAAATAAATGGCATAAATGGAGCTAAAATTTTGGAAGTAGATACCAACAAAAAAGCATATACTTTTAACCCACCCTCATCTTGATCACCCTTAAACCTCTCTCTACTTCTCCTGACATACCAAGTAGATAACTCATTTACCCATTCTAAAATCGCCTTGCCAGCTTTCATGGTATCGTAATTTTCTAAGTGCGCAGAAACACTAGCACGAAGCTGAGCGAATCTTTCCAAGGCCCAAATATCAAGCACATGGCTAGATGCAGGCATTTCTTCAAACTTAAATTTTTCCTTTGTAAGAAGCCTAAAGAAACTCCAAACATTATACAAAAGTAAATTCATTTTTTTGTTAACCTCATCTACACCTCTCTCAGAAAAATTCATATCCTCTCCCAATACCACTGGGCTAGTAAGCAAATAAAACCTCAGCGCATCTGCACCGTATTTCTCCAAAATCAAACTCGGGTCCGGATAATTTTTCTTGGACTTACTCATCTTAGTCCCGTCTTCAGCCAAAATAGTCCCAGTAGTCATTACATTCTTAAAAGGAGCATGTCCAAAAACTATACTACTTACAACATGCATGACATAAAACCAAGCCCTCGTCTGAGGTATATACTCAACAACAAAGTCAGCTAATTCTCTCTGCTTAAATAGCTCTTTATTTTCAAAAGGGTAATGAAACTCAGCAAAAGGCATGCTTCCACTTTCAACCCAACAATCAACAACTTCCGGTATTCTTCTCATTTCCGACCCACAAGATTCACAACCCAATACAACCTTATCTATATGCGGCCTATGTAGATCTAATTTATTAACCTCAATCGCACTTGGATTCAATTTATAAGCCTCTATATTAAAGTCATTGTAAATGTCTTTAAAATTCTTAGACCTAGTCGCAAGTTCTGAAACAGAACCAATACATACTTTGTTTCCACATTTCAAATTTTCACACTTCCAAAACGGTAATGCAGTAGCCCAATACCTATTTCTTGAAATATTCCAATCCGGCGCATTCTCAATACCCAACTTAAATCTTCCTTGCTTTAAGTGGGCAGGGTACCAATTCACCTCTTCATTATTCTTTAATAAATCTGGTTTTATCTTTTGAATATTTATAAACCAAGCAGGAATAGCATTGTAATACAACTGAGTTCCACATCTCCAACAAAAAGGGTAACTATGTAAGTAATTCTCTTCTTTATAAACTAAACCCCGTATATTCAAATCATCTAAAACAATCCTGTTAGCACTCTTAAAAAACTTACCTGCCAACTTCTCTCCCATAAACGGTAAATAATGTCCCTTATGATCCAGCATCGGCTCCCTCGGCAAACCCTTGTCTTTTGCTAACAAATAATCTTCTTCACCATACATTGCTGCATTATGCACCACTCCAGTACCATCAGTAGTTGTAACAAAATCCGCTGTAAGTATTCTATGAATCAAACTTTCACCCTTACCCACGAAATTAGCAAACTCCGAATATAGAGGCTCGTACGACAAACCCACCAAAGACCTTGCAGATATTTCTTTTATCAATGAATAATCCCCGTCTAATATATTCAAACGCTCCTTTGCTAAGATAAACTTCTCATCACCCTGACTCACCATTACATACTGAATATCTGGCCCGATATTTAGTGCTGTATTCCCGGGTAAAGTCCAAGGTGTTGTAGTCCAGGCAAGCACAAAAGTCTTATCATCAACAAGAGAATCAACAATTCTCTGCCTAGGAGTAAGTCTAAACTTAGCGTATACAGATACTTCATTTATTTCTTTATAGCTATTATCCATAGCTACTTCAAAATTAGAAATTGGCGTTTCGCACCTTGAACAATAAAGCAAAACTTTCCTATCTTCATAGATAAGATCCTTTTCCCACATTTGTTTTAGACCCCACCACACACTTTCCATATAAGACGTATCCATTGTCTTATAAGAATTCTCAAAATCTACCCAACGAGCAATTCGTCTAACAGTTTTCCCCCATTCATCAACATATTTAAGAACATTCTCTCGACATGCTTGGTTAAATTTTTCTATCCCTAATTCTTCAATTTGTTTTTTTCCTGAAATTCCCAAGTCCTGCTCTATCATGTTTTCAATCGGTAAACCATGACAATCCCATCCCCATCTTCTTCTAACATATCTCCCGTTCATTGTCTGATATCTAGGAATTGCGTCTTTTATAACAGAAGGTAATATACTTCCATAATGTGGTAGCCCAGTAGCAAAAGGAGGCCCATCAAAAAAAACATAAGGATTCCCCTCTTTGGTCTGTTCTAAACTCTTCTCAAAAATCTGATTATCTTGCCAGAAATCCAAAATTTCCGATTCTATTTTATTAAAATCGGCGACTCCAGAATTTTCTTTTTTTACATTATTTTGCAGATTCATAAATAGAATATTATATTATCTTATTACCAAACAATTTTAGGGAGGCTAAATGAAACCAAAATTTGTATGCTCTAACTGCGGACAAAAATATCTTACCATCCGAGAATTCTGTGGCTACAGCATGCAATATATTGTATGCGCAGAATGTGGATGCACTTACCGCGATACCACACTCAAAGAATGCCATATTTGTTCTTCAGAAAAACTACTCCCAATAAATGGGTTCTGTAAGGGAAATTTACTAAAGATCACTTGGGTATCACCCACTCTTTGGTACGCTTCCCATGGAATATAACACATCTTAGCTTAGTTCGACTGTAAACCCTGAGTACAATTTGAAAAACTTCCATGTACTACATCTCCTCTAGAGCTTCCACGCCTAATATATTTAGGCCATTTTTTATTATCTGAGCGGTTGACCTGGAGAGTGATAACCTAAAATTCTTTTTCAGGATATTACTTTCAGAATTTACCGGAACAGCTTCATAAAAACTATTAAAAATAGAAGCTAGCTCAAAAAGATATGTACAAATTAAACTAGGCAATTGCTGTTCCGCAGATAACTGCAAAACCTCACTGTACTGGGTCAACTTTCTCATTACCAACATTTCATCGTCATTAAACTCATCTGTATTAATCTCACTACTTTCCCTTAATTCCTGAGCTGACTTTGCTAGTATGCCATGTATCCTAGCGTGTGTGTATTGTAGGTAAGGACCAGTATTACCCTCAAAAGAAATAGCTTTTTCCCAAGTAAACACATAATCTGATTTTCTATTGTGAGAAAGATCAAAATATTTAATCGAAGCCCTGGCAACCTTAGCAGATACCTTTTCCTTATCTACCAAATTAGGATTCTTAGTATTTATTATTTCCAAACTCTTTCTCTCTGCTTCTTGCACCAAATTCTCGAGAGAAATTACATTCCCCTCTCTAGTTGAAATAGCTCCAGTAGGCAAACTCATTAACCCAAAGTCTACTAATTTGCTATCAGTCTCAGCAGGATACCCTGCCAACTCCAATACTTTAAATAACTGCTTGAAATGATGAGATTGTCTATTATCTACTACATATAAATTCTTATAGAAATCCCATTCTGTCTTTCTATATATATAGGTAGCAAAATCTCTCATGTGATAAGTAGTTGCCCCATCACTTTTTATTAAAATACAACGTCCTAACCCATACTCTTCCAAATCAACATATCTTTCACCCGTCTCACCACTTTTTACCAATCCTTTCTTTTCAAAATCCTCAAGCACCATAGGCATCTTATCTTCATAAAAACTCTCACCCAGGTTGTAATCAAAAGGCATCAACTCTAGCAATTCACAATATCGGTTGAAGTCTCTAACACTCTCCGATACAAACCATTGCCACAATTCTCGATTCTCTGCATCGCCATCTTCTAACTTCTTAAATTCTTGTTTAGATTTTTCATATTGAGTAGGATCCTCTTTAACCAATTTATTCATCCTAATATATAACTCATTTAAATTGTTAATAGGATCTTTCTCAATAAATTCCTTATTACCAAATGTTTTATAAGCATGTATCAATATTCCAAACTGCGTACCCCAATCACCAATGTGCGTATCAGAGATTACTTTATAACCCAGAGTTTCATACAACCTATGCAAACAATCACCTATTACTGCGCTTCTAATATGTGCCACATGTGGTGGCTTTGCTACATTGTTCTGGAAATACTCCACAACCACCGTTTTATTCTCACCAAAATCACTTTTTCCGAATTCATCTCTTTTATCCAATATTTGCTTAACACACCGCAACAAGACCTGCTTTGAAAGAGTAAAGTTTATAAACCCAGATACTGCATTGACTTCTGAAAAATTATTATCTTTATCTGAACTCTTAATTAATTCAACAATTTTTTCAGCTAATTCCTGAGGACCACCAATAGCCAAACTAGGAACTTTCTTAGCCAATACCAAAGCAACATTACTAGCATAATCACCAAACTGGACCTTTGGGTATGTTACAGCTATCTCAAGCTCAACGCCTTCCCCCACCAAGACTTTTACAGCATCTCTAACTATATTTTCTACAAGATGTTTCATTTACCAATTATATCGAAATACTGGGCTTTTGCAAAAAACAACAAAATTCATTATAATTATTTTCATTTCCAACTTTAGGGAGGTTTAAATCTTGAAATATTTTTATTTCAGGCTCATTTTATTCATTCTTGGAATATTCTTGCTTATTTCAGGAATCTTTGGCTATGCATTACACTCTTTTGGACTTTTTTCCCACCAGACAGGTATTTACCTAATAGCTTCAATTGTTACAGGAATTATCTTTTCAGGAGGAGTTATAGTTTACGAGCAAGAATTCCTACACTAGCTTATAAGCTAGTTTTTTTAATGGATGGATTTCGCGTTTGGGAGTAAAATATCTCTATGACACAACTGGCTAACAACAAAAAAGCGAATTATGACTACGATATTAAATCTACATTAGATTGTGGAATCGTACTTGAAGGACGTGAGGTAAAATCCTGCAAACTAGGAAATATTTCTCTCTCAGGAAGCTACGTAACAGTAAATCCCAATTCGGTCTTATTAGTAAACTGCCATATTGGCCCTTATCGCTTCGCACCAATTACAAACTACGACCCACTTAAAGGCAGAAAATTACTTTTAAAAAAATCCGAAATAGAGAGTCTCTTAGGAAAAGAGAAGGGGTTAATTATAGTTCCGCTAGAAATTTATACAAATTCTCGAGGATTAATAAAAGTTAAAATCGGCATAGGTAGAGCTAGAAAAAAACAAGATAAACGTGAATACGTAAAAACCCGTGACACAAAAAAAGAAATCAAAAAAATTACCGGCTAACTCCTATGTCCAAGCCTAAACCTATAAAAGACATTCTTTATGTCACGACCATAATTATATTACTCGCAGCATTCGGGCAATCTTTTTATAACAAACAAATTTATAAATCTTATACTGAACCTGCTGTATACTATAACCGAGAAACAAAGTTAAATAATGAACTTATAAAACTTATTCAGGAAGCAGATAAAAAAGTTTACTTTGCAGTTTATACTTTTACTCGATATGACATTAAAGATGCCTTACTTGCAGCCAAACACCGAGGCGTAGAGGTTATAGGTATAACCGATAAAGATCAAATTAAAAATATTCCTAATCAACAAAAAATCTTCGAACAATTAACTGTGGCTAAAATTCCTGTATACACCCAAAGCCACAGCTACATAATGCACTTAAAAGTATTAGTCACAGAAAAAGCTTATGCATCAGGTTCCTACAATTGGACAGCAAATGCTACGGACAAAAACGATGAAATATTAGAAATCGGTACCGACGAAGCCACAAGACAAAAATACGAGGACATCCTCTTACAAATATTCGATAGATATAAATAATCATTAGCAAATTACGTGCTATACTATAAGTATGGATAACCTAGTAAAAGCTGATATATTTTTCTTCATCACTACTATAGCAGTAGTAATTCTTACTATCTTGCTTTCCATAGTATTTGGTTATCTCATAATAGTTCTAAGTAACGCCAAACGAATTTCTATACAAATTAGAAGACAAGCTGAATTATTTGAAGGTGATATTAACGAAGCAAGAGACTATATAAAAAAACAGGGAGTTACCTTGGCCACTTTAATCAGTCTGAAAAATTTTTTTACAAAAAAATCTAAAAAAAGTAAATAAAAGAACACAATGAAAAAAACGAACAAAAGCACAGTTGCAGCAGCAGCTACCGGTATTGCCGCTTTGGGAGCAGCCGCAGCCGCAGGTATATATTTTTTTGGAGGCAAGTCCGGTGCTAAAAATAGACAAAAAGTTACTCGTTGGGGAGAAAAAGCAAAAAAACAAATCCTAGAAGAGCTCAAAGCCATGGAAAAAGTTTCTAAGTCAAATTACGATTTAGTAGTAGATGCTGTCACCAAGCAATACAAAGATCTCAAAAATGTAGACCCAAAAGAACTTCAAGAATTTGCTAAGGAAATAAAAGGTCACTGGGATTCCATTTCAAAAGAGGTAGGTGGAGTAGCAAATAAAATAACCAACCTTAAAAGTAAGCCAACGGCCAAAGCATCCCCAAAGAAAAAATCAGTAGTAAAAAAACCAGTTACCAAAAAAATAGCAAAAAAACCAGTTACCAAAAAAGCAAAACGATAATTCTGCTATAAAATAAAAAGACCCCTTCTCTTGGGGTTTTTGTTTTTTATAATCTGTTTTCAGCAGTTCGGTAGTTAATTATATTATCCACCATCCCTTCTACCAATGGAGACAATGCTCCGCGTTCAAATCCGCGTTCCTTGGGACCTGGTCGTTTAAGATCTTTATCGAGCCCTTTATAAAACGGAGACTGCATTTTATATTCGCTCAAAAAGCTATGAGGAATAAACTCAACACAAATACCCGTTTTAGTAGAAAACTCAAAGTTCATAAAACCAACCTGCGCCATTAGTCCATGCATAAGCTCAAACCCCGACTGTGAAGCCGAGGAAGGAATATGAACGAGCCATTTTCCGCCATGCATAGACATATGAGGACTATGGAAATGCGCGCCAATTACCATGGCCACATCCCCCACCGAACCCGAAAGTCCGGAAATCCAGTTCATCTGCTGAGCAATAGGCGTAGACCCACCTGTTCTAACCTGACCTTTCAAGTTAAACAAATGAGCAGCCGCTATTTTGTAACCGGCATGGTAGCCAAAGTAGACTGGAGCATAAACCGTATCCCCAGCCGGATTATGAGTCATATCCGGATCCCACCGCAGTCTCGATATGGTTTCAACTTTTTTAAGCGACCCAAGTTGCTTACCGCTCCCCTTCATATACCCTTTTAAAGCAAATTCGAGAAACGAAACCAAATTAGTACCGCTATATTTCGCCCCAATTGTATTCCACTCATGATTACCTTCCAAGAGAATTACATCCTCCAGCTCAGGTGCACATGTAAGCAATGGAAACAGCATATCGAGAGCGAAACGTTGTTGCATATCTACCGACATCAGTCGCATCACATGCGACTCCTGTGGATGCTGCGGATAATTAACACCATGAATAATGTCCCCATTGAACAATATCCCCTTAGCCCGTCTTTCATACAGCGCGTAGTCCGCCGCCTTCATGGCCATTTCTGGCCACATGGTTATGGAACCAATCTGAATGTCGGAAAGTACAAACAGAGAGGTTTTTTGTTCTGGTTTACCCTTGTTCTCTCCGACAACTTTGGCTATATGTTCATTCCAAAGATGCCAGCGAATTCTTCCATCTTCTTTTAGGTCGAGCCTAAGCAGTCCTGTACTTGGACTTTCACCACGAAAGCCGTGTTGGCGTTTGTGTTTGGCGGTTGCGATGTTGTCATAGTAGACCGGCAGTTTACCTTCAGCCGAAATTTCAGTGTTCTGAAGCCCCGGTAATTGCACAAGCCATGGCGAGTGCGGACCCGGAACTCTGGTTGCCCAGAATTTCTCCTGATGACTACCGATAACCATAAACGGTGGTTTCTTGCGTTTAGCACCCAAACTTCGCATTAAGGATTCAACACGGAGCATTGGGTACTGGTACATTGTTACATCGCTAAAATTTACCGGGTTGTGGGCAAACATTATATACTTGTTCGGCAGCACTTCCACGGTAAGTTGGTTAGGGGTTACCACCTCATTCTTCCGCTGACCTTCCAGCGAAATTTTATCTACCACCTTCCAATATTCTTCTGGTGGCTCAACCTTGCTCGTTCGAGCCATAGTTATTTCCCAAACTAACTGATATTCACTCTTGCGAATACCAATCATCCCCATAACTTCGTCTGCATTGTAAAGCGCTCTGCCGCATTTATGCATATACGGCATAAGCACTTCATAGAAAAGAGAAAGCTTGTGGTAATAGTCATTTATTTTAACTCTACGACTAAGCTCAGCTCCCAATGTTTGCCCGGCACGGTTTGCCCAGTAATTTTTTTCTTCAAGCTGTTTAAGCAGAGCTAGGTCTTTGGCCATCCGCCAATCGTCATCTCCTAGCACGTGCAAAAGCGTTTCCGCATGACCCTTAAGTGAGTCCATCATGAGCTTAGAAGCCCTTAACTGCCCATCCAGGGTAGCTAAATCCCCTTCTTGAATTGTTCTTCTCCGGTCAATCTGGATTAGACCATCGAAGGTTCCTGCAATCGCCCCTGATACAAACGCAAACTTATGCGGAGACTTACCTTTCCATGCATCTAGTCCTTTTTCCATTATGTCCAAGTCGGTAAATCTGCTTCCTATCATTGGTTCGGCAACGCAGATTAAACTTACTTCGTCTTTCGAAGCATACTCTCTTACAGGTTGGATTTCCTTAGAAGACCGCTCGGCCTCAATTTGAGCATGCAAATTGGCAATATTACTCGGTATTTTCTTGGGAGGTTCCTGAAGCAAAACCTGTTCGAACCTTGCTATACTCTTCGCTGTATTATCATCGAAAGTTATTGCCTCCGCAGCTTTACCTGGTTTAAACTCTTGTGTTTTCAAGTTATAAGTCACGAGACCTGACTGAAGGGCAGGCTTAAGCCATTCCAATATAGGCACGGCTAAATTTAGTTGACCATAAAAATGCTTCTCAATAAGCTGCTGCATTGTACATTTTTCTCGGCCTAAATCATTTAGCACTGCATTCTTCTGATTAGCAAAAACCGCTTCTAGTACCTTAGACGGATAGAAATTTGGTAATACACATAAAAACGGCCCGAAGGGTGAATTTGCCGTTGGCAATCTAGCCGCTTTTGCACTTTCCACAAAAGAAATCAGAGACTTCTTTGCTTTATAACGGGAAAGTTTCGCACACTCTGCCCAATTCTTAATGGTCAAAGTAGCGTGTTTCTTAAAGCACCTAAATACCCTAGTATCTTCGGCAGAAATTTTCTGTTGCTTAACTTTACGTACTGACATGCACATTCCTCCTATCTTGCATGTAAAAGGGCCATCCCTGTTAAGTTCCGAGATTAAATCTATTTGCATTTAAAATCAAAACTCGTATACGCTATTACTATATCAGGTTTTTTTAGGAAACTACACGAAAGTCAATAACCAAGGAGGGTTATATATGCGCCTAAGAAATAAGGTAGGAATAGAAGTGCTCGACAACGGGTTTACTCTCTACACTATCCCCAACAAACATAACAGTAATATTATAGGCATTGGCGCAAGAGTAGGTATTCTTCACGACAAAAAGAATCTAAAAGGCTTAACCCACCTATTAGAACATATGTCATTTAGAGAATCTGAAAACTGGCCAATGAAAGATATGATGTTATTTTGCGAACGAACAATTGGGGGAGCATACTACAACGTTAACACAAGTCATATGGGAACTTATTTCGGTTCCCCAGATTTACCCAGAAAACAATATGGGTACCAATTCCTAGATATGCTTCTAAGTCTAATTTTCAAAGCAAAGTTAGATATCCGCGCACTCAGAACCGAAAGAGCAGCCATAAACTGCGAACGCTCTCTAACAGAAACCGACCAACCAGAAACTATGGCCTCTTACTGGTTATATCAATTAATCTACCGAAACAATCCTATTCGAAAGTTCACCACTTGCGACCCAAAAGACTTAAAAAAAATAACTCTTAATCAATTAAGAGAATACAGATCCAAACACTACGTTTCGGAGAATATGTTTGCGGTTACTAGCTCTCAATACGCTAGCAAAGCGAGATTAATTCTCGCCAAACTCCCCGATCATAAAAAGCCACCAAGGTTTGTTTATGACCCAAGAGATTGCATCCCAACATTATTGGAGACTAAAGAAAAAATTCATATTATGCCTCATCTTGAGCTACATCATCGGCAACTAGGATTCCCTGTGGCGAATCACAATCACCCTGACTCTGCGGGACTTGAAATATTAAAACGCATACTAGCCTACAGACTACACTTCCGACTTAGGGAAGAAAATCAAAACATCGATAAAGGTTGCTACCACGCTTGCGTAGATTATGAAACAAGCAAAGTACATGGTCTGTTCAGCATCGGATATGCAACAAAATCTAAAGACTTCTCTGATACCGCCGAAGAAAGAATCTTAGAGGAGCTAAATAAGTTAGCGTCCGACCTGGTAGAAAAGGAAGTCTTCAGTGCTATGGTAGATTCAGAGTTAGATAGCTACAGAAAAATGTTCATCTGGCATCCACTAACAGTAGTCGAAAGCGTTATTCTGGCTACCTGCAATGGAGATAAAGACTTGAAAGGTTTGCATGGTTATGGCGATGCTCTACAAAACTTAACCAGAAGCAAAGTAAGAGACATAGCTAACAAATATTTAACTAAAGGTTACGCCAGAGCCATAGTTAGAGCCAAATAACACACCCATGAAAGGTGTTTTTTATTTACCCGGAACTACCCTTGATAAAAACCAAAATAAGTTGTATAATTACAAGTTATGTTTGGAACCCCTTGTAGTCCAAACACGACCAATTCTAAAACAAAGTTTGAAACTGGAGGACACTACAATGCGTACGAGCAAATTACTTTTCGCAATTCTCTCGACTCTGACGATTTCGCTTATCTTGAACACCGCCACATTCGCTCAGGAAAAAGACCAACAGACTTTCAGTATTCTGACCGCAAGCAGCAAACCCGCGACCACAGACGAAACCAGCAACTTCAACAACCTACGCAACTTGATGTCTCGCATCAGACTCTTAAAACCCGGTGAAATTCGCAATGTGAGCGGAGCTACCGGTGTCCTCCGACTGCACACGGCAGGAGGTATCCAGGGCACCTGCTTCGATTTCATGCAAGGCAGATGCATCTCCGCATCGGAACTGGTCAAAAAAGACAAGCGCAGAATCGAAGTCGGCGGCGGCATCGGAGAAACCATCGCTCTCAACGAGGAAGTTGGTCTGGCTGCAATCGCAACACCAACCCGGTTGATCGAACCAATCGAGCTCGCCGAGAACACCAAACAAGGCAGCAAGGCGGAGTTAATAACCGCCGGCAACAATTACGCCGACCCAAAAAGTTACGATGTGGTTATATACGACGACCAACACGTAATGTTCGAGAAAGAAATTAAATTCAAAGATACGACAACCATGATGGGTTGTCCCGTCATGGTAAACAATAAGCTTTTCGGATTCGTTACCCGAGTTCTCAGTCCTCCCGAAGACAAGGGCAAGGGCGGCGAAATGCGCGTACTGGGCGCGCTTGTGATCCCGGTCAAAAACATCGCGAAATTTATGAGCGAACCGATCAAGGTTAAGAATCGAAAAGGGAAATTCGCCTTGAAAGATGCCCGGCCCATTCCGGGTAGCCTGACAGAGTTCGCCGCACCGGACACGAGCGACGAGGAAATGAAAAAACTCACAGCCGAAGCGACCGACAACCGATCAGGACTCCGAAAGTTCTTCTCCAAAATAAATCCGTTCAAGCGGAGCAGCAAAGCCAAACCCAAACCTGAAAGTACCACCCCGTAGAATCCTACGGCTTTTTTATTTTCAAGACTAATAAAACGCGCGCCCGCGCGTTTTATTAGTCAATTAAAAAACATAGCCTTATAGCTATGTTACTTTTTTATCCAGGAAGGATTAACAACAATGGTATATCCCCTACCTCGCTTCGTGCGGACTTGAAGATCCATGAGCAACTTCTCACGAAGCATGACCGCTTCGTAACCAACAACCACCCCAGGCTCACCCCACAATCCTGAACTCATAAATAGCTCTTTAGCCTCCGGCGTCTCAAGCGTATTCACTTCCGTTCCTACAGGGAAAGCTTTCATAATCTTGTAAGTCTCGATTGGGTGGCTAAAAGCAACAGACGGAAGCTTCTGCCCCACATACACACCAAGCGCAAAAAGGAATAACATCACGAACGCTATCAGTAACTTTGATTTCATCTCATTGTCCAGTGGCGACACTCAGAGCAACCTCTTCGACCTTGGTTCGTCTTAAAGCAACTCTGACTTTCAATTCCGCTTTATGATGAGCAAAACCATTCGGAGTAAGAAACAGACTCACCCCAGAATAGATAATCGAATTTTCCGTCTCCGCAACTCTCGAGTCGCCAGTGAAGATAAAGGCAAATTCCTTTCCCGTCTCACCTTCGACGTCAAACTTAATCTTGGTGAAAGGTTTCGGTGTCAGAGCCGCCGAAACGTGAGAAGCAACAAGACTTTGAATAGCATTATTCACTACCACCTGAGTAGCATTTTCCATTTTCTATCTCCTCGTTTAAATTGAAATTTCGGAAACCAAATAAAAGCTATTATACTTGATTTTGGACTAAAAGTCAACAAAAAACTACCTGGACGGTAGATTAAATTGGGTAAACCAAACATGTATACTGCCCAGCCTTGAAGTACAGACAATCTTCTTCAATAAGCTTCGCAATCTCTGCAAGCTTATTTAGCAACTTTGGAATTTTCTCTTTACCCAGGAACGAAACCTCATATTGTCTACATTCGTCGTAGACAATCTTATTTCCGTCATTCCGCCAGAAACCTGCTGTGGGAAAATTCGTAGTACTGAAAGCACCGAACTCATCACACAAAAACTTGTGCAAATTTTCCTCCACAGTCTCATCTTCGCTAAATCCCAAAGACACTTTCTGAAGCGGCAATAAAAACTGCGCAGGTCTTCCAATATTCACAAGTCTATATGTAGCAGACTCAGTAAAGTCCTTCCATTTATCTTCCATGTTTCCTCCTTTTATGAGGAAACATAATACTATTTCTAAAAAACTATAACAAATAAAAAAATACCAAAGAAAATTTCCTTTGGCTATTGGATCATTGAAGTGTGAAATTAAATGTTAAAATTCCCTGCACTTTCACTGGCACACCAGTTAGTTCAGTCGGCTTAAACTTCCACTGTCTGGCCGCCTGGAGAGAAGCTTCTCTTAAAAGTGGATGCCCACCAACAACAGATGCTTCTATAACTTGACCTTCTTCGGAAATCAAAACCTGAACCAAGACTGCTCCAGATGCTCTTGCGGCTTTAGCTATGAGCGGGTACACAGGCTGTACCTTAGAAATAGCGGTTCCCGCAAGTACGCCACCAGAAACTTTTATTTGTTTAGGTGGCTCAGGTTTCAGTGTCGGTTCCGGCATCGGTGTAGGTCTGGGTGGCGGCGGTGGCAATGGTTCAGGACCTTTAACTTCAGGACTAAACACATTACTCACTGGAGCCCCAGGAACACCATTGGGAATACCGTGGGACACACTAACAATAACCGGCTCGGATTTAACCGACATCGGGTCTGGAATACTCTCCGGCGCCTTAGCGGGCGGTGTAAATGTGGTCACAACCGGATCACTCTTCACACGCTCTTGACGAGGAGTCGCAACTTGAGGCTCTGCCGCTTGAGGCAGCGGGGGCACAAGCATTGTATCTATCGACAACTCGTCTGCTAAACTTGGATTTAACCAAACTACAGACAATATCGCAAACACAAACAGTACCGAACAGTAAGCAAGCCCTGTTAGAACCACAAACTTACTAGAACGGCCACGCTGTGTATTTTCGGTAGACTCAACAAGAGAATCAGTAAACATACATCCTCCTACGGAAGCCACCGATGGGTCGTGGTACTTAAATTATCCTCCTTCATTTTTTAATAGTCAAACATAAAGTTGCCCCCAAAAACAAAAAAATCCAACTCGCAAGTTGGTAAAGCACTGTGATTGGAGACATTCCCTATGACAACCCAATCAGACTTATTTCTTCTTCGGGTTCGACATCAAACACGATTTCCTGTTTGCCCTCGCTCGAGGTAACGATTGCGTTTTTGACACCAGGAATATCTATAGAAGGAATCGCACTACCAGATAGATTGCTGACAATATGCACATGGCAAGGCAATTTCATCCTGTTAGCTAACCCCTGCACCATCTTGAATATTGCAGCCATGGCAACAGTTCCGAGCTTCCCGAATCCGGCACTTTTACCAGCAAGAAAACCTAAGTACTTTCGTACCCATTCCTGTTTAGCCAAATTAATACCCACAGAAAGCCCGGTTTCTTCGTTTACCTCAACTGTAACCGAAGTGTCAACAAACGGTATTGCAACTACAAGCTCGGTCAGTTCTAATTTCTGTGATCGAGCAGTGTTCTCAGCAGTCTCGCTCATCTTAAACAAACTCCTTTTAGTTTTCAAAATATGCGCCAAACAAAAGTACACTATACTACTTTTCAGAAAAAAAACAAATCATAACAATACTAAATAAAAACCACGTCATTATTTTTTCCGACGCGGCTTAACATAGTTTAAATCAAAATTCCAAAAAATCCTGTCACCATACTTCAAGACTACATCCTGAGTATCTTCATTCCCGTAGTCCCTAATGTGCAACCTTTCTCCATCCAAACTAAAATTTTCACGGTTTGAAAAATGATGCATATCATTGTGAACATAACGGTCTGTAAGTTCACAAAGCTGCCACCACAGATCAATCTCGTCCTTTCCATAATCTGAACCCCTGCGGGCAATATTCATTAACCCAAACAAAGAAAAGTAAGTTGGCACTAAAAATTTGTGCTTGCTCTTCTGGTAAAAAACAAACTCACTCCAATTTTCCTGAAGACCCCTCAGTAAATCATCCCTAAGCCCTCCCCTCCAAGTGAACGAGAGATTTTTCCACATCGGAATCTTTTCCTGTCGATCAAAACATTGTCGTAAAATAATAAAAAAATATTTAAAACTACGCTTGAGTCGAACAACAGGAAATTTAAGAACAATGTAAGGTAAAATGACGACCATTCGGTATATTCCAAACTTAACAAAATTCCCCATAAAAACCTCCTAACAAAATGATAAATTAACATACCACATCTATAAATAAAAATAAAAAACACCTCACAGAGGAGTCTTTTTAAATTCACAAGCGAAGCAATGTGAATACGCTAACCAAAGATAGCTCGCTAACTTTGAAAGGGACAACAAGGTGAACGAAGTGTAGTCTTTATAGAGCGAATGCGTAATAAAGACGTAACGCAGTGAGCCTTGATTGGCCCGTGGTGGAGAAGACGGGATATTCATCGAACCGTCTGTTTGACTATATTACTCGCTTTTGGAGATTTTATCAATCCTGCCCAGCATTACAAAATGCATTGTAAAATCAGTACCAGTCTGTACTATGAGAGCCAATAGTAAAGTATTAAACCAGTTGGATATTGGAAGTGGTCGTGTCCATATCTACCCTTTGTTTTGCTGTTGATAACTTTTAGCCTATTTGAATAAAAACCAACATTGACTGGTAGTTTAAGTTTTTTGACATCAGCTTTTTAGTTAGTTATTGTATATATAAAGACGGTTCGTCTTTATGCACCTTCAAAATTAGCGTGGTTTACATACAGGAAAACTCACCATATTGGGATTTGCATAAAATCCTCCCTTGAGCTTGAGGCTTTAAGGAACTTTTTCCCCCGCCAAGATACAAACGATTGAACTCTTTTACCGGTTATAAAACAGTTATACAGCACAAGTGTTAGCAGTATGTTATTTACACAAAATGACAAACTGAAAGCTTACCGAAATAAGCATACAGTAAGTCAGATTGTTGAAATTATTACATCTGCTGTTGCAACTTTAGAACACCTATACAGGTGGACAGGCTGATTACAGTCTGAAGGTGATGTGGGTTTATTCAGGCAGTATTCACTACTGTCCACCTGTATATGGTTTTCGCCTACCGAATAACTGTACTGTCGCAGAAGCGAATTTTTATTATTAATTTACGACACTATGGCTACACACCGTTCGCGCAAATCAAATCCCCGCCAAGCAAAAACCACGCTTAGCACCACATCGCCTGTTTTAAGGGTTTTGGTAGCGCTGAAAGAAGTCACCGACAAAATCACATCGTTGAGCAAGGACGCAAGTCCTGATACGGTGGTTGAAATTGCAAAGCTTCTCGTCATTGCGAAGATGTTAGCCTACATCACCAAAATCCTCTTCTAAACTTATTAGCCCGTTTCGGGATACAATCATATGCACAAAGGTCAAATAATAAAATTATTGAGAATTAAAAAAGGGTTTAATCAAATTGATTTCGCCCAAAAAACTGGAATAACTCCCAATTATTTGTCGTTGGTAGAAAATGGTAAGAGAGACCCAGCCATAGAATATCTGAAGACTGCCGCTGAAGCTCTTGAAATACCCGTAAGTTTATTATTATTTGAAAAAGCAGATACAGCGAAATTCAAAGATAAAAAAAGCAAAGCCCTAGCAAAACAGATAGACGAAAAGTTAGACGAAATAAAAGATATGTTATTTGAACAACTTTTAGAGGCATAAATGGGAGCTTTACCTAAAAAGAAATTTTTAAAATTTTATAGCATTACATTCCTTGCGAAGTATCTTGAGACTACCAAGGAATTTTTGTTATTCCTCGAAAAGAAGCATTCTGATTTATATTATTTTAGACCAGGGGTATTAATTAAAAATAAACGCAGAGACTTCTATGTAGCAAAAAAGCCTCTAAAAAGTTTTTTGCGAAAGGTTGATAATAAAATTTTAAACAGAATAGACTTGCCCGATAATTTTCAGGGCGCTATTAAAGGTAAATCTTTGAAGACCAATGCCGAAAAGCATTTACATACTTCCGACATTCTTAAGGTTGATATTAAAAATTTTTTTCCAAGCATAAAACCTGATAGAGTGCTTAAAGCCTTTTTGGAATTAAAAATGTCAAAAGATTGCGCCAAGCTTCTTTCACATATGGTAACGGTTGGAGAACCTAAGCCACACCTTCCTCAAGGATTTTCAACTAGCCCTAAGGTAGCTGCTTTGGTGTTAAAAAATTTTGAACATAGGTTACATAAATTAGCCAAACAGTATGGCTGGAACTATACATTTTGGGTTGATGATATTACGATTTCGGGAAATTTTCCAGTGGCAAAGTTTAAGAACCTGATACTAAAGATTTTGAAAGAGGAAGGGTTTGATTACAACCCGAAAAAGATTGAATGTTTGACTAACGATGGACGCTTAGAAATTAATGGTGTCGTGGTAAACGACTTCCCAAATATTTCCAAGGAAAAACGAATAGCAATTTCGGCAGAATTGAACCATATACTAAAAAGGGGTATAACCAATTATTTCGCAGATAAGGGATTATCGCCAAGCGACGACGCAGTAAATAAGCTAAGGAACTCTTTATTAGGTACAATACATTTTGTCTTTGGCATTAACCCAAACCTTGGCCTTAAATACAAGACTGAATTCCTAAAAATAGATTGGAAAATAAGCAACTAATCCTATTTTTTCATATCTAACAAAATGATATAATACTCTTAACAACTTAATGTCCTAACCCCACCTAAGACGTGGGTATGGCATAAAATCGCGCAATACATTAACCCCGTTATCAGGGCGTTCGATCTTAGAAAACTAAAATTATAAAAAATGTTTTTTAGCGAACGCGAAACCAGATCCTATTTTTAAATACTTCTCAAACTCTATTGCTTTATCTTTATTAACAAAAGCACAATACCAAACTAATTTATACGGAGCTTTTTTAGCAGAATAAATTACTTCTCTTCGGTTATGCTTCTCTACTCTAGACTTTAGATTGGCTGTAAATCCTTTGTAATAGGACCCATCTTTCTCACTTTTCAAAATATATACGTAATACATAGAATATAATAACCCCGTAATATTACGGGGTTATTATATTGAAACTGATATGCTTCGCATAGGTCTATAAATAGTCCTACTCCGCCATAAGGCTACGAAGGACACTTCTTCGCATACCAAGAACAAGTTTAGACTAAATCCAAAATTATTCACAATTGCGAAAAGTGCCTGCACTTCGTAGCTTTAGCGAAGAAGTGGTGGAGATGATGGGAGTTAAACCCATGTCCAGAGCTTTTTTGTATTTTAATTGTTCACAAGATTAGTTAGCCTTAGCGCCTTTGACAAAGTGGCTAACAACTACGCCAAAGGTCGGTTTATAAATATTCATCTTTAAAGCATAAACCAAACTTTAAAAATATATCCCTAAATAGTCGGACTTGTCTTAAACGAGGGCGCGTTTAAGGGTCCGGTTTTCACCTAAAAGTTAAGCGAAAACAGGTTGGAAAGCAAATGCAGAAGCAAATGCTGATCTAACCTTAGATACAAATGTGTTTGCATTTGTGTTTGCCATTTCGGATTTACGAGTCAAAATGACGAGCTCGTCTTGCATATTAAAATATTTAAAAGTACTGTCGAATGCCGGCATCCCCTTACCTTTTCACACATGGATTATATTATAGATAACAAATCAAAAAACCTCAATTAATATCACATCAATAAAGGTATCAGTATTGACAAATACTGAAAAAAATGTAAAATAAAAAATTCAATTCGGCTATTTCATAAATCAAAAGGAGATATAAAAATATATGGAACTATTAGGGTTAATCCTTATGTTCACTTCTCTCTTTTTAACTATTTTTTGGTTAGTGCTTGCGTTTAAAGCAATGAATAGGGATTTCAATTATGACCCACGAACCGACAAAAACATCCTTAGTCGCTTAATAACATGGACAGATAATAGCATCATTGCTAGTTGCATAAGTTTTCTTGGAACAGCGATTTTATTTCTAGTAATCGGCAGCTATCTTTACGGCGGTACCGAATACATGCTTATGATAGTACAAGCCTTAGCAGAAGGCGCTGCTGATGGGATGAACAACAGTAGTATCAATTAATTAAACTCCATCGTTGGAGATTTTTTTATTTAATACTTAAAAAAATATACATACCTTCAAAAATTTCACACTCACACTACAGCAACTTAAAAAATTCCGATCAAAAAAAACACAAACAAACAATATTGACTATAAACCTACAAAAAGCTAATATGCACTTTAATTTGCCACACATTAAAGGAGGTTATTTAATGCTCTCACCCACTCACATGCTAACTTCAGCTGCTGTAGTAGGAATCACATTTTGTGCTAATAAAAATGTAAATCCTAAAAATTTTTCTCTATTACTATGGATCGCATTCTTTAGTGGAATTATCCCTGATATACCAAATATCTTGTGGATCATAAAAAATTTCAATTCCAATTATGAACTATTTAATTGGACTTATGCTCCAAAACTTTCCTTTTACGACAGGGTACTACATTCACTATTCCTATGGCTACTACCTCTCTTTTTAATAGCCATAGTTCCTTTAAGCACAAAAACAAAAAAAATAGCCTTGAGCTTTTCTCTTTCTCCCTTAGTACATATCATAGGTGACGGCATCAGCCATCTACCCAAAAGCATGGGCAAGGATTACCTTTGGCCAACCAATCTAGATCTTACTGAATACATTGGGATGTGGAATTATTTTAAAGGCTGGCAAAATTGGCCAGGTCCAGAAGAAAAAATAATACTCATAATCTCATGTTCAACAATCCTTTTATTATTATTGGTAAATTTCACCATAAACTATCGAAGAAAAAAATCTTTCTATCCCGCATAAAATCATGCGGTTCTTTTTATTAGACAATTACTTTTCTTTGTATTACACTGGATTTCATTATTTTAGGAGGATTACAATGAAAACTACTGTATTAATCATACTTTTATTTCTATGTGCAGAACCGGGCTATTCTCAGGGACAAAATAAAACACCAACTGAGGAACCCCAAACAGATACAATTGTTATACACCATACTAGTAGCAAACCTGGTATAACTTGGCAAAAACTTTCTGCCATACAGAAAAAAACTCTCTATACCGCAGACCCAAATAACCCAGACCCGAATTCAGTTTTAATTCTTGGTGAAGAATACCATTCAGAACACTTTCGAAAAGTCGGAAAGAAAAAAATCGAAGTTTATTATGCTTACCATTATCTAATTAGAACAAATGGTAAAGCAGAACGGTTACTTGAAGACGAAGATATTGGATGGCATTCAAACAACTGGGAAACTAACGAAAGATCTATAGCCATTTGTTTAGACGGCGATTACAGCAAAAACCCGCCACCTGAAAAAATGCTTAAAGCCGTGGGGCGACTCCTCAAAAGATATTCCAAAGAATACGACTTAAAAAAAATTCTCGCACATGGCGACATTAGACAAACCGAATGCCCGGGCTCATGGTACCGCTCCAAAAACAAATCTAATTTAACCGGAAGGGAACGCATTCTTAAATACGCCGGAATAAAAGATAAACTCGAATAACGTACAATCTTGTGCGTTTTTTTATTAAAAAAAAAGACTAACCAATAAGTTAATCATTCATACAGATACAAAGGCCT
>CAYSUI010000015.1:0-2675 GCA_964434195.1 uncultured Candidatus Saccharibacteria bacterium
GTAGCCGACACCCATTTTGGCCAAGTACGTACTCCAAAACAGGCAAAAACTATTGCCAATTTAATTTCTAAGCAAAAACCAGAATTAGTACTAATAGCAGGAGATTTCTACGACGGACCTAAAACAGATTTTATCTCACCTGCAAAAATTTTTGGTGAAATCCCTAGTACATATGGCACTTACTTCGTAACAGGAAACCATGAAGAATATTCAGACCAGATAAGCTATAAACAAGGTATAAATCTCTCCAAAGTTATAAACATTGGCGATAAAGTAGTAAATATAAACGATCTTCAATTAATAGGTCTTGCATACGACACCAACCACACAGCCGAACAAATACAGGCGAACATACAAAACCTTAAATTAGATAATAATAAGCCCTCTATCCTAATGAAGCATGTTCCTCTACATGTAGATACACCTGCAAATAATGGGGTAGATTTGCAACTCTATGGTCACAGTCATAACGGACAAGTTGTACCAAACAATCTAATTGCTAAATGGGTATTTAAAGGATACAACTACGGTTTAAAACCAGCCGGTGAAAGTCTCGTATATACAACTAGCGGTGTAGGTACCTGGGGTCCTCCGCAAAGAATAGGCACAAAACCCGAAGTAGTAGTAATAACGTTGGAAAATAAATAAAAATAGCTCCTAAATGGAGCTTTTTTTTACAAAATAGCTATAATCCGCTACAAATCATGTAGAAGGAGGGCATCGAGATGACAAGCGAAAACAAAGAAGCGAAAGCATTACCTCTTATCGCTGCTTTGAAAATAGCGACCAGTCTAGAAGTTATTTCCGACTGTATAGATGTCCTTGAATCCTTGATCCACAACACCTGGGCCGAGTCCTTGGGAAAAAGGGGCGAGGAAGCAATGAACATTACCTTGGGTTTCAACGAAGCCTTAGGTAACGCACTCGAACACGGAAATAACCTAGACCCCAGTAAATCCATCGAAGTAGAAATCAACCTCACCGAGACAGAGTTAAGCATCGTCGTTCTGGACGAAGGGCCTGGGTTTGACTTCCAAAGTATTCCCGACCCGTTCCACCCAGACAACCTGCTAAGGGAGTGTGGCCGAGGTGTCGCCTTCATAAGACTTTGTTTCGATAAAGTCGAATTCGACATTAACGGAGCAAAAATAACGATGACAAAAACCAACCCAGCTTCTAAAGCTTAGGTTGGTTATTTTTATGCCTCCATTGTGGAACTATTTTCATTGAAGATAATCGGTTTTCCTTGAGCGATTTTATTGTAGTAATCAGCATTCATATATACTTTTCCATTCTTAGTTGACCACTTTCGCCAGTAAAGAGGTCCCTTAACGCCCATTTTTTTATACTCCTCTTCGGAAATAGGTGTCCCAAATAAAGGCAGCTCCTCTATGGCACAATCATAAGCGTTCTGGATAAGAATTTTTAACTCAGGATCAGTTCTAGCTTTTTCTAAATTAGCTAAATTCCACTCAATATTAGTGGAATTATCATACTTACCAGTACTGTACACCCTCTCTGCAGCTAAAGCGAGTATTTCCTTTTCCGTCTTACTCAATTTTCGCTTTATGAAATAACAATTTAAACTGTCTAAATGATATCCGGTTATTAATTCAAGTTTGAATTTCAAGGCGGAATCTTCCTTTGCTCTATATATCATATTCCCAATACTGTTTTCGTCGAACAACTGATCTGACATCGTAGCAATATCATCTTCGAGTCCTATCTCTTTGCCATATAACCTAGCAAAACCTCTTATATCTTCGTCTTTGATTTCTGGCAGCGTTAATACTTTTTTGAACAGCCATTTTTGGAAACTATTTTTATACCAGAGATCGCTAGAATACTTTAAAAAATGTTTTAGAGTATTATTTTTCCATGCTTCATCGGAATCTGGGATTTCTTTTTTTTGTTCGTCGTGTTTAGCGTGTGTTAACTCGTGAAGACTAGCATAGGTTTCGAGTCCAGGATCTAAATATATTTCGCTGTCTCTATAACTGCCCAAAGTAGATTCATCTAAGTCATATATACGGTAATCCTGGGTTTTACACTGTTTAATAACAAAGTCTGGAATCATTCCAAGTTTTTTGTAAAAACCTTTGAAGTCAGCTTTGGGTAAGTCTTCAAATCTTATCCAAATGCGGACACCATATTTTTCCTGTATCTCGTCTTTATACTTCACATTCTCTAAAAACTTTAGCAAAGCCACACTGAGGTCCACTGCGAGTAAAGGATCTTTCTCTACTCCCTTTTTTGTATTTTCTTTTTCAAAACCATCTAACCATTCGTTTAAAAATGCTAAAATTTTTCTGTAATTCGGATTGTTTTGAATTTCACTAATTATCTCTATCGAGTTTTTAACAGCCTCTTTACCCTGATGGCTCTGGTAAACTTTCTCATTAAGTAACTCGATTGCGCTGACATAGACTCTCATTCTCTGGAGTAACCTACCCTGATGAAACATCCAATTATTTTCAGATTCTGCCAAATTACCCTTAACCCTCCATTCATTCAACTCCTTCACTCCCCTATCTAATAAATCTATAATCACCTTCGTCCCCAAGTAAGAACCAACACCAGCACCCACTAAACGCAAAAAATCTCGCCTAGTTAATGATATTGATCCGGTTTTTTTATCTTCACGACCATCTATTGGTTGATTTTCATTTTCATTT
>CAYSUI010000015.1:2775-30212 GCA_964434195.1 uncultured Candidatus Saccharibacteria bacterium
ATTTTCATTTTCATTTAGCACAATACCACCCACCCATTCTTCATTATTTTCCTGTTTCCCTTCATTCATATTACTCCCACTCCACCGTAGCTGGTGGCTTGCTGGTTATATCGTAGACAACTCGATTAATACCCTTTACTTCGTTTGTTATTCTATTAGAAATCTTCTCCAACACCTCATAAGGTATTTTAGCAAAATGAGCGGTCATAAAATCTGTAGTTGTAATTGCTCTAAAAATTATTGGATGACCGTAAGTCCTGCTATCCCCCTGCACCCCTACACTTCTAATATCTGGTAAGGCTACATAGTAAAATAGGCTTGGATCTTTAGCAATTTCAGTCTTAGGAATTTCTTCTCTTACTATTAAATCTGCTTTTCTAAGCAAGTCTAATTTATCCTTGGTTACCTCTCCTATAATTCTTACTGCGAGACCCGGACCAGGAAAAGGAATCCTATAAACTATCTCATCTGGCAATCCTAGTATTTTACCCACTTGCCTGACCTCATCTTTATAAAGCTCGCGTAACGGCTCAATTAGCTTAAAGCCGAATTTCTTAGGGAGCCCTCCTACATTATGATGTGACTTAATTACAGCAGCGGTTTTACCTACACTAACACCTGAAGAAATCGCATCCGTATAGAGCGTTCCTTGAACAAGCCATTTGGCCCCACCTATCTTCTTTGCCTCTCTTTCAAATATTCTTATAAATAGCTCCCCTATTATTTTTCTTTTCTTTTCTGGATCTGTTACACCTTTTAGTTTTTTAAGAAATTCTTTTTCCGCATCTACAATTTTTAAATTAATATGTTTTTGGGTCTTAAAAAACTTTTTTATTGCATCTGTCTCCCCCGTACGCATAAGCCCTGTATCTACATAAAAACAAAACAAATTTTTTCCTATGGCCTTATGCACTATAGCTGCCGCAACCGCGGAGTCCACTCCACCTGAAAGCGCACAAACTACTTTTTCTTTACCTACAGAAGACTTAATTTTCTCAACTTGAGTAGTTATAATATCTTCCATTTTCCAAGTTGCCTTAGCCTTGGTTAAATTTACAAAATTTTGCAATATTTTTAAACCATTTTTTGTGTGTACCACTTCTGGGTGAAACTGAAGTGCATAAATGTTTTTTTCCTTATTTGCCATAGCAGCATTTACAGTATCTTCTGAGGAAGCAATGGATTCAAATCCTTTAGGAAGTTTCGTAACTTGGTCCCCATGTGACATCCAAGTATCCTGCTCTAAATCTAAACCTTTGAATATTGGACTTGTATAATCCACTTTTACCTTAGTTGGTCCATATTCCCTTTTTTTTCCAGCTTTAACCTTACCTCCAAGTTCATATGCTGTAAGCTGCATACCATAACAAATCCCAAGAACCGGAACACCTAAATCATATATTTTCTTATCTATTCTAAGCGCCCCTGACTCACTCAAGTTTTGCGGACCTCCAGATAGTATTACCCCAGATGATTCCTTTATTTTATCTAAAGAAAAATTAGCCGGCACTAATTCTGCCATAACCCCTAACTCTCTTATACGCCTGGTAATTAGGTGACTATACTGCGAACCAAAATCTAATACATAAATTGTGTCCATATAAAAATTATTTTACAAAAGTAGCTTCAAAAGCCCATTCGTTACATTGGTCAACCTGAGCTTGAGTTAACAGTCCATTTTTTACTAAAAACTCCCTCTCTTGTTTTATACTAGTTCTATACATTTCAGGACCATCGGTATTTATGGTAAATTTAATTTTAAATTTAAGAAACTGCTCAAAAATCTTTTTTAAAGCCTTCACGTCTTTCACTACACTATTTCTTAAATTGGAAGTAGGACAAACTTCTAATGTAATATTTTTCTCAGCAATTTCGGCTAGTAACTGCTTATCCTCTGCAGCCTTAATACCGTGACCTATGCGATCTGGAGAAATTTCTCTTACAACATATCTTAACTCCTCAATACTCCCCGCTTCACCCGTATGTATAGTAATACCCAAACCAGCATCTTTTGCTTCGGTAAAAAGCTTTCCATGTTTTTTCATAGAAAAACTCTTCCTCTCAGGCCCAGCAACATCAATCCCTACTATTCCAAAATTTTTATATTTTATTGCTTTATGTAAAATTATTTCGTTTTGCTGAAAAGACAACATTCTATCCATCATTAAAATAATCCCTCCCTTAACCTGAGGATACTCAAGTAATGCCCTATCTAAACCCCATAGTGCAGATTTAATAATATAATCCAAATCTCTTTCCCCGCTTCTATTTCTGAACATTGGATTAAACCTCAGCTCCTGTAAAACCAAATTACATTTTCTATAACCACCACCTATTACACTTTTAACAGACTCCTCTACCGCTTCAGTAGAAGATTGAATAAGTTCTGTCCAATGGAAGAAATTAAAATGCATCTCATTTAAATTCTTATTCTTCCTATCCCCCGTCATAGTTATAAGCTCATCGAACTCCCAATAATCTTTGGTCGGGAGTTTAATTCCTTGCTGATGAGCAATAGACCATAATATAGCCGGATCTACAGAAGAGCCCAAGTGGGCATGTAGTTCAGCTAATGGAATTGTTTCTTTTTGTGACATAGGAGAAATTAAAAATTTATAACTGAATAAAATTTATTCTTGTTCAATCTTATTTAATCTTACTTAATCTTGTTCAATTAGAATAGTTCGGTGCTTTACTAATATGAAAAAGACTATGGGGATGTGACTCTGCCAATCCCGCATTTGTGATTCTTACGAATCTTGCTTGCTTCCACATGTCAGGAATAGTTTTAGCACCTATATAACCCATTCCGCTTTGAAGCCCACCGGTGATTTGTTCAATTATATTCGAAACTGGTCCCTTATGAGCTGTAAACGCTTCTACACCCTCCGGAACTTTAACTTTCACATTCTTCTGCTGATACCGATCCGAGGACTGATTACTTTCCATAGCACCAAGACTTCCCATTCCCCTATATTCTTTATATTTCTTACCATCTTTCGTAATAACTTTTCCCGGAGATTCATCTGTACCAGCTAAAATAGAGCCCAGCATAACACTGCTTGCACCAGCAGCTAATGCTTTCACAACATCCCCAGAATACTTTATTCCACCATCTGCTATTACCGGAACTTTTTTCTTCGATGCAACAGAATATACATCCATAATCGCACTTAATTGTGGAACTCCTACCCCGGCAACAATTCTAGTAGTACAAATAGAACCAGGACCTATACCCACTTTTATAGCATCAGCAAAAGAGAGTATCGGTAAAGCCGCCTCTTTTGTAGCTATATTCCCAAATATTAACTGTGCTTTTATTTTCTTCTTTAAATTCTTAGCATTCTCTATAGCCCCTAAGTGTTGACCATGAGCAGTATCCACCACAATAGCATCTGCCCCAGCCTTGTCTAAGGCTAGAGCCCTCTCGGTGTCCATAGGACCAACCGAAGCCGCAACTAACCCACCGCTCTTTTTTACTTTAATCAACATTTCTACTTCTTGCTCCAAGGAACAATTTCTATGAAGCACAGGCAATCCACCCAGCTCGGCTAACTTAACCGCCATTTCTACTTCTGTAACTCTATCCATTGCCGCTGAAAGTATCGGAATACTAATCTTCAATTTTTTAGTTACAAAAGTTTCAAAGTTTATTTCATTCCTACCAACTTTCGTTAGTCTGGGTTCGAGCAGACAATCATCAAAAGTAAGTGCAAGTCTCGGATTTTTTATTTCCATATATTTTGACTCCTAAATAATAAATTGCTTTCCAAAGATTATTCTCCTGCTTCGAGCAGAAATTGTTCAGAAATTTTTTTGCGTAATAAACCACAATTACGGAAAAAAATTTCTGGGCGATTTATGCCGAAGCAGGAAGATAAGATTTGGGAATGTATTTCTTATTTAGGAGTTACTGATTATTTGTAAAAAGTGTAACATGCAGTAAAAAAAAACTCGAGTATCTTTACTCGATTGTAACTTTTGCGGGTTTGGGCTCTTCCCGATTCAAGAACTGCTTTTGGATAGTGGCAAAATCCAACCACCACGCTGGTGAAGGACTAATTTGATAGACTTTTTCCTCGCGGAAATAGTTATACCCGATAGCCCCACACATAGCTAGTTCCCTCAAAATGAATTCCAAACTTTCCGCTTCCGCCGAATTCTTAAGTTGCTTAAAAGACAGAAAGATAGTGTTTCCCGACGCAAGACCATACTGCAACTGCCCAAAACTACCCTTACCATACTTACTCTCATAAAGCTCGCGAGCCTTATAGTTAATTAGGTAAAAAGCACCCATAGCAGCATTGCTGTACTTGTACTTGGAGGCAAAATCTTCCGAAACCTGAGTAGTGGAAGTATTCACAACCATTTTTAAGAGTCTGTTTCCCTTAAACGGCGTAAAGTCTTTCCACACCGCCACTCGATTCTCGTATAGCGAATCGTCGCTATCAGCCTGAGACTTACTGTAATAGCTTACCTTCTCTATTACAGCTTCAGGATCTTTCTCCAGCAACTCCATTTGTTCAAATGCATACAATGTTCGAGATGGATAGGTAGGCGAAAAATCCACACCCATAAGCATCTTTATTTCCTCATACATACCTCGGTTGTAAATCGGGGAATTAAGGAAATACATATCGTCCACATTTTTGCGAATATTGAAAGCATTCGCAACTGCAAACAAATGATTCATTCTCGATGGTCCAGAATGGTAATACCATGTTTCAAAACCAGGACCATAAGCATCCCGTCCTTGTTTTAGGTAGTACATCCCACCAATAGCTGAAAGTCTTGGATCATACCTGAAGTCCTTCTTCCACCCAAAATGATTTCGAATCTCCTTTCCGGTAAGTCCAGTAATTTGCATTAAACCTCTCGGACCAGTTGGACTAACCGCAAAAGGATTGCAATTGCTTTCAAGCACCGCAACAGCTCGGCCAATTTTCCAGGGGAAGTCATTAATCTCGCCGGCTTCTTTGAAATACTTGGTATACTCCGGCGAAGCGCATCGCTTCATACCAGCCAGGCGATCTTTCACTTTCGCATAAAAAGCAAACTCATGCGACTCCACAAGCAACTTTTTACGCTCTTCCATTTTTTCGGGATTCTTAGTGAGTAAATTCCTGTCTAGCCCAATAGCCGCCCGAAATTCGAACTCGATTTCAGAAGGCAGGACAAACTCCTGGAAACTCACCCCTTCCAAAACTTCCGGGGAGAGTCTAACTAACACTTTAGGCGATGACTTCTGTTTCTTTGAAGCCCTCTTCTTCGCTTTCCTGACGACCTTATCCTTATTGGCCTTACCAGCCTTCCCATGTTTACCTTTAGCCAAGGCTTCAGCACCTGAACTAAATGAAAATAGCGTAAAGACAAGCAAAAGCATAAGTATTTTGTTGATTTTCTGCATTTCTGCCTCCTAATTGTTTCGGGCTATACCCGGGGGAATGTATCAAGAATTTATCCTCGATACTACACAAAGGAGCGAATTTCCGCAAGCTGCCTAAGATCATTTAGATCTAGAAACTTTTATTAACTTGCACGTCTCAGGGAATATTTTTTTTAGCCATTTTGCTATCTGCCAATCGCTCTTGCAAAAAACCACTCTCACCAACTCATCGCCATATATTGCCTTCCTACTAGCTATAGCACTTTCGCAAAGACTACGTTTTGCATAAGCAGTAAGACCACTACCCTCAACAAGCAAAATATCTACTGCTACATTTAAATTATTTGGCGGGACCCTATATTCCTCCACTGGCGCTACTTTTAACCTTCTCTGAGTGAAATTCAAAAAATTGAAGGGATTTTAAGCTAGGACCATCACCCTACAATCAGAAATCTTCTCAAAATTGGGCAATCTCAAGACTTTTATTTTTTCTTCCTGCATATTTCCTCCTTGCTCACAATATTAATATACGCTTACAATGAAAGAGATGAAAGTCGAAACAAAAAATCACTATTACGAAAAACATTACCGCACCATATTCAAAACTCTCACCTATCGTTTAATTATTATCTGCTCGGTAGCTTTAATTACTTATGTTAGTACAAAAGATATAACTCTAACATTAACAATTACAATAGGTACAAATATCTTAAATACCATTATTTATTACCTTCATGAAAGAATTTGGAACAACATCCATTGGGGTATAATAAAAAAATGACATACGTCTTTTGCGTATGTTTTTTGTTTTTTAAACCTTTCCGCAGACCAAACCATAGCAGGCAAATTTTCTTCTCCTTCTGCCCACAGATTAATTTCCTGCTCACGTATTTCCCTAATATACCTAGACCCAGTTATTTCTACACTTTGTATATCGTTCTCTCGTATCAACAACCCAGAAATCAAACACCCTAAAAATCCTACGATAGCCCCAAAACGGTTATAGGGAAAAACGATTATCGCCAAAACAACCCCAATAACAGGGAAGACTAATCTCCTAATCGTCATTAGACACCTCCTGCAATAAAAATCCAATTTTATTTCCTTGTTGGTGGAATACTATAGTAATTGAGCATAAACTCAGCCATCTCACCAAAAGCGGGCGCTGCTGTAGTTTCAGCAAAGCTGACGTTTCTTGGATGAGAAACCTTAACCACCATAACAAATCTCGGATCATCCACCGGACCAAATCCAGCAAATGAACCTATATTATTATTTTCTTCATAACCTTTTCCATTTTGCTTCGGCACCTGTGCTGTACCAGTTTTCCCAGCAATATAATATCCACTAACTCCAGCCTTCTTACCATGACCTTTTTCAACCACATTTACCAGCATACCACTAACTTCAGCGGCCGTTTTTTCTGTGATTACTCTAGTCTCAGCGATAGGTTCAGTTTTCTTAGACTTACCGTCGGAGCTAATAACGGTATGAACTATATACGGCTTCATTAACACACCTTTATTAGCTATAGCCCCATATGCTGCGGCTAACTGAATCGGTGTCACAGTAATACCCTGACCAAAACTTGCCGTATGGTAGTTAACCTGTATATTTTCTTTCAAATTATCCAAACTTCCTTTAGCTTCCGGTAATTCTATTTCTGTAGCCTTACCGAACCCAAAAGCTTTTACATATTTTAAAAATGCTTGATTTCCTATTTTTTCTTTAGCAAAAATTACCCCTGTGTTGAGAGACTCTTCAAGCACCTGAGTCATAGTCTGGAGTCCGTGAGCCTTTTTATCAGAATTCATAATAGTATAATTATCAACTACAACTTTACCTGGATCTGTAAAAGTAGTTTCTGGGGTTATTTTATTTTCATTCAATGCAGCAGCCATAGTAAAAGCCTTAAAAACTGAGCCTGGCTCATACGCACCTTGTGTAGCTAAATTTCTAAAAAGAGCTGGATCTTGAACTTTATTATATTCATTAGGGTTAAAACTTGGATAATTCGCCATTGCTAAAACTGCTCCTGTCTTCGGATCTAATACAACCAAAGATCCATTATCTGCGATATGTGTCTCCACAGCATTTTTTATGACCGCCTCAGCTTTATATTGAATAGCCCTATCTATAGTCAAAATAAGTGTATCTCCATCTACACTTGGCACCATTTCTCTTTTAGTACCAAAAATCCAAGCTCCCCCAACATCTTTATCTTGTCTTATACTCCCTTCCTTACCCCTGAGCTCATTCTCAAAATATCTTTCAAGTCCATATAAACCCATTTTTGCTGAACCCTTATATCCCACAAATCCTAATACAGAACTAAGCAAAGTATTCTCAGGGTAAAACCTCGTATACTCATTATCAAAACCTATCCCCGGTAATCGTAATTCTTTTATCTTATCCACCTCCTCATTTTTTAACTGCTTTTTAATCGGTACATAACTTCTTTCCAAGTCAGTCAATTTAGGTAGAATCTCATTTTTATCCATACCTAAAACAGAAGCCAGTTTTTCTGCCACTAGCCCCGGATCAGTTACCTGTTTAGGTACAGAATATACCAAGGGTTTTTTTAAATTAGTTGCCACCAGAAACCCAGAAGGGTCAGATTTATCGAAAATTTTTATTTCTCCCCTATCCGGTGTTAACTTTTGAAAAAAAGAATACTGCCCCTCAGCAACTTCTTTATATCCTCTACCCGAAACAACCTGTAAATAAAAAAGTCTTGTATAAATAACGATTGCCCCCAATAACAAAAAAACGGCCAGTACCCTCGCACGTTTTTTTATTATATCTGGTTTACTCTTAACGTTCTTTTTAAACATTAATTCTTATCTGCTAGTTAACTGTTTATTTCCTATAAATGTTGGATTTTCTATAGGTACAAATTTTTTCTCATCTATCGCACTTTGTACAGAAATAAGTGAATTAGTTTCTGCAATTTTCATGTTTAGCATCTTCTCTTTTTCTTTTTGTTCATTAATCTCCTTTTGTAATTTCTTTATTTCATATCCACTTCCAGCAAAAGTATTCACGCCGACTAAATAAGCAACAAATAAACCAAGAGATACGAGACCTAATAACAAAATAGAAATTTTCACAATTTTATCTTGTCCTATGCCCCTAGCAACTATTTCTTGTTTTGCAGCGGCTCTCTTTGACCACTCTACCTGAGACCCAACCGTTGGAAGCTCTGGACTTTGCTTCTTCACAACCGCCCTTGTTTTAGGTCTAAAACCTATACTTGGAATTGCTATTGTAGATGTATTTAATCTTGAATTCATTTTGCTTTTAATATTTTTCTATTACCCGGAGTTTTGCTGATAAACTTCTAGAGTTTGTCTTAGCTTCCAATGCTCCTGCGGTTATTGGTTTTTTTGTAATTAATTTTACTATTGGTGACTTACCACACACACAAGCGGGAAAATCTGGGGGACACACACAACCTTTACTCATTTTCACAAAAAACTGTTTAACTATTCTATCTTCTAACGAATGAAAGGTTACTACCGCCAACTTCCCACCCTTCGGTAAAATATTGACTGCTTTTGGTAAAAATTCTTCTAGGTTAGCAAGCTCGTCATTCACTACTATTCGAATTGCCTGAAATATTCTTCGTGCCGTATCTTCCCATTTATGCTGAATAGGTTTTGGCAAACTACTTTTAATTATTTGGACTAAATCGGTAGTTGTTTTAATTTTCTTTTCTTCCCTAAACCTTATTACATTTCTAGCTATTTTATTAGAATTTGGGTCTTCACCAAACTGCCTAAACCATTCTCTTAATACTTTTTCATCTGAATTATTCAAAATAAATTCAGCAGTTTTACCATTACCTGTAACGTTCATTCGCATGTCGAGTAGCTCATCTTTTTTGAACGATATGCCTCGGTCAGAATTATCTAATTGATTACTGCTTATCCCAATGTCTGCAACTATCCCTGAAATATTTGGCTCACCCCACTCCTCTACATACTTATCTATCTCTCTAAAATTCCCATGCTTTGTTTTTAATCTTTTGTCCTTAATATTATTTTTTATATTTTTAATAGCAACTTCATCTAAATCTATTGCTAAAACCTTACCCTTAGGACCAGTTCTTTTTAAAAGTTCTTCCGTATAACCCCCACCACCCAAAGTTGCATCTACAAAGTTCTGATTTTCTTTAGGCTTCAATACCTCTATAACTTCTCTAAGCAATACCGGTTTGTGTATATAACTCATTTAAACTCCCATATTTCCAAGTTGTTCTGCTATCGCATTTGAATCTTTTTCGGTCTGCTCCTTATATGCAGTCCATAACTCTTCACTCCACACCTCAATACGATTGAACAATCCTGCAAAAACTATCTTTTTCTGTATCTTGGCAAAATCTTTTAAATAACCAGGGAGTACAATTCTACCCTGCTTATCTATATCGCAGTCCATAGCTCCAGCGAGCATTAGCCTGGCAAAAGCTCGGGTATTCGATGTAGCAATAGACAAAGTCGACAATTTCTCAGCCAATTTATACCATTCGTCTTCGGTATATATAAACAAAGATTCATCTAAACCCTTCGTAACTACTATCTTGGATTTCAAATGTGCGCGAAATTTAGAAGGAATTGAAATCCTCCCCTTGTCATCTATTGTTGCCTGATATTCACCTATAAACATACTCTCTATTTCTTACTTCAACGGAATTACATATTTTGGCACATTTTGCCCAATTTTCTGCGAAGCTCACTCCACCGTACCCTGCCGAATACGCTTCCGTTCACTTCTCGAAAATCGACCAAACTGTACTCAAAATCTGTAATTGTACTAACTTGTTCATTAATCAAACTGAGATATCCACCAAATTCCCCACTTCACCCCACTTTTTTCCATTACTCTTTTAGTTTATTCCATTTCGTGGGATACATCAATGAAATTAGAGAAGTTTTTTTAGGCTTAAATAAAATAAAAAAATACCCTTGTTAGGTATTGTTAAGTTAACTTTTCCACAGAAGTTATGCATCTGTCTTTTTCCTTATTTGCATTTTCAAATAACTCAGCCTAAGCATCATCTGACCATCACTACCCTCAAAAGGCAAAAGTTGAAGTAAAGCAAAAAGCATATTGAATATACCAAATAACCCCAATACTTTTACATACAACCCAAATCCCGTAAATATTTTCAAATTCTCAATGAGAAACTTTACGTAATTAGTGTTCATATAAAGCATTAAGATACATCCAATTAAGACAGGTGTACTCAATAAACTTAAAATAGGCATAATCTGGTTACAAACCCAACAGCGATGTCGATTAAGCAAATAGATGATCGACAGACAAAAACTAGATCCTAATGCCATCTGGAAGTAACTCTCTGATATACAAATCAAAACAATTAGTATCGAAATTAAGCAAAGCTGGATATTAGCCACAATCCCGCTGCCAAAAATTTCCACAATCCCATTGATTATCTCTCTATCACTTTTCGATTCGGGTATAATAAATTCAACTTCAGTATGACCACTTCCAAAGATCGGTGATAAAAGAAGTCGAAATCTTTTACCCATCATTTTTGGATATAAAGTGAATCTCAAAAATCTTATCCCGAGTACGACCGAGCTAACATTGTAGCCCTGGGTCATGGCGCACCGTGCATGCCCTAACTCATGTAGTAAATTCACCACCCCGCCAATCAAGTAAATAAACATTATTTTGCCTAAAATAAACATGACACCTCCGGTTCAACTAGGTTTTGATATTAAAAAATATTATACATAAAATGTATAAATTTGTCAATAATTTCAAATTTTATATTTAGAAAATAGTTAAAAATCCATATTTACTAACTTAAAAGCCGCTATTCCAAAAGCTACAGCCACATTTAAACTTTCTTTCTTCCCTTGCATAGGGATTTCCAAAAGTATGTCGCATTCCTTTAATACATTTTTAGGTATACCTGTTGTTTCCGTCCCCAAAACCAAAGCTAAAGGAAATTTAGGCTTAAATGATGCCAATGAAACAATTTCTTTGTTTGGCAAATTATTTTCCAACCCACATATGACAACCCCAGGATTTTCTATCCTAATTTTCTTAATAAGCCTTACCGCACTTTTATGTTTTTCCCAAGGGACCGAATTTTCAGCACCCAATGCAGTTTTTGATATCTTTGACTCTGGTGGACTTCCTGTATATCCGGTTAAATATAGCTTACTTACAGCAAAAGCATCCGCAGACCTAAAAATAGATCCCACGTTTTCGAGGGATCTAATATTGTGAGCTATAACAAAAAATTGCTTTTTATTCTTAGACGTTAACATTTCTGCTTAACACTTCTTTTACCTTATTAACCACCTGTTCAACCGATTGATCACTCTTAAGTAAATAATCGTTAGCACCACCTTGAATAATCTTACTAATTGTTTCCACATCCGCGATATTAGTCAAACAAATAACGGGAATCTTTGCTGTAACTTCATTAGCCTTAAGCTCCCAAAGCACAGACAGACCATCCAGCTTAGGCATCATTATATCCAAAAGAATGATATCAGGAATAATTTCCTTAGCCGCCGCCAATCCAGCTTCACCGTCGTAAGCAGGATGCGGTTCAAAGCCAGCCTGGGTAAGCGCTTCACATAGCGAACCTGATACGAGTTGATCATCCTCACATACCAATATTTTTGTCATTTTTGTAAAAATCTTAAGTAACTAAATAATATATATTCTTTTCTACAAGGGCAAGCTAAATTTGAATGTCGAACCCAAATTCTCCCCTGCACTCTCCACTCCTATATCCCCCCCATGTGCTTCCATAATTCCCTTACACACAACAAGCCCTAATCCTGTCCCTTTTCTACCCTGCGCAGATTCTAATTGCTTAAATTTACTGAACAATTTTGGTAAATCCTCTCTCGAAACACCAATTCCAGTATCTTTTACAGAAACCACTGCTTGATGCTTAACAGAATCTACTTCAATATTTACGTCTATCTGACCACTGTCAGTATATTTTACAGAATTAGAAAGGAGATTATTCAACACTTGAGCAATTCTAACCCTATCACATTTAATCGACAGTTTTTGCGGAGCGGTAAAATTCATATTTAAATGCTTACTGTCCGCTAGTGGTCCAAAAGCTTTTACTTGCTCCCCTACAATAGTGACTAAGTCATACTCTTGAATATTTAACTCAAACTTCCCCGCTTCTATCTTAGCTACATCCAAAAGATCATTAACCAACTCAAGCATACTTGAAGAAGCCGCATGAACTGTATTTAATGAATCTTGTAACTTTTTAGGGTCGATTGCGGTTGGATTTGTTTTTAACCCTCCTAAGATCGACTCACTTGACCACCTAACAGCCGTAAGAGGCGCTCTGAGCTCGTGAACCATCATAGCCGTGAATTCTTGCCTTAACTTCTCCAAAGACTTCTCAGTGGTCACGTCGTGGAATACAACAGCAGCCCCAAGTTGCTCGCCCTCTTGTGTTCTAACAGGTGTTATCACTAACTCTATCGCTCTATCCTTTACTAATACACCAGGAATAACAATTGGCTGGTGTTCTAAAATGGCCTGATCAACTTTAGTTCTTAAGTCCACATGACCAGCAAGTGCATCAACAATGTCGTACATCGTTATATCCTTTTCACCAAAAATTTGCAGTATCTCCTTAACTGCAGGATTACTCACCGAAACCTGATGCTCCTTATTTACCATAATAACTCCATCTGTCATGGAGTAAATTATAGAAGTCAGTTTCCCTTTCTCACTTGCTAAAATAGTTTGCAACTTACTTACGGCACTAGCTGCTTGGTTAGTAATCGAATATAGAATAGATGCCTGTCTTTCACCATATAACCCTGCCTCACTAGAAGCTACTGTAATTAATCCAACCAATTTGCCAGATATAACTACCGGAAGATTGAAAAAAGAGACAACTTCTACGTCTAAATTATCGTCCAAAATATTACCAGTTAGACTTTCGTCTATCTGGCTATTAATAACTGGTCTATTTAAAATTGCCCCCAAAGACAGAAGCATTTTATCTTTTACCTGCTCGACAAATTTATGATTAACAGTATTTTCAATATGACATTTAAAAACAATCTTATCCTCTTCACCCAAAACCATATAGGATACGGCATCATACTCGAGTAAATTACCTAAACTTGAGGTAATTATTTCAATAATCTTATTGGTATCTAAAGAATAACCAATACGATCACTAATTTCTTTTAAAACCTCGATTTGATATATTTTTTGCTGCAAGTCGAGCGCCTGAGAAATATCCTTCCTCAATCTGTTTCTTTCTTTATACGAGAACCGTAAGTACAACAAAAAAACTATACCCAGCAGGATAAAGTCAACTACAAGAATTATACTAATTAGTGACGAGCCGGAGTCCATCTAGTTTTATAAAGTTTTAATACCTGGGTATTTTTCCAAGAGAATATTTAACGTCATTTGCGCAATCTGTCCAGAAAGCATCATGTATTCATTCGCCACGCCTTTCAAAATAAGATGTGGATCACCAGAAAATTCTACAACTTCTCCATTATCATCTATTTTTACACCTGGAACTTTCCTTGCTTTATCAAGCGCAATGTTAGGACCCAGCACTATCATCTGCTGCTTAACTAAATCCGTTAACATTTTTTTATAGTCAGAAGAATCGTTTGCCATATTTTTTTAGATTTTATCTCCATTTTATTATACCACGCCCCCCCCTCGATCCCACTCAAACAATTAGAATACTATATTCATAGTAGGTAACATAACAAAAAATATTTCTTTTTAGGTACGGCTTCGCACGGTCTAAAAAGAAATATTTTTTGTTATGTTACCGACCCATTACTCAAATCTACTAAGAGATTTGAATCTACGATCTGCATTTAATTCTTTAATCCTTCCAAATCCAACAGAATCTCTAACAGCAGTCTTAGCAAAAAAACTCCTAAGAGACATAAGCTTGCTTTCTCCGTGTTTAGCGATAACTTTATCAAGAGACCCTAACATTTTTTTTCTTTTTACCAAGTTAGGAAACAAGGACTTTTGCTCATTCTTAGGTCTAAGACCCGCTACCGTAATAGCAATAAGCACCGGAGTCACCTCTTTCCCCAAAAACTGCCTCAGAATAATATGTTTAGCCTCGGCAAATATTTCCTTAGAGTCATTCGTCTCATACCCAAGGCGATGACTCCCACCAGCCGACAGCCCCTCTAAGCTATTCACATAAGCACTCACACTAGAACCCTCCAAATTAGCCACCCTAAGCCTAGAAGCGACCATATCTGAAAGCCTGGAAAGCGTCGGCATCAACAACTCTTTCTTTCTTACACTTCTGGGTAAAGTATACATATGTCCCATAGACCGAATCGGATCCTCCTTAAAGCCCTCCTTAAAACTATTCTCCAACTGTCCCATATTCCACAGATGTAAACCCGTTATACCAAATCTCGCTATCAAATTTTCCTTTGGAAACTCATTAAGCTCCACAAGCGACTTTATACCCAAACCCCTAAGATTTCTTTCTTGCCTAAAACCAATCCCGGGAATATCTATAAGCTTTATAGACTTCAAAAGCTCGGGTTTCTCTTCAGGACGAAAAACCACCAGCCCATCGGGCTTCTGTCTGTCACTAGCTATCTTAGCCGTCAATTTATTCCACCCAACACCAACAGAAACCCTAAACCACTCACCAACTTCTATTTTTATCCGTCTTTTAATTTCCCTAGCTACATTCACCGCTTCAAAGTAAGGATCAACATTCATCCATTTACCACCCTTACTAGGCTTTAAAATATTACACGCCTTGGTTATATCCAAAAAAGCTTCATCTATACTATAAAGTTCAACCTTATCTGTATAATCTTCCAAAAGAGTTATAAAAGCTTTAGTATAATGCCTATACCTATCTGGATGTGTCTTTGTTAAAACTATTTTAGGGTAAATTCTTTGCGCCTCCCATACTGGAGTACCTGTTTTTATACCCCATCTCTTCGCCTCAACAGAAGGAGCTATGATAATACCACCCAAATGTTCGCACACCCCCAAAGGAACACCACGCCACTTAGGGTTATCCTGCTGCTCAACTGAAGCAAAATAGCTATTAAAGTCGATATGTAAAATAATTTTTTCCGATATTCGCATAAACAGGCCCCACCATATCGCTCGCAAACAATATGGTATACAAACGTACACCTTAATAAAATACAAAAAATACCTAGTCTTGTCTAGGCGGCGATTTTTCGAATAGAGTTAGCCATTTCTGGTTTAAGCAAAACCCTGCATTCAGGTAAAATTTGCAAATCGTCAGAGCATGACTCAAGTATAAATTCAACTGACGAAATTCGTTTACCTGGCAAATGAAAAAGCTTAGGTGCGTCAACTGGATTACTAAAAGATTTACCATAATCGGGGGAAGAAAACAATTCCAACGCTTCTCTGCTCTTTACGCTCTTGGGCTCATATTTAGCATCCATTAATGCTCTAATCCATTTAGGATTATTACAATAAAAACCAATCCCCCCTCCAATGTCAGTTAGAGGGAAAAAAGCAAGGGATACGCCTCCATACACCATTCCATTTGCTGCAGCGAACGAATTTACAAACCCACAAATTGTAGGTCTGGCTCTAAGAGTAAATACTTTCCCTGTGATAACCAACTTTTCTTTTGCATTCAGCAATTCACTAACGAACGGTTTTGCAAAGACTTTTTGACAACAAGCAGACATAACAACAATAATGTCGCCATGCTTTAACTGATGCATTGAAATAGCAACCAATTCACTGTTTTTCATTACATAGTCCCTCCATTTCTTTTTTGAATTAAAACTAACTTTAACACAAAATCTCAAAAAAGCAAGTACCCTAGTCTGAGATTGATCATCTCCGGCTTTAGGTACTTGCTTTGATTATATTGCTGAATAACTAATGATGTCCGTGATGTTTCCTTTGTTCTTTTCTAATATGCACGTGTCTTTTCTTATGAAAGAAAAATACTCCTACAAAGAGAATCAAATAACTTATCCAAATTTGAGATTTACCATACATCCCTAACCCCAAAAGCGGTGCTGTAATAAGTATGTCTGTAAAAGCTCTAAAAAATAACCAAACAGCAAAAACCAATAATCCTTCTAAAAAATTCAATACCCCTAACCTTCTAACTAAAGCAATGGCCAAAATAAGCACTAAGAACCAAACAATTATATTTAGAGCTAGCGGAGCGATATTTACATACATGTTTAAAAACACAGTTAACAATGCTGTGGTAATAGCTAGCAATATTCCGAATCCGAAAAACTTCGAAAAAGTCATCTTATCTTTATAAGTTAAAGTTTGAATTAAGATACCACTTTAACCGTTTTTTTTCTAGTGGTTGTCTTTAGAGGGGCAGATGCTCTTGAAATTACTTTTTTAGCTACAGTCTTTTTTGGAGCAGCGGGCTTACTAGAAACACTCTTCGGTTTTATGTGCACAACCTTCTCTTCCTCAGGTTCATAATAATTACCACTTGAAGAAGGTGACATTACCAAATCCTCAACCTGCCAAAAACTTAATGGATCCTTAGAAGCACCTTTAGATCCTTTACCTTTTGAAGGATAAATTCTTAAATTTCTGATACTAAAAATTTCTGCCAAATGTAATCCTAATCCAGGAAAAGTTTTCCTTTCATACACCACATCGTACCAATGAAGCCCTACCCATATACCATACCAACCACCACCAGCCAAAGCTAGAAATACCGTAGTTATATCCAAAGCGATTAAATCACCAAGATTTAAACCTAAAGAAAAAACCGCTGGGTTGAGTCTCAATAAAATCACATAAATTAAAACAAGGCTTCTTTGAATGACTAAAAATAGCAAGCCACCCATTAAGCCACATAAGAAAACATACAAAGCACGTTTTGCGTCTCGAAACATTTATTTTTATTTTTAATCCAAACTTTTTTGGTTCAGATAAACTTACTATTTATAAATAAATTATATAACCAAAACACCCAAACCGCAATTTGTCAAAGTGGAAAACTAAAAAAATAGACCCCTTTCGGAGTCTATTTCTTCACAAATCTAGAGAATAGAATCTTTCGCTTGTTTTGCTACACGGAACTTGATAACTGTTTTTGCAGGGATTTGGATAGTTTCACCAGTTGCAGGGTTTCTACCAGTTCTTGCATCTCTTTTCTTTTTGATAAGTTTTCCAAGACCAGGAATAGTAAATTCACCGTTCTTTTTAGTTTCAACGTAGGCCAATTCTACTAAGGCATCTACGAATTCACTAACTTCTTTTTTAGTTTTACCGACCTTGTCGGCTAGACTCTGCATTAACTCGCTTTTTGTCATTGTAATTTCTCCGTGCTGGTGAACTACTAAAGGAAGAAGCTCATCTCGCACTATCCCACAAACTTCTTTTAAAGAAATTTATAAGGAATTAATTATTTTTATATTCTGTTCAAATTATACAAATAAACCCTTAATTTACAAGCGGTTTTCTGTCTTTTTACCCAATTTTCATCTACAAAATACAGAAATTTAACATATATTTAGCATATATTATCGCTTATTTATGAGCGTAAAACTTATTAATGTATTTTTCCACATCAAATTTACTTTTTGCCCCACCAAAACTCATATATCTAATCTTTCCAAAGACTTTTCTATCAAACCATGCTCTGTCATGTACACCACCAATACTCCACGCAATTCCCGTATATCCATTTGGATCCCTGCCGTCAAGCTCATACTTATCGTTTAAATAAATCGAGAAACTCATTGCATCTTCTACATTTTTTGTCCACTCTAAAATTTTCTTCGCCCAATACATTCGCATATAGCCGTGCATCTTACCGGTAGTAACCATTTCATTCTGAGCAGCATTCCAAAGCGGATCATGGGTTTTTGAATTTTCAAACTCGTCTATTGTATACACATATTCTCTTTTATCATGCCTATGCTCTGAAATAGTTTTTTTCGCCCAGTCTGGAAATCCTTTTGGAGAGTCATAATTTTCATTGTAAAAACAATAATTATCCGCCAACTCACGCCTAACCACCAACTCTTCAAAAAAAGCTTTACCACCTTCTTTCCTGGCATAAGAAGCACGAATTTCTAAAGCGGCCCTTTGGGCAGATAACTGTCCAAAATGAAAATATGGACTTAAACCCGATTGAGCCGTTAACACAGGATCATTCCTGTTTAGCGCATAATCGCCCAAGCCTTCTACTAAAAAACGCTTTAAAGCCATCTTTCCAGCCCTCTCGCCCGATTTTATCCCTATTACAGGTTTAACCATCTTATCGCGTTCTATTTTACGCCTCACTAGCTCCCAATTAGTTTTTTTAAAACTCAGAGTAGTTTTAAAAATAGGCAACCTGGGAAAATCTTCCAAATATTCTGGAATTAATTTATGAATCTTTGGTCTAATTGTATAAGCACCAAATTCTTGTTTTTCACTAGCCACCCACACTGGCACAACATTATGCGCATCAACCTCATATATTGGTAATTCTGTTTCATCCAATAATTGCTTGTTCCAAACTTTAGAATACTTTAGTGGATTAAAATCCCTAACTAGTATGCTCGCTTTTAATTTCGATAGCATAAGAGGAATTTCCCTGTAAGGCTCGCCAACTAACATTAAAAAAGAAATCCCATGTTTAGATAAATTTTCCTCCACTTCGATTAAACCACTAAACATAAAGTCTACAAGCCTTTCAGTAGCAAAAGAAAATTTTTCCCTAATACAAAAGCACACGACCAAAGGCACACCCTTCTCTTTAGCACACTCACTTGCGTACAACAAAGCCCAATTGTCAGAAACCCTCTGGTCTCTAGACATCCAGTAAACAACCGGTCCTTTTTTCGCTGATTCTATCGTATTTAATTTTCTAATCCGCTCTTTTTTTACCATTTTGTTTAGACAAAACCTCCGGCTTGAATATTCCACAATTTCTGATAAGTACCCTCTCCTATCTTTAAAAGCTCTTTATGCTTACCTTGCTCCTTAATCTTACCTTTTTCAATAACCACTATTCTATCCATTTGCATAATCGTACTTAACCTATGCGCTATTACTATTACCGTCTTTCCTTTCATTAATTTTTCCAATGCATCCTGAATATACCTTTCACTTTCACTATCTAAACTGCTTGTAGCTTCATCCAAAACCAATATAGGCGCATCTTTCAAAATAGCCCTTGCAATCGCCACCCTTTGTCTTTCACCTCCAGAAAGTTTTACCCCCCTCTCACCGACAAAAGTATCATACCCATTCTCCAACTTCGAAATAAACTCGTCGCAATGTGCAAGCACTGCCGCCTTCTTTACCATTTGTTTATTTGCTTTAAAATCTCCATAACGAATATTTTCGAATAAAGTCCTATGAAATAAAATAGGTTCCTGGGGAACAAGTGAGATGTTTTTATGTAAAGATTCCTGAGTAACTTTAGCAATATTATGACCATCTATTCTAATTTCTCCTGAGGTAATATCAGAAAATCTAAGCAAGGCCCTAACGATCGTACTCTTTCCTCCACCAGACGGTCCAACCAAGGCCAACTTCTCACCTGGCTCAATACTCAAAGAAAAATCTTTTAAAATTTTTCTATTATTCGAATATGCGAAAGAGACTTTATTAAACTCTATTTTACCCTCACCTTTATTTAACTGAATAGCATTTGGGGCATCTTTCACTTCATGTGGAGTTAATAGTATTTCAGTCATTTCATTTGCATCTGCTATACCCTGGTAAACCCGCCTTATATTTCTTCCAATTTCCCATAACTTATCAAATATCTTGGTCATGAATGTTTGAATCATAACTATCTCCCCTACACTCAATTTCCCTTTAGACCAATAATAAACAGAAACCATAACGATAATAAAATCTACACCTATCATCATTACACCTTGTATCGCTTCTTGTGTAATACCAACGTTCCATGCTTTTACAAGGCTCTTCCTCCATTCTTCTGTAAGCTTCCTAAACTTCTCGGTTTCAAACCCAAATGCCACAAACATTTTTACGTTACCATGGTTAGTAATTGTGTCAGCTATAAACCCTGTAGTTTTACTGTCTAATTCATTCTGAATTAGATCAAAACGCATTCTTCTTAATGCGTAAAAATAAGTAAAAACTAGGTAAACAATAGTCCAAACACTGAATATGATGGCTATTGCATAATTCGTTTTCCATAAAATTACCAATATCAATATTAAAGAAAAAAAAGTTGGTAATAAATTCCAAAAAAACTGATCAGTAATGTCCTCGAAAGCTCTTTCATACTTATTAACTTTTCTAACTAAACTCCCAACGAAATTGCTATTAAAAAAAGAATTCGAGTGTCCATGTATATATTCAAAACACATTCTAAGTAAGTCTCTTTTCCCTGCGGTTTGAAAAGCTGCATTTGTGAAACCAGAAACCCTCCAACATAACCACATCAAAGCTAAGATCGCGTATATCTTATAAACTATATATTTTACTTCTGAAAAATCCGCCCCACTACTTAGTGCATCTATTAATGTTCGCTGAACCACTGCTACAGATGTATTTACTACTGAAGCCGCAATGGCAAAAATTACGACTACCAAAAGCTTCCAAGGGTATCTCTTGGAGGTAGTCCAAAATATTTTTATCGTTTGTCTAGTAAAAGCCTTCACTTAATTTTATTATAGCTTATCAACTAATAAAAAAGACGATCCATTTATAAGATCGTTACTAACTATTTAAACCAATCCACTGACCGCATGTCATAGCCAGATTCTTTAATGCATACCACTTGTCGTACACATACCAGATACCTACGTGATTATCACATAGAATTCTTACTGGTATCACCTGGCTAACCGTTTCACCTACGATATAGTGACTCGTTGCGAGCAGGGGCAGCCCCCAAACAGATTTAAGCTTGGCATACACAGGAACAAATGCGAACATCTGGACACACACTAACACCATTAGAGCTAAATTTGGTAAGTGTAAAGATGAGTACATCACACAAATCCATAAAAGAGCTCTCCTATTATCCTTACAAATAATCAGCAAACGTGGCCATACATAAAGCAATATTCCCGCTTGCTGAAGAGTTGACCAAACTGGATAAAAATGAGTGTCGTGCGAATCGAATGATGTATTCCGTCCAGAGAGCTTAAGAATTATATAACCCAGCAAGGCAAAGGCCCCAGAGTAAATTAAAAGGGCAAGAGCAGACTCTAGTCCTTTAAAATGAAACCCATACCCACAAAGCTTTTCCTTAACCTCTGTTCCAGAAACCCAATGCATAACTGTAGTTGAAATCAAGAAAAATCCGGCAATTTTTGCAACTTGATACTGACTCACTTGAGAGGGTAACCAAATGGCTAACCCTAAAATCATCTCAAGAAAGACTAACTCCAAAATCAAAACAGATCTTTCAGATAGAGCCATTCAATCACCTCCTTATGATAGTGCACATTATGCTTTAAAAAGCCTAAAAAGTCAATAAATAACCATACTTTCTTAGCCACTTTCTACTAGTTGCATAATCCGGGCATTTTAAACCCACCAAATTCCAAAATTTACCAGAATGATTATGATGAGTTAAATGAGCCCATTCATGACAGACTACATAATAAATCACGCTAAGAGGAGCCATAGATAACCTCCAAGTAAAATGGATTGCACCAGCTCTTGTACATGATCCCCACTGTTTATTTGCACCGGTAATTTTTAATGACACTGGAAATTTATCACTTAATCGGAATTGATTTTCTAAAAATTCCTCAGTAATTCGCAGTGTCTGCTTTGCATACCAGTTATATAACATTTTACGTCTAAAAGAAAAAGAAACATTAGGGATACACAATCGTTCCTCTGAAATCTCTACTCGAGATGAATTATCGACTATATTCAGTGTAAATTTTTCTCCTAAATAAAAAAAAATTTCACCATTTTGAAAATATTTTTTTTCTAACTTGGGCTTATTTTGAATTTTAATTTTCTGTTTCTCTATCCACCCCTTATGCTTCTCTAATATTTTTAAAATTTGTCGTTCAGCTGCAAACACCGGAGCTCGCACTTCCAATTCACCAGAATCTGTAACTAAAATAGCTATCGTTTTTCTGCGACTTTTCTTTAGAATATAGTACATGCATTAATCCTTTCGATAGCTTTCTCTTAACTTAGATAGAGTCTCTAATTCATATTCACAAAAATTCGTAATCCAATTTGAAGCTCCATAGGAACCATTAATCTCAGCCTGAGGGTTCATAAGACACCCCTCTTTATTGTTATGATCTAGACCTAATTGGTGACCAAATTCATGCAATACCGTCCCCTCTTGTAATTTACTAACTTGTTCCTTATTTTTACTTACCAAATCATCTATCGCAGAAACATATAGAACAACTGTCGTAGATCCTAAAGTAGTTCCTATTCTAGACTTATTATCCACATCATAGGGCAAAGCCATTAATAATAAACTAGGTTTAGATGGAGAAAAAGATATATCTCTATATTTTTTTTCTAAATCAGAAAGTGAAGAACCAGCCTCTAGTGACGATATAGGATAATTATTATACTCAACCGTTACTTCATTCCCAGTAACCTTAGAAATATTTTCAACCGCTCTTGAGATAGCTTCTCTATCCAAAAAAACCCCCTCCATCCAAACAACCTCAACCGTTATTTTATTCTTACTAAAATAAAACGCTCTTGCATCACCATCGAAATTTAAATGAAAAATCCTTCGCAAAGTGTCAGACTTTATAAAAGATGCTCGCAAATTTCTATTAAAAAAATTGTCTCCATCCTCGTTGGCCTGCATGCGGAGTAAGCCAAAACCTACCCAAAACAATATAGCTAAAAATATAAAAGAAAATGAAAATTTTTTTGATACATTCATTATTGCCCAAAAATTAACTTCTTTAAATTTGCTTTATATTCCTTATCGGTCAGAGCTTTATACGCCATTAATTTCAAAGATAGCACCCTACACTCTTCTCTGGTCATGTGTTCTAAAAATTCATCATAAGTAACACTAAATATTTCTATTTTTTCTCCTTGGTCCAGCTTAGCTTCGCTAACCTTCTCTACTCCTCTTGCCACAAAACCAAAATCTACCCACTCAAGCATAGAGAGAGGCTGGGTCTCGTATAACAAGCTCCAATTCTCTGACCTCATCCCCGCTTCTTCCATAAGCTCTCTTTTTGCAGTTTCTAAAGGCGTTTCACCTTCATCCATCCTGCCACCCAATGCCCCAATAAAAGCTTCAACACCGGGTTGTTCTTCTTTAGCAATAATAATTTTGTTATCTATAGTTACCGGAATAACTGTGCAACTATCCATCCTACCTATTTTTTCAAATGTAGCCATGGAACCATCGAACATTTTTTGCTGCCAACTATAAACCCTATAAACCTCGCCTTGGAATACTATTTTTGCGTCTACCGGTAAAGGTTGCCTAGATTTTGGTCTTTTATATAAACTCTTATTTTCCATATATTCAAATGTTAACATAATAGACTTTTCCCGTAACCTATAAAAGTTGCAATTACGTTACCAAAAGAGAATTAATGACACTGCAACTTACCGAACTAGACTTTGAAGCTCAAAGGAATCTAGAAAAATACTGCCCTTCTGCAGCATCAAAAACCTTTACTGCAAATCAATATATCCTACACGCAATCGGGGTTTTATTCGAAAATAAAGGACAAAAAAGCTGGGGCAGATGCGCCACCCATCCTTTAGCTAACCTAATAAGAGCTGTCGCCATCTCTTTTTACTCCCTAAACGACGAAGCAAAAGAGTACATCAAACAACATTTCGTCATAACCGAAAGAGAAAATGACACCCTAATTGTCTCCCTAATGTAACTAGGGAGCTTTTTTGTTTACCAACAAAAACACTCCAAGAATTTGGAGTGTTTTTGTTGGCAGGGGGTGTAGGAATCGAACCCACGCAGATGGTTTTGGAGACCACCGTACTACCATTATACGAACCCCCCGAAACGAAAAATTCGAAAACTCAATCGTTTCGAACCTTCGTAAACTACTTAGTTTCTTTATGAACAGTCTGTTTTTTGCAGAATCTACAGAATTTTTTCAATTCAAGTCTTTGCTTTATAAGCTTACCTTTTTTCGAATTGTAATTTATCTGTCTGCAATCCGCAGTAGTACACTGCAACTGAATCCGAGAATCTTGCGACATATTTTTCTAATTAATTTCTTATTCTTATGGGGTCCCCAAATAGCTTGATTACATTAGTGTTTTAAAAAAATTTGAAAAGTCTTTTTAAAACTATAGCAATAAGGTATTTGGGGAGAGGGACAACAACCCATAAGGTGAAGTGGTCAAAATTGCGATTCTGCTATTAATTTTGAACACGTAACCTGAAGGGTTGATTGGCCCGATGGAGCCCGCTGTCGGACTTGAACCGACCACCTACGATTTACAAAACCGTTGCTGCTATTAAGGGACTCACGTCGTCCCCTCCAACGGACAAAGCCCTTATGGAGCCTCCCCTATCTCGCGCCCTTGGCGCTAAAAATCTATCTGGAGCCTGCTGTCGGACTCGAACCGACCACCTACGGTTTACAAAACCGTTGCTCTACCGGATGAGCTAAGCAGGCGTATTAATTTACCCTTCTAGCAGCATGGCTGCGAGAGGGGGCTCAAATCTGGCTTTGCCAGTTTGAGGGGGTGCTCTTGAAGGGATCAGGCTTCGCCTGTCCCTGCTCAAGTCGGCGACGCTAGCCCCAATTATAGACAAAGAGCCAAGCAGGCAAATGACTATGAAAGTGCCTGTATATTAAAAATGCCTTAACGGCAGAAGTAATTATAACGAATAAATATGTTTTTGGCTAGTCCGTAAAAATAACAGGTTTCTTAAGAAACCTGATCAAATATTGGTAAGGGTTTAGGTTTTTTCCCCGCAACTGCCTCTTTATGAGCCACTTTAGGGGTGTAAAGAGGTGGAAATTTCATTTTATTGGCCCCCTCCACATTTTCGCTTTCTCGTAGGTAATCCTGATTTGCTTGCTTAAAAACATCAAGCTCAGGAGGGACAACGTGATTTTTTCTACCACATGTCCATTGATCCAAAGGAACCTCATCTTGGCACCCTTTGTCACCACAAATAACCTTACCTTTGACTATAGGCATAATATTACCTCCATTGTATTGTTATACCGTTGGCACACCTGGTGCTATCGCGGATTCTCTCTTCTGAAGTTGTCGCTTATTTAAATAATATGCCATATACCCTACACCCATCAACAGTAATCCTGCAATTACTAAAGCAAACGGCCAACCTAAACTCTCTGCAAAATACTCACCTGTAATCTTCATTATATAAACCATTAACATAAGAGTCGAAACGACCAAAACAGCCTTACTCTTAAGCTCGCTACTCAAAAATATCAAGACAAAACATATTACTGGAAATATCCCCTCCCAAAAAAACCTTACATCTGAGCCAAATCCCTGCAGAGCGAAACAAGACACCAAAATCATAAACGTGGCTGTGGTAAATACCAATCCGGATATTTTTTTGAATTTACTTACAGAAATAGAAATACCTAAAGACATCAAAGCAATCCCTAATACTATAGTGATATAGCTCAATACATCAGTATCAAAACTATATTGACCATAAAAATATTGAATCACTGTATAGTAAAACCAAATTCCATACAATAAAGAAAAAATTAAATGCAATCCACCTCTAAGTCTATAAAATACTACTGCATTCACTAAAAGCACTACCCCTGCTATTAATGTCTCTGCTCCTAACGCATTATTTACAAACCCTATCGAATCTAACAAAGTATAAAAACCAAGCGGCATAATAATCGAGGAGATCAAATAAAAAGCCACAGACCATACTACTAAATCTGTTTTTTTTGATATCAAGTAACCAGCTATAAAAGTTACCACTGAAGCCCCAAGAGTCACTAATACTCTAAGCACAGAACCTAGCTTTGCCCAATTCTCTCCCACCAATACTGCAATACCGACTACTACTATTAATCCACCTACCAGATACAAAACATCAGCAATACTAAGCTTTTTGTGTGTAATAGGGTCAATAGAACCTTTACCAAAACTATTGGTAAACACGCTCTCTATTTCTGCAAGAGTGACAATATTTTCTTTTGCTGCCTGACTGACAACACTTAATACTTCTTCTTTTAACATATTTTTATTTTACCCAACCCAAAAATTCAAATCGAGAACCATAGTAAGAAGTAGTACTAGGAAGGTTTAATTTACTAGAACTTGCCCCTTTGGTTATATATCGTGAATTGTAATCGTTATTATTGCCAAAACTTCCAAAAATGAGTCCTCCACCCCCACGGGAATATTCAATGCGGAACCCTTCTGGAGATTCAAAATTTGTATCCAATCTCAATGCCTTTACTTGTTCAAATGTCACTTCAACTGACTTATCAGTCTTCATGTCATATCTATACAAAATTGGCTTCTTGTTAGTAATCGTTTTCGGCTCAAATGGTGCATTATTAAAACCATCATTCCTAGTATAGTCAATTGCCTGAAGAGTATCCCCACGCACTTCGTAACGTATATTCGAACTACCATAGTTATCCATTACGAAAATAAAGTCTAGAGTCGGCTTAGCCGTTTTACCGGGTAAGTAATAGGCAAAAAACACAATTAAAATAAGCAATGCCGGCAAACCCAATCCTACTAATAACGGCCAATGTTCTTTAAAATATTTCATATGCCCAAATTATACACCCAAACACCCCCTTGAAAGAAATCCAATTTTTCTATATTCTACCAAAGTCAATTTGAGACCCAGAGGGCTCCCAAATAGCTTGATTACTTCAGTGTTTTAAAAAGATTTGAAAAGTCTTTTTAAAACTATAGCAATAAGGTATTTGGATGCTGGTGAATCCCTTTGGAATTCATTTCCAAAGGGTGCTCATCTCGGAAGGAGGAGTACTTTGCGGAGACCTGTGCAGATGAGCTATTAGCTCATATGCGCAAGTCGAAGAAAAGTCTGAGATCTCCAGGGCTCCCAAATAGCTTGATTACTTCAGTGTTTTAAAAAGATTTGAAAAGTCTT
>CAYSUI010000015.1:30312-33138 GCA_964434195.1 uncultured Candidatus Saccharibacteria bacterium
GGAGTACTTTGCGGAGACCTGTGCAGATGAGCTATTAGCTCATATGCGCAAGTCGGAGAAAAGTACGACGTGGGCGGTTCGTATAGCGGCAATTACGGCTGACTGTAAATCAGCTGCCTTTAGGCTCCGGGGGTTCGAGTCCCTCACCGCCCACCACCAAAAACACTTCAGGATACCTGAAGTGTTTTTGTTTAAAATTACTATAAGTAATAAACTACCAATATAAACAATCAAAAATCTTGTCTATGTCATTTTTTAATCCTGAATTCACAGAAACAATTCTATCCGGTAGCCATACCAATTTTAAAAAATTTGAAAGACCGACCCCAACCTATGAACAATATGAAAAACAACTCGAAACTGAAGAAAAATTAAAACTTGGGATCATTGCCTTAAGAAAATTAAAAACCGCAACCCTTTTAGAACAGAGCCCAGCCATTCAACAGGAGCATCTTAAAAAAGCTCATCATCTTGCTAAAGTAATGGCCCAAGATATACTAGAACACAGCAAAAACCCCTTTCATCAAGAAATCACAACTGAATTCATAGAGGAAACAAGCGAGATCAAACAAAAACTTGAGCATATTCAGGACATCAATTCTGGGTACAGTATTTCAGCGGGCTATCCAACTCGAAACCTCAAAAGAGCTGCGGAAGATATTCTTGTTAGACTAAAAGAAACCGTAGGTAATTTAGACCAGCCAAGCCATAAGATAAGCGAGGAAGAAGCAAAGTATATATTCAATGAGTTCCTCAGAGGCACCAATAGTTTAACAATCGACGCAATAGAAAAATTTTTCAATTCAGATACCAAAATAGCCGGCATACTGTCTGGCGGTAGTATATATTTAGAGATGGTTAAAATTATCTTGGAAAAATATGGCACTCCGGAAATAACACCAAAAACTTTTATTGTAGCTACAGACCAAAAAGCCAAAAAAACTATTTTTGAAGTGAACCAAACAGATAAGACTACTACAAATGTAATTTTGACAGACGACGTAATTAACAAAGGTGGTACTCTAACGGCGACTCTATGGTCAACAGGGGAAATATTTCCTAACGCCACGATATATTCCGGCGTAGGCTCCGACCTTCCGGGAGGATTCCAAAAACGTAAGGACCAGGCACACAAAGACTATCTATTCGATATATACCAAGACTTTGCTGATCTATCAGAGGAAGGCAAATACACCGAAGCATTGGTCATTTTCGAAACAGCAAACAAATATGCATTAGAAAATAACATCACTTTAAGCCCAGGCTGGTACAAACGTAAAAAGAGAATTGAAGATCTTATGAAATAAAAAAAACAGTGATAATTTTCACTGTTGATTAGAATTCTTTTCCTTTACCTTTAGGTAAATCGGCATACCCCCTGGAAGCATTCCCCAGATTTCTTTAGGATACATTAACTTAAGCACACCTACCGCACACCCCAAAGAAAGCAACTGCTCTACCCTCTGATGATAATCTGTCCATTGAAAGCCATCTTGGTCCATGCAGGCTGAGGCAAATAACACCATTTCGTCTTCCGCGTTACCCTCGCAGGTCTGGTATATGGGCAAACCATTCACCCAATTTACTACCTGCTCCTTGTGCAGAGCAACACGCCCAGGATGAAACCCAAAGTCGTTTACAACCCCAGTCACAATAATTGCATCTTCGGGTGGCAAATTTCCCGGAAGCAACTCTTCGGGCTTAAAGAGACATTCCAAAAATATACGTTCAACCAAGCCAGAGTCGATTGTCATAATATTCTCCTATCCAAAAAATTTCATTCGAGAAAAAAGAATAGTACTCTTTTCACGTGCCTAAGTCAATAAAAAACCCCGAATTCATTTCGGGAAATCTAATTCTCCTTTGTTGGCAGGTTTAATTCCCCTGGCTTCAACCCCACCAATTCATCCGAAAAATTGTAATCGCTCATTTCACCGTGAATTATTTCTGCCAATTCAGCTTTTTCATCCTCATCCTTAAGCGCGCGAAACTTCGCTATATTTGCTTTTACTCCGTTTATGAGCATAAGCCGAAGCTTCTTTTCATCAAACCCGGCATCTTTAGGAGTAAGGTTAGCATTTTTGATGGTATTCACAATCTCTTCAGCCACCGAAAATTTATTCTCTAACACTACCCCACTTTCACACTCTCTTGATTCTGAATTCTTAAGATATGCCTGCTCATTTAGGGCTTTCACATAATCAAGAGAATCTTTCCTGAATTGCGACTTCACCCTTTCTGATAATTCAGATTCCAACGACTGGGCCAGCTTAGGATCGTACTCATCCTTCCCCTCGGTTAGTTTCGAAAATAATTGAAAACCTTCGACTACATGAGCGGAAAGTACACATACCTCCGAAGCTGTAATATTCGATTTCCAATCACCGCTCCGATCAAAATATTTTGCGACCAATTTTCGAAAGTTTTCAAGTTCGACCTGAGAACTTTCTGAACTCTGAGCAGTTGACTGAACTGGTTGGTAAGTTGCAGCAGGGGTAGGACTTGCCTCAGTGTTAGATGTAAGTTCTTTCAATTTTCCACCACAAGCAGAAAAGAAAACACTACACATTAATACAACGCTAATCAACAAATACTTTTTGTTAACTTTCATAAACTCTCCTCTTTCAAAGTTCTGGAACAAAACAAAAATTTACTATATTTATACTAAATGTGTCAATAAAAAAACCCATTTAGTCTCTGGGTTACTCCTTGAAATTTAAAGACACCAACCTTATTTAAACAACAAAACTAAGTAATTTAGAAACAGGTTGATCCTTCTCCGGATTGACTCCGGAGTAGGTGCTAATCTCGGTAAAGTCGCAGATA
>CAYSUI010000016.1:0-11792 GCA_964434195.1 uncultured Candidatus Saccharibacteria bacterium
CCTGACTAAATTCGCTTCGTGTCAGCATTTACAGCGCAGCTCAGCTGTGGGACTCAATATCCCACTCTGACTGCGCTTGTTTCTTTTTTGTTTCGTTTTCTTGTCACGGCATCGCATATTTTGCTCCATTTTGTGCGATTTTTTGTATTTTTTTACTGCACCGTACCCTCCCGCGTACGCCTCCGTAAAAAAATACAAAAAATCACCCAAACTGAAACAAAATCTGCAATGTTTCTGAGATTCTTATTTTTCCTTATAAATAAGCCATTTAATATTTTCAATTTAAGCGAGATTTAGTATTGACTTTTAGGTCATTTTCATGTATAATTATTAGTATTTTGTTGGATTATTTTATAGATTAACTGAAATGTCCTTAAATAAGACATTTCGCAAAGGAACAAACAATGTTGCAATTAATGCAAAGAACATTTGCCACCAAATTAGGATACGGCGCAGTTGCCCTTATGGTAACCGCTGCTTCTTTGGTTGGTATAATAGCTCCTCGTTCAATCGATGTAGCTAGAGCTGAAAATTGTGCAAACGCACCAACTACAGCTCAGTTCAATATCTACCCACTTACCTTCGATGCTTCTACCATCGAATGTAAAGACTTTCCTCTTATTCAAATGAGAAAAGTTAATGGCGGAACTTATCCAACCAACTTGCAAGAAATGCAAGCTGGTGTAACCGCTAGTGCTGGTGACGAAATTTTCGGTACCGTTTACATTCACAATGGTGCAGCACAGAACCTTCCACAGTCTCAGACTGTAGCAAAAGACGTGCACATTACTACCATAGTAGACACAAACGTAGGTACCACTCACCAAATAGAAGTTCGTGCTACTTCTCCTAACACCCCAGGTGTTAACCAGTTCTACAAAATTACAACTGGTGCAAACGAGAAACTCGAAGTAGTTCCAAACAGTGGTGAAAGATACGACAATAACGGTAACATTCAAGAAGCTGGTTTCAATATGGGTAACAACATATTGTCTATCGGCGACCTTAATGCATGTTTCCAATACAGTCGTTTCTATCGCTTCCGTGTAAAAGTTGTTTCAGCTACTCCAGTTGCTCAAGGTCAACTTTCTATAACTAAGGAAGTAAGAAACGTAACTGCAAACAGAACTGCTTTCGTAAACAACGAAACTTCTTACCAAAATGACACTGTTGAATATAGAGTTAAAATTGCTGCTACCGATGCAACTCCAGTAAATAATGTAGTAATTACAGACGCTCTAAACTCTCAGTTATCTTATGTAAACAACAGTCTTATGGTTAACGGTCAAGCAAAAACCGGTACTCTTTCTAGTGGCGTAAACCTCGGAACTGTTAACCAATCTGGTGTAGAAATTAAATACCAGGCAAAAGTTACAGCAAGCGCAGGTTCTACAGTTACCAACACCGCAACTGCAAAGGGTGACGGTGCAAACCAAGTTCAGGATTCTGCAAACGTAACTGTAAACACCCCTCAGCAACAGAACACTACTATTACCATAAACAAAGAAGTCAGAAACGTAACTAAAAATACTTCCTTCGCTAAATCTGCAGACGCTGAAAACGGTGACCAAATGCAGTACAGAATAACTGTAGCTAACACTGGTTCCACAACTGCTAAGAGCGTATTCGTAACTGACTCCCTAAGCAACACTGGTATAAATCCTACCGGTACTATAAATGTAGACCGCTCTTACACTGGCTCCTTAGCGAACGGTTTGGGTCTAGGTGATATTAATACCAATTCTTCTGTTGTAATAACTTACACAGCAAACGTATCAAAAGATTCCATAACAGTTACCAACACTGCTGTAGCAACATCCAGCAATGCACCAACTGTTCAGTCTCAAGCAGTAGTTAACGTCGCTGTTCCTTCTAAAGGTAATCTAACTATAACTAAACAAGTAAGAACCTTATCTGGTTCTTTCCAAGACAGTGTTTCGGTACAAAACAACGAAATCGTAGAATACAAAATCGTTGTAGGTGTAAACTCTGGTAACATCAAAAACATTACCTTAACCGACTCACTTCCTTCTGGTATCCAATATCAAACCGGTACCTTAAAGATAGACGGTACTGCTTCTACTAGCAGCGTAAACAGTATCTCAATAGGCAACCTAAACAACGGTCAAAGTAAAACAGTAACCTTCCAAGCTAAAGCAGTTGCACCAGCTAACGTAGCTCAAACTCAACTTGTAAACACAGCAGTTGCAAAAGGCGACAATGTAACAGACGTACAAGATACTGCTACTGTAATAGTTAACCAAGTAGTTGGTACTCCTCAGTTAGCAGTTATAAAGAATGTAAAGAACGTAACTCAAGGAACTTCTTTCCAAAAGAGTGTCTCAGCCAACAATGGTGACAGAGTTCAGTTCGAAATAACTGTTTCTAACCCAGGTTCAAGAGAAGTATCTAACGTCAGACTCACAGATAACTGGAGTGGAGCCCTAGGTTTCAGCCCAATCTCTGTAACCGGCGACTTCACCGCAAGTGCAACCAACGGATTCCAAATCTCAATGGGGACACTTGCAACCGGTCAGCAAAAGAAAGTCTATATAGACGGTACTGTAAGCATTAGCGGAACTGGTAGTTATAACTTAACCAACACCGCTGTTGTAACAGGTGATTCTGTATCTCAGGTACAAGACACCGCAACTGTAAACTCTACACTTATTGGTCAGTCTAACTTAGTACTAAGTAAAAAAGCTTGGAACGACACTAAGAATGTAGACGCTACTACAACCCCAGCATCCAGAGAAGACTTTATAACCTATACACTTACTGTAAATAACACTGGTTCTCAGGTAGCTAATAACTTCGTTATTACCGACGATCTATCAAGTGTTCTAACATTCGCTGATATGGTAGATAACGGTGGTGGAACAATTTCTAACAACGTTATAACTTTCCCAAGTGTAAACGTGCCAGCAAATGGTTCAGTCACTAAGAGCTTCAAGGTCAGAGTAAAATACTCACTTGCAGCTAACCTAAACTTCACAATGGTAAACACCTACGGAAACACAGTAACTGTCCAAATTCAGACCCCCGCTCCTGTTCCTCCAGTAGTAATACCAAAAACAGGTGGTGAAACCAATGCAATCGCATTCGGCGGAATAAGTACTCTTGGCTTCGCCATGTACTTAAAGAGAAAAGCTTTGTTCAAGCTGATCTTTGCTTAAGATTTAAAGTAAAACAAATGCCCGAGTCACTCCTTGTGGCTCGGGCATTTTGTTAGAGAGTTTATTTTGGAGCTCTGATGTAAGATGCATATAAATTAGCGCTTCAAAAATTCCGGAGGAAAAATAAAATGCATCTAAAAAGTGGTGAAACCGTTACCATTAAAAACGGTTGCGTACCTCTTAAATATAGGGGTTTGGTTGAGGAAGAGCTCGCCCAAATCGAAAGTCTCGATCAGGCTCGTTTCTTGCTTCTAATCGATGTCCCAGGGGAAAAAAGGGAAGCGGGATTTGTTGAAACTGTGCCTGGACAGGAAGTCTTCTTCGTAAGTGTCTATAATTCCGGAAATCAACTTTCCAGATTTGTAGAAGAAGGAGAAGGTCAAGTCGCTCAGGTTCAAATCTTAATAGAACTTGTTTGGCACAAAAAAACAGATACATACCGGATAACTAAGTTTTACAATGGCGTTATTCCTCCCAGAGAACCATGGGAGCCAGACGCTACAGAAGAAGACCGAATCTGGTGGTTGTCCCACGCGTACATATGGGGCCATAAGGATTCGGTATTAAAACTGAGACACTCCTGGTTAAATGGCAAAATGGTATGTCTAGCTTGTGGTTACAGAAAGGCGTCCAGGTTAAATTCAAAAAGACTAGGCGACACAAAAGTATGTCCAAAGTGTAGTCGTCAGCACATTCAGCTAGAACCTCGAGAAGTTCCTAACTGGGGTAAATTGAATTTACCCATAAAACTTCAGTAGATAAGGACAAATTCAAGTATTCATTCAGACTAGTAATTCGCTCTCAGCGATTTTTGCTAGTCTTTTTATTTCCTGCTACTATCAATTTAAGAATAAAAATACCAACACAAAACAACAGCGAAATATCTTTTTTAGAGCTGTTGTTTTTAATTTTCAAAATATGCCGCAAAACGATCAGTACCTATTGGAGTTATTAAAAGAAATTAAGAAAAGAAGCGGCGGGTTAGTGCTGTCCTTAGACGGTCAGCCAGAAGCTGTTGTTTTAAGTCTGGATCGGTATAATGAGCTTGTAGGAAAAAACATGAAAATATTGACACCAAACACAATGAGCAAAGAAATCAGTTCGAAGAATATTCTCGTTACTGGTGGTGCCGGTTATATCGGCGGTCACCTGGTGCATCTTTTAGTAGAAAAGGGTTACACACCTATAGTGTTAGACGACTTTAGAACTGGCAGAAAAGAACATATACCAGATGGTGTAAAAGTTGTTACAGGAAACGTTAGCAATCTTGAGTTACTAACTCATCTATTCGCTGAAAATCAAATAGACGCTGTGATTCACTTAGCTGCACTGCTCGAAGTTGAAGAATCTGTCAGAAAACCTCTTGAATACTTAGAGAACAACGCACATGCTACGTATGTTTTACTGCAAGCAATGGAAACTGCAGGAGTAAAGAAAATCATTTTTTCTTCGACAGCTGCTGTTTATGGGGAGCAGGAAATAGTTCCTATTTCAGAGAGCACACCGTTAATTCCAAACAACCCATACGGCGAAAGTAAAATGATCGCCGAGAAAATGCTTGAATATTTTGCAAGGAATTTTGGCTTCGATGTTACGGTGCTCAGATACTTCAACGTTGCAGGCTGTGAACCGAAGTATAACGTGACCGATACACATAAAAATTCCCACCTTATTCCTATAGTCCTAGAGGTAGCCCTAGGTAAGTCACCCGTTCTAACTGTATTTGGGAAAGATTACCCAACTTTCGATGGCTCCTGTATAAGAGACTTCATCCATGTGTTAGATGTAGCTAAAGCGCATGTGGTAAGTTTGGAATCCGGAGAAAATGGTTTTAGGGTCTATAATATAGGTACTAGTAAGGGTTTTAGTGTCGAAGAGGTAATTCAGTCTGCAGCAGAAATAACTGGACGCATGATTCCAACTGAAGTGGGTCCTAGGAGACCGGGCGATGCACCAATTACAGTGGCCGACACAACCAAGATTCAGAAAGAATTAAAGTTTCGCCCCGAACACTCAACTCTTGAAAATATTATAGCTACTAGTTGGCAAATGGCAAAAAAATCTGAGTAGTTTGGTATAATAAAACTAATTATATTCTATAAAATGAAACTATCGGTAATAATACCTGCTTATAACGAAGAAGCTAGGATTACAGAAACCCTCAAAAATGTAGATTCTTTCCTAGAGAAACAAAGTTTCGATTACGAAATTATTGTTGTGGTCAACAATAGTCACGACAAAACTTACGATATAGTTAAACAATTAGAAGCGACCACAGTTCAGAAAGCGACCGCAATGAATCTTCCAGAAGGCGGAAAAGGAAACGCAGTTAAGCGTGGTATTTTAGAGAAAGCCAGCGGAGATATAATTCTTTTTATGGACGCAGACAACGCAACTCCAATTTCCGAAATCGAAAAGTTCATCCCATTTTTCAACGAAGGTTACGATGTTGTCATTGGTTCTCGCTACACAAATCCAGATTTAGTAAAACACAAGCAACCACTTTATCGGGTGATACTTTCTAGAATGAGCAATATTCTTATTCAGTTGTTGGCTGTACCTGGTATTAAAGATACCCAGTTAGGGTTTAAGGCATTTACCTCCAAGTCAGCCAAGGACATCTTTTCGCGTGTCACTGTTTTGCGTTGGGGATTCGACATGGAAGTTCTTACCATTGCAAGAGATAGGGGATACAAAATTAAAGAAGTCGGCGTCTCCTGGACAGAACATGGGGGTAGTCATGTACCTCTCAAAGCATATATTCAATCTTTTATAGATTTACTCCATATTAAGAGTAAACAACTTTCAGGTGTTTATAAAAAAGAACTTTCGTGAAATTTAAAAATCTATTTAAAATTTCTAGAGTTATTTTATTTGGCGCTATCTTAGCGCTCTTTTTTACTAATTTAAATTTCTCGAAGGCATCACAAGCAAAGCCTAATACCGAAAATTATATTGTTAGATTAAAGCCAGGGAAAAGTTTGCCACGAGGATTAAAATCTTTAGGTACACAACTGACTGCTACAGAAAAATTCAATGAGGAAGGTGCGATTTTTAAATTTAGCTCAAATTATGTTAACAAGCTTATATCTAATAAAAATTTATTTCAATATATTCAACAGGAATCAGTTATTAAAACAGAGTCTTTATATCTTTCAGACCCAGGATTCACAACAAATAAAACAGATATAGACAAACAGTGGGCGCTTGTTAGTGCAGGTTTTTTGAATGCTTGGGGAAAGGCTACTGGTACACAAGATACTATTATTGCCGTCATAGACACAGGTATAGACGTAACACATGTCGACCTTCAAAGTATTAATTTTTTACCAGGTTATAATTTTCTTACTAATCAACCGATACCCTCAGATCAAAACAGTGACGATAACGGACATGGTACATTAGTTACCGGTGTAATTGGAGCAGTGCCTAACAATTTCACCGGAATAGTAGGTGCTAACTGGCAGGTAAGCATTCTTCCAATTAAAGCTTTAGATTCAGCGGGTAATGGAGTTTCTTCGTCTGTTTCTCAAGGTATTATTTGGGCGACAGATCGTGGCGCGCATGTTATAAACTTGAGTTTAGGAGGGGCTGGGGCAGAACCAGATAGTCTAATGGCTGACGCAATTAGTTATGCATATTCCAAAGGGGTAATTATAATCGCCGCCGCAGGAAATGATAGTTCTGCGAATGGTTTAAATTTAGATATTACTCCTGGTTATCCAGTCTGTCAGGATAACGGAAGTAATATGGTCATAGGCGTAACCGCTATAGACTTTAAAGACCAAAAACCTCCCTTTGCCAATTATGGTTCCCACTGCATAGACGTCTCTGCTCCAGGAAAAAGAATTCTTTCAACAATAAATAGGGACCCTGTGAGTGGTAGAGTTTCACCCAATAGTTACGCATACGCTTCAGGTACTTCTATGGCAGTACCTTTTGTAAGTGCGGAAGCAGCTCTAATAAGAGCAATTAATCCAAAAGCTACTATTCAACAAATTCGTGAGGTTATATTAAAATCTGTAATAAATATAGATGATCAGAATAGTTTTCTCTGTGGGGGTTTAAGTTGCACAGGGCTAATCGGTTCTGGAAAGATAGACGCTTTTAAAGCAGTAAATACTCCTATTTTTGCATCGTCGATACTCGATCAGGATTTAGTTTTGGAAGAAGAAACAGGATATATATATTATTTAAATGGAGGAAAGCGACAACCAGTTTCCGAATTCGTAAGAAAGCAAAGATTTCCTTCCCGGGTCCTAAAAAGGGTAAAAGCTTCAGAGCTGTTGTCTATTCCCATAGGTCCCCAGACCACGCCTTCAGTGGGTACATTAGTTAAAAAATCGAATGAATCAACTGTCTACTACATAACAAAAGGTGGGAAATCTCCTATTACTAAATTTGTTTTCGAGAGTCATAATTATAATTACTCTGAAATTAGAACAGTTCCGGAATTAGAGTTGGATTCATGGTTCACAGAAAAATTCCTCGCTCCAAAAGACGGAACATTAATTAGAGGCTATAAAGGCCTAACTGTCTATTGGGTTGTCTCGGGAGAATTGCACCCAATAAATAATAATTTTTATCAGAGCAGGGGGCTAAATGTATTTCCTATTTTGTTAATCCCAGACCAAGATATCCCTTCATTCCAGATTTCTTCACCTTACGTGCTATAATAAACAAACAATCCTTGTACTAATATCAAGGGCTAAATATTAAATAGAATCTCCAAAATTATGCATAATAAAATAAAGATTCGAAAAATTTTAGCTGCACTTTTACTTTTTTTAGTGCCAGCAAGCGTTTCTGCTCAAGGACTAGCAGTGGATCCAGCTTTTAATCCTAATAAAATTATTGACGATTCTGTTTTCACAGACACGCAGACTTTCGGTGATGCTTCAGGTATACAAAAGTTTTTAGAAAGTAAAAATAGTATCTTGGCCAATACTTCGCCGGATTTTTTACAGAAACTCAAAGAACCAACTATAGTAATTCTAAAACAAGCATTGGATGATCCTCGTCCAAACCTGGGCAGGCTTAGAACAGCGGCTGAGCTAATTTGGGATGCATCGCAGGCATCGGGTTTAAATCCACAGGTTATAATAGTTAAACTTCAAAAAGAACAAGGTCTCATTACAAATCGTCAGAATGATGCGCCAGAAAGACTTCAGAGAGCTTTAGATTTCTCATTAGGATTTGGTTGTCCTGACTCTACCGGTTGTAAAGATAGTCTATTTCCTGGTTTTTACTTTCAGTTATTCGGTAACCTAGATACTGGCGGAAATAGATATGTTGGTGCAGCAAAAAGTTTAATGAGATCTTTCAATACAGAAGGCGGACGTGGGCCAAGTGTTAACGGGACCATTGCTAGAGTAGGGGACGTAATTACCCTAGATAACACCTTAGGTGGATATGAAGGAATTTTGGGTCAACAAAGTATTCAGTTAGCTAATAAAGCCACTGCTGCTCTATATCGTTATACTCCTCATGTATTTAACGGTAACTATAATTTTTGGAGATATTTCAACGAATGGTTTAGATATCCAAACGGAACACTTATAAAGTTGGGTGGCGATGTAAACACTTATATCATCCAAAACGGTTATAGAATGCTACTTCCGAATTTTGTGGCTCAAGCAAGAAAACTTGATATAAACAAAACTATAACTGTATCTTCAAACGAGATTAGCTCATATCCACAAGGTAAAATATTGGGACCAGACGACAATACTGTAGTAAAGGTAGATGGCGACCCTCAGACTTACGTTTTTATTAACAATGTAAAAAGACCAGCTTCTTCTTTCGTATTAACCCAAAGAGGTTTAACGGATAGCAATGCCCTTTCAATGAGTGCTTCAGAATCTCAACTCTTCGAGCAGGGTCAGGTTTTAACACCTAAAGATGGCTCAGTGATTCGTGGAGAAAAGAAACCCGAGATATATTTAGTCGAAAATGGGAATTTAAAACTTTTTAGTTCATATACATTTACACAAAGAAAAATTTCTAAAGCAGTCCAGATTATTCCAGATTCAGAAATCAATTCTTATCCAAAATTCGGTTTCGTAGCTCCGCTCGACGGCACTATAGTTAAATCAAGTAAAGCAAATACGGTTTATTTCATAGAAGGTGGTCTAAAAAAACCTATTTCCGCAGTAGTCTTTAAAAATCGAGGTTTCAAAAATTCTCAAGTCGTAACGCTATCCGAAGAAGAAGTTTCAGGTTTACCTATAGGTGCATATACTACTCCTAAGGAAAGAAGTGTTTTCAAAGCCGGGAACGGTACATTGTACTTATTCAAAGACGGACAAAAACATTACGTTTCTTCTTTTGTATCTAAACAAAGAAAAATCACCGCGGACTTTCAGGTTCCAGAAGCAGAAGCACAGGAATGGAGCGACGGTGTTCCTATACCGCCAGCAGACAACACCATTGTAAAAGGGGATAAGTCTCAGGCAGTTTACATAGTTCAAAAGTCGCAACTAAGACCTCTAACCGCAGCTACATTCAAAAAAAGAAAAATATCTGCTAAAAATATAAAAGTACTCCCACAAGAAGAAGTAGACAACTACGCAAAAGGGGATACGCTAGCTAAATAAAAAAATGGACCTGGTAACAGGTCCTTTTAATGTCTAGAGTTCCAAACAGCTCGGGCTTTATCTATCTGTGCACAAGCTTCTGGTTGGTATTCTCGAAGAATCTTCGCAGCCGCCACAACTGTATAAACATACGTAGCGCTACCATCGGGGTACTGGCTCACTTTTTGCGAAGCGAGCCCTTTACAGAGCACTGCCGCAGCTGTAAGTCTCATGGCATTGTTAATACCTTTGCTCACTAGAAACTTCTGCACTCCCTCCGGGGCAACATAGTTTCCGCCGTTAAGTTGCGCAGCAACTATCCTTGGTAGTTCCATAACCGCTTTGGGATAATGGTGCCACCAATACAAATATGTCTTGCCATACTTTTTCTGTATCGGAGCCAACTCTTTCCCAATCGCCCTTCCGCTGGAAGCAAGGTCATAACGAAGGTCGTTAATCTTATCGCAAGACCCCTTGCCATAATGAAGACAATTTCCTTTGCTGTTTCGAATGTCGCAAACGTAGCCATTTACAACTTGCCCAGTTGGCCTTATAAGCTTCATCCGAATTCCAGTGTCCCAGAGAATCTGAAACCAAGACCTTGCAGTGCTAAGTCCAGAGGCAGCCAGTTTGTCGAACGAACCTTCTGCCCAAGCTAGGTAAATAAGTGTTCCAGGTTCAAGATCTTTCTCGGCCTCAATAGCCCGAAGAACTTTCATTACTTCCCAAATTTTCCCGGCGTGTTCACGGGAATACATCTTCATGGCAGTAGGGTCGCTCTTTATGCGCTCATATTTCTTTTGGAGTCTCTCATCCACCCACTGGGAAATTTGTTGTTCGGTGAGATTGCATGGAGTTAGTGGTACCGGTGTAGGTGTTGCTTTAGGTTTAGTGGGAGTTGAGGGTGTCTGAGGTTTATTCTTCGACTCTTCATACCTCGCGTTAGCCCTTTCCGCCATATCTGGCGGTATACATAACGGCGCAGGGCTAGTTGTTTTCTTTGGTAGGGCTTTCTGTGCCCGCACAGTGGTTAACCACCAAGGCGATACCAGAAAGCCAATTAAAACAGTTAATTTAATAACTCTATTCATAGTTCCACCCCTTTTAGCTATCTAGAAATAAGAGATATTCATACCATAAATCCGCGAAAAAATCAAAAGACTAGTAAATCGCGTACGTACGCAATTTACTAGTCAAAAACAAAACCGTACTTGGGGCAAAGCACGGTTTTGGATGAAGACTTTTGGTCAAATCTCCCGAATCTGGTACTGCTTTAGTACCTGTTGGTTGTGGAAATCAATTCCTTCCTGATTCGCAGTGAAGAACGTCACGTGCAGGGGTCTTGCCGCAGCGATATCTCCAAGTTGAGTGTCAAAATCCCGTAGGTGTTTGAAAAAGGCTCTGAGCTTTTCTTTTGTTTCACCTTTCGGGCTTATCATTGCGACCATCGAATGCCTCTGGTACTGTTGCAATTCAACCAACCTATAGATCCCGAATTCGAATTCGCCTTCGAGGAGTTTGATTGCCTGCTGAATGCATTCGTCGAGTTCCCGTTTCATGACATTCAGATTTTGCTTTCTTCGGACTGCCATTTTAGCCAGGAAGTCATCTCTTAAATATAAGAGGGTGATTGTAGGCTCTCTTTTTGATAACCACAGTGCTCCGTCAATTCCGATGACTTGCGGCAAGATATCTTCCTGTTCATTTGGGATGAGTGCGTATTTACCAAAACTCTTAGGCAGGGCTTCGGCGAAGTTATTTAGGAGAATTGACAACGCGACGTAGAAAGGGTTTGATTGACCAACTTTCACGCTAGCAGTAAAAGTCTTTTGCATGCTGACCTCCGTTGGAAATTGGGTTGAAAGTGATTGTGAATTACCGACAATAACCCCTAGAAATAGGGGACACAGTCGGTAATTCAATTAAACTACATTATAGCACAATTTTAGCAAAAAGTCAACATATAATTATACCTTTTTTCCCTCATATTTATAACCAATTAGCTTCCACCAGTTTATCTGTTAAAATTAAGCAATATGGT
>CAYSUI010000016.1:11892-29442 GCA_964434195.1 uncultured Candidatus Saccharibacteria bacterium
TATTTATAACCAATTAGCTTCCACCAGTTTATCTGTTAAAATTAAGCAATATGGTAACTGCTTCTAAAAATATCTTCTGGTTAACCGCTTCTCGTATTACCGCGTTAATCATGCTCTTCTTTGCCTACACTTTACTGTTTAGGTATCTGGGTCCAACAGTATCTGGACAACACCAATTCGTACTCTCGTTCGTAACAGTTTTCGGAGTCGTTATAGATTTGGGAATCCAGCAGTATATCACAAAGAAAATTAGCGAAGACCCTGAAAATGCAAAAAAATATTTTCAAAATTTCTTTGCTGTTGAATTTCTTCTTTGTATTTTAGTTTTCTTTGCAATTATAGGAACAGCAAAATTAATGGGCTTAACGGGTTCAGTATTTGGGGCAATCGCTGTTGCAGGTTTCGGTACTGCGCTAAACGGTCTAACCTATCCATTTCTTTCTACCATGTCTGCTTTTCAAAATCTCAGGAAAGTAGCATTGGTAAATTTTTTAAGTTCTTTAACAAATGCAATTTTCATATTCTCTACGGTATTCTTTCACAGAGGTATAGTTTTTCTTGTCGCAAATCAGGTAATATTCGCAATTATCTCAATAATTCTTTATTACAATTTTGTAAAAGCACATGTTCCAAAACCCGATTTACTAAAAGCTATTGGCTCACTCGATTACGATCTTGTGAAAAAAATTTTGAAAGCCGCTTTGCCTTTCGCGCTATTAGTTGGATTTAGCACTATTTATAATCGCTTGGATGTCTTATTGATTACTAAATTGTTAGGTTTTACAGAGACAGGTTTATATACCGCAGCTTACAAATTTTTCGATCTAGTAAGTTTTTTTCCAGCAGTAGTTTCGCATGCCTTATATCCAATATTCACAGGTTTAATAGCTAAGGGTGAGTCGTTACAAGCCAAAACAATTTTCGAAAAATATTTTAGATTCATGTTTGCAATCGCCCTCCCTATGGGAGTAGCAGGAAGCTTGTTGGCTCCTAAAATTATGCATTTATTAGCAGGCTCTGCCTTCGCAGAATCGGCTGGCGTGCTGGCCATTTTAGTCTGGGCATCAGTGATGTTGTTTATTTATATCATTGCAAATTCCATAGTTATCTCACAGCTCACCAAATTTGCAGTTACCATAACTTTTACGAATATCTTTATAAATCTAATTGGAAATTTAATTCTCTTACCCAGAATAGGAATAAGAGGTGCGGCTATTATGACAGTGATTTCAGAGAGTATTCAAGGAATATTTTACTTTTATTTTGTATATAAAAAAATTGTGAAGTTTTCAGTTGTTAGGTTCCTTTGGCAACCTATCGTAGGGAGTTTAATAATGGGAGTTGGACTATATTTTATTAGAGATATGAATCTCATAATTAGCGCATTTGTTGGTGGTGTTGTATATCTATTCGTCCTTAGTCTCACTGGGTTCCTGAATAAGTCAGATTTACATTTTTTAAAAAGTATATTCAGTAGGGGAGGTGTAGTATGAAAAAAAATACTAAAATATTACTATTTGGTACTTTCGATTATCTTCATCCTGGCCATATAAATTTATTCAAACAAGCAAGAAAACTTGCCCGAGACCCGCATTTAATAGTTTCAATAGCACGCGATATAAATGTAACTCGCATTAAAGGCCAGAAAGCCGAGAACACTGAAAGAGACAGGTTAAATTTAGTATCTAACTGTAAACTTGTAGATTCTGCTGTATTAGGAGCAAAGAAAGATTTTTTTAAAAAGATCGAAAAAATAGATCCTGATATTATTGCAATTGGATACGATCAAATAGCCTATGTAGAAGAGTTAAAGGCTAAGATTACGGAAAAAAAATTAGACATAAAAGTAAAAAGGCTTAAACCTTTCAAGCCAAATCTTCATAAAACCACCATCAACAAAAGTAAAAATATAAACTCATGAGAAATGAAGCATATAGAGATTTTTCCGAAGAAGATATTCAGAATGGTATCGAGGCGTTAAATCCAGATATTAGAAGATGGATGAATTACAAACGTAGACTAAAAGAAATTACTATAAGACTAGACGAAATTGACGAGTTAGATAAGTTGGGCAATTCAGAAAGTTACGAGTGGGAACTGCATGAGCTATATAATGAACGCAGAGAATTAGAAAAGAAAGCAGATAATTTACTCAATGATAATAAAGACTTAGAAATATATGTTAATAGCTATCGAGGCAGAGAGAGCAAATGAAAATCAGAAAACGGGTGTAGAGCATTATGCTAAACAACTTATTTTAAATTTCGCAAAAATAGATAACGAAAATCAGTATAGGTTATACCTTAGGACTAAACCCCAAGATTGGTTTTTGGAATTGCCCAAAAATTTTGAAATCAAAGTAATGCCTTTTCCCAAATTCTGGACTCAAATTCGTCTTAGTATAGAACTATTTTTTCACCCTGTAGATAGGTTATTTATACCTGCTTCCGCTCTTCCTATATTTCATCCAAGAAAATCAGTTTGCACTATCCACGACACTGCGTTTATTCACTACCCAGAAGCAGATACTACTTTTATGAGAAAATTTTTACATTACTCATACAAGATGATTTCCAAGCTTTCATGGAGAGTGATCTGTATCTCTGAATCTACTAAAAATGATTTAATAAAATATTATGGGACAAAAAAAGATAAAATTTTCGTAGTACATCACGGATACGATAAGCAAGTTACTAATCAAAATTTTTCCGCTACCACTCTCAAGCTACCCGACAAATATGCGCTTTTCCTGTCTACGCTTCAGCCAAGAAAAAATTTAATCAGACTCATAAATAGTTTTAGGAAATTTACAGAAAAACATCCAGAAGAAAATTACAAATTAGTTGTGGTTGGCAAAAAAGGTTGGAAATACGAACCTATTATAGAGGCAATAGAGAAAAATAAAGACTTAGTAATTTATTTAGGGCATATAACCGACGAAGAAAGAGAATGGGTTTATAAAAATGCACAAGCACTCGTTATGCCGAGTCTATATGAGGGATTTGGAATGTGGATTTTAGAAGCATTCAGTGCCAAAATTCCTGTCGCAGTATCAGATGTTTCAAGCTTACCAGAAATAGCAGGGGAAGGGGCTGTATATTTTAACCCTGAAAACGAGGAATCAATTCTCGAAGGTATAGAAAAAGTATTATTGGACAATAGCCTAAGAGAAGAATTGGTAAAAAAGGGTTCAGAGAGATTAAGTCAATTCTCCTGGGAAAAAACCGCTAAGCAAACTTTAGAAGTAATTCTTGGAAATGAAAATAAATAATAAAAACATATTTGTATTTACTTTGGTCGCCAATTTCTGCGCTTTTTTCCTCACAGCAAGTGGTAATGGAAATCACCTAGTAATTAAAATAATCCCCTTTGTCACCATAGGGGCTTGGTTTTTTTTCGAACCCGTATTGGTACTTTCCATTCTCTTAATTACCCTAACTTTTAGCTTTCCAAGTTTAAGACCTTTCTCAGATACACTTCAGTCATGGAGGGTAACATCGGCACTCTCTGTAGTTCTAAGTTTTTTCCTAATTTATAAAGATAGATCCATTACTCATTTAACCTTAGAAGGAGCTAAGAAGCAGTTTAAAAGTCTTTGGCAAGTATTGCCTAATTGGAAGATACCACTGCTATTCTTTATAGTTATATTGTTTCTTGGAATAATTTTCGGTCTCGATTCTAAAAATGGAATCTCGCGTTTAATCTTCATAATAAACGCTGGTCTGCTTCCTATATTGGTTCTTATTTGGGTAAAAACTTTAAACGATATAGATAAAATAATCAAAAGCGTTCTTATTAGCAGTGCAATTATTTTATTTCTAGGATATTTCCAATACATTTTTGCAAGCCTCATGCCGATATATTATTTTTGGCAGTATTGGGCCGAGGTTGTGGCAAGGAATATTTTAGGATCGGAAATAGCGTCTGTCCTTTGGTATTCCAACTCTTGGTTTACAGTCAATGAAGGAAATTTAGTCTTACGTATGTTTAGTATTATGCCCGATTCACACTCGTTTGGGCTTATGTGTGTATTTGGTTTAGTGACACTCTCGTACCTTTACAATAAGGACTGGTACATTGGCAATAAATTCAATCTGTTTTTAATGTACCTATTCTCTGTTGGACTTGTATTTTCTGGCACAAGGGGTGTTTGGGTAAGCTTGCTTAGTCCCGCAGCTATTTTTGTAATATTTTATATTTGGAAGAAAAATTTAAGACCTTTCTTAAAACCACAGCTCTTTGCAATGGGTATGGTTATGATAGCCTTCGCAAGTTCTCCTCTCATACGGTTAGGAATGCACTATGCTTATAGTGGTATAAGCGGAGACTACTTTGGTAGAGTAAAGACTATCTACGATAGGAATGAAACCTCCAATGCAGGAAGGTTGGCAATTTGGAAGGAGAGTTTAGGCCTGGCGACTAAATATCCACTTGGGGTAGGTTTAGGCAACTTCACAGATGCAAGAATAGGCAAAAAAAACAATAATGAAGAGCGAATAAATTTGAGATATAATTTACCTGAAAAATATATAACTGCTCACAGTCTCTATCTTCAAATATTAGTCGAATTGGGCTTTTTAGGACTTATTTCTTTTGGATTGTTTTCAGGTATATACCTAAAAAATTTATTCTCTGCATTTAGCCTTGCTGTAAAGTCTTCATTAGCTAAGGAAGCATCGTTGTTATCTGCAATGGGTATGTTATTTCTTTGGTTATTAGCTTTCTCGGTTTTCGACATTACTCTTCTAAATGACAAGATTTTAATTTTTACTTTTATCAGTCTAGTTTTGACAAGTTTAGTTATACATAAAATAAAAAGTCATGCCTAAAGTAACAATTCAGTTAGTTGTTTACAACAGTAAAGAAAATCTAAAACAAGTATTAGATTCGGTATATGCCCAGAGCTATAAAGACTATGAAATAATTGTCGTAATTTGTGGCAATGAAAATGACCCCAAAGGTTTTTTAGAGCATAACTACCCAGATATTAAAGTCCTTGATCCTGGGAAAAACCTTGGCTTTGCCGGTGGTCATAACTTAGCTTTCACTCATGCTCAGGGTGAACTAATTCAGTTAATAGGCAATGATCTTATACTCGATTCCGAATATTTGAATAATTTAATTACTGTATTCGATAACCCTAAAGTTGCAAGTGCAACTGGAAAATTATATGGATACGATTTTAAAACTGGCCAAAAAAAAGAGAACTTGGACACCACTGGTATCGTCTTATATCAAAATGGTAGAGCAAGAGATAGAGGGCAACACGAAATAGACAAAGGTCAATATGATAGTCAGAATATAGTAGCGGCTGTTTCCGGCGCTGCTCCTATGTATAGAAAAAACGCTATAGAGGAAGTCGGTCTTTTCGACGAAGATTTTTTTATGTATTGGGAAGATGTTGATCTGGGTTTAAGATTGCTGCACAAAGGTTACATAAATTATTTTAATCCAAAATCGATCGGGTATCATGGTCGAGGAACTGGGTCGAGCGAAGGAGGGGTGAAACAATTTGATTCATTTTTAAAACATCGAAAGAGTGTTAGTCAAAATGTAAGAAAATGGAATTTCAAAAACCATATTTTTCTAGTAATTAAAAATTTTCCTAAAATCTCGTTCTCATTTTTTAAACGAGAAATATTAATGTTTGGTTTTGTATGTTTATTAGAAACAAGAACTCTGGCTGTTTTGCCCTTACTGATAAGGCAATTTCCAAAAATGTTAGAGAAGAGGAAGGCTATTTTATCTTCTAGTAAAATTACTCCTCAGGAATTTTCAAATTATTTTGCTAAAGATGAAAAGGAGTTAGTATGAACTTTGAGTTATCAATAATAATGGTCCCTTATAAATGTAAGCCAGTATTCGAAAAAGCGCTTAAGGCAGTATTTGCTTCAAAAACAGATTTTAATTTTGAAGTCATTGTAATAGACAATGATTCAAGGGATGGAACCGTTGAAATGGTAAAAGAGTTTATGCAAGAAGTATCCCTAAAAGACCGGATTCAGCTCTATGAAAACACCAACGAGGGATTTCCCAAAGCCAATAATAGGGGGCTAAAAATGAAAAGAGGGAATTTTGTATTGCTATTAAATCCGGATACTGAAGTGAACCCAGACACACTCCAGGTTATGATGAATTTTATGAAAAGTCATTCGGAAGTAGGTATTTCTACCTGTAAAATTATTAGACCAGACGGAAACTTAGATCTTGCATGTAGAAGAAGCTTTCCAGAACCACTGACCGCATTTTTTAGACTCAGCGGACTATCCTTTATTTTCAAAAACAACAAACATATCTCCGCATACAATCTCGCATACCTACCCATAGACCAGGAAACAGAAGTGGATGCTTGTTCTGGCGCCTTTATGTTTATTAGTCCTGCGTGTCTTGAAAAAATAGAAGGTTTCGATGAACGCTTTTACATGTACGGCGAAGATCTGGATCTTTGCATGAAAGCTCATTTAGAGGGTTTCAAGGTGTGGTATTACCCTAAAACACAAACTATACATTACAAAGGGCAGTCATCTAAGAAGTCACGGTATGCACTCTTTGCTTTTCATAACGCTATGTGGCTATTTTATGACAAGTATTATAGAAGAAGATATTATTTTGTTCTCGATCCTTTTGTCTTTTTTGGTATTTGGTTAAGGTTTGGGGTAAAATTACTTATTAATCAATTTAAAGGAACAAATCTTGTAAGTCGTTAACTTTATGGAAATAGAAAATCCACCTCAATTAACTCCAGAATCACAGTCCAAGCCGAGAGACAAAAATAAAATTATTTGGACAATTTTAGTTTTATCTTTCATAGCACTCAGTTTCAGAAGCGGATATTACTTCGGTTCAAAAGGTTTTGTATTTGTGCCAAATGAGTACAAAATCATAAACCAAAAAGACCAACCGGGAACTGTAGATTACAGTCTACTCTGGAAAGCTATAGATGTAATAAACCAGAAATATATAGATAAGCCAGTCGATCCTAAAAAAACACTTTATGGTGCTGTAAAAGGTGCGGTCTCAGCAAGTGGCGACCAATACACCGAATTCTTTACTCCGGAAGATCTGGAATCTTTTAAAACAGAACTCAAGGGGAGTTTCGACGGGATTGGTGCAGAAGTAGGAAAAAAGAATGATAGTATCGTCATAGTATCTCCGCTTGAAGGTTCTCCTGCGGAAAAAGCTGGTTTATTACCAAAAGACTATATCGTTAAAGTAGATGGAAAGCCTACTAACGAATGGACAGTGGAACAAGCTGTTCAAGCTATAAGAGGTCCTAAAGGTACAGAGGTGGTTCTTACTATTTTCCGAGACGGCAAGACAGATACCTTTGAGGTAAAAATTAAACGCGCAGAGATAAACGTAAAAAGTGTAAAACTTTCTTTCAAAGAAAATTCAGGGAAAAATATTGCAGTAATTACTGTTTCTAGGTTTGGAGACGATACAAGAGAAGCATTCGCAAATGCTGTGGCCGAAGTTAAAAACAAAAAGGCAGACGGGCTAATTCTTGATCTAAGAAATGACCCAGGCGGGTATCTAGATGCTGCTGTGGACCTTGCGTCCTATTGGGTACCAAAAGGTAAATTAATAGTTACAGAACAGCATAGTGAAAAAGATACTATTCCTTTTAACTCCGAAGGATATAAAGAGTTGGAAGGTTTCAAAACAGTAGTTCTTATTAATGGTGGTTCAGCATCAGCATCAGAGATTCTCGCTGGAGCGCTTCAGGATTACGGATTTGGTAAACTAATTGGCGAAAAAAGTTTTGGTAAAGGGAGTGTTCAGGAGCTTATAGATTTACCAGGTAAATCAGCGGTAAAAGTTACCGTGGCGAAATGGATAACGCCAAAGGGTAAACATTTAAACAAAGACGGCCTAATCCCAGACATAGAAGTTAAAAGAACCGAAAAAGATTTCGCCGATAATAAAGATCCTCAAATGGATAAGGCGCTTGAAGAAATTATTAAATAGAAAGCTCTTGAAGTGTAAGTTACTTTACTAACTTTAAGAACTTTATAAACTTGCAAATCATCATGACTTCACAGGAGCTCAGAACTAAATATTTAGAATTTTTTAAAGCTAGGGGGCATGAAATTATTCCCTCGGCTTCCTTATTACCAGAAAACGATCCTACGACTTTATTTACTGGTTCTGGTATGCAACCCATGCTTCCTTATCTACTTGGACAACCACATCCTAAAGGAAAGCGAATTGTAGACTCACAAAAAGCATTTAGATCTCAGGATATAGAAGAGGTTGGCGATAATCGCCATACAACTTTTTTCGAGATGCTAGGAAATTGGTCTTTAGGCGATTATTTTAAACAAGAACAAATTCCTTGGATGTTTGAGTTCCTTACTAAAGAAGTAGGGTTAAACCCCAGTAAACTTTTCATTACCTGTTTTCGTGGTAAAGAGGATATTGGTATTCCCAAAGACGAAGAATCAGCCCAAATATGGAAGTCGCTATTTGAAGCTCAAGGTATAGAAGCCAAAATCGTAGATTTTCCAGAGCGAGATGGTATGCAAAATGGGCGTATTTTCTACTACGATGAGAAAAAGAACTGGTGGTCACGAAGTGGAACTACTTCTCAAATGCCAGTTGGTGAACCTGGTGGTCCAGATTCTGAGATGTTTTTCGATTATGGACAAGAGTTGGGTCTCCATGAGAACTCCTCATGGTCAAGCGAACCATGCCATGTTAACTGTGATTGCGGGAGGTTTGTTGAAATAGGGAATAATGTTTTCATGGAATATGTAAAGACAGAATCCGGCTTCGAGCCACTCCCACAAAAAAATGTTGACTTTGGCGGGGGGTTAGAAAGAATATTAGCCGCTTCTGTTGGTCAGCAGTCTGTTTTCGACACAGATCTTTTTAAGCCAATGTTTGACTGCATTTATGAAGCACTAAGAACTACTGATCAAATATTGAGCGGGGAAGAACTCAGGAGAGCTCGAATTATTACAGACCACATTAAAGCTTCAGTCTTTATGGTCTCCGATGGAGTTGAGCCAAGTAATAAAGATCGTGGTTATGTTTTAAGAAGACTTCTCAGGCGTTCAATGGTTTATGGAAAACTTATGAACCTAGAAGGGGAGTGGCTAAAAGCTCTCATTGGTAAAGTCGTAACTATTTATACAGAAAGCTATCCTAAGTTATTAGAAGACAGTGAAAGAATTTTTAGTGTAATTGAAACAGAGCAAAAGAAGTTTTTAGTTACTCTAGAAAAAGGCTTAAAAGAATTCGAAAAATATATTCAAAAAGGTACAGAAGTATCAGGGAATATAGCATTCGACCTCTACCAAACTTACGGATTCCCATGGGAACTTACTAGGGATCTAGCAATTGGTGCGGGTCAGAATCCTTCAGAAGAAGAATTTAGAAACGAGTTTAAAAAACACCAAGAATTATCTCGTACCGCAAGTAGTGGTGAATTTAAAGGTGGGCTCGCAAACCATAATGAACAGACAGTAAAGCTTCATACTGTCACTCATCTCTTACACCAGGCTCTTCGAGAAGTTCTAGGTACACATGTTTTCCAAAGAGGAAGTAATATAACCGAGGAAAGAACCAGGTTCGATTTCAATTTTGATAGGAAAGTTACTCCAGAAGAAATCAAAGAAGTAGAAGACAAAATAAATAACTGGATCGAAAAAGACTTATTAGTTAAATGGGAAATGATTCCTCTCGAGGAGGCAAGAGAAAGAAATGCCATAGGGCTTTTTGGTGAGAAATATGATGACATTGTGAAGGTATATACCATGTATGAAAGAGATACCGAAAAACCAGTATCGGTTGAGTTTTGTGGTGGTCCTCACGTAGAGCATACTTCGCTCGTTGGTGGCAAAGTAAAAATTTCCAAAGAAGAGGCTATTAGTGCAGGTATAAGAAGAATTAAAGCTATTATTGTTTAGTAAAAAGACTCCTATGAAAATCGAATATTTTAACACCCCTAGTCCTGAACAATTCAAACAAGATTTATTGCCGAAAGAGCAACCTCTCTTTTTAACTTATAATCCAGATTTCGAAAAGTTAGAGAAAGCTCAAGCAGATTATGATAAGTACGAAAATATTTTAGTCATAGGGCATGGCGGGAGTATTACAGGATTTATCGGTATTTACGAGTCTCTAAAAGATATTACAAAAAAGAATGCTTACTTTTTGCAATCCGTCGACCCAGATTATATAAGCGAGCTTAAAACAAAATTACTTCCGGAGAATACTTTAGTTATAGCTGTGTCTAAATCTGGAGAAAACAGTACTCAGCTAGAAGCATGTATGCAGTTCATGGGTTACAAAATGCTTTTGGTTACACAAAAGGGTAATACAGTAGAATCTATTCACTCTGCCCTTAATGCAGATTTGTTCATTCATCCTGCTATTGGTGGAAGATATACAGGATTTTCTGAAGTGTTAATGTTACCAAGTATTCTTTGCGGACTTCCTATTAAAGAATTTTTTGAAGGCGGCAGGGAAATGCATAATCAGTTCGCTGTAGAAAATGATGCATGGAAATTGGCTAGCGTAGTCTGGCAGCTAGAGCAGAAGGGTTATGTGGATGTCTTTATGCCCTTCTATAGCCATTATCTATTTGCGTGGAATTTGGTAATTGTTCAGCTATGCCATGAAAGTTTTGGTAAGAACGGTACCGGTGGGACCTACTTAGCATTCGAAGCACCAGAATCACAGCATCATACAAATCAAAGGTTTTTTGGAGGTATAAAAAATATGCTCGGAATTTTTGTGGGTATTAAAAAGTTTACCAACGACCTAGTTACAACGATCCCGCATAATATAAAACCAATATCTTTCAAATCCGCTAATTTAGGTGCATTGGACGGGATTCCTTTAAGTGAGAGTATGAAATATGAACTTGAGGGTACATTGGAGGACGCCGTCTCTCAACAAATTCCGGTTATTAAAATGGAACTCCCAGAGAGAAGCCCGAAAAACTTAGGTAAATTCCTAGCCTTCTGGCAACTCTACGCCGTCTATTCCTCCCTCTTAAGAAACGTCGATCCCTTCGACCAGCCACAAGTAGAAGCAAGTAAAATCCTAAGTTTCCAAAAGAGATTAAGTTATCACTCCAAATAACCGCAAAGCGGTGAGAGGGGGAGACTCTAATCCGGCTCTGCCGGTTAGAGGGGTGCTCTTGAAAGGATCAGGCTTTGCCTGTCCTTGCTCAAGTCGGCGACGCGAGCCCCTCGATAGCCAGAGCCACAAGTAGAAGCAAGTAAAATCCTAAGTTTCCAAAAGAGATTAAGTTATCACTCCAAATAACCGCAAAGCGGTGAGAGGGGGTATAACTCTAACTAGCTACAATCGTCTTTTCACCATATTTTTGCCGGTTGCGCAAAGACTTCAATTTACCTTAGAATTGGGTGAAGGTTGAAAAACTACTCTATGGTAAAAACGATATATCTAAACATTGAAGACGACATTCAAACAGTCACCCAGAAAATCGCAAGAACAGATTCAACTGAGGTTGTATTGGTTTTTCCGAAAAGAAGCTTCCTTTTTTCTGATGCAATAAACTTAAGGTTGTTAAAAAAACAGACTGATTATTTAGGTAAGTCTGTTTTTATACTTACCATGGACGAGGTGGGCCAAGTCTATGCTAAAGAGGCTGGGTTCGCTCTCAAAACTATCGCACAGGCGGGTACTAGAAGAGGTTTATCAGATATTGGTTCAAGAACAAACCCATATAGAGAGGTTTATGAAAAAAAAGAGGAAGAACCGAAAATTCCAGAAATTAGAATGCCGATAAGACAGAAAATGGAAAATGTGTCCGTGAGAAGGCCATCTAGGGTTGCGCCCGCACAACCGCATGTCATGATAAAAGAAACAAAGTATTCTGGGGTAGGTCCAGCAACAAAAAACTCGAAAGCTAATCAGATAAACAATTCAGATTTCAAAAAAAGAAGCCCCTGGAAAATTACACTTGGATTCTTACTCCCAATTCTTCTTATCGGGGCACTTATAGGCATTTTTGTGCTTCCTGAGGGTAAGGTAGTTGTGTATCCAAGGACAGATACTGTAATTAGAGACCTGGAAATAACTAGCGGTAGTGGGATAACAGAGATCGACTCATCTAAGATGGTAATACCTGCGACTAAAATTACCAAAACCTTAAGTCTTCAGGATACATTCCAAAGCGCAGGTAAAAAAGAAGTCGGGACTAAGTCTACTGGAAAAATTCTCATCTACAATCTTACCGGAAAGCCAATCAACCTGAGGGCAGGAACAACAACTCTCAAACTGGGCAATAAGAGTTATCAATTTACTGAGGACCAGAACAATATTAAGGCAATTTCAGCATCTTCCATTCAAGGAGGTAATTCTTCAAAATCAGACGTGGAGGTTAGCGCAGTCTCAGGTGGAGAAGATTTCAATATCCCAGCTGGCACCAGGTTAGAGATAACTAACCAGGTCTTTGGGAGTCAACCTCAGGTTCTCTATGCTAAAACCCAAACAGCACTACTCGGAGGAACTTCCAGGTACCTTTCTGTTATTACAGATGAAGATTTTAAAAACGCTCAATCCCAATTAGTGCAGAAAATGATCGACCAGCTACGTCTGGATTTTCAATCCGAAGGCAAGCAACTCGTAGACGGAGCATATTCTGCAGAGATAGTCGAATTCCAGAGTGATAAAATATCTGGTACAGAATCTCCAAGTTTTCAAGCCACCGTAAAAGCGACTATTAGAGGGCTATTAGTTAGTAAGTCCCAAATAGCAAGTATAGTCGAGGAGAGAATTATTAAGAGTCTTCCAGAAACTCAAAAATTAATTAATAGCCTAGACGGTAGCCTTACAGTAAAAGCTAAAGATCTTAATTTTGATACAGGACTAATGGTTCTAAGTGTGCACGTTGAAGCCAAGAGCAGTACTCAAATAGATCTTAGCGGAGTACAAAAAGATCTATTGGGTAAAAGTAAACAACAAGTTAGTGATATACTACTATCAAGGCCAGATGTTGAGAAAATCGAAGTAACCCTAAGCCCATATTGGCAAAAAACTATGCCGAAATTCGCCACAAAAGTCAAGGTAGAGATAGCAAGGTAATATCAAAAGTTGACAAAACTTATGAGTATGCTAAAATGCTGTGGACAGATCAAATTTTTCTTTAAAATAAGCCAAGTTAAACACGCATTTGGGAAGTAACGATACAAGTAAACAAGTAATCGAACTCGAGGGTAAAGTCATAGAGAGTTTACCCAATGCTGTTTTTCGCGTTCAATTAGATTCAGGACAAGTCGTATTGGGACATTTGTCTGGTAAAATGCGCGTAAACATGATCCGTGTATTAACTGGAGATCGAGTCATACTAGAAATGACTCCTTACGACCTACAAAAAGGTCGAATTACAAGAAGACTTCGCTAACCATCTACTAAAGTCCGTATTCCTAAATACTAAACTACTAATTTATGAAAGTAAGAAGCAGTGTAAAACCAATTTGTAAGAAGTGTAAGATTGTAAAACGTTTTGGTAGAGTCTATGTAATCTGTGAGACCCCAAAGCATAAACAACGCCAAGGCTAATACTATTAAATACTTATTTCACCACATATGCCTAGAATTGCAGGAATCAACATCCCCGCAGACAAAAGAATAGAAGCTTCGCTTCCATATATATACGGTGTCGGCTTACCACTGGCAAAGAAGATACTCGAAGCTACCAAAATAGATCCAAATAAAAGAGCCAAGGATCTCACTGAAGAAGAGTTAAATAAACTCAGAGACTTCATAGACAAGAGCTATAAGGTAGAAGGTAACCTAAGACAGCAAGTTCTACTCAACATCAAGCGTCTAAAAGAAATCACTTCTTTCAGAGGTGTAAGACACATGAGAGGTTTACCGGTAAGAGGTCAAAGAACCAAAACCAATTCCAGAACCAGAAGAGGTAACGTTAGAAAGACTGCTGGTTCAGGTAGAGCTAAGTCAGCTGAGAAGACATAATAAGTAGAAAAAATATGGACGAAGAAATAACTACAACTGAATCAACTGAGACTGCTGAAAAAGCTACGGTTGCAATAAAATCGAGCAAAAAGAAGTCAAAGCAGAAAGTCACAAAAGGTAAAGTTTATATTAACTCTACTTACAACAACACCATCATTTCCATAACAGACGTAAACGGTAACGTAATGATTTGGGGAAGTGCAGGAAAAACTGGTTTTAAGGGTTCAAAAAAATCGACCCCATATGCTGGTCAGAAAACCATGGAAGATGTCTTAATGAGAATTAAAGACAGAGGATTGGTTGAAGTCGATGTTGTTATAAAAGGTATCGGCTCTGGACGTGAATCAGCTATTAGAGCACTTCAAGGCTCAGGACTAAATGTATTAACTATAAAAGACAAAACTTCAACACCGCATGGTGGTGTAAGGCCTAAGAAAGCGAGAAGGGTATAAAGTATGAGATATACAGGACCAAAAGTTAAAAAGGCAAGACGTTTTGCATTCGCATTTACAGATAAAGATTCCAAAATCCTTCCAAAAAGAGGATTCGCTCCAGGACAGCATGGTCAGAGCAGGGGAAGATTGTCTGAGTACGCACTTCAACTTAGAGAAAAGCAAAAGTGCAAAATACTTTATGGAGTAACTGAAAAACAGTTTTTCAACTATTTCCACAAAGCTCAGAACCAACCTGGAGTTACGGGTGACAATCTCATCAAAATGCTAGAAAAGCGTTTAGATAACATTGTTTACCGAATGGGTTATGCAGATACACGCGCCCAAGCAAGACAATTAGTCAATCATGGTTTCTTTACAGTCAACGGAAAGCCAGTAGACATTGCTTCATACCCAGTAAAAGTAGGCGATGTAATCTCAGTAAAGCCTAACAAGCAAAAAAGTAAGTTCATTACACTAGCTAAAGAAAAGTTCAAAGGTAAACGTCCTCTAGACATAGTAGATGTAGACTATCAGAAACTTTCAGGAAAACTGCTAACGGATCCAACACCAGAAATGGTTACTAACCAAATTAATCTCCAGCTCATAGTTGAGCATTATTCAAGAATTTAATTTAATTATTTTTAGTTCATGTTCTTCCTGCTTCACGCGGGAGACGTGAGGGGGTATAACACTATGGAAGCGATTCCATTACCAAACAGAGCTCAAGTTGAATCTTTGGGCAACAACAAATACAAAGTAACTCTGGAGCCACTTTATCCTGGCTACGGCGTAACTATTGGCAACGCGTTTAGAAGAGTATTGCTTTCTTCTATGCCAGGCGCTGCGGTTACTGCAGTTAAAATAAAATTTGCCGACCACGAGTTTTCGTCGATCCCTCACGTTAAGGAAGATGTAATTCAGATTATTCTTAATCTTAAACAGCTAAGGGTTAAAAGCCATAGCAGTGAGCCAGTAAGGTTAAGTATAAAGGCAAAGGGAGAAAGAGAAGTTACTGGTGCCGATATCCAAAAGTCTGATCAGGTAGAAATACTAAACCCAGACTTGGTTCTAGCTACTTTAGACAGTAAGACTGCAGAATTCGAAGCAGAAATTATTGTCCAACAGGGTAGAGGATATGTTCCAGTAGAAGCTAGAGAAGAAGAGAAATTAGAGACTGGACTACTAGCAATAGACGCTGTCTATACACCCGTTAAGTCCGTATTCTTCGATGTAAGCCATGTACGTGTTGGTCAAATTACCAACTTCGACAAGCTAGAAATAGTTCTCGAAACAAATGGTACTATCACCGGCGAACAAGCAATGGACATCTCATCTCATATTTTAGTAGACCACTTCTCCATGATGTTTAGCGCCGGTTCAGAAGTGCCAATGAGTTTTCAACCAGTAGCACCTGATATGGACGAGGAAGAGAGCGAGGAAGCGGTAGCTTTCGAACCAATAGAAGGAGTAGAAAGCGATCTCGACACACTTCAGCTTTCTACAAGAGCAAGAAATGCGCTTATGAAAAATAATATCAACACTGTAGAAGCCTTAAGAGCTCTTACAAATGATGATATAAATAACATTCCAGGCTTAGGTAAAAAGACAATTACAGAAATTTTAACAGTTCTCGGAAGAGAATAATTTACAAGGGTTTAATAGACGTTAACAAGTAAAATCATGAGACACTTAAAAAAGAAAAAGATAGGCAAGGGTACGGATCACCGTAGAAAACTTCTTCGCACGCTCGCATCCTCTGTTGTATTGTACGAAAAGGTTACCACCAGCTATGCAAACGCTAGAGCTGTTAGACCCTATGTAGAAAAGCTAATCACCAGAGCAAAGACAGACACTCTTCATAACCGAAGGGAGCTACTGTCAAAGCTAACCAGAAACGCTGCTCTTAAAACTATTGAAGTTCTTGGTCCGAAATTTAAAGAAAGAAAGGGTGGCTACTTGCGCCTTACTAAGCTGAATAAACCGAGTGCAGGAAATTCTAAAGTACTCGTAGAGTTAATAGATTAACTATGAAGTCACAGAAAACCACAATTGCAAAAAGTGTAAGCAGATCCTGGCATCAAATAGATGCTAGTAGTGACTCTCTTGGTAGAGTAGCTACTAAAATTGCCACTTTATTAAGAGGCAAGCACAAAAGAGATTTCACTCCTCATATGGACGGTGGTGACTTTGTAGTTGCTACAAATGTAGAAAAACTTAAAGTTACTGGCAGAAAGCTTGAACAGAAAAAGTACTACACTCACTCTGGATACTTAGGTGGTCTTAGAGTTAAGAGTATGAAAGACGAAATGCAAGCAAGACCAGAACAGGTATTGAAAAGAGCAGTTATGCAAATGCTTGACGATGTAAAATTCAGAAAAGCTATGATGGCAAGGCTTAAAATAGTCCGCGGCCAAGAAGTAAGTAACTATCCTATTAACAAATAATATATGACTGAGAAGACTACAAAACCGCGAACTGCAAAGCCAAAAAAAGAAACTGGTCCAGAACCAAAGTCTGCAACAAAGAAACCACGAGTTGTTAAAAAAGTCGAGGAGACTACTGTTGACGACACAGTACTCATAAAGCAAGAAGAAGATAAACCAGATATGGTCTTCATGGCTGTGGAAATTCCTTCCGGTAAATATATTTATGCAACCGGTAGAAGAAAAAGAGCAGTTGCTAACGTAAGAGTTTTTGCAGAAAAAGGTGAACACACAGCAAACAAGAAACCTCTCTCAGTATATTTTCCTAAAGATTTAGTCGAGAAAGCACTTTCACCATTCAAGCTAATTGGTCAAGCATCAGAATTCAAAGTCTATGCAAACATTAGTGGCGGTGGTATAAACGCCCAATCAGAAGCAGTAAGACACGGTATAGCCCAAGCTTTAGGTAAAGCTAACGAAGAAGTAAGAAAACTAATGAAGAAAAACGGCCTCCTAACCCGAGACGACCGCAGAAAAGAAAGAAAGAAACCAGGTTTGAAGAGAGCACGTAGAAGTCCACAGTGGGCGAAGAGGTAAGCCGCTAGCGCCAACGGCGCGAGAAGGGGAGGCTCCATAAAGGCTTTGCCTTTTGGAGGGGACGACGTTAGTCCCTTTATAGCAGACCAGGTTTGAAGAGAGCACGTAGAAGTCCACAGTGGGCGAAGAGGTAAGCCGCT
>CAYSUI010000017.1:0-27202 GCA_964434195.1 uncultured Candidatus Saccharibacteria bacterium
GGACAGCTGGTTCTCATCCAGCAAATCGGGGTTCGATTCCCCGTAGCGCTACCAACAAAAACATCGGCATTTGTGCCGGTGTTTTTGTTTCGCTCGGCAACAAGTTTATATTGATTTTTCCACGTTACGTGAAGTTGTCCGTCTCTCCATTCGAAGTTTTCCATCAGTGCTTTAATCAAGGAAACTTTTTTCTCATCAGATGCTAAATGGTATGACAGGGATGGTCTGGCTAACAGTTTTCCAATTTCTGCGATTTGGTTCATATTTTGCTGATCTGCTTTACTGAGTGCTGTCTTTCTTTCGTTAAATTCTATTTCTCTATTAGTATTTTTAGACTTTCTTATCTTATATTCTTCATTCGTAATATCTTGCTGGATAAACAGACTTAGTAACCTCTCATTTTCCTGATTTAGTTTCATTATCTCGAGGTCAATATGTTTAATCTCATCTGCTTTACTCGTAGCTAAGTCTGATCGAAATATCTCGACTGCTTTTATGAAACCCTTCACTTCTTCTTCGTTAAATTCGATTTGTTTGAGTTCTTTAAAAAACACATCTTCTATTACTTCTTCACGCAGGTTAAACTTGCAATCTAGGTTTCTACAACTGTAATACTTGTACCTACCTTTGGCAGACATGCATCTGGCTGGCTTGCCACATACCTTACAGACCACTAAATGCTGAAATAGGTACGAGAACTTTCTCTTGTGTTTAAAACTTCTACCGTCCAATATATCCTGTACCTTATCAAACAACTTTTTATCTATGATTGCCGTGTGACTTCCAGCAAAGCTCTCGCCGTTATACCTGATTAACCCGTAATAGAATGGATTGCGAAGAATTTTATACCACGTCTTATAATGAATTTTCTTACCTTGCTTGTCCGTAAAGCCGAGTTTATTGAATTTTGCGTGCAAAGTTTGAATATCAGTATCTCCAGTGCTGAACATTTCATAAGCTTTTTTAACTAAAGGTGCCAGTACCGGATCTTGTTCCTTAATTCCTCTTCCTGCGTCTTTATAACCGATTGGAGACTAGGTAGGACATCTACCTTGCCTCAACATTCCCATAATCCCCTTATTCACTTCAGCTTTCAAGTTCTCACTATAACCACTCGCCATACCCCAGAGCATATATACCATGTTGCGACCAATAGGTTCACTCGTAGACAACCGTTCTTGTACAAAATGAAACTCGTAACCCTCTAACATTAATTCGTAAATCTGTGATTGCTCCTTTGGATTACGTCCTGATCTACTAACAGAATGAAAGAAGGCACCTTTGTAATTTCCTGACTTTAATTCTTTTAACATTTCAGCAAACATTTCACGTCCAGGTTTTGCCGCAGACTCTACACCTCCGTAAAATTTAACCAACTCAGCAGACTTGCCTGAGGCATACTGTTTAATTTGAAATTCTTGCTCATCAAGACTGTAGCCTAAAGCCTGGTCTTTAGAACTCACTCTCAAGTATGCAAGATAACGATTGCTATTTATTATTTCTTTCTTAGCCATTGTGATACTTTCCAGAATTCAGCTCTGGCAAATTTTATTGCTTTAAGCAGTGAAGTCGCCTGGTTAAACTCACCAGCCATTACACATCGCTTTCTTTCTAATTCCATTTCTTCAATTCTTTGCGCTGCCCGCTTTAACCACTCCATTCGTTCAGCGTGTGAGTTAAACTTCACTGTTTAGCCAAATACAAAACGCCAGACCTGAAACTGCTTTTGTTGCTACACAAACACAGTAGTCTGACGTTTAAATTAGAATACTCTAATAAGATAGCTGTTTCAAGCCATGTTTGTGTAGCTAGTTAATAATATATAATCTCACCAAAAAGTACATATTTTTCATTTTTATATTGATTTTTAAAGTATTTAGGTTACTTGGTTACCTTGAGCAGAATTTATAATGTTTTATTGACCTTAAATGGTAACCTTGGAGTAACTAATCCATATTTTGACTTAGTTACTCCTTAATTACTCACAATGATGTTTACCTGATTAGCTTTTTTAAGATTAGTAACTCAGTAACACAATATTTTAATTTTTGATTCTTCCCAGCTCATTCCAATGAGGTGATTCTATTTCTTCGATTATCTCTTTTTCTTAAGGCGCTATAGGGTCATTTTTACTAGTATCAATACCATGACTTTTCAGCAGTTAAGATATTTTATCTTTATCAAGAATGTAACCTTTGGTAGTTCTTCCAGATATTTTTTTCTGTACCGTTCCTGCATCTATAGCTCCTGCCAACCTAAGTTCTCTAGTTAACCATCTCCCTGGTTTAGTTTTTTTATCAGGAGAATCTAGCCAACCGAAAAGCTCTTGGTCATAGTTTGCTAGCATACCGTACATTTCGGACGTCGACAGAAATTGCTCACTATAACCTTTGATATCCAGATAATCGTATATGGCTTTTAACAAACTTGGTCCTATTATATTAGGAGTCTCCACTTGCTCTTTGTGTTTTTCTATATCAAGTGCGAGACTACGCACTTCTTCGTATACAGATTGATTAACTGTTTTGGCTAATGCAAATATCGGGTGCCATAATTCCCAAGCCCTACCAAATAAGTCAGAGTCGGTTAGTTGACTGTATGCTGCTAGTACTTCTTCGTGTCTTACTAACAATAACCGATATAACTGGTTCCTTATTTTTTTCCACTTAACATCTAACTCATCAACTTCGTTGTTAACAATCTTTAAATTGCTCGATTTTAGCATTAGTATGGGCACACATCTTGTGGCTAAGGTATAAGGCAAATTTTGGATCCCAGCAAGAACTTTAGGTGAGTAAGCTTCAAACCTCTTAGGTTCCCACTTTTCACCTTTACCTCCTGGTTCACTCTTTCCAACATAGGAGCCTCTTTTATACCCTGCGTTTAGCATATTCACGACAGTTTTTGCATTATCGTCTTGCGTGCGATTTAATCTCTCAACTTCGTCCAAACAACAGGTTGCGCTATTTCTATCAATTATACGAATCATGTAAGAAGGAGTGTTTCCAACAGACAATTCTCCGTTGAAACCCAGAGCCGCTATAAATGTTAAGCATTTAGTTTTTCCACTCCCTGCGTTGCCATTTAAATGTATGTATGGATATTTAGGAAACATGCGGTGAAAGTACGTACCAATTATCCATAAAGCGAGAAAGCTATGCCACCTATAATCGACAAAGTCAAATACTTTTACGGACTCGTTCGAGATTTGACCATACACATCTTCAATAGATGGTGCTATTCCCTCCTCTATAAATTTATCTAGGTCATATTCCTCCCACCCAGGAGTGTGCAGAGTGGGTCTTCTTTCAGTTACTATTCCATTCTCCGCTAATTCTTGCTCGTTGTATAAAATCTTCTTCCTGTCTGAAGTAATCAAATATAGCTGGTGAGCCACCTTGTACCCTACTAGTTTCTTGAATAGAACCGAAACAAATGCCCTACCCGATTGGAAATCTTGCGCACCGGCAAGTATTAATATGCCCTCTTCCTGGATTTTATTCGGTGGCGATACCTGGCTCTCTGTTATCATCTAAGACATCTCCATTTCTAGCACTCAGCTCGCTTGCGATAGATAAAATAGCAACTACATAGTCCAAATTAATTGGTGGAGGCTGAGTACTGGAATTTAATTGTTTACTTTGCTCGAGCATGCAAAAATCGTAAAACAAAAAAAGAGTGACGTCTTTCACTCTTTGTGAGCTCACAAAATGTAACAATTACTTACCACTCTTTATCCTATGTATTGCTTGCCGGATACCTGGGGTTTTGCTTATGTCAATTCCGTAATATTTTAAAAAGTATTCTTTAAAAGCAGGTAATTTGCGATCAACCTTCTCGCCTAAACCTTCAAAGTGGGTGATTGCCTTAAGCCGATTTATATTACCATCTGACTTCAAAACTCCTAGGTTTCTTAGCTGAAGTAGTACTTTATGCTGATTTCTTTTAGGTCTATTCTTAATTCTTGGGAACTCCAGTCGTTTTCCAGCATTAGAATAATAGTACCCTACTCTTAGAATATCTTCGATCCAACGCCACTCTGCCTTTATCGCAGAAATAATATCTCTTTGTGTTGCGTCTTGGAATATTTTTACCGTAACAGTAAAATCGCTTTCTGGTATTATCGTGCAACCTTTATGAAAAGGGGACAAATTTGTGGTTAAATTCTTACCTAAATGTAAATAATCACCTATTTTAACCCTTAAGGCTTCAGTCAACTCAAAGTTGGTTTCTACTTTTTCAAAAAATTCTGCAAACAATTTCTCTCTTTTTGCCTCCGTTCTTGTATCTGATGTAAAAGCTTCTACTTGTGCTTCAGTTAAAAATCCCTCGGAAGGGATTCCCATTTTATTCCTATATTCAAATAGGAGTTTTTGGAAATACGAACTATCTTCTATCCTAGAAAATATTACCTGAAGTCTTTTGGACATTTCATTTTATTAATAACCCTAGCTACATTATATGCATTCAAATTTGCATAATCAATAAAGATATTAAGCTTGCTCAAAAAGTGATCCCAAGGTCATTCTGGTGACTTTGGCGGTGAACCCAGGATGACTTTTGATTGATTTTAAGCCCACAAACGGCTAAAATACACACACAATTTAATTATTGCCTAAACCTGCGTACGTAAGTGCCGGGCATGGCTTTTAAAACCTGTTAAGTCCAGGGACGGTCATCCGTCTTGCTTTTGACTTAACAGGTCGCGATCTGAAAGGGTCGTGGGCGAATCCGAAAGGACGAGCCGGGCAAGCGGGTGGCCCTTTTGAATACCCGCAAAATCAAAATGCAAAATCCTTGGACAACACTTAAAGACAGAAGTAATAATAATTATTTAGCAGACTGCGATTTAGAGTATCAACCTGTAATAGATAGTTTTAACTCACTAGTTCTATCAAACCATAAAATACGTTACGATTTTTTACCGCAACCTTACGCAGGTTCACTTGAAACCGCTGAGGTTGTTTTATTAAACCTAAACCCTGGCTTTGCTGGTGACGAGGGAGAAACCAAGCAGTACGAAGATCGCTATTTCTTTAAAGCAAATCTTGACTCACTCACCTTTCAAACCAGCTTCTACTTCTTAGAAAGCAAATTTGAACACACGCCTGCGTATAGGTGGTGGCATAACCATTTAAAGGAAGTGATTAACTGTTGGAAGGCAGAAACTACTAAACGTTTAATGGTTATTGAATACTTTCCGTATCATTCACAGAACTACAAGCCAATAGGTAAAAGACTGTTTAAGAATGATAACCCTATGCTCCCCTCCCAATACTATTCGTTTTATTTGGTACGGAAAGCCATGCATTTACATAAAAAAATTATTGTCATGAGAAGTTTCAGACTATGGCAGGAGCAAATTCCTGAATTACAAGAATATAAATTTACCTACAAACTAGGAAATCCTCAGAATCCATGCGTGTCTGAAAAGAACATGCCAAGTAAGAGTTTCAAATTTGTGTTTTCTTCACGAGAGTGATTATTTTTCAAAGAATCAAACCCCCACGTTGATTAATAATTAAAAAACTATTTACAGAAGTCTCTTTTTATTTTGAAAACTTACTTGTTAAATAAGCCTTAAAATGCAATTCTGTATATGAGCCAACCTCAATCTATGGATAAACCAGCACAACCATTCCGCATGATTAAAGTTTCGGAAAACCGAAATACGATATTTCAGTTGTCAGATTTACCTCAAACAGACATAATAGATTTTAAAAAATTATCATCAGACGCCCTAAAGTCATGGCCATCTCAATTGACATTTAAAGAAGAAATAAAAGACAGTAAGAACCAGGTCATGCAGACAGGCCTAAGACCACCTCAAATCGGCGCACTTCACGCAACCCTGGCGCACTGGACAACCTCCAATGAACCAGCAACCGTAGTAATGCCTACTGGTACGGGAAAAACAGAGACAATGCTTGCACTACTCATAGCAAAACAATGTGAAAGACTTCTAGTAGTAGTCCCTACTGACCCCCTAAGAGAGCAGACAGCGAGTAAGTTTATAGAACTTGGTTTGCTAAAACACTTCGGTGTGGTTTCTAACCTAGCACACAATCCTGTAGTGGGAGTGTTAAAACATAAACCCAAGAATATACGAGATTTAGATTCATTTTTTGAAAAGTGCAATGTTATTGTTACCACGATGAGTATCGCAGGAGGATTTGATGCAAACATGCGAGAGAGAATAGCAAAAATATGTAGTCACCTATTTATTGACGAGGCACATCACATAGCAGCGCCCACTTGGGAAAAGTTCAGGTCTTCATTTTTAGATAAACCAATAGTTCAACTAACAGCCACTCCTTTCAGAAACGATGGAAGGCATGTCGATGGAGTCATAATCTATAATTACCCTCTTATAAAAGCTCAGGAGGAAGGTTACTTTAGGACAATAAACTTTGTGCCAGTTTTAGAATTCAATGAAGAACAGTCAGATGAAACTATTGCACAAGCAGCAATTACTCAACTTAAAGCAGACCTTGCCAAAGGATTAGATCATATCTTAATGGCCAGGGTTAAAGATATCGAACGCGCTAAACAGGTTTTTACAATTTATTCAAAATACTCAGAATACAATCCGATTCTTATTTACAATAAAGTCAACGCCAAGCAGAAAAAACTAAAAGAGATAAAAAATAAAAAATCTAGAATAATAGTATGTGTAGACATGCTAGGAGAAGGCTACGATCTACCTGAACTAAAAATAGCAGCGTTACATGACGTACACAAAAGTCTGGGGGTTACCCTTCAGTTCACTGGTAGATTCACTCGAACCAAAAGTAATATTGGCAATGCCACTTTTATTGCAAATATTGCGAATGTTGAAGTAAAAGATTCTCTAACGAGTTTATACGGGGAAGATTCTGACTGGAATAAAATCTTGAGAAATATTGGCACGGAAGCGGTTAAAGAACAAATAGAACTAAATGAATTTTTTAAAGGTTTTGATGGTTCTTTGAAAAAACTGCCTCTTCCCAATATAAGACCCAAGATGAGCACGGTCATATATCAGGTAACAAAGACTAAATGGTCACCAAAAAATTTTGTTCAAGCATTACCAAAAGATGTTGAAGTAATTCATGATATTAATTCTCAAAAAAATGTATTGGTATTTGTTACAAAATCTAAAACACCGATTGAATGGGGCAAGATTAAAGAGCTTTCAAATACTATTTGGGATTTATACGTAGTATATTGGGACTCAGAACAAGATTTATTATTTATAAACAGCTCGAACAATAAAAGCCTGCATCAAAAATTAGCAGATTCTGTTTGTAATACAGCATCCTTAGTTAAAGGGGATAAAATATTTCGTTGTTACCAAGGTGTAAACCGCTTAGTATTACAGAACGTAGGTCTCAATTATGCTCATTCGGGACCTTTGCGCTACGTAATGTATACGGGTATTGATGTTAAAGAAGGACTTACGAAAGCTCACAGAAAAAATACTTTTAAATCTAATTTTTTTGGAGTTGGTTATGAAAACGCTACCAAAACAAGTGTAGGCTGTTCGTATAAAGGAAGAGTTTGGTCAAGGAAAATTACCAATATTGCACATCTGACCAAATGGTGTTCTTTTATGGGGAAGAAGGTATTGGATGAAGCAATAAATGTGGACAAAATTCTGGATGGCGTTTTAAAGCCTGTACTTATCACTGAAAGACCTCAATCGATACCCTTAATAATAGAATGGCCTACCAGCTTCTTACTTGAACAGGAGTCAGCTATAAATATAATCTTTGGCAAAGATTCTATTCCCCTACAGGAGGTTAGTATAGACCTTATATCGCACTCGATTAAAGGTGATTTAAGGTTTTCAGTGCACTGTGATAATTATGAATCTGAATTTTCTCTGGAGATACTTAACGAACCTGAGGGTAGGGGTTATAAATATAAACAAATTGGCAAGTTACCGATATCAATAAGAATAGGAAGCAGCACAAAACCTCTGCAAGAATGGTTCGAGGAAGAACCACCTATTATTCGTTTTATAGATGGTTCCTATATCGAAAATAATATACACATCACAGTCAATGACCAACCAAGCTCTCCTTACGAAAAGAAAAATATAGAAAGCTGGAATTGGTCTGGTATCGATATAACTAAAGAATCGCAAAAAATAGAAAAGAGAAAAGACTCTATACAATACTATTTAATCTACGAGTTAAAAAAGAAGCATTATTCTATTATTTTTGATGATGATAGTAGCGGAGAAGCTGCCGATGTCATTACCATGAAGATTGTAAATGAAACGATACTGGTAGAATTATTTCACTGTAAATACTCGTTGGATGCAAAACCTGGCGCTAGAGTAGATGATCTGTATGCAGTATGTGGTCAAGCTCAAAAAAGCATTCATTGGAAGGAAAGCATATACAAACTAATTTCTCATATGCAGAAGCGAGAGGCAAAAAGAACATCAGATGGCAATCCTACCAGATTTGAAGTGGGTAACCCGAAGGAATTACATTCTATTACAAAAATGTCTCAGATCTATCCTGTTTATTTGGATATATTCATAGTTCAACCTGGACTATCTAAATCAAAGGTCACTGAAGAGCAACTTCAGCTTCTCGGTGCCACCGAACTTTACTTAAAAGAAACTTATAATATTGATTTAAAGGTAATAGGAAGTTCATAAAAGGTTTTCCATGGATTTATTGCTTGGTCAATGAGAACTGGAAAACTAATTTGTTTTAAATATAACTAAAAGTAAATGAAGAAAACAATTAAGATTAAGATCACTAACTTCTTTAAAAGTTTCTCTTTCAAATATATTACGGTACCACTACTTTCAGCGATAATAGGATCTTCAGTAACTTTAGCGTTTGCTCCTTATATGGAAAAGATTCGTTATTCTTATTGGGAAAAACAGCATAACGAGGGATTAAACAAGAAATCTTTAATAAGCGCGCAATCGCTATTACTTCTTTTAATTCAGCAAAGAATAACTTAAGCTTATGTATAGATAAAAGTATTGAGCAAATGCGCGAACCCGTTATACAGGAAGAGTTTGGACTTAAAACAAGGTGTCTGAATGAAACAAATACTATATGGGAGAGCGGGTTTAATGCCATAATTTTATACGATGATGAGAAAACATCTACAGAATTACATTCATTAGGACAAAGCTTGGAAGCTCTATATTTTAAAACTGCCCTTAGTCCATTCCGAACAGAAAGCTATGTTGAAGAGGTGAATAAAAGGATGGATAACATTCTAGAGCTAATGCAAGAAAATTTATATACTGATATTTCTACTTTTAAACAGTAACTACCCTTATGGGAAATACAAAAATTGAATTCTTTGACGACGAGAATAGCATCTATGAGGAGGATGAGTTTTCTGCGACTACTTGGGACTTCATACCTGAAATAAAAAGAATAAAGAGAACATTCAGCATTAATGAGGACATATTCTATGGTCACGACCTAATAGAATACAGAATCTCAGGTTCACCATTGAAAGTTGAGCACAGATTGTTAGAAAGTTACACAGAACCGCCTATTAAATACAGGGTAAAAGACGGGGTTGTATTGGAATCAGAAATGTTGAAAGGCACGGGTTTTAGGTTAAAAGAAGAACTTGAGAGACTTAAGGAGCAGGTAGAATGGAACGAACTCGAGGTTAGAAGCCTGTACCATCTTCTGTTTTTTATACTTTCCATACATCCTGAGATAATTTCTAACGACGAGTACAGAAGATTTTTAAGGCAAACCGAAGAAAGAATTAAGCTTGGGCTTACTAAAGTTAGAGACTATATCGATGAAAAGGATCAGACTGGATTAGTAATAGTTATTAGCGATTACGGTAGAAATATATGGTATCGCGAAGCAGAAGAAATGGATGATGCAAGGTTAAAAAGAGCATCTGAGTATGTAGAAACATTTGAGAAATCTTTATTTAATAAGCAATCTCCTCATTATTCAGGCATAACTAAAAATGAGTTTATTATCAGTGAGGATCTATTAGAACACATAGGTAGCCTCTTAAATAAAAAAGAGTCTTCTAAGATAAACACCGAGCGAGGACAGGTCAAACATAGAAGTAACCTCTGGAAGTGGGGTATCGTAATTATATTAAGTATTATCGCGTTGACTTGGGGTGTCTGGACGGCCATTGGTATTTTTATTCTTGGAAGTATTATTATCGGAATAATGTCTCGCTAATTTAAATTTTAATACTATAGAAATGAAGTATATAAAAATTACAGCTTCTGCATTAGCCGTACTTGCATTATTATTGCTTGTATATAAAGTATGGCAAGATGCTAATGGTAAAACCTATATTAAATCTTTCTTTACAGCGGCCAATAATCAGGATTGCCAAAAATTACAACTGTTAAACGGGATTCGGAATATTAATAAAGATATTCTGTGCCCTCGTGGTGATGTTGGTAATTTTATGGTAATAGACAAAGTGTCTTACCAAATAGAAGACATTTTGGGAGATAGATTTTCTAATAGAAAACAGGTACTCGTAAAAGTTTGTGTAGAAGCAAGGGGTCAAGCAGCTTGGAATGAAGGCAAGTATAAGGAATGCACAAGCGATCCTCGTATAATTGAATTTACTAGTTCGCTTACCTCATGGAAACCCAATATGACAGATTTTACAAACATGTCTGAGTTATTAAATAAATCAGGAGCCGAACCCGCTGGTTATCGAGAATATAGTGAACAATGCTGGAAAACACGAATACAGGAAAGACTTAATGGCGGAAATCCAAAATATGATTGTAATAATGTAGTTGAGTCGGATGTTCTCTATGCCATTAAAACTCATAAATTTGTTGAAACTGGCAAAGCCAGATAATTCTATAAAAAAAATGAAAACAAAAAATGAAAAAGTTATTCCTGCTTTTGATTCTAATTAGCCTTTTAGGATCAGGCTGTGACTCAACGCCAACATACCAACCAGTGGCAGTCGAGACTCCTCAACCTAAAATTTCACCTGTAGCACCAGTTTCACCGCCGACTCTCTCCCCTTCTCCTAAGCAAATACCAGAACCAAAGACTGAAACTAGATCCAATTGCGACCCCAACTATTCAGGTTGTGTTCCAATAGCAAGCGATGTGGATTGTGCTGGTGGTAGCGGCAATGGCCCTGCTTATGTTAGAGGACCTATAAATGTTATTGGTTCAGACATTTATGGGTTAGACAGGAATGGTGATGGTGTAGCTTGCGAGTAAACAATTGTAAATATCTCTTATTAGAGCCAAATAAGTTTTCCACCTGTCTCGACTTGGTCTACCAAAAACAAGACACCCACAAATGGGTGTCTTGTTTTTGGTAGTAGCAGCGAAGCAGTCATACCACATGGAGCCATCAAACAAAAGACACCAGAATTCTGGTGTTCTTTGTTTATGAACTCAAAACTCAATACAGATATCAAAACTAATAGTTTAAAACTGACCCAGAGTATTTTATCTGGCAGATCTTAGGGCATTTAAAATTACAGTTAAATCTATTAGCTCTTGTAACAACGCCCCGTAAATTGGTGGTATAAAACCAAACATTGCAATTATCATTCCTGCTATAGATAAACCAATCCCGACTAAAATACTTTGTTTAGCTATTTTTGTGGTAGCAATGGCTATTTCTAAACTCTCTAAAACTGAGTTAACTTTATGATTCAGTATTGCCACACCAGCAGCCTCAATAGATGCGCTATTTTCTGTTCCAGAAAAAACCATACCAACATTTGCTAAAGCCAGAGCAGGAGCATCATTTAACCCATCTCCGACCATCAGAACACAGGAGCCATCTTCTTGCATAGATTTAATAACTTTATACTTATCCTCTGGAGTAGCATGGGTATACATAGCTATTTCCATATTACCAAATAGTCTTTTCGCATTATTTTCTTTATCTCCTGTAATTAAACCGATCTTATATTTTTGTTTTAATTTATTTATCACACTTAACGTATCACTTTTTAACGTGTCATCAAAAGTGAGCTTAGCAACCAAATTATTATCTCTGAGTACTTCAATTTCTATACCCGAAGCGTTCTCAGAAGCCGCCTTTCTAATAGTAAATCTAGCATCATTCACGACACCGCTTATACCTTGACCAATTACTTCCTGCACTAACCCAGCTTGAATATCAGGTAAATTTCTTTCATTTTTAGCAGCTATAATAGCACGTGCCAAAGGATGAAGAGAATGTCTTTCAATGGCAGCAATGTTTATTAATAAATCGTCTTCCGTTAAAGTCGAGTCCAAAATATTAAATTCCACTAGTTTTGGTTCACCTAAAGTCAGGGTTCCTGTTTTATCAAAGAAAATATGAGTTACCCTAGAAAGCATTTCTAAAATCGCTGGCCTTTTTATAATTATATTTTTTTTGGAGGCCTTATTCATTCCTCCTAAAAAACTCACTGGAGCTGCTATAAGTAAAGGACATGGAGTAGCTATAACTAACACAGCTAAGACTCGGTTAAAATCATTCGAAATCAAGTAAGCAAATGCCGCTATAACCAATGTCGCAATACTAAAAATATAGTTATATTTTTCTGCTAACCTAACTAACTGAGCAGGGTGCTTTTTTGCTTCTTGAACTAAATTAACTATTTTTTGATATGCCGACCTAGAAAAATCTCCTTCTACTTTAAGTTCAATTAAATTACCAACATTTAAAAATCCACTTTTTATAAATTGATCAGTCTGGTAATTCTGTGGTATAGGCTCACCCGTTAAACTTGATTCGTCCAAAAGTCCATTATCTGAAACCAAATATCCATCTAATGGTACAACTTCACCGGGTTTAATTATGATTACATCACCCTCATTTACTTCTTGAATCTTCTTAATTACAAAACCTTGATTCATTTTAACTTCACAAGTTTTTGGAATCCTTTCTACCAATTTTACAAGGGCCGCTTCTGCTTGGTTGGAACCATATAACTCTAATGCTTCACTTAGAAGGATCATAATCGCGATAACCGATCCGGCGGCATATTGTTGTAAACTTAAAGCTGTTACCATTGCCAGTATCGCAATATAATCCAAAGAAAATTTTCTTTCTTTTATCTTTTGCAATGTATCTAACGACAACACTATTAAACCAAACAAAGTACAGACAATATAAAATAAAGGTAGGTTAAAAAAATACCCCGATATCAAAAGTGCCAAAGAAATTAGAGGCTTTCTAAATTCAATTTTGAATAGAAAATTAAAGTAGTTCATAGACACCTGAATAATAACAAAAAAATTACGCATAAGCATTTCTTTAATATAAAAACCAGATATATTCTGGTTAGAAAATTCTACTGAGTCATCCGCCAATACGGATCCATACACCTCGCCAGTCTCGATATCTGACCCTAAGGTCTGCCGTTCTTGCGTGTGGTCTTCCCTCTCCTTGTTCCTCTTCCACCAGCACGTTCCGACCGTGGTTTTTTACCCATTCTGTGCTTGATTCATTTCTCCTATTTGAAAAGGTCAAAATAGACCTTTGTTATTGTGCCAAATCCACTTACGAAAATCAAGATAAAAAATAACCAGCTTGGTTGCTGGTCTTATCTAATTCCAATCTTCGTAAGTTTCCTCGTGCTCTTTGTACTCGGCCTCCACAAGATCTTCGAAGCTTGAAACCTTTTGGCGAATTTTCTCTTTCGCTTTTTCTTGTTCAGCTTCAATTTCTTCTATCTGAACTTTATAAGCCTCATAAAGCGCTCGCTCCTCTATACGCCTCTCTATTGCACCATGAAGTTCCAGGATAGTCCAAGGGTAAAAGTTACCGTAGGTAATAACCCTTTTTGTACGCTTAAAGAAAAGTCTACTTAAAAACTTATACTTTTTACCCAAAGCTTGGGCTTTTCTAGCCTTCTCTTTAAATTCCGAACCATGCAGAATATAGCAGGCAAAATGATCGCAAAAATCATCACGTTCATCCATCGCCTGGCTATACCAAGTCAGAAAATGGCTGGATTTTCTGCGCACGACCCTCGACCAACTAATCTTTCTCCATTGCTCTTTCTCCCGCTCACTTAAAGTCTGCCATATAGATTCCCCCACTTCGTGAACAAAAGTAAAACCAGCGACTGCTCGCTCTTGTTCCGAGAGCTTCAGATAACTTTCATCCACCGGTTCATATAAGCATATGGTCTTTATTTCTGGTAAATACTGACCGTAAATTATCGTCCCCCCCATAAGCTCACGAATGGTCAAAAGCTTGGTGGTGAACTTAAGAATATGCTTTATCCCACCAAGAAATTGGTATGGGATCAACCGAAGCAGTCTCGAGACCGCATGTGCCTCATGAAGACTAAACTTCTGACTATGCTTAATGTGGTAGTTGTTAGGAGTAATACCCCCCGAGAGAAGCTGATCAAGATTTCGAATTTCTAGAAAATGCTGTTTAGGCATGATTTCGAGTCGAATACTATGCCTCAAATAAACATCCAACTGTATGTTCTCGAGTAGCGAACACTCAGTCGGCGAGTCTACAAGAAACTGCCAAGTATCCAACTCGCATTGACTCTTTACCCTTTCAAACATTTCCAAAATAATTTGATTATTCGTCTCCTTAGTAATTGTCTCACTATGAAACTGAACTAACGCCTCCCTTATATACCAGTCGCTATAAGGAACATATTCCAAAAACTTACCTTGGTGATCTATGAACTTAACACCCATGCCATAAGGAGATATGTAGCCCATAAAAGGGTCCTCACCAATTAAACAATTTGGAATTCCCTTTAGCATTCCAACCAAGCGGAAGAGCTCATCTTTTCTTAACTCATCATTTCTCCCCAAGTCATAAATTACTCCCCGGAATATTTTCTTTTCCATTAGAGAACGCAAAACTTCGAATTCTTGACGTTTCTGAGGAGGTAGTTTATCTATACTTTGCTTAAGCGGAGCCTCTTGCTCCTCACCTGTTAATTTAATGAGGACAGTCCTTGCTACTTTTCCAAACCCCACAGAAGTGGCATCCTTGCTCGCATACCAAACCCGGTCATGCAAACGTTGGTTAGTTACCAACAATGGTACTAAATTTTGAAAGATTTGTTTTACCTCAGGGGTAAGTGAAATGTACTCAAGTAACTCGTGCCTACCAGTAACCCCCATGTACTCAAAAGCATCCAACGCGCCTAATCCGGTACGCAAAATTTCTTCGTTGTAAGATTCATTTGCAAACACTAGCGTGTCTACGGTGCAACCGAGCAAAACTGGAATTTGAAACCAGACTTTACCCTGATATTCAATATCGTATTTCGCGGGATCATATTGAGTACCATATACAAAGAAACTTTCCGGGGCTCGCTTAACCCACGCCAGAAAAGCAATGTCGAGACGTGTAAGATGGGGAAAATATTTCCCCACATCTTTCATGTTGTTACACTCAAACCCCAAAATTTTCTTACATTTCTGATTGAAAACTTTAAGACCTTCTTCGAAATTAACTTTCTGCACCAGCTCTACTTCAAGCTCTTCTCGTAATCCCGCCAAACCAAGCTTATCTTTCAGTTCTTCAAAGGCATCTTTGCTATGAACAAGTGCAACCCCGGAATGGTTTCTTACCAAAACATTTCTAGCATTAGCATCAGCCCTAGGGGTTTCCTGTTCCAGCTGCTCCAATCTATCCCACATTTCACTAGTACTCAAATACTGTAAGTCAAAAAGTTCCAATTGCTCCCTGCGCACATCCAGAGCAAGGTTTGAAGGCTTTACTGGCAACAAGCTGTTAATTGAAAGCCGAGCAACTGACCCTATCTTCGCTTCTTTCTTCATACTAATCCCCCTTAAAAATTTCAATATCAAAACATAGAATACGTATAGTATTCTTTTATGCGATAATCTGCAAGAACTATTTACTTAAATTTTTCTTAAAATATAACACCCCAATTAAAGCGCTAACTGGCACACAGAGTAATAATATAATTCCACCAACCAATATTTTGGCTATTATTTCCATAGTATATTCACTATTCAACAATACCCATGTTGGCTGCTCAGTCTGTACACTAAACAATAAAAATAAAGGAAAAGCCACAACGGTTATTAATAAAATATAAGAATAAATTGCTCTAGATACCTTTCCTTGTTCATTATTAAGTACATTCTTTAATAACTTCCAGATCCCTAATTGTGGATTTTGAGTAACAAGATTCTCACTACTTTCTATTGCAGAACATACCTGTTTACACATAAATCCAATCATGCCTAGCACCAAAGATGCAAATAGAAGACTTTTTAAATTTATTACGCCTGAAAAATAACTCTGTACAAAGTCTGTTTCCTCATTCGCCGAACCTCGAAGTTTTAATAAATTCAAAGTGCCCAACGTAATACCCATATGAATTAGGGTTAACAAAATTACAGAAAAAAGCGAAAGGATCGATCTTTTACTTATTCCCTTTTCTGTAAAAATTAAGAGTACTGCTATAACCAAGGCAGACAAAAATACCAAAGACAGATACTCTGAACCAACTATTAATCTCGGTACTAAAAATTTTAAAATAATTACAAGCGAAGCTAATAGCCCTACCTGAGAGGCCAAGCCTTTTCCCCCACTTATCAATAAAATACTCAATATGAATATCCCTACAAGTATATATAAACCTGGAAGTCTGTACCTATCAACTATTTCAAATCGAGTTATTCCTCCTGTAGAAAGTTCGGCTACTATTACACTGTCACCTGATTTTAAGTTAGACAATCCCGGCGCTGGAATTTCTCTATATTCTATCTCTACAGTTTCTTCTTTTCCATCTCTTAATTCTAAACTTACTTTTAAGGATTGTTTAATAATTTCCCTATCGTAACCACTGCTCGCTTCCTCAGATAACACTTCTACGATTTTACCTTTTAAGTACCCCTCAAAAACAGGAGCTCCCGGGTCTACTAATTCATGATCCTGGTCTGCTAAAGCATTATTAAAACCAGAATTAAAAATAGCGAAGAAAGTTATTATTAATAATCCTAATTTTAATTTATATTTATCCAAAGTGTGTAAAGAATATTGCAAAAACAACCCCACCTAACATTAATGAAAGAACTTTCCATGCCTTCTCTTTACTATGAGCCTCAGGCAGTAAATCACTCGCCCCTATGTAAAGTAAAAACCCACCAAATAATGCCAAATATGCACTAATTATAGTCGGTGTAACCTGAATTTTACTAGCCACAAAAACTCCTAAAATAGGCGCTATAGCATCTAAACCTAATAGCAACAAAGTTTTCTTTGTACTGTGGTTAGATAAAAGCATTAAACTCGCAGTATTGATACCATCCGAAAAATCATGAGCCAAAACCGCCAGTGCTATCATAAACCCTATCTCCTGACCCGCTGCGAATCCTAGAGCAATTCCTAAACCATCCAAAAAGCTATGAATAACCAATCCAGTAGCCCCTACATATCCTACAAAAGGATGTCTATGTTCTACATATTCATGCTCATGACCATCGTGATACTGAACTAACTTCTCTAGAACATGAAAACCAAAAAACCCAGCAAGAAGAATTAAACTGAATGTTCTAGGATTAAGTGAGTTTTCAGAAATAATCTCAAACATTTCTGGTAAAACTTCCAATAACGCAATTGAAATAACCACCCCAGCAGTAAAACTAATAAGAAGGTGAATTTTTTTTCTGTGACGAATACTTAACAAACCACCCCAAAGAGTAGTAATAAACGTCCCAATAGCGAAAAAATAACTTTCCATATATTTATAGTACTAAATTATTCTATTAATAAAAACTAGTGGGTGAAACTTATCTATTTCCACCCACTCTGTCTGCTAAAATTTCTCCCGAATAGTGACCCGCACCTATCGTGAGGATTTTTAATATTGGGTTGTTAAATCTATCTGCTAGTGTTTCTGATCCATAAGTTGAAGCGCCAATAATTAGAACCTGTAAGGCAACCTTGGCCACCTTCGATTTTTTTGACTTTGACTGAGGAGACTCTCCAGAATCTTCCTCAGCTTGCCTTTGTATTACTTTCCGACCAGATATAGATTCCGCGTTTACGCCTGTATCTCTCGGCAATCTTTGCATTGCCTTTTCCCAATCTTGCGCCCTCACATCGGTAGCAAAACAAATTGTGAAGAAAGCCAGGAATAGCCCGATACTCAACACTCGCATTCATTTACCTCCTATTTGCGAATTATTCGCATTTATATATTATATATCTATTAAAAATCTGTCAATGCGAATAATTCGCAGACTAGTAAAACGCGCACCCGCTCGTTTTACTAGTCAATAATCCTTAGACTATAATTTAGCTATGTATAGAAACATTACTTCATCAAAAGAAAGCCTACTCACGAAGACTGGCTTAAAAGTTACAACTGCCAGGCTCTTAGTTTTGGAAATTCTTACCAATACCAAAAAACCACTCAGCATACAAGATATTCAAAAAAAACTAGGAAAAAAATCCGCCGACCAAGCAACAGTTTATAGAACCATAGAAATATTCAAAAAAAATGGAATTGTAAGACAAGTAAATTTCGAGCACGACCACGCCCACTACGAACTAAATACAAATTCTCACCACCACCACACCATCTGCCAAAATTGCGGTAAAGTAGTGGATATTTCTAATTGCAATATTGAAGGGCTTGAGAAGGAAGTTTTGAAAATGAGCGGTTTTAAAAATATAGAAAAGCATTCTTTAGAGTTTTTTGGCCATTGTGGGAAGTGTAAAAAGTAGAACTCTTTCAAAAGTCGCTTTCGAATTAATTATTTTCACATTCGAGCGAGAAGTTTTCTAGAAATTTTTGGCGTAATCGCATTACGGTAAAAATTTATAGGAAATTTCGTAGCCGAATTTGAATATAATTAAACAAAATGGACTTTTGAAAGAGGTCTAACCACTAAAACAAAAGTGCCTCAGTAAGAAACGGGGTTTCTTACTGAGGACTTAGGAAGGGGCGAGCTTAGCTCGCAGTTAGCTTTTCGCGGCAGCCTTGACTTGAGGCTTGAGACCGAATGTGTTCACCGTGAGATGACCCACGACGATTTCGTGAACCTCGTAACAACCCATGACTGTAAACGGACCATCGGGGTGTTGGTTTGACCCAAACACAACCCAATCACCGTCGCGTGTTTCATGGACTGCCCAGAACGCATGTCCGCCGGCAGCAACTTCCGCCTTGTTGAGGGTTTCCACCAAGATTTTGGCATCGAAACGCAGGACTTTGCTGGACTTGTTTGGCAGGATTGCCATACTCTTGCCTGTTTTAATGACAAGCAAGTCCACTGCCCCACGACCGGTGCGGCCAAATACGTTATGGGTTACCCCGCGGCTCAGCCAGCGTTTCTCCAATGCGGTTTTGCCACTGGGATTGACCCAAATGGACCCGACCTTGTGATTGCACTCATCTGGGCCTGATTCAGCCAGCTCGACCTCAACTTCGTTTGTCTCCAGGAAAACCTCGGCATCTTCAATTGCTTGATTGAACTTGGCCGTAACGACGTAGCGAACCCAAGCCCAGAACTTAGCAACTTCATTCAACCGAGACTTCTTGGCACCATACGCTGCCATCGTGTCGAGAATGAACGCCACGGAGAACGGAGTTTGTTCATTCTTTGTGAACCCGTACTCCTGCTTGAGCAATTCGGCGTCCAGGTGGGCGTTGATGCCTTTCGCCAGATCGTCAAGGTTAATTTCGAACACCAGTTGCGGAGCAGACACCTTATCTTTGAACTTGCCGACGAGTGCTGTGAATACGGTCTTCACAACATCGAAAGCTTCGTTATAGAGACGCCAGATCCACTCTTCGCGCGTCATGTTTCCACACTCATTATCCGACAGGTCGTAAGCCTGACGAAGCCAGAGTTGGATTTCCTGCATAACCTTGCCGGTACCGGTGAAAGACTGCTCTATGACCCATTTCAGGAGCCACTCGCAAGCCTGCTTTTCGGCAACCGGGAGGTGATCGAAGGTAAAACGTCTCACTTGTCCTTTCAGGATTTCCAGAGCCTGGTCCAGTTTTTGACCTTTTTCAAATTCTGAGACTCCTGCTAAGAACGCATGAGCGCTGGGGTGGATGTTGTATTGCTTTTTCAGCTCTTTCAACTGAACATCCGTTGGGTAGGCGGTGGTAACGGGGATAAAGACCACTTCTTCGGTCTCTGCCAGGCCTTTGGAAGCCAGGAACCAGAGAACGATGTAAAGCAGCGGTGGTTGCGATGAACAGAAAAACGGAACTCTCTTCTTCATTGATTCCTCCCTGATTGGAATTGGATTGATTACAAACTTGGCTAGTTGCTGTGATTACCCAGTAGTAACCTTTGCAACTAACCACCATACTGTCCCCTAGCTTCCTAAGGGACAGAAAGTGATTAGTTTTAGTCTATAACTATGGCACCGCGGATTCTTCTTTCGCCTGGGGCTAAACGGTCTTCAGGGCGTCTGTTGTAACCTTGCCTGTTTCCGTATCCCCTGTTTTGGGTTCTGCTACCATTGCTGTTATTTCCGAATCTGTCTTGGCGAGTATCCCCTGGTCTAGTATTTCTAAAACCCCTATTCCCAAAGTTTCTCTCACCATCTCTTTCACGCAACTCACCTCGTCTTATGTATTCCTGTTCTCTAACTTTCCTACTCTGGTCTTTTTCTATATTAAGACTTTGCTTAATTATAGTTTCCAATTCTTCGTAAGTAAGTTTACTTGGTGGAATACCTTGAGCGTTTATACCACCATTTTGTAGAGTATTAGCTCTGGTGTCGTAGTACCAATGTGGCAAACCATCTGTTCTTCCAGGTCTTTCCAAGTGACTTATATGGTCAACTAAAAGAGTTAAATTATTTTTCTGAGCTTCGAGTAATTTTAGGTTCTTAGAGAGTATATGAAGTTCTAGATTCTCTGCCTGCTTAGAAATAATATTCACATGGCCCGCACTAGACTTCTGTACGACTAAATGTGCTCCAACGTCTTTACTCCTAAGAAAACTTGGTATAGCTGTATTATCGGTTTCGATATATACAACCATAAGCTTTTTACCGAGCTGCATAGCATTAAACACCTTTGCTCTACCTTCTGCAAGTGCCGCTTGGTATTCCTTAGGTAGCTCCTCATAACGCCTATATTCCTGAACATAGTGAGCATGGAGTAAGGGTAAAACAGAGTTTAATACCATATGCGGGTCATCAGGGTAAGTCTTCATAAGACTCATAAGCAAACCAGATATACCAAATGCTCTGTCTATAGAATCTTTAGAAAGAGTACCTTTACCTTCAAGGTCATCACGTCTTGCAAGTTCAAGTAATTTAACTAACTCCTGTTTATCATCTACACCTAAAAATTCTGCTACTAGGTGACTTGCAGAAGTAGTTTTATTTTCTGGTCCCAACCTGTGGTGATCAAAACGGCCATTCCCTAAGTCGACTAATATATACCCTTCGTCTTCTAATTCAAAGCCGTTTTTCCCTCCAGGGAGTTCACTCCAAAATTCAAGCGGAGCTTCAGAAATACCAGGAAATTTAGACTCACCAAAAGTTTTTAAAAGGAAAAAAGCGATCGCTGTATCGACCTGAACCTTTGGGAATAAAACAATTGTAAAATTTTGATTGTTTGCCATAATAGACCCTTCCTTAGTTACTTTGAAACCTAAATGAAATTAATTTCTAGACCACAGTCTTAATCTGGAATTTTAGCATATTTTACTACTTTTGTCAATAAGCACTTTAATTAAGCCAATAATTACTAAAAAACCCGCTAATTGCGAGTATTTTAGAAAAACTATTATCAAAATATTTTTTGGCTTATTTAAGCATATCTAGTGTTTCCAAAGAACTCCCCTGAATTCGTTGTTCACTATAAGAGGTACCCCCTTAATCGCTTCTACCCTAGCGCTAATGCCTTGTACCGGACAGTCATGGTTACGACCAGACGCACAGTGGGCACATAGATTCTTTAGTTGAGCCAAAATATTTTGTTTTGATATTTCTAGTTGCGACATGATCGTTAAAATTAATTATTAAAATAGGCTTCCCCTTCTCGCCGCGGTCGCGGCTATCAATGCATCATTACTCCAAGTTTCTTATAACTCCCACAACCTTCCCTTGAACCATCCACTGCTATAGAGGGGCTTGCGTCGCCCCCTTCATTTGGGAGACCCAAATGAAGCTTCCCCTTCTCGCCGCGGTCGCGGCTATCAATGCATCATTACTCCAAGTTTCTTATAACTCCCACAACCTTCCCTTGAACCATCCATTCTTCTTTAGGGTAGATGTTTTTGTAGTCGGGGTTTTCGGCTTTTAGGTAGGATCTGTTTTTTATTTGCACAAAACGTTTTACTGTTGCTTCGTCGTGCAAAATAGCCACTACAATTTCGTTATGCTTTGCTTCTCTGGTTGGCCTTACAATTACCAAGTCGCCGTCGAAAATTCCTGCGTTAATCATACTGTCTCCCCTAACCCTTAAAAGAAACACGTCTCTTCTTCCTCGAATTAGTGTCTGAGGTAAATTAATCCATTCTTCAATCTGCTCTTCTGCCAAATGAGGACTCCCAGCTTGCACCCTTCCTAAAACGGGAACTTTTATAAAACCTTTTTCTAAACTTTCCGACAGAGAATTTAAAACCGTTATACCCCTAGCTTTCCCGCTAGTTTTAATGTAACGCCCTTCCTCTAAAGCACTTAGAAGCTTTGCCACAGCATTCTTGGACTTAACTTTTAAATGTGTAGCCATCTCTGAAATTGAAGGTGGGAGATTATGGTCCCTAACTTGTTTGATAATAAAATCTAAAAGTTCTTTTTGTCTTGGAGTAAGATTTTGTTTCGACATACGAATATAAAATTAATAAACGTTCGTATACCTATACTATACGAACGTACACTTAGAGTCAACCAAATAAAAACTAAAGAATTTTCATTTCTTTAGTTAGTTATCCACATATTTATTTTACTCCAAATAGAAAAGATACAATTTCTAGTACAGTAGATAATAAATCTTTCAAAATCGGAATAACCGCGGGTAGTAACACAATTAAAACAATAAAAAATATTATATTCTTTTTTATTGTCTGAAATACAGAATATATTAACAAAACCCCTAAACCAAACGATACAAAAGGCCTAAAAAACTCGGGAAAAAAATTCAAAAATTGCCTATAGATGTTTTCTAAAACAGCGAGAAAGGACATAAAAATTTTCAACTAATCATTTTATATTCTAAATTACCAATCCCTTATTTTTTATACTTTAAGTTATCCAATATTACCAAATGCGGATAATCAAAAATATCTTTTATAAACCTATCGAAGGTCCCCTTTCTAACCCAAAACTCCTCTTCAGTCATAACACTATAATTTATTTCTTGTCCCATTAATTTCTCGGTAGAAGTAGTAAAACTCTTCAACTGATCAGGTACAAGTTTACCGACAAAAAGTATATCAACAGGCAATTCAGGCCTGCCTACAAACAAACCAGATAAAAATGCTGCTTTTATACCAGTCAATCTCGAAGCTTCTTCGTAAAGCTCATCAACATATTTAAGCTTATCTTTTAGGAGAGCATTCTTTAACTCAGCAAAAGGTTTAAAATCCCCTCTTAACAAATAATATTTTTTCCCTTTCTTAGAAAAAACTTTCATTTGTTGACTAGAAACAAGCTTATCTAATATTTCTTCTAGCTTATCTTTTGGGATTCCTAACCTCACTGCCACTTCTTCAACATAAAATGCCCTTGGTGGCGCAAGTAGAAAGAAAGAATAAATCTCTGGTTCGTATTTAGCTTCAATAATATTCTCTAGGTCCAACATAACAGTACTATTATATACTTTATCTCTTAAATAAGAAATAATTTGTTTAGTTTAGTGTAATTATCGTATAATTAATTGTTATGAATACAGATATCGAAACACAGGTAGCAAAAATAAAAATAGGTAATTTCAAGCAAACTACAACCTTTGTCTCAATATTAGCTGAAAACTCAACCTTCTCAAATGCAGAGCTATATATTGCCATGGAATTGCCACTTTTTAACCCTGCTGCCGCACCAGACTGCGAAAGGATTACTTCCGCAATAGCTTCTGCGCTTCGAAGGAGTTTTCGCCACGAAGTCACGGATAATTCTTTTGAAAATGCCATTTCTCAGATAAACGAAGAATTAGCAAAATTAAGCAATATAGGTCAATCTAATTGGGCTGGTAAGTTAAATGCAGTAGTAGCTGTTAGATATGAAGAATTTATGTACGCAGCAACTACGGGTAATATTATAGCAATGATGCTCAGAGATTCAGAATTTATTAATCTTGCTGACAGCCCCAAAAAATCTGACCCGAATAAAACTTTCGAAAACTTCGCTACTGGTAAAATAAGATTAAACGATATCTTTATTTTTTCAACAACTAGTCTATTTAACTACGTTGGTCTAGAAAAATTTAAATTAGAGATTAAAAAACTTACCTTAACCGAATTAGCAAATAAAGTTTCAGAAATCCTAGAGCAGAATGCGGGACCAGAAATTGCTTTTGGTACTTTAATCTTAAAATTGAGCGATTCAAATATAACAGAAGATTTCCAAGCCGATACCCCTGTAATACTTAGTAGAACTGAAAATTTCAAAAAACCTAGTACAATTCATAAAATTTCCCAAGGAATTAAAAGGCACGGTGAAAATCTAAAAATTATCTCTAAAATAAAAGACAAACTAACCAAAACACCTCCATACTCACCCGAATCCAGCTTTTCAAATTCGGGATCAATGAGGGACAGGTTATTTAATCTATCTGGAAGGGCTAAGGAATTTGTTAGCTCCGCTAAAACAACAAGTCTTACAAAACAAAAAAAATTTTTCATAATTTCCGCCTTGGTACTCCTTGTTGCCCTTGGAATAAATATTGCCCTTACTAAAAAATACAACGAAAAGAAAGAAACAATTACCCAGGGACAAAATAAACTCTCTTCGCTAGAACAACTTGCCACAGACGCTGAATCTTCGGTAAATTACGATAGAGTAAAAACCATAGAAACTCTTAGACTATTTAAGCAACAACGAGAAGAATTGAATGTTACCGATGATATAAAAACAAAACTTACAGAGCTAGATGAAAAAATACTTAATATTGGAAATATAATTGACAAAAAATTAAATATAGAATTTTCAGAGATTGGAAGAATTGCTGATGGAGAAACTATAATAACTACACCCGGTACATTAAATGTACAAAGTGACAAAAGCTTTGTAGCTTTAGATATTGCGACCAATAAAATCCTAGAAAGCAAACTATCCTGCCCAGAGAATATTATTTCGGGAATTCGCTATGCTGATCAAAAAATTTATTACTATAATGGTCAAAATTTAGGAATCTGCGATCTATCTTCTAACACAGTAAGCTTAACTTATACTGGCCAAGTACCCGCCAGTCACGAATTCGGAGGGCTCGCATATTATCCTACAGGAAACAAATTATATAGCATCAATAAATCTACAGGACAAATTATATCTTACTCAGCAACTGACACAATTCAGAAACCTAGTATTTGGATAACCTCAGAAACCCTAAAATCAGCTTCAAGCATTGCCATAGATGGTTCTATCTATGCATACACTTCAGATGGAATACATAAATACACTTCTGGTAAAGCTTCAGAATTTATACCCACGGAGTTATTTACCCCCCTTTCAGGAAAAGGAAAAATACTTACTCAAAAAGATTTCACTAATATTTACGTCTTGGATTCAGGTAATCATAGAGTAGTTATTTTTAATAAAAAAGCTGAACTTTTAAATACCATAAAGTTAGACGATAAAACAACTTTCAAAGACATATACGTAGATGAAAAAAATAAAACCATCTTCCTTCTTGGAGATGGCAAAATGTACAAAGCAAATTTTTAGTTAACCAAAAGATTTTAGCAACTTTATTTTATTGTAATCAAAAAGTTTGGCGTGAGCAGAAAAAATTCCGCCAAAGATTGTTTTTGAAGCAAGCAAAGCGATCGTTTCCTCGTAATCCCCTTCTGAAAGATAAGGATCGCAAGCATCTGCTAAATCAGAAATACAATCCATCATCGATTCTATTTCAATAGACAAAGTTTGCCGTACATTAGAGGCAAAGCCATTCTTACCCTTGCGATTAGATAAATGAATGGGTTTGAAAGAAGGCCAAACAACTGAATCTTGGTATCTATTTACCCACTCTTTTCGGAGGGCATTTATCCAGGATCGAATTTTTCTAGCATCACGTACGTACACATCAGTCTCGCCTCCGAGACAAATCAGATTGCTAACAAGGTTGCTCGAACCATACCAATTTTCACAACTCCATTCAAAAACTAGATAGTTACCCATATGATTCCCAACACCCTTAAAATAGTACGCCTGAGAAAGAGTGTCTGCATATCTAGATTTCACGATGATATGTGCCGCAGGAACTGGGTCACCATAATTATCACTACTACTTAAAGCGAAAGGTTTGCTCGTATGCTTTATTTGGACATCAGTCAATAAAGGCACACTCTCTGTTTTTGACAATCTCTTATGCAAACTCAAAAACTTTTCTATTCTTAAATTCACAAACATAATCTGCCTCCTTGTGTTCACAATTTTAGTATTATGCATACTAAAAAGCAACCCTTTCGGGTTGCTTTTATAGAATGTTATTTAAGGGTAACTTTTCCACCTGCTTCTTCAAGCTTCTTCTTCAATTCTTCAGCTTCTGCTTTAGAGATATTCTCCTTAACAGCTTTTGGAGCTCCGTCTACTAAATCCTTAGCTTCTTTAAGTCCAATACCGGTTACTTCACGAACAACTTTAATTACGTTGATCTTGTTAGCACCTGCATCGGTAAGCTCAACTGTAAATTCAGTCTTTTCTTCTGCGGCTTCGCCAGCTGCGGCACCTGCTGCAGGCATAGCACCCATCATCATAGGAGCTGCTGCTGAAACACCAAATTTACCTTCTAATACCTTAACGAGTTCGGAAAGATCCAATACAGAAAGTTTTTCGATTTGATCTACGAGACTCTGAAATTTTGCTGGAACTTCTACTTTGTTGTCGTCTGACATAAAATTAATCTATATAAATTAATAATTGTATAATTTCTAGTTTATAAAGTTTGTAAAGTTATAAAGTACATAAAGTATTTGTTTTTGGGTTTTACTTTATAAACTTTAAAAACTTGATGAACTTTATAACTACTTCGTTGCTATAGCATTTAATACATTTAGCAACGAACGAACATTTCCTGCAAGTACATTTACAAATCCAGATACTGGAGCGTTTATTGTACCAA
>CAYSUI010000017.1:27302-28531 GCA_964434195.1 uncultured Candidatus Saccharibacteria bacterium
ACATTTCCTGCAAGTACATTTACAAATCCAGATACTGGAGCGTTTATTGTACCAACAAGCTTTGCCCTTAACTCTGTCTTACTTGGTAGATCTGCAAGAGCTAAAACCTGATTTTTATCTACTAAACGGCTTTCTAAAACGCCGCTTAAGACACTCATAGTTTTAATATCCTTAGTAAGACCTTTTATAAGTCTCGCTGGAAGAGTTTCCTCTTCCTCAGATATAGCTACTATAACCGGTGTTTTATAATTTACTGCTGAAGCATCAATATTGTTTGCTTCAAGAGCTTTCTTTAAAAGACTGACCTTGTAAACCTTAGCTGTGACATTCTCTTTTTCCAAAGTTCTTCTGAACTTATCTATGTCTTTCACTGTGGTACCACGATAGTCTGTAAGCACTACACCCTTAGCCTTAGAAAGTCTAGCTGTAGCCTCTTCTAAATCAGCACTCTTTTGTTGTTTAGTTTTTGCCATAATGTTGATATTCCTTATTTTTTTAATCGACCTTTACTAGCTAAATACCCTAAAAATTCAAAACTCGGGATTACCCGAGTGAAATAGTACTTAAAACGCAAATTAAGCGTAAGTCGTATTCCTCGGTGGGGTGCTTGTGGCAATTAACCTGTTATTCAGGCCCAACTGTCTTTGGATATGTAACTTTGCCTATTATACATACTAAGACTAAAAAAGTCAAAATCCCTTATATTTTATCATTTCTTTCTCCATTCGCTTGTCTATCCATATCTCATTGATTTCAGGGTCGTACATCACTCTCCACCAATTTTTAGTATCTACTTTTATTTCCTTCTCTTTTTTAAAACCCATTTTGCTTAATTCCCTGTCGTCTCCCGAGTTATACCAAGAAGTTTTTCCGTACATAGTAATAAAGTCGGGTTTAGCTTCGCCCATCTCCCTAAGTTTAATTTCTTGCTCAAATGAAAGATTAGTATGCCCACTTGATGGCTGCACATGAAAAAAACTAAAAGTATCATCTTTACCTCGAGTCAAAATAACATGACAAGGTGATTGCCATTCACTAATTAGAAGCCCTTCTGATCCTGTGGTTGCATAGCCTCTTCGTTCAGCGTAGACCTTAGGTTTCTTCTTAATATATTCATCAAATTCAGGACATTGATCTCCTTCGTATCTTACTACTTCTAAAGGCGCTTCAAATTCTCTGACAAAAGCTATATCCTCTGTTTCTCCCATAAATACATTTATTTATTAAAA
>CAYSUI010000018.1:0-26412 GCA_964434195.1 uncultured Candidatus Saccharibacteria bacterium
AAGGAGTTAGGCATTGAAGGCCCTAGAAGTAGAAAATCTAATAAAAAAATTTGGATCGTTTACTGCGGTAAATAAAATTTCCCTTTTTATGGAAGAAGGGGAAGTTTTAGGTGTACTTGGGAGAAATGGGGCAGGAAAAACTACCACACTGCAAATGTGTTTGGGTGCACTTACGCCAACGTCAGGGGTTCTTAAATATTTTGGCAAAGTTTTTTCAGAAGAGAACAGAAGTGAAATTTTGGAAAAAGTAAATTTTAGTTCAACCTACACATTTCTACCATACGACTTAACTACCAAAGAAAACCTCATATACTCCTCATGGCTTTACAATATTAAAAATCGAGCGAAAAGGGTTTTAGAAATAAAAGAAATGTTTGACTTAGGTGATCTTTGGGACGAACAGTTCACTAATCTCTCAGCTGGTCAGAAAACCAGGGTCAACTTAGCCAAAGCGTTTATTAACAACCCTAAAGTATTACTATTAGACGAACCCACAGCCTCGCTAGACCCGGCAACCGCAGATTTCGTCAGAAAACTAGTGCTCAAAGAAAAGAAAGACAGGGGAGTGTCTGTATTGTTTACTAGCCATAATATGGCCGAGGTAGAAGAAGTTTGTGACAAAGTTGTGGTCATAGACGGAGGTAAAATTATTGCACAAGGTACACCCAAAGAACTCGCAGCTGGTTTGGACAAATGCACAGTTAAGTTATTTGTGACATCTTCCCATGAAGATTTTTTGAATTTAATGAAAATGCAATCATTAGAAACAAAAAAAGAAGGTAACTTTTATGTAATAGGTACTAAGGAATCAAAAGTAGCAGAGCTTTTCGCGGTTCTTGCTAAAAATGAAGTAATTTACAAAGAAATAATTGTCGAAAGCGCAGATCTTGAAGATTATTTTCTAGAAAAATTTAGTTCAAATTGGAACTAATGAATCTATGTTGGCACTAAATAGAATTATAGGTGTAAGCCTAAGAAATTTATACTCACTCAGAAGGAATCTAGACCGTATGACAGACATGTTTTACTGGCCTGTTTTAGATTTGGTTCTTTGGGGTGTGGCAAGTAGTTATTTAACCAAAAATTCAGATTCTAATCTAATCGTAGTCATTATACTGGGGTTGGTGTTTTGGAGTGTTTTCTGGAGAGGTCAGTATGAAGTACCGCTATCGCTCCTAGAGGATATTTGGAGTCAAAACCTTATAAATATGTTTTCATCTCCACTCAAATTTAATGAGTGGATAGTGGCAGCTTTATTAATCTCTTTTTTAAAAGCTATTATCCAGTTTGTATTCGCATCTTTAATAGCATATTTGCTATACGCAGTATGGTTCTATGATTTAGGATTTTATATACTACCTTATTTTTTATTGTTAATTATGTCCGGTTGGTGGTTATCGTTCTTTGTTGCAGGGATTATTTTAAATTTTGGGAAAAAATTACAAAATCTTGCATGGTCTGTTGGTTGGGCATTTGCGCCATTGTCTTGTATTTATTACCCAATTACTTCTCTCCCAAACTGGTTACAACCCATTGCTAAGCTTGTACCCATGACATATGTTTTCGAAGGTATGAGAAAAGTAGTCCTTGAGGGTAAATTTGAGTTTAATTTTGTTATTTACGCGTTCAGTCTAAATTTGCTCTATTTGATTTTAGGGGCGCTCTATTTAAAACGCGCATTCAGAAAAGTTCAAGAACGGGGAATGGCAAAAATGTATTAAAAAAAATCCTCTTTTGAGGATTGTGTAAGAGCGACTATCGCCGCATAAAATTGCAGGAGAACGACTGACTGGCAAAAGGTATGGTATAAAAGTATATCCATCAGTCCTCCTCCTTTATTGAGAAAAATTCATCGGAGTCCCCCTTGAAAAAAAGCTCCTGGCGGCTCTTGCCTTGAAAGCTATGCCTCACAGCTGACATTCTTGGCTTCGCCATCGTACTTTGCAACCAAGGCAAGTACTGCAGCCGCCAGGAGAATAGGAGGTTCACCCGTGTGAAGAGGGTATCATATAAAAAAGCTATGGTCAAGAAAATTGGGGATATTTGGGTTAATTTAAAGCACTATTTTTGGGTAAATCCAGAGGTTTATATATCAATTTTCCTCTTATTTTTGGGGATTTTTATTTATTCATTCGGTTTTAATAACCAAATGTTTTGGGATGATGATGATTTCATTTTAAAAAATGTTTATATAAAAAGTTTTTCCTTCTTTCCAAAGTACTTTTCTGAAAATGTGATAGCTGGAAGTTCACTAGTAAGTAACTACTGGAGACCCATTTTACTAACAGTATTCGCAGTAGAATGGAAGCTTTTTGGTGAAGGTGTAATTGGTTGGCATTTGGTAAATGCTTTTATTCATTCTATAAGTGCTGTACTGGTTTTTCTGCTTATACGAAAAATTTTCAATAGAAGAGTTGTAGCTTTCAATACAGCGCTTGTATTTCTGATACACCCTGTCCAGGTAGAGGCCGTTGCTTATGTTAATAGTTTGGGGGATTCACTCTCCGTATTATTTATCTTAATATCATTAATTTTACTGTTAAGCTTTTATGAGGAATTTAAAAAGTTTAATTTACTCGAAAAGGCAAGCTATATTTTTCTTATCTTGTTATTTTATACACTCGCTCAGTTATCGAAAGAGACTGCTATAGTAACTGGACCGATAGCCTTTCTGATAATATTTTTTAAATCTGAGCATAGGAATCTGTATGCAAAAATTAAAGAATCCTTTTTCTTTACCCTCTCCATATTAATTTTTTCATCTCTTTATCTGGTACTCAGGGCTACTTTTTTCAACTTCAAGAATTCTTTTAATTTATACGATCAACCCACTCTTTTTTCAGAACATCTCTACGTTAGGCTTTTCACTTTCATAAAATCTTTAGGTGTCTATATTGGTTTAGTTTTTTGGCCAAAATCTCTACACATGGAACGATCGGTGGATCCAATAACTAACCCATTTGCAATTAGTACTATTCCAGGTTGGATTCTAATTGCTGTAACTATTTACATAACCCTAAAGTTTTGGAAAACTAGAAATCCTATTTGGTTCGGGTTAATCTGGTTTTTTATTGCGTTTGCCCCAACTTCAAATATTTTTGTCCCAATCAATGGAATGCTATATGAGCACTGGCTATATTTTCCAATAATTGGTATTGGTGTTGTCTTGGGTTTATTCGCTGACACGATACTAAGAGAATATTTAAAAAGAAGAGCCATCATAATAACAATTTTGACAATCACTTTTGTTATTCTTGGGACTAGAAGCGTATTGAGGATCAGGGAATGGGCGAATCCTATTGTTTTTTATAATCAAACTTTAAAATTCGCTCCAAATAGTTACCGTATTCATAATAATCTTGGTATGGCGTACTCAGATGAGTATTTGTACAAAGAAGCACTAATCTCATACGAAAAAGCAATTGGAATAGATCCTCACAACCCAGTCGCGTATCACAATAGAGGTAATTTATATGCCCAAGCAGGTAGATTCGACTTAGCAGAATCTAATTTTAAAAAAGCAATTTCTCTCGATCCAAATTTCTTATTCAGTTACAGACAACTTTATATTTCATTGGTTAATCAAGGTAAAAAGGAAGAGGCAGAAAATCTCTTAAAAAGCTTCAGGTGATGATATACTTAACTTGATGCAGAAGAAAAGAAAATACGTAAGAATATATAAAAGAAGGTGGCATGCGTTTGTAACAACTTTAGTGGTAGCATTGCCTTTTCTCTTTGTTTGGTTTGCCGCACCTAAGGGTCTCGTAAACACAGACGAATTTATTTCCGGACTAATCGCTTCTTCTCTTAGGCTAGTTGTGGCCTTCGGGGTATCGGTAGTTATTGCATTGGTTCTAGGTCTAACTCTTACAAGAGGTAAATTGGGGGATTTCTTTCTTCCGCTTTTTGATGTAATGCAAAGTTTTCCGAGTTTCGCCATTTTACCGCTAGCTGTTACTTATTTTGGCAAATCGGATCTTACAGTTATTACTTTCCTGGTAATAACTGTTGTTTGGCCAATACTCTTTGCCATAATTAGCTCTCTCAAACTCACTAAATATGAATGGGAAGAAGCAGCTCAGGTTTACGGAGCCAAAGGTTGGAAAAGAGTTGTTTATTTTTCCTTACCTCTTTCTTACCCAGGAATTGTTACTGGTTCAGTGGTTGGTTTAGGTGAAGGATGGGAAGCTGTAGTAGGAGCAGAAATAATAGTTGGAATTTCCCAGGCAGGATTGGGTGGTTTCTTTTTCACCCACGGAGAAACTGGTAGAGTTGCTTTATTCGGTGTTTTTGCATTATTGCTCTTTATCTTCGCGCTAAATAAAATAATCTGGCTTCCTCTCTTAGAGAAAAGTCATAAATTACTTTCAGAATAATCTCATGTCGAGTATATTGAGCGCAATAAATATAAATAAATATTTTGAAGAAGATAGTAAAAGACTGCACGTATTAAAAGATGTTTCTCTGGAAGTGGGAGAGAGTGAGTTTTTAATGTTGCTAGGTCCATCCGGGAGTGGTAAAAGTACTTTACTCAGAATTCTTGCAGGAATAGAAAAGCCCACTACAGGACATGTTAAAAAACCGTCAGATTTAAAAATTGGTTTCGTTTTTCAAGGATTCGCTCTTTTCCCTTGGCTGACCGCGTACGAAAACATCGAATTTGGTTTAAAAATGGAAGGGGTGCATAAAGAAATTAGGAAAAAGAAAGTTTTGGAAAAGATTGAGGAAATGGGTTTAGTGGGTTTCGAAAAAACTATGCCCCGAGAACTCTCAGGGGGTATGAAGCAAAGAGTTGGTATTGCGAGGGCGCTCGCAATAGATCCGGATATTATTTTTTTAGACGAACCATTCTCCGCGCTCGACAGCTTTAATGCGGGTAAGTTAAGAGAGGATCTTCTTATGTTATGGGGAAAGAAAAAAACCACGCTAGTTATGGTTACGCATTTAATAGACGAAGCGCTTTTTATGGCAGATCGCATCGCTATGCTTACACCTATACCAGCAGGTATAGAAGCATTGGTGGACATTCCTTTGCATAGACCAAGAAATAAACGAAGTCAGGAATTTTTCGATCTTTATGACAGAATCGAGAAGATCGTAAAGTATTAAAATCGTTGTATAAATAAAAAAATAGTGGAGATCCACTACTTTTTTATACTTTAGATTTGGTCTTTATACATCTAGTACAAGCCTTCACTCTTGCCCCTGGGACATTCATCCACTGTAGGTTTGGTGAGAGTCTTTTTATGCTAGCGCGCATACTGTGTGAACGCTTTATCGTTCTAGAGTAGGTTTTTCCGCAGACCGTGCACATTCTTGGCATAAGTGAGTTATTGTTAGTTAGCTAGTAATCAGGGTTTGTTAACCTGAATATAATAACTAAAATCACAAATAAAAGCAAGTCTTCTAGTCACATTACTCTATATATTCTATAATTTTCCTATGAATTCAATTATTTCACTCGTAGTTCTTATCTTCTCAGCCATAGTACACGAGGTGGCTCATGGTTTGGCAGCCGAAAAATTAGGTGATTCCACTGCCAGGGACGAAGGTCGTATAACTCTAAATCCTATTCCTCACATAGACGTCTTTGGGTCTATTTTGCTTCCACTTATGCTCATTATTGCTGGAAGTCCTGTAGTTTTAGGATCTGCGAAACCAGTACCAGTAGATTTTTATAGTTTAAAACCAAGGAAGCTGGGTATGGTATTGGTATCGTTAGCCGGACCCCTTAGTAACTTTTTACTTGCAATTCTCTTTGCTTTGCCTTTCAAGTTAGGTTTGGTTAATGAATTTTCCTGTCCAATTTTGCTTCAGGTAATTCAAATAAACTTAGTTTTAGGTATTTTTAATTTACTTCCTATTCCACCGCTCGATGGGAGTAAAGTCTTAGCAGGATTGCTCAATGATGACTGGATAAGAAAGCTTTTTCAGTTTGAACAGTACGGGTTCATCCTTATTCTGCTTTTCGTTTATTCAGGACTCCTAGGTTATATATATCTCCCAGTCTTGAAATTTTTCTTTTTGTTCACAGGTATCCCTTTCTACTGTGCCCTATAGTGCTATAATAAAACTATGAAAAAGATTATAAAGATCGGACTCATAGTTTTAATTTTCTTTTGTTTAGCAATGGATCTTTTTGGGTATTCAGATTTCCAACCCGAACAAGTACAGCCAGCACCAACTTCAAGCAGTGTTAATATGAATCAGATTTTTGCCTATAGATCCACTAGCTTCAAGGGTTATTTTTTGAGCTGCCATGGAAAACCCATACTTGAGTATCAAACTAGGGGACCAATAGAAAAAGAAGAATACCAGGATTCTGAGTACTACGCTTTCTATCCAAAAACAAATTTAATAGCAGGCGAGGTAGTAAAAAGCGGGTTCGATGTTACATGCAATTTCGGTTTAATCTTTCTAGACCCAAACTTAAGCTTCCATTTATTTAGTAACGCTTACTATCCTCAAAGATACTCGATAGATAGTAAGGTTTATTCAGATGACCAATTCGACGAGATATTGGCTAAACTAAATCCAGAATTTAAAAAGAGATAGATTTAGTAAAATATAAAGATATAAAAAAACCAGAATTTATTCTGGTTTTATAGTCTGCCGACATACGCTTTATCAATTAATCCTAGACGCCCAAGGTCTATAGGATTAAGTTCGGTCTTCCCGGAGAATATCCTCATTCGGTTTTCATCCTCCGGGTGGTCTTCAATCTTAATCAAATGACCTGACCACCGGAAGCTTTCCACGCCTCTCGTATACAAGAGTCGTAACCATCCTTGTACGCTACCCATCACGGAATTATTGTCCATCTGTTTTTGTTCCCATAAAGCTCCGTATTCTTTTTTCCTTTTCTGGTATGCAGATTTGTTGAGCCAGTCATGCAGAATATCTGCTACTTCATCCGGGTCGAGATCTTTATCTATTACGATTTTTCTTACTTTCCCGTAGAGATCCAGATCTACATACATCGTTGCATTGTTATATTTTCTTTTTTTATGGTAAACCGTTGGCAAAACACTGTCCCGTTGTTTGGTCTCGATAATAGTTGGTTCTTCTAAGCAAAGAACATGTGAATAATTCGGATCGCTCACCAAGTAGGGGTTTGGAGCTATCAAAACCTTTTTGGGATCAATATTTAAGTCATAAACCGTTTCCCTTATTACACATACTGGGTAGTCGGGCGGGTCAGGGATAATGACAAGATCGTCATTATCTTCGACCTGGATAATTTCATGGCGGTCCAAATATGACGTCGTATTTCTTCGCTTCAGGTTGGTCACAGCTAGGCAGTCGTCGTCCGGAATTACAGGTTGTATCTCCAATCTAATGCCGTCCTTTGGTAAATCAAGCAAACCTTTAGTTAAATGAAAATTAAAGTAACTCCATTTAAAAGCCCTTTTCATAGAATCCTCCTCATTCAAACTGTAAAATACTAAAAGTTTGTAAACTATAGCTAAAAAAGAATTAATTTCAATTTTCCCTAATTGGTTTACAGTAATCTATATTTATAGTAATATAGTGTCTTTTCAAATTCGCAACTTTTTGGAGGAGTTATGAGTTGGTACAATTATTTTCAAGACTTAGCACTCGACCTGATGGAGCGCTCAGACTTCGGCAGACACAACTTCCACGAGCCTAAGTATTCAATAGAGCGCGCGTTTAGTTCTTACGCAGAGAAAAACGGAGTACTCTGGGAAAAAATTGAGAGATCAATTTTCACAAGGGAACCCCTTAGTGAGCTCATTCACATCGAAGGTCTGGAGCTTTCCTGCTTCAGTTGTCACAAAGAAATTAAGTTGAGTCTCGATGGTGTCAGATTTTACGTCGAACACGACTGCGAAGCCAGTCAAGACTTCATTCTCGAATTCGAACTAAACGTACCTTCGGGTAATGTCTTAGTAACAGACGACCTTAGAGAGTGGTTTCATCTTTATGGCGACTACGACATTAACACTCGCTTAGGTGTCTACAAGACCTCGCTCGCTATGGCCAAAATCGGGTGCGCTCACGGTTTGGTAGGCAATACATGTCCCGGAGTCTGGGAAGTTAGCAGTGACCACTATGTCATCGCCAACCCCGGCTGGGAAGAAAACGAAGATGACGAAGATTTTCCGCCAATTGAAATTCCACCTAGAGGTGGCAAGCGAAAAGCCAGCATTATGACGGATCTATGGTGGTACTCAATTGTGGACTGGGAAGAGTATGTCCGGCGCGGTGGTAACATTGACACCGACTGCGATTCTTTCAAAGTCAGGCCGGGTGTCTATTGTTTTAAACACTATCATAGAATGAAAGATTCCAGTCACCAAGAATGCAGTGAGTTTCCCTACGAGTACGCCGAATTCTTCTGGGTAAGAGAACCCGACCCTGTAGTAGACTTACTCGCCGAACAGCGAAGTATGAACTTCACTGTCGGTCAGGTGGTTACCACAAGTATGAAGAACTACCCAACCCTTTATCCCGCAGGAGGGAGGGGAGTAAAAGGCGTGCTTGATCACATTTTCTGTACTATCGGTGGTGGAGGCAGTTGGCACCCAAACGGCTTCGTGGTTTACGATCCCGCTATGGGTCCAGAAGCGGAAGATATTAAGATTCCGTATTTATGGGGCAAGAAATCTTGGTACGGATTATACGAAGATTCTTCCGCCATTTGCTTGGCTTCGCTGAAAGGGAGTATTCACTTAAATCCTACTTTCGTGGATGCCGCTCGGAAAGTGCTTCTCTCTATAGCCATATTCGGCAACAAGAGTAGTCACGCGAACGAAAAAGAAGATCGCAAACTCGCTGCTAAGTGTCTGTTGGCTCTGGAATCTCGCTACGGCCACATTGGCTGGAAGGCTGTCTCGGTTTGTGTTTCCGTTTGGGCGTCTCTAGTAAACCTCTTTCCCAAAAGAGAGAAAAAAGCGAAATCTAAAAAGAAGTCCAAAGAAGAGCAGGTCTCTCCAGAAGTCCACGCTCTCATCGAGCGAATTATGGAAGAGATTAGAGAAGAAGAAGCCGAGGAAAACAAATAAAACGACCCAAAAAAGTCGTATTTTTTTTACCCCTAGTAATTTGACAGAATGACAAAAATATATTAATTTAAAACCAACAAATTAACCGAAGTCTTCCGCCGGCTGGCGGAAAATAACCTATTTGGTTCGTCATCTGGGAAGTAAGCGTCCGACTTCACGCAGTACCAGCAAGGCGAAAAGCATAAGATTCAAAGTCTAATGCTTTGGGTTTTTTTGTTGGAAATATAATAATTAAGCATAGCAAAAAAAGATATGCCAACAGTTAACCAGCTGGTTCGCAAAGGACGAAGGGTCCTACGCGCAAAAAGTAAGGCTCCGGCTCTGCACCGCAGAATCAACCTTATCAAAAACAAAACCACAGACAGCAAAGGTGCCGCTCCATTTATGAGAGGTGTATGTCTCAAGGTTTACACCACTACCCCTCGTAAACCAAACTCCGCTTTGCGTAAAGTTGCTAAGGTGAAACTTACCAACGGTATGGAAGTGTTAGCCTACATCCCTGGTATTGGTCACAACCTACAAGAGCACAGCGTGGTACTTATCCGCGGTGGTCGTGTTAAGGACCTTGCCGGTGTCCGTTATCACATTGTAAGAGGGAAGTTAGATACTCTCGGAGTCGACGGGAGAAAAAGAGGCCGCAGTAAATACGGCGCGAAAAGAAAGTAGTTCATTAAGTTTGTAAAGTTATAAAGTTTATCAAGTGATCTCGTATCCTACTTTAAAAACTTTATGAACTTGAAGAACTTTCAACTAGTAACAAAGTTACCATGCCACGTAAATCTAGAAGTTTCGATAGACACACCCCACACCCAGATCCAAAATTCTCGAGTGTAAAATATGCTAAGTTCATTAACTATTTAATGGAACGAGGCAAGAAAACCGTAGCCCAAAAAATCTTCTACTCTTCTTTAGAAGTTGTTGCGGAAAAAATGAAAGACACCGAAGGCTTTAAAGATGCTCGTCAGGTCTTCGATCAGGCTCTTAAGAATGTTTCCCCAATGCTTGAGATTAAAGGCCGAAGAATCGGTGGTTCCAACTACCAAGTTCCAATGGAAGTTTTAGAACCACGCAGAACCGCCCTCGGTATGAAATGGATGATCGCTGCAGCCAGAAGCAAAAAAGGTATGCCAATGCACGAAAAGCTTGCCATAGAAATTATGGACGCTTGGAACAAGCAAGGTGGAGCATGGAAGAAGCGTGAAGACACCCACCGTATGGCAGAAGCCAACAAAGCCTTCGCTCACTTCGCTCGTTTCAACAGGAAATAAAAAGAAGACCTAAAGGATGCTCCTTTAGGTCTCTACAAGAGGGATAGCCTCACCATTCCGGTAAAGGCCGATGATTCTTACGGTGAGTTTCGAGGGGTCTGACCAGTATTTCCTGGTAAAGTGCTCCTCGATCGTTCGCAAGTGATCATCCTCAGAAATTTCTGTTGTCACCCACACATTTTCTCGTTTACGATACTTTACGGATCCGCTTCCATCAGATAGTTCGTAAAAGAGTTCCAGGTCTACCCCATAGCAAATCGAGCTATGGTTCTCGGCTGGCTGGTGGTCGGTATTGGCTTCATGAGCAGGCTCATGCCCGTCACCATGTTTGTCGGTTAGGTGCTTAGCATGGTGTCCGCCTGATTGGTGACCTCGATGGTGGTGATGCGAATGCTTATTCGCATCTTTCCAGAAGTAAACCATCCCCCAGAGGCCAAGTGGAATCGTAATAATTCCACTAACAATGACCGCGCTGGTGAAAATGGCTTGGTCTTGCGGGTGGCTGTTGTACCCCGCAAAGTAGATAATCGTGGGGATGATGAATCCGCCGATTAGACAAACTACCGAACACAGAAATTTGATAAGTGCATCAGTCATAGTTTCCTCCTGAAGTTTTTGTGATAATTTTGGTTTTAAATAACATTATACAACAATTTAACATTAAAGTCAATTAATTAAATAGACTCTCGTACAACGAAAATACGATAAATACAAAAGCATAGCAGATTTTGAGTTTATTTTTGGCGATTTTCGAGTACGCCTCGGAGGCGTCCGCAGCGGGACGACATAGAGGCGCACGGAGAAAATCGGCAAAAGGAAACCAAAATATGCGATGCCGTACATCGTTGCACAGAAATAGAAAAATATGGCTCGTGAATATCCCATAGAAGTCACCCGAAATATAGGTATTATTGCCCATATCGATGCTGGTAAAACTACCACCACCGAAGGCATTCTCTATAACACGGGTATGATTCATAAAATCGGCGCCGTCCACGAAGGTGAAACTGTCACCGACTGGATGGAGCAAGAACGCGAACGTGGTATAACCATTACCTCGGCCGCAGTTACTTGTTACTGGACTCCAAGGCACGTAAAGCTTGCTCCAGATACCAAGTACAAAATAAATATTATCGACACTCCCGGTCACGTTGACTTCACTGTAGAAGTCGAGCGTTCTCTTCGTGTGCTCGATGGTGCAGTTACTGTTTTCGACGGAAAAATGGGTGTAGAACCTCAAAGTGAAACCGTTTGGCGCCAAGCCGACAAGTACGGCGTACCAAGAATGTGTTTCATTAACAAGATCAACCAGACCGGTGGAGATTTTTGGAAATCACTCGATTCCATACACAAACGTCTTTCACCAAATGCTTTCCCAATTCAAATCCCAATCGGATTCGAAAAAGAAATCAACGGTTGCGTAGACCTTGTTCAAATGAAGGCATACACTTACAAAGATTTCACAGATAAAGAGTTTACTGTAGGTGAAATCCCTGCAGATCTACAAGAAAAAGCTAAAGAGTGGAGACATAAATTAGTCGAGAAAGTCGTCGAGTACGATGACACTCTTATGGAGAAATATCTCGGCGGACAAGAACTAACCGAACTTGAACTTCTATCCGCTATTAGAAAAGCAACGCAGTCAGCTCAGTTCTTCCCAGTAGTTGGTGGAGATGGTCGCGGTATTATCGTCCAAATGATTCTCGACTCCGTTGTAAACTTCCTCCCAAGTCCTGTAGATAAGCCACCTGTAAAAGCTACTAATGTGAAAACTGGTGAAGAGACCACACGAAAAGCATCTGACGACGAACCTTTTACAGCACTAGCTTTCAAGATTGCTACCGATCCATTCGTAGGTAGGCTCGCTTTCTTCCGTGTTTACTCTGGTAAATTAGAGGCTGGAAGTTATGTTCTAAATACCAGAAGTGGCAACAAAGAACGTGTTGGTCGTATGGTACGTATGCGTGCAGACCAAAGAGATGAAGTAAAAGAAGTTTTTGCTGGAGACATTTGTGCTTTGGTAGGACCAAAGGACACTTTCACCGGAGATACTCTTTCGGACGTCGACAACGCAGTTCAGTTAGAAAGAATCAAATTCGCAGACCCAGTTATTTCCATGGCTATTGAACCAAAAACCAAAGCCGACCAGGAAAAGATGGGGTTAGCTATGCAGAAACTTGCAGAAGAAGATCCAACTTTCAAAATTTCCAGTAACGAAGAAACCCAGCAAACTATTATCGCTGGTATGGGTGAGCTTCATTTGGAAATTATTGTTGACCGTATGAAGCGCGAATTCAAAGTTGAAGCCAATGTTGGTAAACCAGAAGTTGCTTATAAAGAAACTATTCGCGAAACCGCTACTGCAGAAAGTAAATACATCCGTCAGTCTGGTGGTAAAGGTCAATATGGTCACGTTTACTTGCGTGTTGAACCAAGAGAACAAGGTACAGGATACGAATTCAAAGATGAAATTGTCGGTGGTGTCATTCCAAAAGAATATATCAAACCAATCGACAAGGGTATTCAAGAATCTGCTGCTAACGGTGTTATTGCTGGTTACCCATTGGTAGACTTCTCTGCTGCTGTTTACGACGGAAGTTACCACGAAGTTGACTCTTCCGAAATGGCTTTCAAGATAGCAGCAAGTAAAGGTTTACAGGAAGCTGTTAAGCGAGCAAAGCCAGTACTTCTTGAACCAATTATGAAAGTAGAAGTTACCACCCCAGAAGCAAATATGGGTGACGTAATTGGTGACTTAAATAGTAAGCGTGCACAAATAAACGAAATGAGCGATAGGGTAAACCTTAAAATCATTTCCGCTTTTGTACCGCTAGCCGAAATGTTTGGTTACGCTACAAGTCTACGTAGTATGACCCAAGGACAAGCAAGCTATTCAATGGAATTCGACCACTACGGTGAAGTTCCAAGAAACGTAGCAGAAAAAATCATAGAATCCCGCCAAGGCATTAACGTCCGTAAAGGAATGTAGTTTCGATTGTTATCCCGGGTTCCGACCAGGGATCCATGAGATTCAAAAACACATGGATTCCGGATCAAGTCCGGAATGACACAGAGTCATAAATTGGCAAGCAAATAATAAAAAGTGTACAGTAACTGTACACTTTTTATTTATTTGAAATGTATGGCAAATCTAAAAGATATTTTTAAGTTATGTAAAGAAGAAAATGGCAGACTTATATTCCTTAATGAGGAAGGGGATATAACCTATGTGTTATTGAGTGGGGAGAGATACGAAGAAGTATTAGGGTTGCAGTCTATCTCAAAAAAAATAGAAACTAAGCCGACCCCAAAACAACCTGACCCAGAAGAAATAAACAGAAAAATAGTCGAAGCGCAGTTAACAGAAACCACTCAGGCTAAACCTATAGTAAACGAACCTATAGAACCGGTAGTTACGCAAGAGAAGCAACCCATGATTACCGATTCCATGCACATAGGTAATGTTCTTCAAGAAAGACTAAAACAATGGCCAAGAACATATTCAGTCCCAACAGTGCAAACCCAAAACGGCTCCGACGAATCCATAGACCCCAGCTTCGACTTCGAAGGCCCTAAACTGAGCATAGAAGATATTTAAAAAAAAAGACTAAATAGTATTTAGTTTACATGAGTATTTTTTTCATCGTCCCACTTCTTCCAAAGGGTGGCAATTAATGCATATTGGTACTCAATTTTACAGGCTTTGAGCAGCGACTTTATGTCGCAAACCCCAGGACAGAAATATGCAACACGTGGGAAAAAGTCAGCAAATGCTTCTTCCTTATCCGTCGCTGAGCGTAATGCGTTATCAAACGCGATTAACGTTTCAACTACGTACAGGTTGCTGTTCCATTCACCGATGTAGTTAGTACTTACCCGGTATTTATAAAGGACACGCTTGGCGTCCTTTCGGAACTTTGAGACTTTGTTGTAGTATTCGTAGCACACGGGTAAATCTTTATGGTGATCACATAATGGATGACCACCTGTCCGAGTGCTAAGGTCATAAGGTGTTCTATTAATAGAAGTTAGCTTGTTAATGTAGAGCCGAATTGCTTTCAGTAACTGAGCCTCCTTAATTTTTTTATAACTCATATTCGCTTCCTTTGTGAAAAAGTTAATATTGGGTACCGAAAAGCGAATATTATACTGTAGGCATATAGCCGTTAGGTAAATGTCAAAAGAATTAAATAATATTATACATAAATTTTTATATTTTGTCAATAAAAAAACTTCATAACAAATAATGAAGTTATAAAAAGTTAAAATTAGAAGTCTGGGGCTAAAATTACTACCACCGTAGTACAAATCCCCCAAGAGCAAATACAAGTGCTCCGGCAGCAAAAATGGCTGCCCCAGTCCCAAGGTCAGCACAAAGGGAAGGTTTTTTATCCTTTACTGCAACTGTGGCGATGAATAGGCAGGTGGATATAAGCGTGCAAGCAATAAATAACATTGATAAAGTTTGTTTCATCGTTATCGATCCTCCTTTTCACTGAAAATTTTCAAGAAATTAAACCTTATTTTACAATTTTTTCAGAGTTCTGTCAAAAGGCTTTACATAACCTGCTGATCGTTGTAGAATATTTCAGTGAATTTTTCACGCAAGTTTATAAAATAATCATTAACCTTGCCCTGGATTCCGTTACGGAAAAAAAGAGGCTTGCCCTATTAAGTCCTGAAGTTAATTGGCGGATTTAATTGGGTAAATCTCGGGCTTAAGACTTCGAATTTATTTCGAGTCAAAGAAAGAACATACTAGAATGGCAGAGAAATTCGACCGTTCCAAGCCCCACTTAAACGTGGGAACTATCGGTCACGTTGACCACGGTAAGACCACTCTTACCGCAGCTCTTACTACCGTACTTGCAAAGTCCGGTAAATCCAAAGCCCGTGCTTACGACCAGATCGACAACGCTCCGGAAGAAAAAGCTCGTGGTATCACTATTAACACCGCTCACGTCGAATACGAATCCGACAAGCGTCACTACGCTCACGTAGACTGTCCAGGTCACGCCGACTACATCAAGAACATGATTACCGGTGCTGCTCAAATGGACGGCGCTATCCTCGTTGTATCCGCTGCAGACGGTCCTATGCCTCAGACCAGAGAGCACATCTTGCTCGCTCGTCAGGTGGGCGTTCCATACATCGTTGTTTTCATGAACAAGGTAGATATGGTTCAAGACCCAGAACTCTTAGAGCTTGTCGAAGAAGAAATTCGCGATCTTCTAACTAAGTATGAATTCCCAGGAAAAGATACTCCTATAATCAAAGGTTCCGCTCTAAAAGCCCTCGAAGGTGATCCAGAGCAAGAAGCAAACATCCTTAAGCTCGTAGAAACCTTGGATGCTTATATCCCTGAACCACAAAGAGAAACTTCCAAGCCTTTCCTAATGCCTATCGAAGATATCTTCTCTATCGAAGGTCGTGGAACTGTTGTTACCGGTAGAATCGAACGTGGTGAAGTAAAAGTTGGTGACGAAATTGAAATTGTCGGTATCCGCCCAACTGCAAAAACAGTTGTTACTGGTATCGAAATGTTCAACAAGTCTCTAGACTCCGGTGTAGCAGGGGACAACGCTGGTGTACTACTCCGTGGTACAAAGAAAGACGAAGTAGAACGTGGTCAAGTATTAGCAAAGCCAGGTTCTATAACTCCTCACACTGAGTTCGAAGCTGAATGTTATATTCTTACCAAAGAAGAAGGCGGACGTCATACTCCTTTCTTCAAAGGTTATAAACCACAATTCTACGTTAGAACTACAGACGTTACTGGTGAAGTTCATCTCCCAGAAGGTCAAGAAATGGTAATGCCTGGTGATACCGTTAAAGTAACCATCAAGCTTATCACTCCAGTTGCTATGGAAGAAAAAGGTAAATTCGCTATCCGCGAAGGTGGTCGTACCGTAGGAGCAGGAGTAGTTACTAAAATTTTAAAGTAGTCTAATCAGACAACAAAAAACTCCCCTTATAGGGAGTTTTTTGTTAAATAAAAAAACACCTACATTCACCTGTAGGGTTACTTCACAAAATACACATCATGACGGGCGACAATTACCCCGTTTGTTGGGCTGAATTTGGCTTCGTTATGCCAGAGCCATGTCGTAACGACAACAATCGCTTTGCCATCGTAATTTTCCGGTAGCTCTTTCATAAGAGCCTCCATATTATCACGCTGGTCTGTGCTGAAGGGGTGGAAGAGGAACTCGGCCCTGCCGTTACTTGGTATACCAATGAGACCAATTCGGACATTAGCCTCCATAAAATCATCCAATCCCTGTTGTGCAAGCCTTTCCTCAATGTCGGCAAACCCCAACTGTAACGCAATGTCCACCCCAGCAAATACCGAACAAGGTTTTGTGTTGGAAATCTCTCTAAGCTTGTCTCCTGACAGCCAGCGAACCTGGGTTATCTGCTCCGCCACCTCAATATTGGGAAGAGATCTGCCGTTATAGGTAAACGGCATAAGATATATCCCCAAATTCCGAATAATTTTGTCGGTATTCATACTTTTCCCTCGCACTTCATGTTTTGGCCAAGGCTTAAAAGTTGATTTTTGAGCCCATCAGAAACGTAAAATTATATAATATTTTTGTTAGCTTGTCAACTAATTTGTTTTTTCCCTCTTAAACATTTGACATTTTATTTAAAAAGCCTTAAACTAGGCAAAGTAGTTAACAGTAGTTAAAACTGTTATGCACTTAAGTCGCAAAACGCACTTAAATAACAGTTAAATAAGAAAAATAGTCTCTAAAAATTCAGCCACATAGATGACAAAAACCGATACAGTCAGCCATCCTCGTATCCGAATAAGAATACGCGCATACGATCATAAGCTAATAGACCTTTCTACAAAACAAATTGTAGATACAGCCAAAAGAAGTGGAGCAAGCGTCTCCGGACCTATCCCTCTTCCAACTGAAATTAGCAAGTACACAGTTCTTCGTTCTACCTTTGTTCACAAAGATAGCCGTGAGCAGTTCGAAATGCGAGTTCACAAGAGACTTGTAGATATTCTAGATCCTACCCCAAAGACAATCGATTCCCTAACAAACCTAAACCTCCCTGCTGGAGTCGATGTCGAAATTAAAATGAGTTAAAAACTGGGAATGTGTTCTTAAAAATTAAGCCTAAATGACTTATTTTTAAGAAAACTGTTCACCACCTATAAAACGTACAGCAATGTATATTTTTTAAGTGGGCGATCAGCCCATTTTTCGTTATCAACGCGCCTCTAAATATAAATAACTGCTTCTTACGGGAAATTTTTTCACAGATGTGACTTTTTCGGAACAGATGGGAAAAAATTTCCTGTAAGAGGCAAATCTAATTAAATTAACAAGTAAGTATGTAGCCAAGGGTAAATATCTCAACCGCTACCAATACAAACAGATATGAATTTCATAGTCGGTAAGAAACTCAATATGTCCCAGTGGTTTGCACCAACTGGAGAAGTAATCCCGGTAACTATTGTTAAGGCTAGTCCTATGACAGTTACCCAGGTTAAGACCAAAGAAGGTAAAGACGGTTATAACGCAGTCCAAGTCGGTATAGCTAAGCAAATCGCTGGTTCTAAAAGAACAACTAAGGCAATTGCTGGTCACGTTAAAGATCTTGGAAAATTTGGAAAACTTGCAGAGTTTAGAACAGACGACGCAGCTTCCATGGAAATAGGCAAAAAACTCGATGTTTCAACTTTCCAAATAGGTGAAGTGGTAAATGTAACAGGTGATATGAAAGGTAGAGGGTTCACCGGCGCTATTAAAAGACACGGTTTCGCTGGTTTTCCAGCTTCTCACGGACACGATCGCCCTAGAAGCGTTGGTTCTATAGGACAAAGATTTCCTCAGCACACTAGAAAAGGGTTAAGAATGTCAGGTCATTATGGAGATTCTCAAGTCACTGTAAAGAACCTACAAATAGTAGAAATTGATCCTGCAAAAAACCTAATAGCCATTAAAGGCGCTCTTCCTGGCCACAGAAATGCAGTCGTAAGAATAGTTTCAACGGGTAAAGTAAAGCCAGTCGTAAAAGTTGTCGAAGTTAAGGAAGATAAGAAGAAGAAATAGTATATGAAAACAACTCTCTACAATCAAAAAGCTGAAAAAGTCGGTGAAATAGACTTAAGCGATAAAGTATTTGGTGTAAAAGCTTCTGTTCATTTATTAGCTGAAGCTGTAAGAGTACAGCAAAGCAACGCCAGAAAAGGTTTGGCTCACACCAAAACCCGAGGTGAAGTAAGTGGTGGTGGTAAGAAACCTTGGAAGCAAAAGGGTACTGGTCGTGCTAGAGCTGGTTCCACTCGTGGTCCAATCTGGCGTCATGGTGGTGTAGCTTTAGGACCTAGGTCTAACCGTAACTGGGAACTCAAGATAAACAAAAAAGCTAAAACTAAGGCTTTATTTATGTCTCTATCTGAGAAGCTTAAAGATGGCAAGCTCATTGTTATCGACCAGGTAAGCTTAGAAGCTCCTAAGACAAAAGAATTTGTTAAAGTTGTTTCCGCTTTCAAAAAGAATCTCGAAGGTTTCGGCAAAAAGCAGCTATTCCTTATCCCTACTAAAGACGAATCTCTTTTCAGAGCAAGCAGAAACCTCAAAGATTTCACTCCTAATCTCGCTAATAGTTTAAACGTAGTTGATGTACTAAAAGCAGATGGAATAGTACTTCTTAAAGAATCTCTTCCTGTTATTGAAAAAACCTACTTAAGAGAAGCTAGTAAAAAATAAGGAAACACTTGTAAATCTATTACTAAATTTATATGGCACTATTATCTAAAAAGACCAAAGAATCCGGAGATGCAGAAGTAAAGACTTCTGCAGGCGTAAAATCAGTACCAACTGGTATTTTGGTTATGCCGAGAGTTTCCGAAAAGTCTATCCGCGTAGGGAATCTGAACCAATATGTTTTCAAAGTTAACCCTAAAGCTAACAAGCTTGAAATAAAGAAGGCATTGGAATCTGTTTATGGAATCAATATTTCAAGAGTTAACATAGTAAATGTTAAAGGTAAGAAGAGAAACTACGGTAGAACTCCTGGAAAAATGAGTGACTTCAAAAAAGCATTTGTTACCTTAACTAAGGATTCAAAGAAACCAGCTTTCACAGCGGAATAATTATCGATTAGTACTTCAATATATGGCAATTAAAACTTACAAACCAACTTCAGCAGGTAGACGTCTCCACAGCGTGACGGATTATTCTGTTCTCTCTAAAGAAAAGAAGTCTCCTAAGTCGCTAATTCTTTCCAAAAAAAGAAGCGCTGGTAGAAACTTTAGTGGAAAAATAACAGTTAGACACATTGGTGGTGGTCACCGAAAAAAAGTCAGAATTGTAGACTTCAGCAGAAGCGATCGAAAGAATATCCCAGGAACTATAAAGAGCATTGAATACGATCCAACCCGTACAGCATTTATCTCACTAGTAGACTATGTAGACGGAGTAAAAAGGTACATTTTAACCCCTCAAGGATTAAAAGTCGGCAGTAAAGTAATTTTCGCAGAAAAAGCAGATATACTTCCAGGTAACAGACTTGAGTTAAAAAATATTCCTGTTGGAACCCTTGTTCACGATATCGAACTAATCCCAGGAAGTGGCGGCAAAATGGCTAGAAGTGCTGGAAGTTATGCAATTCTTCAAAACATCGAAGCCGGCTTCGCTCTTCTCAAGCTCCCAAGTGGAGAGGTTAGAAAAGTAAGAGAAGCAAGTAGTGCATCTATTGGTCAATTAGGTAACAGCGATTGGATGAATGTAAGAATCGGTAAAGCTGGAAGATCTAGGCATATGGGAATAAGACCAACTGTTCGTGGTAAAGTTATGAACCCAGTAGATCACCCTCACGGTGGTGGTGAAGGTCATAACCCTATCGGTCTCAAATATCCAAAAACTCCTTGGGGTAAGCATGCACTTGGGGTTAAGACTAGAGCAAAGAAAATGGCAAGTAATAATTTGATACTTAAGCGTAGAAGAAGCAAATAGTATATGTCTCGTTCACTAAAAAAAGGTCCATTTACAGACCCTAAGTTGCTTAAAAAAGTGGCTGCCGGAACTGTAGGTAAATCTCAGATCAAAACTTGGTCTCGCGATAGCACTATAGTGCCAGAAATGGTTGGTTTCACTTTTCTAGTACATAATGGTAGAGCTCACCTGAATGTCTATGTAACAGAAAACATGGTAGGTCACAAGCTCGGAGAATTCGCACCAACAAGAAAGTTCATTCGTCATGGTGGTAAAATGGCAAAGGAACAGGAAGCAGCTAAGTCAGCAGCAAATAAACCATCCACAGCTCCTGCAAAGGGCGGTAAGTAGTATTTATAAATAGCTAATTTATGGAAGACACTAAGTTAAAACAAGAATCTGGAAAAATCGTGAAAGCTTTTGCTCGCGACCTTAGAATTGCCCCAAGAAAACTTCGTTTAGTCAGCAACATGGTTAAGGGTATGAGAGTTAGCGACGCGCTAGTACAACTAGCTCACACCAATAAAAAAGGTGCTGATATAGTTGTTAAACTGTTAAAGAGTGCAACAGCTAATGCGCAAAACAACTTTTCCTTAGACCCAGATGCTCTATTTATTAAGAGTATTACCACAGATATGGGACGAGTAATGAAGCGGTACTTCCCAAGGGCTCGTGGTAGCGCTTTCGTAATAAGAAGAAAGATGGCTCATCTTAATGTGTTGCTAGAAGAAAAAGCAGGAGCTAAAAAGAAGTCTAGGTTCAAGATTCCAGCAAAGGCAAAACTAGAAAATGTGACCGACGAGGTAAAGGTGGCACCAGAAGTAGAGCAGGGAAGTATCACTGAAAAAACTCTTCCAAAAAAAGAACGAATAAAAACAAGTGAGCAAGTAAAGTCGAACACTGTAGGTCAAAAGCGCCGTCTATTTAATAGAAAGAGCGGAGAATAAAAAATATGGGTCACAAGATAAATCCAATTTCATTCAGATTAAAAATCACAGATACCTGGAAATCCAAATGGTTTTCCAAATCTAATTTCTCTCAGATGCTCGAAGAAGATTTTTATATCCGCGAATTCCTAGAGAAACATCTAAAGAGAGCTGGTTTAGTCAGGGTAGATATAGAAAGAACTAACGACGGAAGCATTTCAGTTATCGTTAAAACCACAAAACCAGGACTCATAATCGGTAAAGGCGGAGCTGGTATCGAAGAGCTTAAGAAAAAGATAAAAGCCAAATTAGGCTTGAAGAAAGACCTTAAGGTAAATATCGAGGAAGTTAGAGACGTAAATCTTCAAGCACAAGTCATAGCGAATTCAATATCCGAACAGTTAGAAAAGCGTGCTGCATTCAGAAAGTTAATGAAGCAAAATATCGAACAAATTATGAATGCAGGAGCTAAGGGTGTAAAAATTGCCATAGGCGGCAGACTTAATGGAGCCGATATCGCAAGAACCGAACATCTTTCTAACGGTAAAATTCCACTTCATACCCTAAGATCTCAAATCGATTTTGCTAAGAGTACAGCCCATACAACCTACGGAACAATTGGTGTAAAGGTATGGATCTATAAAGGCGATGTATTTGAAAAGAGAAAAGCAGTAGAACAAGTAACAAAGTAAGTTATCAAGTTTATAAAGTTGTAAAGTTCATAAAGTAATTTCAAAAAAACTTTAATAACTTAATAACTTTAAAAACTTTAAGAACTAATTATCATGTTAATCCCTAAAAAAGTTAAACACAGGAAACACCACAGAGGTCATAACAAAGGTGTAGCAACCTCAGGTGCAAATATCTCTTTCGGAAGTTTTGCGCTCAAATCTATAGAAGGTAGCTTTGTTACTGCAAGACAAATAGAATCTGCCAGAAGAGCAATGACTAGGTACGTACAGCGTGGCGGTAAAATCTGGATAAGAATATTTCCTGACAAGCCAGTCACAGTACACGGTAACGAGTCTCCTATGGGTGGTGGTAAAGGTGCTGTAGACCACTTTGTAGCAGTTGTTAAGAAAGGCCGTATTCTATTTGAAATGGATGGAGTCACCGAAGCTCAGGCAAGAGAAGCAATGCGCCTAGCAAGTCACAAGCTCCCGGTAAAGACAAAGTTTTTAATTAAGCAACAATAATCCTGCCTATATGAAGTTCAAAGAATTAATAAATAAATCTGAAATTGAGTTGAAGAAAGATTTAGAAAGTTTCAAGTCTGAAGCAGAGAATCTTAGGCTCAAAATTCGTATGGGAGAGGTAAAGAATTTCAAACAGTTGTCCAAGATTAAAAAGGACATAGCCAGAGTATTAACTCGCCTTTCGGCCACTAAGTAAACATTATGACAACACATTCAAAAAAACAGCAGATTACCGGAAAGGTTGTCTCGGACAAAATGGATAAGACCGTTGTTGTTGAAGTAGTAGCCAGGAAGAGACACCCTAAATACCACAAGACATATACAGTCTCAAAGAGATTCAAGGCCCACAGTCCAGAAAACAATTATCACACAGGCGATATGGTTATAATTGAATCTACTCGCCCAATCAGCAAGGATAAAAAATTTATCGTTATTAAAAAAGTATAAACAGCCGATTAGCTGATTAGCTACCTAGCTATTTAGGAAACATCCTAGAGCTAGAAAGCTAAGTAGCTAAATAGCTAACTAGCTAATTATATATGTTACAAGTACGTTCACTCATTAAAATAGCAGACAACACAGGCGCTCGTATCGTCAACGTCTTCTCTGTTAACGGAAAAAATGGAAACAGATATGCTCGTGTTGGTGACGTAGTCGCTGGTTCCGTACGCTTAGTAAGTCCTGGTGGTCAAGTTAAGAAGGGCGACAAGGTTTACGCAGTAATTGTCAGAACTAAGAAAGAAATTAGAAGAAAAGACGGATCCTATATTCGTTTCGATGAAAACGCCGGAGTTCTAGTAAACAAAGATTCTCAGGACCCAAGAGGTAGTCGTATTTTTGGTCCTATACCAAGAGAATTACGAGACAAGGGTTATGCCAAAATTGTTTCATTAGCACCAGAAGTAATCTAAATCTATGAGTATCCCAAAGATGAAAATAAGAAAAGGCGATACCGTTAAAATCCTATCCGGTAAGGATAAGGGTAAGACCGGTAAAGTGCTTCAGGTAATCCCTAAAACTGGTGGCGTGGTAGTAGAAAGTGTAAATATCCACACTCGCTTCGAACGCTCCAAGAAATCCGGAACCCCGGGCCAGAAAGTGCAGTTCTCCTCACCTATGAGCATTAGCAAAGTCCAGCTAATAGACAGCAACTCAGGTAAGCCAACAAGAGTTGGTTATACAAAGATCGAAACAGGTGGCAAGCAGAGAGTAGCTCGTAAGAGTGGAAAGGCAGTCTAGTAAAAATCTATCTATGAATCGTTTACAGGAAAAATTTAATAAGGAAATAGTCCCGGTACTAACTAAAGAGTTTGGTTATAAGAACCCAATGCAAGTGCCAAAACTTCAAAAAATAGTTATAAATATTGGAGTTGGTAAGTTTATAAAAGACCAGAAGGCATTGGACTCTATAATAAGTGATCTTAAAAAAATCACCGGTCAAGCTCCGGTTAAAACCTTAGCTAGAAAATCTATCGCAGGATTTAAAATCAGAGAAAATCAGGTTGTTGGAGTAACTGTTACGCTAAGGGGCAGTAGAATGTATGAATTTCTAGACAAACTAATCAGTATAGCCCTTCCTCGAGTTAGAGACTTCCGTGGTGTATCAGCAACAGCATTCGACGGTCGAGGTAGTTATCACTTAGGACTTAAAGAACATCTTGTTTTCCCAGAAATATCACCCGAGAGTCTTGAACATCCATTTGGGATGGAAGTCTCCATAGTAACTAACTCAGGTCGAGACGAAGTTACCAGGAAAATTCTTCAACTTATGAATTTCCCTTTCCAGCAGGAAAACAACTAATAAATTATTTTACACGAGAGAATACCCAATATGGCTACAAAAGCCCATGTCGCGAAAGCGAAAAAAAGTTTAGTAAAAGCAAAATATAGCACCCGAATTATTCGTAGGTGTTTCAAATGCGGTCGAAAAGGTGCCTTTATGAGGGACTTCAGACTCTGCAGAATCTGCTTCAGAGAACTAGCAAGTCGTGGGGAAATTCCTGGAGTCGTAAAATCTTCTTGGTAATAAATTATTGTTAAATTATGTTTACAGATCCAATCTCAGATATGCTCACAAGAATACGCAATGCGATAGCCTCTGGTCGTACGGAGTTAGTATTGCCATATTCTAAAATGAAAGAAAATTTAGCAAAGGTACTTCTAAAAGAAGGTTTTATTTCCGGTGTAAATGTACTTAGTGGCAAACTCCCACAACTACAGATAAACCTTAAATATGAAGGCCCTACCCCAGTAATTACTGGTTTAAAAAGAATAAGTAAACCAGGTCAGCGTTTATATGCTTCTGCTCAGGATATCCCAAGAACCAACGGTGGTTTTGGTATAACCATAGTTTCTACATCCAAAGGTCTAGTTACCGACAGTGAAGCAAGAAAGCTTAAGACCGGTGGAGAAATTATCTGCCAAGTTTGGTAAGAAAATAAGAACTATTATATGTCACGTATAGGTAAAAAACCAGTAACAATTCCAAGCGGTGTAACTGCTGAACTCAAAGGTTCTACTTTTCAAGTAAAAGGACCGAAGGGGAATCTTCAGATTGAAATACATCCTAAAGTAAAAGTTTCCATTAATGGAAATGAAGTTTTGGTTGATGTAGATAAAAAAGAAGATAAGAAAGAAAAGGCACTCTGGGGACTCACCCGAGCTTTAATACAAAACCTCGTAACCGGAGTAACTGAAGGTTATGGAAAAAAGCTAGAAGTAAACGGTGTGGGCTTTAAAGTTGCAACTCAAGGTAAGAAGTTAGTAATGAGTCTCGGTTTCTCTCATCCGGTCGAAGTAGAAGTACCAGGAGATATAGAAGTAGTTGTTGATAAAAATGTAATCACAATCACCGGTGCAGATAAGCAAAAGGTTGGTCAGTTCGCTGCAAATGTAAGGAAACTTAAAGAACCTGAGCCATATAAAGGTAAAGGTATCAAATACGACGACGAAGTTATAATTAGAAAAGCCGGCAAGGTCGTAAAGGCCGTAGGTAAATAGTAAATTTATGAGCAAGCACAACGCATCAAAATCTGAATCAAGGATACGCCGAAGAGCCAGGGTAAGAAGTAGGATATTTGGCACCAGCTCCAGGCCTAGGATTTCCGTATTTAGGTCTAACGCCTACATTTCGGCTCAACTTATAGACGACGAAACCGGTAAAACCATTGTCGCTGTAGTTCCAAAGGATATCGCTACCAAAGCTACAAAGACTGAATCAGCACAAAAGGTCGGAAAGCTCCTTGCTGAAAGAGCAATCTCGAAAGGGATAACCGAGGTGGTATTCGACAGGGGTGGGTTCCTCTACCACGGTCGAATCAAAGCTTTGGCTGAAGCAGCCAGAGAAGGCGGACTCGTCTTCTAAATTGACAAGAATGATCATGATTAAATAGGAATGCCAAGAATTAATTCAGAAATCATGTTCAATCTTATTTAATCTTTTAAATCATGTTCAATTAAATTTATGGATAAACCCCAAAGAAAATCTAATATGAGAGATGGTGGCAACAGAGAGAGATCTGAGTTCGACCAGAAAGTAGTGGAAATTAAACGTGTTACCCGTGTTGTTGCTGGTGGAAAACGTATGCGTTTTAGGGCTCTTGTTGTAATTGGTGACCATAAAGGGCGTGTAGGTATGGGTCTTAGGAAAGGTATGGATGTTTCCGATAGTGTACAGAAAGCCGTCAATGCTGCAAAGAAGCAAATGGTAACCCTGCCACTTGTAAATGACACTGTTCCTCACGAAGTAAACGTTAAATACAAAGCTAGTTCACTTATTATAAGACCAGCTAAGCCAGGTACTGGTGTTATCGCTGGAGGAGCAGTTCGTATTGTTTTCGACCTAGCAGGTGTAAAAAACGTTATGTGTAAAATGATCGGTAGTAACAACAAAGCTAATAACGTAAAAGCAGTTTTCAGCGCCTTTAGAAGCCTTAAGAGCAAAGAAAAATTAGCTCAGATGCGTAAATGACCCGCTAATACTAATTAATTTAGAGGGTCATCCCCGTGAAGACGGGGATCCAAGATTATAGATTCCC
>CAYSUI010000019.1:0-21527 GCA_964434195.1 uncultured Candidatus Saccharibacteria bacterium
TATTAAAAAAAAAGACTAACCAATAAGTTAATCATTCATACAGATACAAAGGCCTATTACACATTTCGGGAGAAATCATAGACAGATGCTGTGATGCCACATCACCCAAGGATTTCGCTCGAAGTTTGTGAATTCCAATCTTCTCAATTAAAGTCTGATCAGGTTCAAGCTCCCTGACTACAGCTTTACCTTCTTCAATCCCAGAAAGCTTCATGGCAGAAATTATAGCGTCATGAAATGACCCAACTTCATCCACCAACCCAAGTTCTAAAGCTTGCAATCCAGTAAAAACCCTCCCATCTGCAAACTTTTCAACCTGGGACATCTCAATTTCACACTCTTTAGCTACAACTCTTTTGAAATCAAGATGTGCATTCACTACTAGTTCTTCAAGAATCTTTCTCTCATCATCACTCATAGGTTTCGTCGGAGAGCCGAGGTCCTTAAACTGACCCGACTTTATCACCCTCATAGTCAAGTTATATTTATCGAGCACGCTCCCATACTCGAGGGTCTTCATTATTACACCAATGGAACCCGTTATAACTCCTGGAGTAGCAATAACATGATCACACCCCATAGCAACCAGAAATCCGCCACTTGCAGCCACATCTTCCATTAACCCAACAACTTTTACACCCTTGGTAGAGATGCGTTTCAATGCTGCATATAACTCATAAGAAGCCCCTACCGTTCCACCAGGACTATTAATTCGCACTATTAAGGCTTTGGGTTTGTCTTCCATCACCAGTTCAAGATTGCGCATTATCCGATGAAATGGATATTCCTTTTGACTAGAGTATGCAATTACCCCCTCAACCGGAACAACTCCTATATTGTAATCATCGGAAATTCTTTCCGTATTCGAGAATCTCGTCGCAAAAGTGTTAATAATTTTTTTTGCTATTTGGTAAATCCCAAAAACAACAATTAGTACCACCAAAAGCAAAAAACCAAGCACTAGGGCAACGCCCACCAAACCAGAATTCATACTTTTCCTCCTCAATATATTTATCCCACGTTTAAACTACGGATAATGACACGCAGATAATACTGATTTAACGCTTTAGTGTCAAACAATTACTCTTTACAAAATCCTCAAAATATCATATAATAATTTCTTACTCAAACGTACTGACTAAACCCAGTACCAAGTAACAACCCAATTTGACTGGAGGTCAAATGAAAAGTTTCGTTTTCACTTTAACACTCCCAAGCGGGAAGAAACTGCAACTGCTCATCATCTTCGACACCACCGGCAGTATGTACTCGTGCCTCGTGCGTGTACGGAGATACATAGACGAACTTTGCGGACAACTCTTCTCCGACCTCGGAAACGTCCAAATCGCGGTAATGGCCGTCGGTGATTACTGCGACAGAAATTTGACCTACGTTACGCTGAACACACCGCTCACTACGAATGCGAGAACCGTTTCGGAATTCATCACAAAAGTGAGCGCAACCGGTGGCGGCGATTCAGATGAAGCTTATGAGCTGGCTTTGTTCGAAGGCTTGAAGCTCAACTGGGACAACGACCCCAACACTGTGAAGCTCGTTTTGTTCGTCTCAGACGACGTACCCCACCGCGTTGGACAACGCACCGGCGGGGTCACTGTTAAACATGACTGGCGCGAACAAGTGCGTGAGTACGCAAAGCGTGACATTCGCATCGCCGCTGTCCAGTGTCTCGGAAACCGATACGCTAACGAGTTCTACCGGACAATGGCTGAAGCCACCGGTGGTTACCACTTGGAACTCGGACAATTCGAAGAGCTGCACGAACTGATTCTCGGTCTCTGCTACGCGCAGGAAAGCCAAGAAAAGTTCAGTGAGTTCACAAGGGTCGTTGAAGCGAGAAAACCTCTCAGCCGCTCGCAGTTCAAAAACTTCGAAACCATCGGACGTGGACGCACAGGATTCTCGGCTTCGGCATCAGATCGCTTCAAAGCCAGAACCGACGGACTCGTTCCTGTTCCTCCCGGCAGGTTCCAAGTCTTGCACGTTGAGACTGTTGAAAAAGTCACTGACTTCATCGCAAATCAAGGACTGCTTTTCGTTCGCGGGGGAGTTTTTTACGAACTTACCGAACCGGAGATCGTCCAGGGCGACAAAAAAGTCGTCGTTATCGACCGCAACACCGGCGATATGTTCAGCGGCGACGAGGCGCGAAGACTGATCGGCGCAGAACCCGGTAGTAAAGTACGGGTTAATCCGAATAAACTACCTGGCGCTGTCACTGACCAATACAGAGTCTTCATTCAGTCACGATCGTTCAACAGAAACATGGATCCCGGAACAGATGTCCTGTTTATGCCGAACTATTCGGAAACGAATTGGAATTCCTAACCTAGCCTAGACTAGGTATTTTTTATACTCGAAAAAACCACACACCCAAACCCATAAGCTATAATATATAGAGTAAAGCAAACCTATATAAAAAAGTTTCTAAAAATTTCATTCAACTTTCTAGTCTACGGTTTTGCCGGAATTGGCTTCTTTTTTGTTGGTGTTTTTACGCTAAACAAACTCGGGTTAACTAACGTAACCGGTACCACAGATTCGCTAACTCCCCACTTCAGCAAAACCAGTAAGATAACCGGTCAAAAAGTACTTTCGGCAAATACTGAGAGCAACCCTTCTTTAACCGAAATAGAAAAACTCACAAATCAACTTAATGAACTTAAAGTTCCAAAAATTATTAACTTCTGCAAAATCTCGAGCCTTAACCAATATGCAGGAGCAAATGCCAATGTAATCCTTGAAACGTACAAATCTACAAAATCTGACATCCTTACCGCTAAAATGCTCCAAGCGTTAGACATCCGAATGCAAGACAACCCAAGGTACATAGAAGAGAGTGAAGCATGTGACAAACTTTCCAGCACCGACACCTATACAGACCTCTTCACCACTCCCCTTCCACAAATAAACGACACAAACGTCTTTACCTGGAACCAAGACGAAGTTGGTAAGACACTAGAAAAAGCCATTGTGAAAGACACCGAAGTCATAAACAAAGTTGCCGAGGAAACCGGTGTCGAACCAAGACTCATTGTCTCTACTATGTTCGCAGAACAAACCAGAATGTGGCGAACCCAAAGAGGCCTCTTCAAAAGTTATCTAAAACCCTTAGAAATCCTAGCTTCAGCCAACCAATTCTCACTAGGTGTAATGGGTATAAAACCAAAAACAGCAGAGGTCATAGAGAAAAACCTTAAAGACCCGTCCTCTGTATATTATTTAGGCGCAGATTATGAACATCTTCTAGACTTTAAAACAGCAGACAAAAGCAAGGAAAGATACCAAAGACTAAGCAACGAAAAAGACCATTACTACTCCTACCTATACGGCGCTCTTTGCATAAAACAAATTCAAAAACAATGGCACGACAGTGGCTACCCCATAGAATACAGACCCGACATAGTAGGTACTCTCTATAACATAGGCTTCAGTCATTCAAACCCCAAAGAAGACCCAGAAGCCGGTGGCGCCATAATAAACGTTAATGGGGTCAAATACAGCTACGGCGCCCTCTCCTACGAATTCTATTACTCCGGTGACTTAATCGACTATTTTCCATATAAACTAGAAAACTAGACAAATCTCCTACTCTGTGTTATTTTCATCCCTCAACCCGCACACAAGAAAAAATAGGAGGTAATTAGAATGGAAACCTGGCAAATTATACTAGGTTTAATTGCTTTAACTCTACTGATTGTCATAGCAATCAAATTGCTAAGAAAAATCATAAGAGCTTCAAAAATCAGATCTCTCCACTCAAAAATTTCCGCACTCGACTTAAGAAGTATCTCAAAAAAGGCGAAGCGCGAACTTGAATGGACAGATCATCGCACAAACGTGGCAGTCGAAAAATATCGAAGATTCCTGTTTCTGCTCGGAAAATACGAAGGTCAGATGCTCGCACCCTTCGATGACGATACCGACAAGATATGGCATTACCATATCCAGGACACTCGTCGATACAAAAAAGACTGCGAAACACTTTTCGGTCGCTTCATTGACCACAATCCAGATCTGACCAACGCTTCTCAAGCTAGAGCTGAAAAACGTACTCGAGAAATCAGTCAGTACGAATATGGAAACGATGGTTATATCTTTGTATATGACCCAAACCCTGTTTTCATCCCAGTCTTTAATGAACACACACCAAGTATTAGCTTTGCTGAGGTATCAGTAGAAAGCGAGAATGGTTGGGGTGGTGGCAGCGCCTCTGTCGTATCAGACACAAGCAACAGTGGAGGTGGTTGGTTCGGAGGTGGCATCAGCACTGAAACCAGCGGCGGAGGTAGCGGCGGCTGGGGAGGTGGCGGAAACGATGGTGGAGGCGGCAGCGGAAGCGATGGTGGAGGCGGCGGAGGTGGTGGCGGCGGCTGCGGTGGAGGCGGTGGTGGCTGCGGAGGCGGCGGCTGCGGTGGAAGCTAATATTTAACTGGACTAAATTTAAGTCCTTTTTTTATTGCCTAAACACCTCAAGCATGGTATAGTTCGATATAAATTTCAACAAATACACATTAGGAGGAAAACATATGAAAAGCTTGCGTTTAATATTACTTATTTATTTTGCCTTACTCTTCACCCCAGCAATAGCTTTGTCGCAAAATTGTGACCAAACAGTTGTTGATGGCTCAGGAGTATTCAAAGATAGAATTAGCGAAGTCGAGGCCGCAGCCAACGAACTAGCAAAATTAGGTGCGGATGTAAAAATACGCACCTATCAAAATATTGGCGACGCTGGAAATCTCGTTAATTACATAACCAAAGTCCAATCAGACTGCGCGTCATGGAAAAATAACTTGGGCGGTAAAAAAGAAAACCTAATAATTATTGCCCACTCTCGAGCCGAAAAAATGGCTGTCATTCTTTCCGGCTCAGACTGGAAAAATCAAGTCGATGCGAATTACAACCGCATTATCACACAAATAATGAGACCGCATTTCAGGCAAGACAACCACGCGCAGGCTTTCATAAACGCCACTATTGAACTCAAAAAACTACTAACCAGCCAAGCAGAACCCAAAACTTCAAAAGAAAACGCGACCACAAATGCAAGTTCTAATTTCTGGGGGCAACTGCTGGGTTATTCGATAGGCGGAAGTTTTCTCGCAGTATTAACCCTACTCGCTATTAGGTGGCGTCAAAACAGATTCAGCGAAAAGAGTCTTGCGGTCAGCCAAAAAAACTCAGGTCTTATCTTCAAACAACGAGCCGAAGCGAGATTACTCCGTAGCGATGACGAACTAATACGACTCGAAAGAGAAATCGCCATTATAGATGATGCCGGCACAAGAAGTAATTTGGAAAGTGAGCTAAATTCACTGAGATTAAAATACAGATCAGCCTGGGGAACCTTTAACCAGTTCCAACCAGGTGAGGTCAAAACTCAGCTATTGGACCAAGACCTGCCAGTCGAGACTTACAGACAGCTTTCTGAAGTTTTTGAAGAACTCAACGGTAGACTAGACGAAATAGAAACATATAAAGACGCATTGGAACTAAAAATCCCAAAAACAAAATAAAACTCAAGGATAAATATCCTTGAGTCTTTTTTTAACTTCTGTTCAATTCTTGCTGACTATCTATTCTCCTAATCTCATCCTCTAGATCTACAGAATTTGGTGGATCCTGAATTTCTTTTACAACGTTGAAATCCTTAGCAGAACTTTCTACATCAAAATTAGCTGTCCACGGAATTTTTCTAAAAAGGTCTAATACATAATTCGTAATCTCTTCTTCAGTGGGTTTTCTATTTGCTGTGTCTTGTGGAAGCAAAGGAGCACCCGAGCTTCCATTCTCATAACACTGGTGGGTACTGCCACAATCTGTTAGATCACTTATTCCTGAAGGTGAAAGATAGTGATTTCCAGCCTGATACCCTCCTGTTGTAGAACCTAAACAAAAACTATATTTATATTCTGAATATACTTTCACATTCCTACCACTAGAATCTTTTACTACCTTACTCGAACCCGATGGAGAATACCAATAGTTATTATAAAACCTAGTACATACTCCATCTGGTGGTTCTGGCTGTACAGGTATCGCTGAAACATAATTAGGAACCAGCGCTTGTGGTTTGCCATTCACAGCTTCAGGGTAACCTTCGTGATCATTGTAATACAGCTCCAAGGCAGAAGCCATCTGTCTTATGTCAGCAAGCCTCCTGGCATCACTTGCAGATCCGGTATCTATCAACTCAGTAGAACCCCCCGACATATATTTTTTTATATTTCCATTCTCAAATTCTTGTTTAATCAAATTTGCAGTTCCTACTGCAGAAACCATATTCGACTTAACTGTTGCTTTATAAATTTTCTTATCCTTAATACCTACATAAACATGCATGTCAGAAATGTTCCATTTATCCAAGTATATTTTAAGCAACTTATCAAAAATCTCTTTATCTTTGGGATCTGCATCTTGAGCATCTTTCATTGCCTCCTTATAAAATTCGTTAGCAATAAAACTGAGTTTTTCTTTATTCAACTTCAGCTTGTAGTGCATCGTAAAGACACCATTTACTTTCGTAACTCCTTTAAAAGATTCTATGTCAAAAAACCTATTATTTTTTACCAACTCTTTTAAAGGATTATCAACTATTTGAGTTTTATCTCTCTTACACAAGACACCTTCAATACATGTATTAAATTTAACAATCCCCTGCTCTGTCAAAACATTATTACCCTCTTCATACCCTCCAGTTTTACCTCCTAAACAAAAAGTTAACTGATAAGAATTATTGATCGTTGAACTTCCGTTCTTTTTTGCCACATATCTATACGAGTTCATCTCGTCACTACACAGACCATCTGCTGGTAAAGGAGCGACAGGAAATGATTGTATATAAGTAATACCTTCTACGTTGGAACTTATTCCGCCCCCAGTACAACCATTTCCACTTATTACACCAGAATGTAAACCATTTTTATTATCCAAAATTACGCCCTGTCCTTCAGGATACTGCTGACAATCGTTATAGTATAACTCCAAGGCACTAGCTATTTGCCTCACATCGTAAAGCCTCTTGGCATCACGTGACTTTTGTCTTGCTGAGGCAAGTGTATCTAAAATATTTAAAGACCCTCCTATGTCCTCAGAGTTAACTAAAGAATCATCAATCCCAACTTTAAACCATTTATCCCTAAACAATTCTATATAATTACCCGCTTCAGGACTAAATCTAGAAATTAAACTTTTAACACTAGAATTAAAATCTACCTTAAAAAACCCTGCCGGTTCTTTATACTTCATAGCCAATGAAGCCTCGTATGTAATACCATTATTAGTAGCCGCTTGTTTTAATACCACATCCATTTTAGGGTGCTTTTGATCAGCTACATTTATATAACCATTTACCCCATAGCTCCACTTTGGATCCTTAAGCGTAAATTTAAATCTATTATCATACTCATTAGCCTCAGGACCCAATGACTCACCAATCATTTCAGCAAACTTAGAAGGTAAAAAAACAAACTCACCTTTATCTACATAAACAACTGAGACGTCCCTATTAGCAATCTCATGTGGTCCTTCCTCTATAAACTTCTTCCACATCTCATCTGCCGCGTTATAGCTAAAAACGGTCTTGCCTATTCCGAAAACCGCATAAGCCAAACCTGCCGTGGCAAAAAAAAGTACCACAATAGGAACCACTATAAACATTAACAATTTTTTTAGAATACCCTTTTTGCCCGAAACAGAACTACTCATCTCAGGTAAAACATTTGTTACCTGCGGCTGCACAAACCCAGTGGCAGCCTCTGCGGTTGGAGCATGAGATTGTTCATGCAGAACTGGTTCAGCAACAATCATATGCTCTGGTAAACTATGCCCGTCATTGGGTTTAGAGATATTTGAACTAACTTGCGTAGTCGCCACCGAAGGCAAATTTGGAACAAAATTGAAAGATTCATCTATAACAGAGGCGTCCCAACCAGCAGCTTGTAAACTATTTTTTATTTCTAGATCAGTCGCACCTTTTTTTCGACTTTCTTCAATAAAATCTACTATCTGTTTGTCGTGCATTTATCTTTTTGTTTCTATAATTTAAAAAATTTCAAAACTAATATAATTATACAATAAAAGTAAATATAGTCGCGAAACCTGAAGTCACCATTGCCAATATAATCAACCAACCAAGAATCTTTTGAAATCGAGTATTTACAAACTCTCCCATTATTTTCTCTTTACTACTTAGCAATACTATAAAAACCAATAATACAGGTGCCAGCAACCCATTAAAAACGGACGAATATAATAATGCCTTTATAGGATTAATCCCTAAAAAATTCATTAACATACCAACTATCATCGCAACTATTATTACCCCATAAAAGGCATGTGCCTCACGAAAACTCCTATTCAAACCCTCTCTAAATCCAAAAGACTCAGATATAGCATAAGAAGATGAACCCGCAAGGACCGGGACCGCCAAAGCACCCGTACCCACTATTCCAATGGTAAATAATAAGAACGCCGCATCTCCCGCAAATGGCCTTAAAGCCAAGGCTGCATCTTTAGCCGTACCTATACCATGTACCCCATTCACAAAAAGCGTTGCTCCACAAACCACTATAATAAAAAACATAACCAAATTAGACACAAACATCCCCGACCATACATCAAATCTCATTTTACTAATATCTGATTTAGTAGTAACCATTCGTTGTTTAATAGTTTTCTTACCCTCAAGTATTTGTTCTTCTACTTCCTGAGAAGTTTGCCAAAAAAACAAATACGGAGAAATTGTAGTTCCTAAAATAGCTGTTATCAAAAAGATTTCATCAGAATCCATAGATAAACTCGGAACCAACAAAGCCTTCAGGGCTTCCATCCAATTCACGTCAATAAAACCAGCCGTCAATATATATGCAAATAGTATAAACGTTAAATACTTCAAGAAACTAGAATAATTTCTATAAGATACTAAAATCTGACAAACCAAAATTATAATAGTAAAAACTACCACCAATAAATAAAAAGAAACATTGGGGAAAAGCAACCTAACAGCTTCGGCCATTGCACCTAAATCAGCACCAATATTAAATGCATTTGCCCAAAATAGGAAAAAAGCCACACTATATAGTACCCATTTTGGATAATGCCTCTTTATATTGGAAGCTAAACCCCTCCCTGTTACCACCCCGACCCTCGCACACATCTCCTGCACTACTGCCATTAAAGGAAATGTAAAAAGCGCCAGCCAAAGCATCTTAAAACCGTACACACTACCCGCTTGTGAGTATGTAGCTATCCCAGAAGGATCGTCATCAGCTGCACCGGTCGTTAAACCAGGCCCTAAATCCTTCCAAAACTTAAGTAATCCAAAACCCTTAGTTTTTGATTGTTTTTGTTTCAAATCCGTTATTTCCTCTATATATTATAACACCCCCTATAAAAACTTTGACAAAAAAGCCCATTATTGTTATGATTCAACCGAAATTTGTCACTATATTACAGTAATTTTGCAAAAAACCAAGGTCAATCATCAAATACAAGCACCAGAACTCCGCGTACTTAACGACTCCGGAGAGCAAATTGGTGTTATGAAAACCAGCGAAGCTATTAAGCTTGCTATTGAAAATGGCTTAGATTTAGTAGAAATCGCTCCTCAAGCCAGACCTCCGGTAGCTAAAATTATCGATTATTCCAAATTTCGATACCAGCAACAAAAAGCCGAACAATTACAGAAGAAAAAGGCTAAAAAGACTGAACTAAAGACAATTAGGCTTTCCGTTAGAATTAGCGAACACGACAAATCCATAAAAGCCAAACAAGTCACCGAATTCCTTGAAGACGGCAATCTAGTAAGAGTAGAAGTCAGAATGCGAGGTAGAGAGCAGGCTCACCCTGAATTAGCAATTGAACAGTTGAATAGTTTTGCAAAAAATATTAATATTCCCCATAAAGTTGAAGTACCCTTAAAAAGAATGGGTAACACAGTAGCCTTCACTTTAGCCCCGGAAGCCAAACAGTAATCTACAAATATGCCAAAATCTAAGACCCACAAGGGTACAGCAAAAAGAATAAAAAAAACTAAGACCGGAAAATTAATGGCCAGATCAGTTGGCCAAGACCACTTTAACTCCAGAGAATCCGGTAAGGTCACAAAAAACAAGCGCAGAGACCAGACGCTTCACAAGACTAACAATAAACTTAAAGCACTAATCATCCATAGTAACTAAGAAGAGATAATTTAGACGAAGATATGACAAGAATTAAACGCGGCGTTGCCGCTAGCAAGCGTAGAAAAAACCTTATAAAGAGAGCCAAGGGTTTCGACAATCGTAGAAAATCTACTTTTGTAGCAGCCAGACAAGCCCTCCTAAAGGCAGATTCTTATTCCTACCGAGACAGAAGAAACAAGAAAAGAGACTTCAGAAGCCTCTGGTTACAAAGAGCTAACGCCGCTCTCAGAGAAAACGGTACAACTTGGAGTAAATTTGCAGGAATCCTTAAGAAAGAAAACATTAGTATAAACAGAAAGATGCTCTCCGAACTAGCAATCCAAAACAGCCAGATGTTCGACAAAATGGTTAAAGATCTAGTTAAATAAAAAATACCCTCATAAGAGGGTATTTTTTATTTTCCAATAATCAAATAAATATCTGTTAAGCCATTACTAGCCTGTCCTGTTGGTGGACCCCCGCTATAAGGATAATAAGATCCCCCACTAACCCCTCTAGACAAAATAGCCGCCCCAACAGCTCCTCCCGTATAAGCATAATCAGGATCGAAAAAATAAGCATGGAGCCAAGGATCTTTAACATGGTCTGAATAAGGGCCCTTCCAGTTAGCAACATCTTGAGCTGTCCAACCACAAACCGTCGCAGGATTAGGGCTCCAAGTTGCATCAAACTTACCACCATAGTTATTCGTAGAAGCACCTGCCCAAGCGAGGTCAGGAGCAGACAATAAACCAGCCATAGGCATATCTAAAAAAGTCTCTGGTGAATCCGCAATCTCAGGATTGCACCCATTTGGCCACTTTCCAGTGTCCTGAACTAACAATTCTATTCCCTTTCTAATCTGGATCAAATCAGCCTGCACCCTTGCTATTCTTGCCTTCTCTCTCGCTTTAGAAAGATTCACAATCAAAAAAGAAGCCAATAAAGCGATAATACCCACAACTACTAAAAGCTCTACTAAAGTAAAACCTTTAGAATTATTTAATTTATCTACCCTAAATTTTTGCATTCACAATTGGTTTATTACCTATTTAAGTATAGCCTATATTAATAAAATTGTGGTGGATAAAAAAGCCACTCCTTGTAAGGAGTGGCTTTTAAATTTCTATTGATTCGTCTGTGATTGTCTGGTAGCTGGAATATTTTGAGAACCACCAGCAGGTGTATTAGTTGTAGCACCTTGTACCTGAGTTTGTTGTCCTCCAAGCGACTGCCCTGCGCTACCCTGAGTAGCCGGTGCTTGTGAATTAGATCCATTTGGATTTGCCTTATACTCACGAATAGCCTGGACAACCTTTGCATCATCCATCATGTCTTCAATAAAGAGTATCTGGTCTTTATTTATATCCATTTTATCATCAGGCCCATGCAACTCCTTACCCAACTTAACCAAAGAGATTTGTGGTTGTTGTTGCTGTTGCTGAGATTGACTCTGAGAGCCCTGAAGCGGGGGTTGTGTAACCTGTAAATAATATATATCAGTTAGTCTTACATATGCCGAAGTTTTATCAGATACTTTTCCAAAATATACTTGCCCATTTGTCAAAAACACCGCTTGATACCCACTGAGCTTACCTGTAACCGCGCCCTTTACATCCCCACCACCTGCTTTACTAAATATTTTATCTCTAAATAAAAATAACCCCGCACCTACCAAAGCAATTACTATTATTAGTACCACCCATGGCATTTTAGAACCACCTCTTCGTGGTTGCATGTTACTCATATCTTCATTCATCATTCTTCCTGAAGAAGACTGCATTGGTTTATTTACCCTTATTTCATCTGGCATATTTTTCTACTTTAATTAATTTATTTTTTCGAATCTGCACCAAAATTCACTTTAACACCTAAGAATCGTTAATTTTGTAAAATAATGCCCATCATTTATCAAACGAGGTTTGATATTCTGTCGATAAAAACCACTAATCAAACTAAACAAAACTAGAGACAGCAAACCAAACAAAATATCATGATAATTATTAAACACACCAGTCATTAAAGGTAGACTTTTTGGGTATGCTGTATTAACTGAATCTGAAATTGTGATACTATACTTAGTTGATAACTTTGGATAAAATGCACTCTGAGTTAAATCAAAACGAGTATTTATTCGAATAATATTTGCGGTGTGAAATAAATTTAGGTTACCCTCACAAGCACCCTCTGCACCAAATTGACTCTGTGGTTGCAGTAAATTCTCCATACTCCACATTCCAAGTACAGAACCACAACCACTGTTAAATTCTACATTACTCACATATAAACCCGGATTTGCCTGCACAATTACCTGGAAATTACTTTCAGAATCCACCACTTTAACCGAATTGTCTTCCATATTAACAGAGTTATCCACAACCAAACTTTTTACCTTACTTGGTAGATACAAAGAAGAAACTACCACTAATGCTATTATCCCCAAATATGCCAAAAACTTCATCAATTTATGTTTATTTCTATCCTTAACTACACATAATTATATCATGTTTGTTACTAATTCTAACCTAAAATTTCATTTATTTTTTTTAGAAACCAATTCTATATCTGTCTGAGCCTTTATGAAATAATAAGCTATATCATACTTTTGCGGTTTAGTTACGTCTTTCCTTTCATACAAATTTGATAGCACAACTATTTGCACTTTCGATGTCTCTGAATCGGCAAATCTACGAATTTTTTGCAACACCTCAAATCCATCCATAGATGGCAACATTAGATCCAACAAAATTAATTCGGGCCTCTTAACCACAACCTGCTCAACAACACCTGTCCCACCTCTACCCTTATTTGAATTCATATATAATTTCCTAAAAAAGTATCTTTTAACAGATACTTTTTAAATTTAATCCCTATTCTTTTTCTTGTTTGGAATCCATACTCACACCCTCATTCAAATCACTTACTTTCTCACCTACCGGAATAGGCTTTTCCTCTAAACTAGACACACCTTTCTCTGTATTTCCTTCATCTACTTTATTACTACTTTGAACCTGCTCAACTTCTACCTCAGAACCCGTGTCTACACTCGATGGACTTTGTTCATTTTCACCTACAAGCACCGGTGCAATCTCAGGCGCAACCTCGGTCTCGGTCTTATTTTCCTGACTTTGGACTACCTCACTTGCAGCCGATTGCAAAACGGGAGTGACCAATTTTACATCGTAAACATTTCCGTCAGAAACAGTTAACTTTGCTTCGGGTGAGGTGAAGACATGGTAGTTAAAAATCACATCTTCATTATTTTCGCTTTCCGAAAGCAAAATCTCAAAACCTGTTGAGTCAATATTAATTAGTTTCCATTTTTTATCATAGTTTATTGGTGTCACTGTAACAATAGGTTGATATTCGTAAGGTTTACTAAATTTTATTTTTACGTTTATAGAACCAGTTAGTATCTTAGCTAGACCAACTGAATCTCCCGAGAGATATAAATGGCTCTTTATAACAACTTGTTCATTAGAAGATAATCTACCAGATATCTCACCTTGTAAGTGCGAAATTTGTTTTTGTAGTTCTGATAATTCTGAATTCTGTTCCTTTACTGCTTGGATTAGGAAAGGAGTAAATCCGAGATAGTTTACGGTTTTCAAGCCGGTAATAGTGTCTGTTTTGACTAATTCTGGGAATTGCCCTTCAAGCTCTTGTGCAATTACCCCGTATCTCAAAACATCATCGGTTTGTGTGTTCCATTTAAAAGAGACTGGTCTCACATTCAATAATCTTCCTAGGGTATTATCAGGTAGATCATTAATGTCTTTTTTGAGTCTAATATCAGAAGTACAAGACAGCGCCGTAGATGTTGGATCAATATCACACGAACCGTCACTATCGGTGAATCGAGCCACTATACCGGCCGTACCTCGCACAACCTCTAATTTATAACCAGGACTTGCCGTACCAATACCAAATTCACCTGAACCTAGCAGAATAGCCTTGGTAGTTACGCTCTGTAAGGTTGAACCACTAGCTAGTGCGTCACTCGTTTGAAAAACTATATTTCCACCCCCAGCATTACCTGTTCCCTTCCCACCTGCAAGCTGAAGCGCTGCACCAGCAATATTTGTACCACTTCCACCCGTACCATTAATAGTATATGCAGTTGGTGTACCATTTGTTCTACCTTTTCCAAAATAGACATCAGTCATCGCTGACCCACTTGAACCAGCAATAAATTGATTCGAAAAACCCGAAGATTCTCCACTAGCTTGATCACCGAGGATAATATTATCTGCTCCAGTAGCGGTCGCTAAATAACCAATAGCGATTGAGCGAGCATTAGAACCCGCGGTGGAAGCAGCACCTATCGCAACTGCCCCACTCCCCGATGCAGTAGCACCTTGACCCACAGCCAAAGCATTCGTAGTACTAGCAGCAGCGGAAGCACCTATAGCTGTTGCATAAGCGCCGCTTGCATTGGCGCCATTACCAAATGCTGAAGTGAGTGTATTACTAGCAGTACTATTAAAACCGAAGCGTTCACTGCTAGTACCTGTATCTGGTGCAGTTGGTCTGCCAGTGCTGGTTATTCCAAAATAATTTGTTGCCCGCGTAGAATCGGTTACCAAAAAAGCAAAATTGTTGGTTATAGATGCGTTTGTCCCTAGCGCAGGCGCACCCGCTATCCAAAGATTAGCAGCGGTAGTAATTGTATCGGCACTTGTAAATGCATAAGTAGGCGCCTGGAACAATACAGCAGATTGTCTAGTAAAGGTACCTGCACCCTGGGAGAACTGAACCGTTCTATTCAAACCCAACAGAACATCAACCGCTTCTGTATCTGCAGATAAGGATGTGTGTGCAGGACCGGTTACAGTAAAAATATTTGGTGATCCGGAAGTAGAAGCATTAGGCAATACTGAGACAGAACCATCTAACCGAGTCGAGCCATCGTCTACCCACAGTGCATAGGTGTTGGTTAATGTTACATTACTTCCGGCTGCTGGAGCGCTTGCGATATACAAATTCGCCGAATTTGTGTAAGTTGTTGCAGATGATGCTGCTAAAGTAGGTGTACCAAGTGCATTTACCGTTAAATTAGTAACCGTACCAGAAGAAGTTGTGTCAGTGTATGTAACACCATCTACACGTAGACCTATACCTGAAAGTCCTTGAGCACCCCAAAAAATAGAACGATTCCCTGTTAATTGAAGACTCGCCGTAGCTTCTCCACTTGCACCAAACATAGCAGTACCGCGATTGCGCTCTAGTCCTAAAAGTTGACCTGCTCCTGACGGTGCATTAATAGTTAAAAAGTTTTCAGCGCTATCAAAGTTAATATTAAAATTTTCACCTACCACACCATCCCCAAACGAGATAACGTTTGCATTAGTGTTACCATCTGCAGCACGCATAGTAATAGTACGACTCCCTGTTCCATCACCAATTTGCAATTCCGATCCAGGTGTTGTTGTACCAATACCCACTCTCCCATCACTCCTAAGACTCATTATATTTGTACCAGCAGCATCTCCGACACCATGAGTTAAAGCAAAATCCAAACGAGTTCTAGCGTTAGTACTATTATTTTCCCAGCGACTTATTTTTAATTCCGCGTAGTTAGCATAAGCCTGACCACTCACACCATCTCGACCTAACACTAAAGCAGGTTCAGCAGTTGTTGGTGAACTTCCACCGTTATTGTTAGGTGATTTTATAAATGCACTCACAGCTGAACCTGTTCCATTCCAGCTTGTTAGTGAATACGAGCCAAAATCTGTTGGAGCAGATAAAACTTGTAGTCTCGCACCAGGACTACTTGTGCCTACACCTACATTACCCGCTGCATCCACTACAAATGGAGTTGTGTCACCAGAAGCATCATCGACTCTAAAAGAAATTCCATTACCTATATTATTTACAAATAACGGCATAGCAGTAGAACCAGATAGCGTGGCAGCTTGTACTATATATTGGTTATTACTACCACCGGTAGATGCCGTATTTTCACCAAACAACATACCAGTTTCTGCACCAGAGAGTTGCCAATTCCAAACAATATTATTAGCACCATTATTCAAAGTCGCATCTCCCGAAGCGGCACTAATAGCCGAAAGCGATCCAGCACAGGATGCAATACTAACAGTTCCAGTACCGTTACTCTGAAAACACCCGCTACTATCAGCAACAGGGAGTGTCCAAGTTACATTACTTCCTACTATTGCTCCACTTTTGAAAGCAACATAATTCGTAGAGTCAGAGTCTGCGAATCGAAGTTCTCCTTGAGCACGTAATTGAGCATTTCCGTTTATATCAAGTTTTGTACTTGGCGTAACTACTCCAATACCTACATTGCCTAAACTAGTACCTGCTTCATCTGTTTGCAAAACTAAATGCTGTCCACTTCCAGCGGGATATATAAACATACTCTCGGGGCTAGAGCCATCCATATGATAAAACCATTTATTAGTAGGACTTGGTGTTTCATTCGAGAAAACTAATTCCGTATCTGCTCCACTTCCTGACCTACGAAGTCTTAATGCTGATGAATTACTTCCTTGAATATCAAGTCTGTAACTTGGATCGGTCACACCCATACCAACATTACCACCACTAAAAACAGCTGCGTAATTGTTACTAGCCCCGGCCTGCGCATTTACATATAAACCATAAGAATTTGTTTGAGCACCAACATTCGCAGACCCAATACCTAAAGCAATAGAATTGGTAACTGTATTATTCGTTCCCTTGTTAACACCACCTTGAATGTATAAGTTATATGCATTTGTGGTTGTTACGCTGGCATTCGTCGCGGCAAGTACTGGTATGCCAAAAGAGTTAAAAGCCATATTACCAGCGGTGCCACTACCTGCAGTGTTATTATCTGTAAAAGTATAATTATCTTCTCTAAAAGCCGAACCGCTTGTGCTTGGAGTCCCAGAAACACTAGCAGGAGTAATATGTAAATTTGCTGAAGGCGAAGCATTCCCTATTGCTAATCTATTATTAGTATCATCCCAGAAAAAGTTAGCGTTATCTTGTTGCAAAACCCCACTTGCCCCTGCAAACAGGACCGAGCCTTGAGTCGCACTAGTTATACTCCCACCAATGGCCATACTCCCACTACCACAAGAAGAAATACTAATAGTCCCAGTACCGTTACTCTGAAAACAACCACTCGCATCTGCGTTTGGCAGTGTCCATACTACATTAGTACCAACAGTAGTAGGTGCTTGGAAGGCAACATAGTTAGTTCCATCGCTATCACCAAAACGAAGATCTGCTTGGTTTTGAAGAATTGTATTTCCAGAAGTATCTACTTGGAACAAATCACCATTTCCTACGGTCAACAAGGCTGCAGGAGAAATGTCGCCAATGCCAAAATTTCCAGCAAAATAATTATTATCTGCAGATGAGTTATATATAGAGTAACTGCCAGCCGGTTGAGTAGTTGTACCAATAAGTAAATTTGTATTCTTAGTGCCACTACCGGTTTCTCCTATAAGAACCCCGACATTGTTTGTTGCGGCAGTCTGACCTACGAAATATCCCCCGTAGGAATTTGTAATTGGGGAGCCAGTGGAATTGTCTACATATATCCCGTAACCATTGGTTATAGCTCCACCACCAGTGAAAGCTGGGTAGCCGTAAAAACTATACATATTTGTCACTGGTCTAGTATTCGTATAAGGGTTAGCATAATAAGCATACATATCCCCAACTGAACCGGCGGTTTGGTAGTTATAAACTTTAGAGAGGTCTCCAGTTATACTTGTCGCATTCCCAGAGCCATAATGTCCGGCAAAATTATAAGTACCGTAAATGTCTCCAAAGTTTGTTGCATTTCCGGCTTGAGTTAGAGCCTCGCTGCTTATTCCATAAACCCCGTAACCACTACCGCTTGATGGGTTAAATGTAATTTCATTACCTATACCAACTCCTCCATTAACTGGATCCAAGGTTGTCATAGTTTCAGAAGTATGCAAAATTGTAGGATAATCCGACCCATTTGCCGTATACTTGTCCACTAATGACCCAGAGCCAATTGCTATATGTCCTGTTATATTTGCGCTCCCTGCTACTGTAAGTTTATTTGCAGGAGTGTTAGTTCCTATCCCTAATCTGTTTGCAGCATCATCCCAAAAAATATTTGCATTGTCTTGTTGTAAAATTCCACCGACCCCTGCAAAAAAAACCGAACCAGCAGTTGCGCCAGTAACTGCACCTCCAATGGAGCTGCCCCCGCCGCCAGCGCCACACGCATTCCCTGTGCCACTTACCATTCCATTGGTATCAGCCTGCAGACACTGCGTAGTACCCGTCACACTGGATATTTTTAGTGTGTTGGTTATAAAATTCTCGCTGGAAATATTTGTAGCGGAAAAGAGTGATGCACCGTAAAAATTTTGAGGCTGACTTTGCGGCGCAACCCCAACAGGAATATATACCGGTTGTAAATTGTTTGTCGTTGTTCCAGAAGCACCATTTACACCAGGCGCCCCGGCAGGCCCCACTGCACCTGGATTTCCTGGATCCCCTTTGTCTCCCTTAGGTCCTTTAAGAAGCCCATTCCCGACTAGCACATTAAACTGAGAATCTATGTACTTTCTAATTTCAATTTCACTAGGTTGTGCTGGACCAACGGAAAGCACTGGTGTTCTGGTAGTACTTACTGCTAAAACTTTTCCATCGCTTTCTAGAGCGGTGGAATTATTTTTTTCTGTGTCCTTTTGAACAACCTTTTCATTAAATATTTTTATCACAGAGACACCTGCCAAAGATTTACCCCATTCAAACCAAAGTCCATTTGTAATATTAACCATTACCGCACTTAGCGCTAAAAACATTACAGCTAGACCACCAAGCATAACTGGAATCTTGGAAATTGTTTTTTTCTTAGGAGTATTAAAACTTTTATAAATCTTTTCTAACTTGTTGGCGTCTAATTCATCTGCTTTGTTCTTATGCTCAACCACTCCAAGTGATGGAAAATCAAAATTAGAAACAAACTGAGTTTTATTCTCTGATGCACGAGGATTCCCCTCGTCCAAAGGCTTAACCCAGAAATCGAATTCAGGTTTAGCTTCTTTAGTTGCACTACCCATTAATTCAGCCACGGCTTTTTTTGTGGTGGTCCAATTTCGTCCGATCTTCTGCCCTTCAAGTTTCCCCTCACGACATAAATCACCCAGGTAGTCTTGGCTGTACCCAGTAATTTTACTTGCCTCTCTAAGCGATATTATTTGTTCTTTATCTTCGGACAATTTTCTAAATTTTGATTTTAAATAAGGGAAATACCGGATATACCGTATGTATATATTTTATCAAATTTTGTAGTGATTTTGATCAAAAATTATAAATAATTTACTTTGAAAGTTTCATAAATTAGTTATGGTCTATAATACATTTCAGCGTTTTTCTCATGTTTACAGACTCTTAATATTTTTATTTGCATTCGAAAGAATAAAATAAAAAAGTATCACATTAGTTTCATGATACTTGCAAAATTTTCTACTAAATTATCCACAATAAAACTAACTATTTCTAGTTAGTTTTATTGTCAGTATCGACGACTACTTCACCGTTTGCATTACTTTCTTCTGGTCTTTTTAACTCTTCTTGAATTATATTTTCTGGATTTTTTAGTTCAACAGGTTCATTACTCGAGCTATTAACACCCTCGTTCATTGACTCTACCGGACCACTGTTTGGAACATCTATTTTCTCATTAAGAGTTTTTGAGCTTACGCTCTGAACATCGTCCGGTTGAGCAAGAGCGATCCAGTCAAATTCAGTAACAACTTCAACAGGCATACTTGTTTTAATACTGAATCCTGTACCATCTTTATTCACCACCCCATAAAAGAAGTTTGGCACACCTTGCACGGTAATAACTACCCTTGGTGGGAATGGATAAGGATTTTCAAAATTAATTCTTACCTCACTATCACCTGCATTTATTTTTGCACTTCCAGCCGTGTCTTTACTTACCAGGACTCTTCCACCAAATTGAACATCTCCAAAGGGTGTAATTCTAAATGCAATTTTTTCCTGATTAACTACTCTTAGTAAATCTGCGCATGGAATTTCTTCACTCACTCCCCTTGGTGCAAAAACTTCATTCCTTTTAACTGCTTCACATTTATTATTTGCCTGTATCGCGAGATTACCAGCGTTATCTAATATAAATCTATCAACACCGTTTTGTTGTAGTTGCAATATGTTTCCACTACCTTTTTGATCGATTAACATAGCCGCCACCCCAGTATTCTTTACGCCTCCATTTTCTTGTCCTAACAACTGCGTCGTTTCTTCTGCTTCCATTACAAATGTATTACCTATCATTTGAAAACCTGGATCAACGTACATTAAAACCTCTCCTGTTATTTCCTCAGCCACCACCTCTTCTTGTGCTCTTAAATTCGTCACCACCCCAAAGCTTGCAAGCGCCTTACCAATTACTTGTCCGCTGCGAGTAGCTTTCATAGCGTATCCAGGCTTTGTTGCTGACACAGTAAGAAAATCGCCTGGCTTAACTGGTCCGTTTTCATTGGTTACCTTTACCGGTACGCGTCCTACCAATGCAACAGGAACAACTGGTAGTCCGTCTATACTTTGCCCTCTTTGAGAAAGCCGCAATGCTGGCTGACTAGAATACACTCCTACAATTTTCGAATTATACGAACCAGTAGCTTTCGTAACTAAACTATCTTCTATATCTGTCATTACAACATCACCCGCAGACAAATCGGTATCGCGAGTTGGGTAGTCTTCTGCTAAGTCATAACCACCAAAAGAAGTAGTAATTGCATGACTAAACAAGAAGGTCCCAGTATTAACCTGTCCTGCATGACCACCAACATTCTGTTCACCAGCAAAACTAATCTGGCCAATGTTTAATAGTCCGTTCTGCTCTGCGTTCGCATTATCAGACGCGGCATTAAATTTAAGCGCGTAACTCTGTCCTTCATTTGTAATATACTTCAGTACTTCGCCAGCATCAGACTTCTGGGTACCTGCATATAAATCGTTATTGTAAGGAATCATGAAAAAGACAGAGACAATACTACTCGTACCACTAGCAACAATAGTCCCGGCTGTACTTTGCGAAACTTTGGTCCATGTGGTACCTCCGTCGTAACGGTAAATTTCCGCAGAAGCTGACTCTTGGGTTCCAGCATACAAACTGCCGTTATATATACTGAAAGACCAAATAGCATCTATATTTGCCGTACCCCCGCTGGCAATAGTACCCGCCGAACTTTGAGAAATTTTTGTCCAATTACCCGCAGAACCATCGTAGCGGTAAATTTCTGCCGCATTAGATTTATAAGTACCAGCAATAAGCGAACCATTATATACAGTCATTCCGTAAACAGCGGCCAC
>CAYSUI010000019.1:21627-26289 GCA_964434195.1 uncultured Candidatus Saccharibacteria bacterium
ACCGTTATACACAACCATAGAAGATATACTATCTATACTAGCCGTGCCTGCGCTGGCAATGGTACCAGCGGTACTCTGGGAAACTTTAGTCCAAGTAGTACCACCGTCGTAGCGGTAGACCTCGGACCCTGCCGTTTCGTATGTACCGACATACAAACTTCCATTAAAGACAGCAGCAGACCAGGCTCCATCTATATTTGCAGTTCCACTTGCGGCAATTGTACCTGCCGTACTTTGGGAGACTTTAGCCCAATCAATAGTACTATCCCCCCGTTTTCCGATTAAAATATTACCGCCACTAACATGCAGCGACTCACTCGGCGCTGTAGTACCAATTCCAACATAACCAGAACTCCCCACAATTGTCATTGCAATATTCGACGCATCAGTATTTCTATACACCCATGCGCCGTCGTAGGTTTCAAAAGTCATTACATTACTCTTAGTGCTTAGCCATGAGGGAGTATCTTCCACCCTTATCTCATCGTTTCCGTCATTCCATTGCAAACCATATGTTTTAGAAAGACGAGCATTACCAGAAGCGACTACCAATTTTTCCCCAGGGTTAGCATCTCCCACCCCCAAATTACCAGACGAAAGAATGGTGAGTTTTGCAGTATTAGAAGGACCTATCATTACACTGTTATCGGTTCCATTAGTAATGCCGTTACCAAAAATATTACCGTTTGTAGCAGCACTCAAAGTATTTCCATACCCGACAACTGTACCTTGTGCATGTAGTACGCTTGCGCTAACAACATTCTGTGAACCAAAGACTGAATTGTTGTTAGTACCTGTGTTACCGCTAAATGTATTACCAAAGCCCGCTATAGTATTTCTATTACCAGCATTAGCTACATTATCTGTATTATTAATGCCAAATACCGAGTTAAAGTTAGTATTAACAGATACACCTGTATTCCCGCTTCCAACATTTACAGCGCCTAATAAAATTTGACCGTTTCCATACAGCGTAAAAAAGTCAGCCGCAGAATCACCCATCTGAACTAACTCATCCGCCGCACCTAAGTCGGTTGATGTTTTAATATTAAATGCCGAACTCGTAGTACCACCCGATGCACGAGAAGAAGTAAGACTAATAGCTCCGCCAGTTCCAGTTTGCGCAAGCGTAAGAGCACCGGTAGACCCAACCGTAAATGAGCTGTAGTTAGAAGCATCGTATCCCAATCTTAGCTGTTCGCTTGTAGTAAGTACGTGCAATTTTGCAGATACAGTTGAAGTGCCTATACCAACGCTACCACCTGAAGTATTGAAAATTACATTATTACCAGAAGTATTTATGTTTAATGGTTGAGATTCATAAGATTGGATATACCTTGCACCACCGGCAGTAGCCCCGATGATGAGCCCGTTTGTTTCAGAAGTACTTTTTATTCTTATTGATGGCGAAGTTCCATCGATAGCCACCATTGTTCCAGTACCATCAGTGTCAGAAGGAATAATTGCTAACTTCTGATTGTATCCTGGAACGTTGCTGGTTTGGTATGACCAGACCAAAGAACCTATACCGCTATTACTGGCACTGGTAGTCTGGTTTTCCATTATCCAATCTAATGTCTTACTACTTGCGGTTGCGACTGTCCTCCACCCCTGACCGGTTAATCGAATTCTAGGCGACCACTGTTGTTGCCCAGATGTAGCGGCTGTTTGATTTTCCAAAACGAAACCGTCGGTCGATGTACTACCCAAGGAATTTGCTACTACATGAAGTTTTGATCCGGGAACAGTCGTTCCTATACCCAAATTTCCCAGTTCTGTCAGAGTCATTTTAGTCGTTAGCGTTTGAAGGGTTGCACTAGAAGCTCCAGCGTCTGATGTTTGGAAAAGAATGTCTCCACCCGCAGCGTTGCCCGTAGCTCTTCCGCCCGCGAATTGCAAATCGCCACCAACTATATCTGTACCACTACCACCAGTACCGTTTATTGTGTAGACAATAGGAGTCGCATTAGTAACACCATACCCAAAATACAAATTGGTAATTGGCGCGTTACCCGAACCAACAACAAATTGACTAGCGGTTGTACTCGCGGAATTAAAACCTAACACAACAGATGAATCATGCAGCGCACTTGCATAATGACCAAGCGCGAGGGAGCCCTGTCCGCTCGCAGTAGAATTTGCTCCCAAAGCTGTCGCGTAATTTTGTGAAGCGACGGCGCTATTACCTACGGCAGTAGCATAGCCTCCCCCTGCACTGCTCCCGTTTCCAAATTTCTCGCTTGCGGTTCCACCACCTGGAACACTCAAAGCATCACCGCTTGTAGTTGGCGATATAGTAGTACCACTACGCGTCCAGTAGCCAAAGGCACCGCTGCCACTACCAGTTAAAGTACCATTAACTACTAAGTTTCCATCAAACCGAACATTCCCATCATCCACCCACAAAGCATACGGATTTGTAATAGTTTGATTAGTCCCTGCAAGAGGGGAGTTCTCTATATATACAGTTGCGGCGTTGGTTGTAGTAACACTGGTATTCGTCGCTGCTAGAATTGGCCTACCGAAAGAATTAAACACAGCATTAGTTGCTGTACCACTTCCTGCGGTAGATGAATCTGTATATGTTGCGGAAGTGCCCTGGAGAGCAATACCATTCACACCCCAAGCTGACTGGGTAAGGTTTCCGGCGATCTCTAGTCTTCCATCCGGTGAGGCTGTCCCTATTCCCACATTCCCATTAGAAAAATATGAACGTCCATTCGTGTTATCAATTCTGAACAGCTCTGTAAAAGCCGACGTATCCCCATCTTTACCACCGAAGACCAAGGATTGACCCGAACTTACTCCATGTGAAGAAAACTGTATAGCTCCGCTGTTTGTGAAAGATAACCTAAAAGTACCTGTACTAGCATCTGTGACACTTAAAGCTGTAACACCATTTGCAGTACCAGTCGAACCAGTAATACTTACATTTCCTGTACCCTTCGGAGTTAGTTTAATTCCTATACTTGAGTCACTGCCAGTTGCGCTAAATACTGGACTACTTCCTGTTATTGCACCGGTTAAAGTAATTCCGTTTACTAATGCTGTTGTTCCTGTTGCAGGCGGAGAAATAGTAAACGCGGTCGCTATAGTATTAAAAGATGTTCCGCTACTTCCTTGATTGGCAACTCTAAATATAATACTTCCGCCATTTGCAGAACCTGTGCTAGTACCACCTTGAATAGTTAAATTTCCTCCAGCTGTATCCGCCACTGCACTAGCGCTTGGCGCCCTTAATATATAACCAACAGGTGTAGCAGAATTTTCACCAGTACCAATAACTACATGCGCCCCTTCGGTGATTTGGAAAATTTTCCCAAGACTCGAAAATACCTGTATCCCATTTCCACCAGTAGGTGGAGTGATATTTATAGCACCAGAGGAATTAGTAATAGTTCCTGAGCTTCCTACATTATTCAAAGTCAAAGTTGGACTAGTCCCCCTTAGCTCTAGGAGACTAGAAGGACTACTAGTGCCTATACCCACATTACCTCCGTTAAATATAGCGGAATAATTATTAGTACCCCCAGTCTGAGCATTCACCTGTAACCCATAAGAATTAGTTACAGTCCCAACGGCACCTGCTGCAATATTCATTGCAGTTGTGTTTGTTATAGATTGATTTGTCCCCTTAATTGGAGCACCAGCAAGATACAAGCCATATGCGTTTGTTGTTGTAACAGATGAATTTGTAGCAGCTAAAGTTGGTTGAGCAATACTATTAAAGACCATTGCACTTGCTGTTCCAGAACTAGCTGTTGCACTGTCGGTGAATGTACCCAAAGTTAGCGACATGTAGGGTCCATAAGTTGAGCTCGGAGTTCCTGTAATGTTTCTATTTATGTCGAAAGAACCAAGGGGTCCACCGCCTATACCCAACGCAGCGGTATTGGTAGTGTTAAAAATTGGATTTAAATTTCCAGTTACATATGCGGCTATATTATTATTGGCACGCAAGTAAAAATTTGTATTTGTGACAGAACCAATACTAGTAATTCCAGAACCCGCAAATAACTGAGCTTCGGCATCACTTGTACTGTCCCGCACCGACAAAGCAATATTCCCTGTCCCAGAAACATAAGCCACAGGACCACCGGTTGGAGTGTCTGTACCGCTTCCAATATGAAGTAGTGCTAACGGTGAAGCATTACCAAGACCTAATCTATTAGTAGAATCATTCCAGAAAAAATTAGTATTATCTTGTGCAAGTCCGCTCGCTCCTTGGAATACTACTGAACCAGTTGTAAATGCAGGGTCAATTGCACCAGTCACAGATCCAGAAACACTTAAGTTGCCATCAAACCGAACATTCCCATCATCTACCCACAACGCATACGGATTGGTAAGGGAGACATTGGTTCCAGCTGCTGGAGCGTTGGCTATATATAGAGACGCTGCGTTGGTATATGTAGTGGCAGAAGAAGCCGCAAAGGTAGGTTGAGCAAAAGAATTAGCAACCGCGTTTGTAACAGTTCCTGAACTGGAAGTGTCGGTATAGGTTGCCGCTGTACCTTGAAGCTGAATACCATTTAGACCCCAAGCAGAAGCAGAAAGATTACCAGCTATCTCCAGGCGACCATCAGGTGCTGTGGTACCAATACCTAAATTTCCGGTAAGGCTGTCTATTCTAGCTCTTTCAGTACCGCTGAATTTAAATGA
>CAYSUI010000020.1:0-16856 GCA_964434195.1 uncultured Candidatus Saccharibacteria bacterium
TTTTACAGAGACAAGGTTTTCCAGGATAAGGAAATTTTGTGCGACCGAATACAGCGGCGTGGGTTCGTGAACTGGCCGAGTGTTTATGACTTGGCGCAATTCAGGCGTAAGCTTGTAAACACAGATGAGCTTGATTGGCTCTATTTTAAACCGAGGGAACAAGAAGATCCTGTTCGCGACTGGGTAAAGCAGTGGGGGGAGACGAATACGAATTGGAGTAAGAAGCGGTTTAAGCAACTACAAAGCTTGAAACTTAAGAACCAATACGTTTTTCCGGGATGTACCCATTATGGTTACCGGGAAGAGTTATGGTCATGGAAGTTTAACTTCAGCAAATCACGGTACGAGCGTTTAGTGAAAACTAATTGCGAGTTACTTTACGATATATTGGGTAGGGATGATGCACCAAAAACTTTCGAGGAATGTTTGGAAAGAGTACCCGAGGAACTTGAAGGGACGGTGTTTCCTTTAGCTAATCAAGAGGAGATGAAAAATGGAATCTAGTCAGCAAACGAGGAAAGAAGAAATTGCTGAAATCCAGAGGCGATTTGGAGTTATGCAGGCGGTCTATTCTTACCCGAATCCGGAATTAAGAGAGTTGGTAATTCCTGGGGTGGTGAATGGTACCGAAATGTCATTTCGGAGTGTGGCACCCGCTTGGACTGAGGTTGAACCTTTGGATTACGGCATGGACCGCGCGGGTGTGCCTGTTATGGATAAGTTTTTACTCGAATTTGAATCTATGATGAAATTTGAAAAAACCGATTTTCCGAATAGGTACTGGACGCCAGGTGGTTATCATGGTCTGTTTCATCTGTTTAATCACATTGCGAATAACTGTCTTGAGAAACCGTACATTTACGTTTTTCATGGTGAGTATGAGGGTGTGTTTGAACATATTGCCGGTCAGAATAGCCTTCCTGCGGTAGCGGTTCCGGAAAGTGTTCCGCCGAAGCATTTAGTAAGAAAAGGTATCGATTATTTGTACGTCTCTCAGCCGAACGCGAGGGATGGTCGAGTAATAGATCCTGCTGTGCTTCGGGAGTGGAGTGATGCTGGGGCTAAAATAATTCTCGATGCGGCTTACCTTGGAATGGTAGACGATCATATTGATGCTACTATTCCGGGTATTTGGGCGATTGTGTTTTCTTTTTCTAAACTGGGATTTTTTTACCAGAGAATGGGATTCACAATATGCAGAGAGGAAATTCCTTCGCTCTACGCTGTGAATGAATGGTTTCTGTCTTTGCCTGCTATCGGGGTAGCTAATACTATTTTGGCTGTTCATCCAAACTATGCTAACTTTGTCCGAGAATACTCCGCTCGGATGAGACTTAGACAGCAAATGGCTTTGGTTGAAATAGAGAACCGGACAGGTCTCCCTCTTAAAGCTTCACCAGTGTGGCTTATAGGGCTTTTGGATCAAGAGAGGATTTTACTTCGCGAAGCGTATGAAAAATTTCCTGGCTTGATTCATTTTACTAGAGGCTCTGCGCAGGTAGGGGAAAAACCTGAGGTAAGATTTTGCTTGACCCCCACTTTTTTGTGGCAGGATTTACAACTGTAAGATTAAAGAATTAGCATACCGTCTCCGAAAGAAAAGAGGCGGTATTTTTTATTTATTGCTTGTTTATAGAGGTCTAAAGTTTTTTCTCTTCCGGCGAAAGCGGAAACTAGCATAAGGAGGCTAGACTTTGGAACGTGAAAGTTGGTAATTATTCCGTTTATGAATTTGAAGTTATAACCCTCTTGAATGAATAGTGAAGTTTGGCCGTTTAGGTTTGTTAGTTCGTCTGGCTTTGAGCTTGCACTTTCTAGTGTTCTAACTACTGTGGTACCTACTGCAATTATTGGCCTGTTTTCTTTTTTGTAAGTGTTTAGTCTTTGTGCAGTATCCGCTGGGATTTCAAAATATTCTTCGTGGAGTTTTTTGTTTTCAATTTGTTTTTCGGTGAGTGGGGCAAAAGTACCGAGTCCTACGTGTAGTAATATTTTTTCTATTATTATTCCTTCTTGTTCGAGATTTTTTAGCAACTCTTCTGTGAAGTGTAGGGAAGCGGTTGGTGCTGCACTTGAGCCGGGGGTTTTTGCGAATACAGTTTGGTATTCTTCTTTTAGTTTATTTTTTGAAAGAGGGATATTTTTTATGTATGGCGGAGTTGGTGTTTCTCCGTAATTTTCGAGCCAGTTTAAAAATTCTGGAATGGTAAAGTTTGGTTTTAGGCTATATCCCTTTTCCAGTTTTTCGGTGACAGTAAAAATATTACCGTCTTCGGTTTGTAATTCCGAATTTATTTCGAGAGGTTTTTTGCTGAGTACAGAAATACATTCACCGTCGTTATTTAAATATAGTAACTCTACTTTTCCGCCACTTGGTTTAGTTGCATAAAAACGTGCAGGTATTACTTTGGTTTCGTTTAAGACTAGTACAGAATTTTTTGGCAGGTACTGTGCTAGGTTTTTAAAAGTGTCGAATTGTGTTTGTTCGGTTTGTCTATTGAATACTAAAAGGTGCGCGCTGTCTCTTGGGGAAGCGGGGGAATTGGCTATTAGTTCATCTGGGAATTCGTAGTTGTATTGATTTAGTAATTCTTCAAGTTGCATTAAGAGATATTAACAGGAAACTTATCTATTACGCAATTAATAATGAGTATGTATTTAGTGAGGACCGTTTAAAAGCCCGAGGCCTGGTGTGAATATAATTTGTTGTTTGTAATCGTTTCTACCTTCTATAAAAGTTTGAACTCCTGGTTTAGGATTTAAACCTGCAAAAAAAGTTAACTTTCCTTGGATGGCATGAATTTTTATTACTGTGTCAGGAGATCTGTTTGAGTGTTTAAAAGTTACTATTTCATAATTTTCTCCTGGTATGAATTTGCTAGTCCAAGTCCCGCCATCCTTAGGGGTAGGTCGTTGATATGCTCTGTAACCTTGGCTCGACCAAGTACCGTTGTTGTTTATAGTGAGGTTTATGGTAAGTCCTGTCCCGGAACCACCATGGTAGCTATTTATTAATAACTCGTTTGCGGGGGTGATTAATGAGCTTACGTGCCAAATGCCTTGTAAGTAAGAAGAACGTGACTCTTTTAGTAAGTCAGGATTGAGAGTTGTGTTTGCTTCGGTTGGCGTTTGGGTGGGTGTTGGGATATTTATGGTAGAGGAGTCTTCGATGGTTCCAAAATTAGTAGTCCAATACCATTTGTACTGGCTAGTGCTGTTGTAACTTCTGGCTATTCCTATAACTTTGAAATCTTTGTTTATCATGGCTGCATTATGGCCTGGAGAAAGTTTCCATTGTTCCAAGACCGTGGCGGCGTCACTCCAATTTGTTCCTGCGGCTATATTTTCACCGACTCCGGCGGTTGAAGGATAACCAAAACTTTGAACTCTTTCCGCTGGATATCTATTTTGACTATCTATGTGAGAGAAATAGTTTTTAGAAGACATGTCTGTGCTTAGCCATTCTGAAGCTTTGGTTAGAGTGAGAGATAGTTTTAGGGTGGGGAGATTTTTTTCTGCTCTATATATATTTATTAAATTTAAAAATTTAGATTCTTCGGTATCTAAGTTAGGAGTTGGAGTGGGGGTTGGCGATGGAGTAGGGGTCGGTGTTGGAGTAGGTGAGGGGGTCGGGGAAGGTGTTGGTGGTGGAACTGGAGTAGGTGAGGGAATTGGTGATGGGGTAGGCGTTGGTGGAACTGAACCGGATGTAGTTGTGCTTACAGAGTTTGATGGAGCGGATAGTACAATACTGCCGTTTTGAGAAGCTTTAATTTGGTAGAAATACTTTGTGTTAGGTTGTAGCCCTTTGTCTGTAAATGACCTAGTGTCTTTACTTGTTGAATTTATAAATTCAAAACTGTAAGGAGTATCTCCTGGGGCACGATAAATTCTAAAGCCAGACAGGTTTTTTGTGTTATCAATATTCCAGGAAAGTTTGATTTCAGAGTTGGAAATAGTCTGTGTGGTAACAGAAATTTTAGGATTGAAAATTGTAACTGCCTCGGAAACTAAAGGATGAAGAAATATTGAGAGTATGAAAAAAGCGGATAAAGGAATTAGGATTTTTTGAAATAATTTCATAAGAATTTATTACATAAATAATCTTTTTGGGTTTTTAAATATATATGATTGTATTATGGGTGGGAAGTGAAAATAGCTTAGAAAACCTGAAAATTCCCTTAAGGAAAGTGGAAAAAATTTTTTTAGGCTTTATTTTGAGATAAAAAAAGAGTTCCTGTTAGGAACTGATAAGTTTGTTATTCGCCGCTGTAGCTACCGCCACCGCCACCTGAGTCGGATTTGCCGCTGTTGCCTAAGTCGGAGCCGCCACCGCCACTCCAGCCACCGCCGCCACCTGACTCTTGAGCAGGCGCATGGTGAACGGGTTCAGGGGTGTAATGATGAACCGGTGTGGGTTCGGATGCAGGTTCGAAATGACGGACAGGTTCCGGTGTGGGTTCGTAATGTTGAACGTGTGCAGGCTCGAAACTGCGATCGGGTTCTTCGGTGAAGGAGAAGCGTGGGGCTTCTGGTTCCGCGCTTTCGTTGTTTTCTGTGTTGGAGAATCGGCGGTAATCGTGGACTTCAAATGCGGCTGGAGACGGAGCAGCTTCTTTGATGAGCGTCGGGGTATCGCAGCCTGAGAAACCGGTGCCGTCTGAGATTGAACCGCTTTCTTGGTTGGTTTCGATGACCCATGAACCTTGATCTTCTGCGTCCTCGGCGAACTGCACTTCTTCGACATCCACGGTAGGGTCTGTTATGAACAGATATGCGAATTCCCAGAAAGGATCAATGTCCAGTTCCAGGTCGCCGAAAGTACTGCTGGTGTAGAAGTCGTCGGTCAATTCCGTTTCGCCAATTGCGGTCGCTTTGATGCGACGCGGGCGAATGTTGGTAACCTCGCGACCAATCCAGTTGTGGCCGACAAGACTTGTCAAAACACCAGGTTCTTCTTCTGTGACGACCAGTTCGGTTCCGGTTTTGCCGTCCAGATAGGCGATGATTTCTTCCAAGGTTTCGTTCGAAACGCGGATGCTCTCACCTTCCGCCAGCACCGGGAAGCCTTCGTTATCGCTCGCGCCGCCGATGATGGCGACGTTGAATCCATTTGCGTCGTTGAAACGGATGATTGCGCGGCCGTAGCGGGCCTGCAATTCCGGTTTTGAACTCGGTACATATGCGATGCCAGTGAAGGTGTAGGTGCCGGGAGCAATCTGACTGCCTGGTTCGTCTTCGTCTGTTGAATTGCTCGCCGCGAAGCGAGGGTCAATTTTGAAGGGCACGTCCAGAGAGAGTGTTCCGAGCGTCCCGTCGAAAGTGGCAAAGAGTGTAATCTGATTGTGTTCTTGCGACATTCGTGAATTCTCCTATTGAGATTTTCAGCGTAAATAGCCTCAAAACAAAGAGTTTTATTCTTATTCCCCCTGTTTTGACTTTTAAGCGCCTCTTTCGATGTTACTAAAAGAGGGTCTTTTCAGACCTCATATTAAATCATATTTTTAAAATATTGTTAATAAGGATTAGGTAAATAAAAAAAGCGAATTGGGTTCGCTTGGATTTGGTTAGAAAGTGACTTCCTCGGGCCAGGTGTGGCGTGTGACCACAAATGTTCGAGTTCCGTCATCAGACTTCAGTTTGAGTTGAGAGGTCTTCTTTTCTTCGTTTTTGATCCTGTTGTTCACAACAGGTTGGAAGAGGACATCCGCCCGGCCGGTGTTTTCCACGTCCATCTTCACGATCCGGTGACCGAGCTGTGTGATCTCGCGCATGCGCTTGACGAGCTTGTGGAGTTTCTCGGCTTCGGCTGGGTCGGTGATTTTGGAGATGTAGGTTACACCTTCGACTTCTTCCGGTTCGGCGTCTTCTTCTTTGCTGATAGGTTTGAGGGCGAATGCATAGTGTTTACCATCCGGTTCCCAATCCCATTCGAAAACTGCGCCTTCGGCGAAGAGCTTGTCGGCTGTGGTTTTGTATCGGACGATCTTTGTTCCTTTTTTGGCGGGAACTTCTTCGTCCAAGAACCATTCAGCGTTCAGAACGGTGATTTTGTCTTCACCAGGAATGATTTCCCGTTCGTTCTTCTCTTCTTCCGGTTTTTCCCAGTCGCTTCCACCGATTTTGGATTTTTTCAGTTCATTCCACTTGTCTTTGAGTGCCGCGGCTACGACTTCTTGATGGTTTTCAAGTTTCATACGTCCGACGACATCGGTTGAAGTGACATTGAGCCGGCCGTTGGTGAAGGACATGTCGCCGATTTCGAAGTCGTACACTGCGTCTGTGTCGAATTTTGTGTCTGCTTCCAGGTACCCCAATTTCACCAGCGTGGCGAAAGTTCTTTTGGTCACGTATGATGAAACGATTGGTTCGTTCGTGTACGGTCCTTCCGGGCCACCTGCGACGAATGTAAACGACACCGGCATGTTCTTGGGTTGGTTGTCCGTCTTGGTGAGTCCAGGACGTGTGCCGCTGAGCGTGAGTGTCATTTTGCTCTTATGCGACACGAGTTTGTTCAGCAGGGCGACTCCGCCGCTGATGGGTTTCCAATTGCTTTCGACGACTTTGTCTCCAGTACGTTGATAGCCCCGAGCCTTGGGGTTGTAGATGATCTGGTTTCCGGGGTCACCCGTGAGAATCCGGAACAATTCGACAACCGTCAGCTTTTTGGCTTTTCCGATAGAACCGGGTAGGCGACCATGGCGAGCGAGAGAAGCAAATTTGGTTTGCGCGTCACGTCGTTCATTGGTTGTGTAAGAGGTTTCGACGAGGGTGACTGCGACTTCGTCGCCGGCTTCTTGGAAGTAACCGACGGCGGCAGCTTTGTCGTTGTCCTTGTAAGCGAAATACCCTTTGCCTTCCAGATATTCCACACGTTCATCGTCCGTCAGTGTTTCCGGGGTGACCGTCAGATCGAATTTTTCGCCGTTCAGGACGCCTTGGATTTGGACTTTCTTTGCAGCGGCGGGGATCTCCACGAAGACAACCGCTTCGCCTTTGTAGAAACCGGGAACGGTGTATTGCCCGGTTCCGACGTTGGTGAAGGTTTTTTTCGTGCAGAATCCGGTTCCGTTTACCGGTTTGCCGTCAACTTTGACCGAGAATTCCAGATGGTCGGACGATGTGTTACGCGCTGATTCGATGATGTCGGCGTAGGACTTCTCCAGGTTTTCCAGGAATGAGACGTGCGTAGCGAAACCGAGGTTTTTGTTGGCCTTCACAAGCCGCTGCGCGAAGTTCCAGTCCGCATGGGGGCTGAAACAAATGACGTACAGGGGTGTACCTTGTTCCGCCAGCAGGGCAGCTTGTTTTTCGGCTTCTTTTTCTTCCTCTTGATCGCTTCGACGCATTGGAACGGCGCATCCGTCGGTCAGAATGGTAGCGACTTTGCGGCCGCTAACGTTTTCGTGTTCCAGCAGGAATGCCAGCGGTTCAGCGAAGACGGTGTTGGAAAGTGTGCGGAGGTTTTTTACGGCTTCCTTGGCTTTCTTTTTACCGGCTTCGTCGCAGAGGATGTTGTCGGCGATGCATTTTGTTGAACCTTCGCCGCTAAAACGCACGGCGGTAATGCGGTCGCGAGGACCGAGTGAATCAATAAACAGGCATGTATGGTGGATCAATTGACTCATTTGGGAGCCCATTGATCCCGAAACGTCGGTGGCTTTTTTGATGCTTAATTCCGTCACGGCGTTAAAGCCAGTGGAATTCCACACCAATCGTAGCAAGTTTTGAACTTTACCCAATGCATTGACGTTGCCTGCAGAGGCCCTGCTCAGACTGTATCCAGCTTTCATTCAAACCCTCCAGTTTGATTTTGCTTCGGTTGAAGTTTTGCCTAGCCGAAGCTAGGCGCAATTGCTCTAGAATTTAGAATAATAGAGACTTGCTATTCTACAAATATTGACTCGTTTTGTCAATATTTGATTTGTGCTATTTTTGTTATATGGGAATAGAGTGTAGCTATGGTTTCTGGGATTTATATAGAGGGGCTTTTGGGAAAGAGCCCTCGGCTTTTGAGGTTGAGGAATTTAACTTAGTCACTCAGGATGAGAGGAATAAATTGGTGGCCTTATGGGCAGAGAAGGCGGGATGGCCGACGGATTGGCGAGTTGGGACGGATGGGCAAAGATACTTGGCTTTTTATCCCTAAACTAAAAAAGACCTATTAAGTAGGTCTTTTTTAGTTTAGATGGCTTGGGTGAAGTCTTTTAGGGTTTGGTATTGAATAGACTCTATACCTACGCTTTCGGCGGTTTTTATGTTTTTTATATCGTCGTCGAAGAATAGTAAATTTTCTGGTTCTACTTTTAGAGTTTCGAGAATTTTTTGGAAAAATTCGGGATTTTCTTTTCTTACTCCGAATTCACAAGAAAAGAAGCCGCCGTCGAAATTTTTATTTAGTTCTAAGTAGTTTTTTAGGTAGTCGGTGCGATAGATTTCTTGGTTGCTGGCTAGGTAAACTTTGGTGCCTGTTTTACGTACGTTTTGAACGGCTTTGAGGAGATCGTGGTCTACGTCCATTTGTTGTTCGAACCAATAAGAAAGAAATTCATCTATTGTGCTTGGCCAGTTCCATTTCTCTAAGTATGCAGGGAGTGTGGCCTTTAAATCTTTTTTACCGACACTACACTCTTCGAATTCGTTTTTGAAAAAAGCAGTAATTTCTTCGTAAGGAATATTGTGCTCTTCCGCGTATTTTTGACTAAACTGTGTATTCCAACGTAAGAGAACACCATCTATATCTAGTAATATAATTTTTGACATAGCGCAATTATAGCAAAAGATGCTAGAGACTAGTAAATCGCGAAATGAGCAGTCTACTGTAAACATCTTGGCAAAGCCAAAATTTTTACAATAGACATTCACTACCTCGCCCGCGCGATTTACTAGTCTCTGTATGGCTGATTTTTTATTGCAACTATTTTTTGCTCCCAAGCGTGTGTTTATTACAAGGGGGAAAGGTTATGAGAAAATTATTTTTAGCTATGATAATTCTTGGGTTGTATATCTGTATTCAGGGCCATATTGTGCTATAAGTGTTTAAGGCGCGAAGGCGTTTTTTTATTTTGGGTTTTTAAAATATAATGATTTTATGAAATTTACTGAATTTAGTCAGAGTGGTTTAGAAATGGTCAAGCCAAAATTTGAATCTATAGAGGGCTCTAAGCAAAAATTTTTGAAAGAAAATGGCTTGGATTTTTTGGACGTCTCTATGGTGAGTAAAATCCAGATTGAGAGTTTGCCAGGAAGTGAACTGAATTCGCTTGAAATTGAACTTGTGGAGAACGAAGATTTTAATCTTTTTCCTAGATTTGTTCAGGCTTTTCCTAGATTAAAGGAAAAATATCCATTAGTTAGAGTGAATAATCTACAGGTGGGTAGAACTGACAGTGGAGAGGATCTGGAAGCTATAAAGCATACTTTGGATTCTGATTTCCAATTTTTTCATCAAGATGGAAGTGTGGAGACGTTAAGTTTTTATCAATCTACTCCAAAGACTAGATCAGTTGGTAGAGAAGCACCTATTTATGTAATGGATAAGAAGCTTTTTAGTAAGGTATTACATGAGTACCTACTTCAATTGTCTAGTTTTGATAAGAAAAAATGGCATCCTGAAATAGTGAAAGTATTACAAGTAGCTAGGTATGTTTTAAGTAATGACAAGAATATGAATTTCGAGAGCTTAGAGGGATGGGATCTTAAAGAAGCAGAGAGGGTATATAACGATATTTCAGATAATAAAGTGGATACTGATGATGAGAAGTATAGGTTATACTATGACCGAACTATGCCTGAAGCAGAGAGAAAGCTTTATTTTGTAATGAGATTTATGATTAGCACTTTTGATAATTTTGTTAATATTTCTAATTTTGAAAACCCTTTGGGGGCAGATTTTAGGAAGCAATTGGCGGGTATTATTAAAGTGGTTGATTGGAAAAATTTCCCAAATTCGGCTGTATTCATGGATAATTTTAAACTTGTTCATGCGCAAGGAGATTTACCGCCGGAACAAAGAAAGACTGCGAAGGCTAATCAAGATGAGCCTGGGGTGGTAAGGTTGGGTGTCTATGAGCAGGACTATATGCAGAAGCATGGTTTTTACTTGCCAGGTCGATTAAGGTCTATAAAATAAAACAAAGGGTTTTGATTAATAGCCGATAAGGCTATTTTTTTATTGCAACTATTTTATGGTTTAATTCGTGGGGTTATTGAAGCAATAATGTATAATAAGGGTGAACAATTATCGTGTTTTTACAATTAAAATAATGACATTATCTATTTGGGGTGGGGCAAGTGAGGCCAAAAGTGAGGAAGGGGTGTCTTTTTACGTTAAGGAGTACATGGACGATGTGTACAACTTTTCGAGGTGGATGCTTAGTGATCCGCAGGAGGCGGAGGATATTACAAGCGAAACTTTCATAAGTTTTTTTGAAAATTTCGACAAGCTGGATAAAAGCAAACCACTGAAACCGTGGTTACTGAAGGTGGCGCGTAATAAGTGTTTGGATCATATAAAGAGAAAAAAGAGTACTCCATTCTCTCAGGTGGAAGAGCAGGTCTTAACTGTACCGGATGAAGACCCTTCTATAGAAGCCATGTTTGACTCGACTGAGTTTGTAGAAAAAGTTAAGGGGTTTATTTCGGAATTTAATCCGGATGTTAAAGAAGTTTTGCTACTAAAGTATTTTGAAGAGTTAACATTTTCGGAAATTGCAGACACGCTCGGTATTCCAGAGAATACCGCAAAAAGTCATTTTTATCGCGCCCAAAGTATTTTATACAAACGCGTGAAGGAGATTACCCATGCCTAATATAATAGATAAATTGTTTTCTAAATTAACTAAACATAAAGCTCCCGATGAGCTAAAGAGAAGGATTTTGCTTATGTCTGAATTAAAAGACGCTGCAAAACAAAAACCAAAACAAATTGAATCGGAAGAAAATACAAGAAGTTTGTTTGGTATAAATCTTCTTATGATGCTTAAACCTGTAGTGGCGCTTGTTTTAGTGTTGGCTTTGGTTGGTGGTGTTTATTATCAATTTTTTAGAATTCCCAAACTTGCCTCTGCGTTTACTTTGCAAGCGGAGACTAGTGACGATAGCGGTGTTCCAGGAAATGGGGCATTCATTTTGAAGTCGTCTAAAAGTATTACCAGTTTTCAGTTAAAGCGTGTTGTAAAGTTTGAGCCTAATGTTGAATTTACTGTAGATTCTCTCGGTGATAATAATTTTAGAATAAAACCAAAAGCAGAATTACCGGGTGATTCTGTGTATAAGATCAAAATTGAAGAAGGTGTTGCAGATAGGGATTATTCATGGGCTTATCAGATAAAGTCTAATTTTGCTGTTCTATCTACTACACCAGGAGATAAAGGTACTAATGTTCCGTCTAATACTGGTATAGAGATGGTATTTAATCGTGAGAACATAGAAGGTATAGAAAAGTATTTTGAAATTACTCCTAAAGCAGAAGGAAAATTCGAAACTCATGGAGACACTGTGGTGTTCATACCTAAGAGTCTAGAAGACAACAAAGTATATACAGTAACTGTAAAAAAGGGCTTAGGTGCTAAGGGGGCAACAGATACGTTACCTAAAGATTATTCGTTTAGTTTTGAGACAACGAATGCAAATGGGACTCAAGATTATTCTTACTTTTCGCTGCAAAGAGACTTCGAAGTGGTTTTGCCGGGTAAAAAGCAAAGCTTTGGATTGTTCTATTATGGTGTAGATCCGGTAAAAGATGTAACTTCTGCAGATGTCTATAAATTTAATAATAGTAAAGATTTTATTGAATCCTATTCCAATAGTAGAAATTGGGATTACTCTTGGACTACCTATTATCGTGCAAATGGAATAGAGGGTAAGGCTGAGAAGGCCCGAAAGATTCTTTCTTTTAAACCGACAATTCAAACTGTGCAGTCACAAAGCTTTTTCGATCTCCCAGAGAGTCTAAATGAAGGTTTTTACTTAGTAGATGTAACCACTGCTAAGGGTACTCATGCTTATGCGTGGACCCAGGTAACTCCTATTTCTCAATATTTCAGCGTGACACATGATAGAGGGTTAATGTGGGTAAAAGATTTTAACACAAAGTCTTCTGTAAGTAATGCTAAAGTAAGTACCGTCTTTAAAGGTGAGACAAAAGAATTGGGTAAGACAGATAGTAACGGTCTTATGCAGTTTGATACTCCAGAATTTTTGAAAGCTGAAAATGAAAATTTCAATCCGGTATTTTTACAGGTGGAAAGTTCGGGTAAGTCTCCTTTAGTAGCAATAGCACAAGATAGATGGGGTGGTAGCGGCGCATATAAGGGTGATGTGTATTGGAAATATTTGGTTTCTGATAGGAGTGTGTATCAGATGACTGACGATATAAATTTCTGGGGAATCGCTAAAGGAAGAAGCGAGGATTTGCGACAGAAAAAAATAAATGTCGGACTATATACTGGTTACTACTATGCTGGAGATAAATTACCAGTAGACGCAAGACCACTGGTGAGTATGGATGTAACAATTTCTAACTTCGATACCTATGAGGGAAAGTTGGCGATTAAAGGATTACAACCATCTACTTATTCACTAATTGCGACTAATGGTAGAGAAATAATTACTAGTACAAGTGTAGAAGTACTAACGTATGACAAGCCTGCGTATCAGATTAGTGTTAAACCATCTAAGGATAATGTATTTGCTGGAGAGCCGGTAGACTTTGAAGTTAGTGCTGCTTTGTTTGATGGTACTCCAATTACAAATACTGAGATTGCATACACTGGTTATTTTAATGGCCAGATGGATGGAACGATCAAGTTGGATTCTAAGGGTCTTGGTCGGGTTACAATAACACCGCAATATGTAAGTAGTGATTTCTACCCCAGAACATTAAATATGAGTTTTAGGGCTGCCAATACGGAGATTGCAGAAATAACTACTGATTCATCGGTAAATGTTTTTGGGCCGCATATGTATCTACAAGGGTATCAAACTAAGCAGAATGGTGATGAATATACCTTTAAAGCTAAGTTAAATGACATAGTGATAGATACTAATAAAACAAATGTAACAAGTGGGTATTATTACCAACCAGAATTTGTTGGTGGGCCAGTAATAAACTATTCGCTAAATGCAAAAATTACGAAAATATACTATGTAAAAGTTGAAACAGGAGAGGCGTATGATCCAATTAGTAAATTGGTATACAAAACTTATAGGTATGATAGGAAAGAGGAAGTGGTAGAAAATATAACAGGGAACACAGATAATTCTGGTGAGTGGAATTTTTCTAAAAATTTACCAGCCGTAAAAGATGGTTATTATTCTATAGAAGTTACCGGTAAGGATAGACAGAATAGAGATCTTAAGACTAATTTTGGTGCATATAAGGAGGGTTACTACACTGCTTATGATAACTATAATCCTACTAATCCATTTTCAGTAGAACTCAGAATTCCAAATACTACTGATTATGAAAGATATTCTAAACAGTATTCAGTTGGCGATGAGATTAATTTGAATATAGCTGCAATAGAAGGAAGGCTGGAAAATAATTCTCAAATACTTTATTACAGATGGCAGAATAGTATTGGTAAGGCTGTGGTGACCGACTCCCAGAGTTTTAGCGAGAAGTTTGCTAAGGAGTTTGCACCTAATGTTCAATACAGGGCAGTAGTGCTAGGACCTTATGGTTTTGTCGAGACGAATACTGTTTATGCAAACTTTAAGAGTGAGGATAATAAGCTCTCTATAGATATTAAATCAAATAAAGAACAATATCGTCCGGGTGAAAAAGTTACACTTGATATATCAACAAGAAATAAAGATAAGAATGGAGTATCGGCTGAAGTTAATTTGGCGGTGGTAGATGAAGCTATTTTCTACGTAAAATCTATTGGGTATCAACCTGAAGTGTTAAGTACGCTTTATCAGACAATATATACTCAACCGATAGTTAACTACACCAACTACTTGGTTTTGGGTAATCCTGGTGGGGGAGCCGAGAAGGGTGGTTGTTTCCTTGCTGGTACTCAGATACTTATGGCAAATGGAAGGACTAAGTCTATAGAAGACTTGGTGATTGGAGATGAAATTTTAACTAGATTGTCGGATATAAATGGCAAGAAAGTTAAAGCTACTATTCAGGGCACTTCGAGTCATAAAGTTGGTGGGTACTTGGTTGTAAACGGAAAACTTAGGGTAACTCCTGAACACGTTGTTTTTTCGAATGGTGAATGGAAAGAGATGGCTAGGGTAAGGGTTGGCGATACAATGATTGATACAACGGGCAATTCTGTAAGAGTAGATTCAATGGAAGTGGTTAATGCTCCGGGTACAGAAGTATATAACATTGTTGTTAACAAGTATCACACTTATTTTGCTGACGGTTTGTATGTACATAATGCGGAAAAAGGTGGTGGGGTAAGAAGTAATTTCAAAGATACAGCTGCTTTTAAAACAGTAAGAACTTCTGGTAGTGGAAATGCAACTATGGATTTCGATTTACCAGATAATGTAACTTCTTGGAGAGTTACTGCAAGAGGGTATTCTCAAGAAGACTTGCTGGCTGGTGAAAATAAAAAACAAGTTATTGCTACATTACCTTTCTTTGTAGATTCGGTAGCTAATAATTTTTACTTAACAGGAGATAAGCCAGTCTTGAAAGTTAGAACATTTGGAACCGGTCTTGTCGGTAATCAGCCGGTTAAGTATTCGGTGAAAATAGATGCTTTAAAGTATAGTTCTGAAAAAGAAGTGAGTGGGAGTCTATTTGAGACTGAATTACCGGTATTGTCCGCTGGTCAGTATGAGATTTTGGTTTCCGCAAAGCAGGGCAAAAATGAAGATGCGATTTTGAAGAGAATTACTGTTCTGGATAGCTACTTTAGAAAATCTGAAAGTGAAACTAAGAATTTAAGTGAAGGTAAAAATCAGGTAAAGGGGAATGAACAAGGTATAACAGAATTAGTTTTTGCCGAAACAGGAGTTGGAAAGTATTATGGTTTGCTTAACGGTTCCCGTTATGGTGGTACTCGAGCAGATCAACAGGTTGCCAGTTTTGAATCTAGTAAATTGTTGCATACTTTTTTCGGAGAAGAAGAAGGTCAGAGTCTTGATATATTACCCTATCAAAGAAATGGTGGAGTGAGTCTACTATCCTATAGTGATCCTGATTTATTACTCTCTGCTAAAATAGCTGATCTTAGTCCTGAAAATGTAGATAAGCAACGCTTAGTTAAATACTTTAAAGATGAGATGAAGAATGATAAAGCTGATACTCATAGAATTGCAGTTGCGCTTTATGGTCTTGCGAGTTTGAATGAGCCTGTGTTGAGTAAACTTCAAAGTGTAAAAGATAATTCGGATTTTTCTAGGGAAGACAGAGTGTATCTTGCTTTGGGGTTAGCGAGATTTGGAGACACTGAATCTGCCCGTAAGATTTATTATGACTCTATTAAGTCCAAGCTTGATTTTAATGGAGTGGAAGCGAGTATTGATTTTGAGAAGGATAAATCTAAGAAGGTTAAGATAACTGGAAGCGTAGCTCAGTTGGCGGCTATGTTGGAAATAAAGGATGATGCTGAAAAGCTTGCTGAATATATAAAGAATCACAATCCTGAAAGAGATTTAGACGTTATAGAAGAAGTGCTGGTGGCTAGAGAATTACTTTCCAGGAGTGATAAGAGCACAGCTAGTTTTGAATTTACTTTAGATGGTAAAACAGAAAAAGTAGAATTGAAAAATGGTAATTCTAAAACACTTAGAGTAACCACTGAACAGTTAAAAAGTATTACTTACTCATCAGTTTCAGGGAAGATATCGGTTACTGGAGTAAGGCAGGTTGCCAGTGATCCTAATTCGCTTAAGAAAGAAGGTAGAATAGGTGTTGAAAGAACTTATACAGTAAATGGTAAAGAGGTTTCAGAGTTTAAAGATGGCGATATTGTTAAGGTTACTGTAAAAACTAAATTAGAACCCGGCTCTCTTGATGGGGAGTATCAGATAGTAGATTATTTACCTTCGGGTCTTAAACCAATTACAGATCCGTACTCAGTAAATAAGAGTTTCAATTATTCTTGTGATAACTATATATGGTATCCAAACAGAATAGAAAATAATAGCGTGTATTTCACGACTTATAATTATCCTGTCTATGGAAACTCATGTAGTCAGCCAACTATAAATTATTTTGCAAGAGTTGTAAGTAAAGGTCAGTTTAAAGCTAATCCGGCACTTATTCAGTCAGTAAGAGATTTGGATTATCTGAATACGGGATCTACTCAGAACATTGTGATTAGATAACTATAAGAACGGGCCGGGCGCTAGAGAGCCTGGCCCGTTTCTAAATATATGAATAGATTAATAATTATATTGACTATTATTTTTTTAAGCGTTGGTGTTTTTGTAGCGCATAAAAATAATAAAGCAGAACCAGTAGAAATTAAAAATATAACAGCGGGTTTGGTTTTGTCTGATTCTCGTTTTCAAAATGTTCAATTACAGAAAAATTTAGATGCGACAGTAGGTTCTGGTTTAGACAAACAAGGGTTGGGTAAGTTGATTCGAAAGTCGGTGGATGAAGGAAATGTGGGTGTAAATAATTCTAATATCGTTATGGGAGTTAGCGCACATCATTTGCTCGTTGCCTCTCCTTTGATAGGTGAGTTTTATAAGACTCTATTTGTGAACAAAGGGCCAAGGGATGTATTTATTATTGTGGGGCCGGATCATTATGAAAAATGTAAGACTAATTTTGCTGTGACTGATTTAGATTACGATACCCCTTTTGGTTTACTTGAGTCAGACAAGGGGATTGTAGAAGAAATAAAAAGAACTGGTGCGAGTTTTAACGATGAGTGTTT
>CAYSUI010000020.1:16956-25809 GCA_964434195.1 uncultured Candidatus Saccharibacteria bacterium
AATAGTTCAAGATATGCTAGATTCGCCCGTTAGTATGAAATTGATTTTAGATTTGGCTAAAGAAAAAAAAGTAATTCCGAAAATAATAAGGAATGCAAATTCATATGAGTTTATTGGTCAGCCGGAGAATACGACCAGTTATATGAATGTCTTGTTTATAAAAAAGTAGCTTTTGTTTGATAAAACTATGAAAATGTGGTAAATTCTTCGGTTGCACATTTTCAATAATTAGGGGGAAATATTACCTTTTTTAGTGCGACTTTGGAGAACAACGAGCGTCGTTGTTTTTTCGATTAACCAATTTCAACTAGGAGCAAATGCTATGCCGTTTACTAGCTCGATTGGTGTTTGTGAAGCTGAGGGAAGTTTGTCTGAAGCTTTGCAGAATGTTGGCAAGCAGGATACGGATGGTGGTGTGGTGGCAGTTCACTACATCAAATCCACCGGACTCAGGCTTATTCCGCTTGTTGTACGCGCGGGCGTCTTCTTACTCCTGATCGGGGTGTACTTCGTCCGTCAACCTTTTGGTTGGATTCCAGTATCATCGGGTTTTTTAGGTGAACTGTCTGCTTGGGAAGGTGTGTCTCTGTTTTCGTGGCTTGTTGCGATTTTGCTTTATAGTGGGTACTTTGCTGTAACCCTCTGGAAGGATGGAATTTTTGTCGGAAGACCGGGAACAGATATTCACTTCACCATGCATAACCGGATTGTTAAAACTCTCAAACCGGGACAACGCACGGTAATTCTCGATCCGAGAGTGACACCATTTGCAGCCGTGAGCACAAGTCCTATTGTGCTTCTCATGGACCCGGTGGAAGGTGTTTCCAGTGATAGCATTACACACACATTCAGGGGCGCGTTGGTGGTTAAGGTTAGCGATAGTTTTCGTTTGATCGAACAGGGTGGCTTCTCGAAGTTTGTGAGGCAGCTTGAAGAACAATACGAGGCTTTGGTGCGCGACAAAATACTCAAAGGGAAGGCCGGTGAATTTAACAGATTCATGAACCAGCCAGTAGGAATACCCGCTTACGTGGGCGTTGCTGCTGGTGGGATGAATGCTCAACTTAGCAAGTTGGGTCATTCAGAGTTGGGAGTCGGGTTGATCGAGGACGCCGCCACTATTGGTGAGTTGGCTGTCTCTGAGATTGGCCTCAGTGAAAGTTCATCGGTTGAAAGACTCTCCATTATCGCCGCACTTCAACGGTTGGCTGAAGCTTATGGCTTGTCGGTTATTGACCACATTCCTGTGGGTAATACTGTTGCCGATGACTATTTGAAAGCTTTGGCGAAGACGACTATTAGCGATCTAATGCGTCTTGATCAGGCGGCTAAACGGTTACTAGCGATTACCGAAGAAGAAATTCAAGAGGAAATTGCCAGTGCGGTTGCGACCAAGAAGCTTGGGGTTCTTCGGGTCGAACAGGTGATTCGCGAAATTCGTGCAATTACTTCTTCGCTTTTGAAGAGCCAGAATACTGATGCAATAGTGAAAGCGCGTTTGGCGGCACTCGAAAACGTAAGCGAGAGTATTCTCGCCGCCATCCTGGGTAAACTTGAAACTTACATTGCGCAAATTCGAGCTGTGTCGGTGGATACTACTGGGGTGGAAAGTTATCTGAGCGAGATGGATCTGGTCTACATGGAGCTGGAGGCAGCGGCGGAAGTGCTGGTGCCGCGCATTCCTCTGGTTATTACTGACACGCTCGATTCGGCTCAACTTCTTCCCGACGTGGATGTCTTAGATTTGCTTTTGGAAAGAAGCGGACTCAAAGCCGTTTTGGACCAAATGAAGTCTGTCAGACCGGCGGATGAATCCAAGAAGTTTGACGATCTGATTGCTGGCATTCGTGACCAAGTTGCCGCAGTTAAACCAGAGGACGTGGTCGTGGAGCTTTCCAATGCCCTGAACACTATTTCGGCATCTGTCGCCATGGCTGGTGAGAATTACACGCCAGCGAGAGTGGAGCAGATGATGGATGAGATTGCCAAGGCCTCGGGTCTAGCGCAGGATGCATCCAAGATTGAAAATGTCGAAATCAAGGAGGTTGTCTAACCATGAAAGAAGCAATTAGACAGCATGCAGAAAATGCTTTGGACTTGGCGCTTAAACATGGCGCGGATGAACTTCAGCAGCAGATAGACAAACGTTTGGGCACGATTGTTGCTAGTGTGAGCGAGAGTGTCCGGGCATCCGTGAAGGATCGTTTCTCTGGGGTTAAGGACGGGGAACTTTTGGTTTACGTTCCCGACAAGCGAAAGCTTGGCAGTGTGAGCATGTTTTTGTTGGCTCTTATTGCCTTGGCTCTCTTGCCTGCTCCGCTTAAACTGATTGCTTTGATCCTGTTTGCGCTTGGGTTGTTCCAGTTTTTTGTCGGCTACGTTAATGCGGCGAAAGTGGATATTCCAGACGGATGGGTCGGAGTAATTTGTGAGAACGGGAAGCCTTTGGAGAACCAATTGGCAAAGCCGGGTCGAAATCGTTTTTGGTCTCCTACGCGTTTTGTTCCATTCATGGTCTCGACCAGAGATCAGGTGGTGGACATTACGACTGTGGGAAGTGCTGGGGACTTTGTTAATCTTGGAATTACCAATCAGATTGTCTTCAGGGTGACTGATCCAGCAAAGTTTGTTACCACAACCAATCCCGCAGGTCTGATGAAAATTTTGGATTTGTATGCTTCCTATACTTCACTTCGGATTATCAGTTCGATCAAAGATAGTCGAGTGAAGTTTGTGGGAAGAGATCATTTGCCCAATCTTATTCAGGCTTTGAATGAATGTGTGAGTAACACTTATGGCATTACTGTCATTCGTGCGAATATGCCTTCTGCGGAAAATGATGTACTGGATGACCTGGAACGAGTCAGAACAGCGGCGAGCGAAGTTTTAAGTCTTGAACGCGCTCGTCAGGTCCGCATTGAAAATGCCGAACAAGCTGTTGAAAGCGACATGCGGGCGCGGCGGAAGGAAACTCGAAGTGCGGCTCTGGAACTTCAGCAAGCCAATCTTCAGGTTTCTACTCAGGTCTCCGAACAGGTCAATGCTCGTAAGTCAGAATTAGTAACGGATGCAAGAAGGCGTCTGGATGAGCAGGTTTCTCTGGTCCGAAGAGAGCTTGCGAGTCTGATGGCTCGACTTGAGAAAGCTAAAGTCCTGACTGAGTCCGTGACTGCACTCGATGCGACCCTGAGACTGCGGGCAAGTAAGCTCAAGCTCAAGCTTCAGCGGCAGTTGATTCCCCTTGAAATTCGGGTGTTCGATGTTGACGGTTTGGGCACTGGAGTTGGCATGACGATTGGTGGAGAGATGCTTCGTCAGTTAATTACAAAACCTGTTGATCCAGTCGCAGAATCCCAAAATTAAAAAACAATCCATAGAAATTAATCTATGGATTTTTATTTTATGATTTATTTGAACCTATTGTTTTGCTTGCAGATTAATCTTGTCTTGGAGTAGTTTGATTTTCTCGTCCAACCATTCGCCAATGTAGCGACTTACGAAGATCCAAGCGTTTTTGACCTCTTCGTCGTTTGTGGTTATCTCACCAAAACCTACGTCTGTGAGTTCTTTGCAACTTAGTAAAACTCTTAACGCTTTGGGAAGGTGTTCATTAAGGAGTGGTTCGACACGCTCGACTGCTTTTTTGGCGACTACGTGGTTGTTGCTTTGTCCGTATACAGCTTCCTGAAGAGTGTACTTGCTCAGTAATTTAATTTCATCATCGCTTGCACCCGCTACGAACGCACCGGAAATGTTCAGAAACTCGAGGACGAATTGTCGTTGGCATGAGCTGAGAGTCGCATAGTTCTTTGGCAAAGGGATGATATTTTTTTTGATCATCAATTCGGTATCAGTTTCCAATAAATGGAGAAGGTCTTTGCGGTCGGTTGGCAGATCGTAACTCAGGAGTTGAACCTTGTAAGGGTTTTCTTTGTTTGAAAGCTTCTGTGTTAAGAACACGTGCCCCGGGCTTTTGCTCTCGGCGAGTTGTTTGACGAGTGACTCGGTTACGTCTTGGGCAAAAGCTTTCCCAGACCAGCAGAGCGATAAAATCGCACAAAGTGCGAGGGTTTTCAGAGTTTTTTTCATTTGATTCTCCTTAGGAATTGAAACGTCTACAGAGGTGCAGACCGAGATATATTAACAGGTTTTAGTTTAAGGTCAACAATATAGTGGTTGATCTAATGCATCATTTCGTGTAAGATTTTGGGTCGTTGATTTTTATTTTAAAGGATGGTAAAAAAATGCGAAAAAATAAAAAACCGTTTGTTCCCCTTTGGGTTTTAAAGGTTTTGGCTTGGTTGGGTTATGTTGGTTTGCCGGTTTTATTTTTCTTTATCCCAAATGGTCGAGAAGCTTACAAGGGGAGTGGGTTGGCAATTTTAGCTCTTATTCTAGGATCTCCAGTACTTCTTTCAACAATCTTGGTTCTATACCTAACAATGCACTGGAGACGTTCGAGTGATTAGCAGAAGTAGTCTGCTATTTTTTTATGGATGACCTAATAGTGATTTATTCTCGGAAGAGAGTATTCCCAAGTGGCTTGGGTTTTTTTGTGGGGGTTGAAAATGTTTTTTGGATCGAAAATAGTTTTTACATCTTTCATTATCTGGAAAACTTCTTTACCGTACATTTGTTCCAGATATTGACCTCGTACTAGTCCGTCGTTGTGCTCTGCTGTTGTTGAACCCTTGAAGCTGAGTACGAGATTGTAAACTTCTTCGGAAAGCTTTGGAATTATTTCTCTTTCTTCCTTTTTGCTTAAGTCCATTAATGGAATTATGTGAAAATTAGCATCACCCATATGTCCAGCTACGGTGTAAATTAAACTTGGGTAGTTGGCTAAAATTGCGTTTAGCTTTGGAAGAAATTCAGGTAAGTGTTTAACTGGTACTGTTGTGTCGTCTATGAACGGAGCGGTATGGAGATTCTTTATTTTTTGGCGAAGTAGGTTAAAACTCTCTCTGCGCATTACCCAATATTTTTGTGTTTCTTCAGCCGATTTTGTTAGGTGAGTTTTTAGGTTATAGACTTCTTCTATTTCTTTTTTACATTCCTGGAGACGTCCCATAATTTCCGACTCTTCATTCCCGGTGAATTCTGCAAGTAGTATAAGTTTTGGTATACCACCGGTTAGGGTCATCCAGACTTCGGGCAGGAATTGCAGTCCCAGTTTTATTATTCCGCCTTTCATTCGTTTCATCATTTCCGGAGCAAACTTAACGGCCAGCTTGAAAGTTTTGTCGTCGAAGGATTCGAAAGTTTCGGGTTTATATTTCATTACCGTATTGACGACTTCGCCTAGGTTGCTGAGGTCATTGATAAAAATAACTAAAAGACGACTGTGTTTGGAAGGAGTTATAAGTTTAAGTTTTATTTTTGTTATTAAACCTAGGGTTCCTTGTGCACCTACAAAAATTTTGCCTAAATCGAAAATTTCCTTATTCCATACTTCCCAAAGCAGGTAACCTGCTGAATTTTTGGTAACTGGAGGAGGGGCTTGTTTTATGGTGTCGTAGTGTTCGTCTAGTAGTGCAAATAGCTTTCTGTAAACTTCTCCTTCGAATGTTTTAAGTTCAAATTTTTTTGAGAGTTCATTTCTGTTTAATGGCTTTGTAGTAATAATTTCTCCATTTGATAAAACCACCTCTAAGCTATCTACGTAATCTTTGGTTTTTCCAAAAGAAAGTGTCTTTTCTCCGCCACTGTTATTGCTGACAATACCCCCAAGTGCTGCTATTTCTCTAGAAGCGGGGTATGAGGGGAATAGCAAATTTTGTTTAAGGGTCTCTTTCTCGAAATCGCGGTAGAATACTCCGGGTTCGGTAATGGCGGAGTTGTTTTTTATTTCCAGTATGTGGTTCATGTACTTAGTGAAGCTAACTATTATACCTTCCCCAACACTTCCTCCTGACATATCTGTTCCTGCGGCTCTTGCTGTAATGCAGAGATCTGGATAAGCGCCCTTTCTTTCGTTCATATAACTGACAAGTTCAGAGCATTCTTTTGCATTCTTTGGGTAATAAATAGCAGTTGGTTTTATTTGAAAAATACTTGCATCTCTAGAATTTGATTCTAAATCTTTTTCTTCCGTGCTAAACTCTCCGCTTACTTTTGATTTTAGTTCTAATATATTCATTACCTTAATTATAACAAACATTACGAGTTTGATATCATTAAGATATGTTTTTTATTTTATTTGGAGTTATTTATATACTAATTGGGTTGGTAACACTAATGATGTTAGGGACGTTACTTGGGTATCTCACAGAACATAGTAAATATCAAAAGTTGTTTGTGAAAGGTATGGTGCCTAAGGAATTGCCTAATGGCTACTATAAGGGCGAAGCAATATTCTTATGTGGTTTAAAAACTCCCTGGTTGGGAAAAGCTTTTATTCCAGCCGATATGACAGGCTTTAATTTGTTTACACAATTAGGGGTGAGGGTCCTTAAGGTGGTAGCTCCTATGTATAGAAGGTTTTCAAGAAATGAGAATGGAATGATTAGCGCTTTTGTATTTAAGGTTCGAATCGATAAATCTTATAGAGAACAAAAAGATGTGATAGTTTTAGATTATTCCGCAAAAGAGAATCCTTTTTTTATTAGGATAATCGTAGATGAAATAGTTGAGATTGGAAGTGGGGAATATTTAGGGAAAATTTATTTAAAATTATTCCCGGGATTTGTTGTTTCGTTTGGTTTTTTTGGACTTAAAAAAATCCACACTGTTTAAGTGCAGTTTTTTTTGACGTTGTTTATTTGTTGTCTATAAGTTTTTTTAAACGGACTTCACCAAGGGGCTCATCGTCTTTGGAAATTTTTAGGCTACTCTTAAATTCTTTCCAAAAATTCTTATCCAGATAAGCGTTTATTATCATGATTATTAACATTGTGATTACTGCGCCAGTTGTCGCAAGTAACATATCTTTTTGTGCATCCCAAATGTCCCCTTGGCTCCCGAGGAATGCTAGACCCGCTGCTGGGTCTACGTTAGCTGCTGCTAACCATTCAATTATTTCGTAAAGTGCTGAAGTGGCTGCTATTAGGTCGATTGGGAAATAGTAGCTCCAAAAACCTTTTACCTTAGCAACACGCATGAATATTTCCCTAAAGGGGTAGGCTAGCAAAAATCCTCCTGAGAAATGAACTAAGCGGTCATACATATTTCTATCTGCATCAAAAATGCTTTGAAGAAAATAGCCGAATGGAACTTTCTCGTATGTATAATGAGAGCCAACTAAATGTAAGCAGGTGAAAAGGGTTATTAGAGTGTATGAGGTGTTCGATAGTTTGAAGTATCTACCAAGTATGATTACTAACGGAATGAGCAAAAAGACAAGGTAGTTTTCTAGTAACCAGTCGTGTGGGAAAAGTGGGTGATAAGCTGCCCACCCCCAAACGATAAAAAATACTGTAAGTAGAAAATAATGATATTTTTTCATTTATTTTTTTTGTTTGTTTCTTATTTTTATAAATCAAAACTCCCTATAAGCATTATATCAAATTGCCGATAGGGAGGTTGTTTTTGTGTAAGATTAGCGAGATTTAGCGGTCACTTTTGCTTTTGGAGCGTTTTTTTGAGCTATAGGAATGAGTCTCTGGAAGAGGCTTTTATGCAACCCTATACCGTAACCACATAGCGCACATACCATTGTGTATTCGGTGTTTTTGTTCCAGATAACTGCTCCGAAGAGAGCTACTTCCTCGCTTGCTTTGGCAAGTAACCATACAGAGTCTTCACCACAGGCTTCGCATGAATCTGTAACTACTGGACCGTATATTGTTTGCTTAAGTTTATTCGAGGTTTGCTTCATTTATCTTTACATTTAATGTTGACTTGCAAGTATAACAGAAAATTTAGTTTTTGTCAAGAGAATTTCAATCTTAAATAAGCCAAAAATATTACATAAGATGTATAATAACCTAATGAATGGTGATTTTAAGCAAAAAGTTATTGATATAGTTAAGAAAATACCCCATGGCAGGGTAATGAGCTATGGTCAGGTTGCTGCTTGGGTTGGTAGTCCTAGGGCAGCCAGACAGGTCGGTTTTGTGCTTCGTGGGTATGAAGGGTTTGGTGATGTGCCTTGGTGGAGAGTTGTAAATTCACGGGGAATACTTTCTATAAAAGGAAATCTACTTTCTACAAAAGAAGTGCAAAAAAATAAACTTCTTTCAGAAGGAGTGATTGTTAGTGAGGGTTTTATGTTAGATATGAAAGTGTATCAGTTTAAATATTCCGCTAATAACAGCAAGGCAGCCTAGAATGGTTAATACCAATCCGGTGTAAGCTGAAACTTTGTTTAGGGTGGTGTGGGTGAATTTGTGTTTTAGGTAGTCGACTCCATATGTAAGCGTGAGCCACCAGAGTAGGGAACCAGTAATAACGCCTAATATTACCAAAACAGAGCTTAGGGTTTTGCTGGAAGTGCCTAGTCCGAGTCCTGCGAAGAGAATTGTAAATGAAACTAGGGTAACTGGATTGCTTAGTGTGAGAAGGAATGCGGAGATAATGGAAAGAATATCGGACTCGGGTTCGTGGGTGAGCCCTGGGAGTTCATGGTATTTTTTTATGTAACTTTGGTAGCCAAGGTAAGTTATACAAAGTCCGCCAATAACTTCTATTGGTGCTCTGTGTGTAAGAAAAAAATGGGCGATTGTTTTAACGCTAAAAACAGCAATAGTTGCGTAGAATCCGTCTGCGAGTGCTGCACCAGCTCCGGTGGCGATACTTGAGCGCTTGTTGGTTACCAGTGTTTTGTTTATGCAAATAATTCCGATGGGACCGATGGGTATAGCTATGCTAATACCCAAGACTAGGCTTTTTAGAAATATCAGTAATTCCATATTC
>CAYSUI010000021.1:0-24569 GCA_964434195.1 uncultured Candidatus Saccharibacteria bacterium
AAAAAAAAATAAAAAAAACCGAGAGGTTAAACTAAACCACTCTCGGGTGAACAAATAAGTCCGGCAGCTCATTTATAAGGCAATGGATACCCGCTCCCATCTGAGCAGGAAATACCTCTATGGGTGGATTCAAAACAAGCAACTCTTCCCCGGGCACTATCTTCAAAAGCACGTCAATTAAGGCGTCATCACCCGACGTTACAATTATTTTCCCACACGGCATCTGATAAAAACCATACGACATAGGGATCGAGCTCGACTTAGGAACATGGACCTGAAAACCTGCTCGTTCAAGAATTTTTCTCCAGGAATGAATACCCTCCTTACTACTTGGAAGCATTTTAGATCGCCCCTCGTTCATACCAACCTTTAGCGTTGGGTCCAGAATAAGGTGAAAGTTACCATTTCTGTCCAAGACTTTCCCCATAACTCTATCAATGTGATCATCAGGTTCAACGTATGGCCCCCTTTCCGGCAAGTTAGACATGAGTAGATGATTTGGAAGATACACTACTTCAAAACCCAAATTCTCGATTACTTGAGAATACTTTTTTGCCTCTTCCAACGTATGCCCATTGAACACAAAATACTCTGTACAAAGTATTTTGGTTCCAAGAACATAAACCCGCCCACCTTCACCGAATGGAGAATTAACCAACCTGAGTCTCGGTGGAGTCTGAATAATTGGGTCAAAAGTTGACTCAGGATTAACAAGCAAAATTTCTTCACTCAAATAAGTAAATACATCCCTGGGAAACCGAAGCATGCCCGTATCTTCAAGTTCCAAATTGAGAAACCTATAACCCATCTCAATAAAAAACTCCAATACCACTGGCTGTACATACCTGAAATCATGAAGTAAGTAGGGTTCATGGCCAGAGCTAAAAAGTGCCTCCGCAATAACCCCATACTCATGTACGATTTGTTGACCAGTGATACCAGGTGACCAATTCTGGTACCTAACCCTTACCCCATCTGCGGCCTTAAACTGCCCAGCAGGCACAATAACCGTATCATCTATTAGCGGTAAAGCATTAAAAATCGGCATACCAACAATAACTTTCATATTTCCTCCACTTAAACTAAGATAAAAATATAGAGTCATAATGTAGCAAATATGAACGAAAAAATCGAATTACAAGTTGGTGTAAAGGTAATATTAAAAAACCAGGATGGACAGTTTTTATTACTTAAAAGAAATCCTAAAAAGTACCCAGGAGTTAAGGAAATATGGGATATTCCGGGTGGAAGAATAAAGCCGTCTACTCCCCTTTTAGAAAACCTTAAGAGAGAAGTAAAGGAAGAAACCGGCCTAAAAATTATTACAAACCCCAAACTTCTACATGCCCAGGACATAATACGCACAGACTTGCATGTCGTAAGACTGAGCTACACGGCGGAATGCGAAGGCAAGGTAGAGCTAGACACTAACGAACATACAGAATATAAATGGTTATTTCTTGAAGAAATAAATAAAATCCAAGACTTAGACCCGTACGCACGCGAAGCCTACGCCATGTTTGCAGCTCATTTCTTTCCTAAATTAATTAGAGATAAAGTACCAAAACAATTCAAGGAAAAATACGGTATAGAAACCCTAAACAAAAAAATTGCAGATACCGAGTTCTACAAACATTTACTTCTAAAAAAATTAGTAGAAGAAAGTAACGAGGTCGAAAAAGCTCACGAGGAACAAAACATTAAGACAGAACTTGCAGATGTGTTCGAAGTCATTTCCGCAATCCTAAAAACTTACAATTGGACAATGAACGATATTACAGAAATCCAAAAAGCAAAACGTGACCTAAAAGGTGGCTTCGACGAAAGAGTTTACATGGAAGTACCAATGAATAATGAATAAAAAAATAGACCCATGTGGGTCTATTTTTTTATTCTTTTTTTGAATCCAATTTATCCAACTTAAGCCAAGTAAATAACCAGTAAACTACCGCCGCAACTATTAGAAAATCTATAACCACCGAAATAAAATTTCCCACAAGCAACTGCGTCTTACCAAACCCCAAAGTTACAGAAGTAAGACCCTTAGCCGAACCTAACAGTAAACCCAAAACTGGCTGAACTATATCTTCAACAAAAGCACTTACCACCTTAGACACTGCACCTCCTAAAATAAAACCAACAGCAAGTCCCACGACCCCCTGCTCCCTTACAAATTTTATGAATCCGTGCATATTTTTCCCTTTATTTATTAGAGTGTTTACCAGGAAATATTTGCTTTGAATGAAATCCGGACCCAGCGCCGTGCACCCGGCGCGTAGGAGGACCTAATGAAAAGTAAATATTTCCTGGTAAACACAACCTGATTATTAGTTTATTACTATAGATTCTAATAAATTAGCTTTACCGCCTAAGGGTCTCCCGGTAACCAAAACTACCGAGTCACCTGTCTTCACCAAACCCCTACTCTTCACCTCATCAACCGCCTTATCTAAAAGCTCCATCACAGAATCATATCTCGGTACCAAAACCGGAAACACACCACGAAGTAAGCATAATTGTCTATGAACTTTGGGTTTATCGGTCAACATAAAAATTGGTACACTGGGTCTCATATGCGCAAGCATTCTGGCAGTTAGCCCACTCTGCGTTAAACCTATAATCGCTTTAGCCTCACTCCCCTTTACCATCTCACCTGCAGAATAAGCAACAGTCGCAACGTTTTTATCCTCCTCAGCACCTTCGAAAACATACCCAGGGCCGACATAACGGGAAACTTCAATAGCTTCAATAATTTTTCCCATCTCAGTAACTGCAGGAATAGGAAAATTTCCAAACGCACTCTCTTCCGAAAGCATAACCGCGTCAGTATGATCTATTACTGCATTCGCTACATCACTCACTTCTGCCCTCGTTGGTCTCGGATTCGAAATCATAGATTCAAGCATCTGAGTTGCTACAATAACCGGTTTTGCATGCCTTAAACATTTTTCAATAATATCTTTTTGAATAACAGGAACTTGTTCTACGGGCAATTCCACTCCCATATCTCCTCTTGCTACCATTATTGCGTCCGCTACCGAAACTATTTCGTCTATATTCTTTATAGCCTCGGGTCTTTCAATTTTCGCTATTACCAATGGCAGCTCAGAATTAGGAGAACTCTGGGTCTTTATTAATTCTTTAATCTGCAAAACATCTTGTTTATTTCTCACAAAAGAGACAGCGACATAATCTACATCTGCCCCTAAACCAAAAACCAAGTCTCTCTTGTCTTTTTCAGTAAGAATCGGAAATTTAATATCACTATCTGGTAAATTTATACCCTTATGTTTTCTAACTACACCCGAATTCACCGCTTCACAGAAAATTAACTCACCTTCTATTTTCTTTATCTTAAGTTGAATTAACCCGTCCTGTATTAATATTCTCTCCCCAGGTTTAACTGAATCATGAATTGGAAAATCCAAACCAAAGTCTCTACCTATTACCACTTCTTGTCCCTCAGTTATAGAAAATAACTCAGTTTTCGAGTCAACCCGAATTTTCGGTCCTTGTAAGTCCTGAATAATAGCTATGGGTACATCTAACTCCTTAGAAACAGCTCGAATATTCTGCATTAATAAAGCATGGTTTTCATAGGTACCATGGCTAAAATTTAACCTCGCCACATTCATACCTGCTTTTACCATCTCTCTTAAAACTTCAATTTTTTCACTAGAAGGTCCTATAGTACAAACAATTTTCGTAGATTTCATAGGCATATTCTAGCATAATGACAAAAAAAATAATAAAAAAAGCCCTGCTTAAGACTCGACAGGAAAACACTGACCGCTTTCAACATTCAGCTCATAACACCTACCCTCAACCTTCAACTTCAACAACCCAGAATCAATTTGGTACAAATAAGAGATCCTAGGGTGCTCTAAAAAGAATGCACGAAAGTCGAATAAGTTCATACAAGGAAATAAAATCCTGACCAAAGCATCATCTGCGTAAAGATCCTCAAAATCCAGATCCCCCTCAGGTACTATAATTTCAGGTTGTTCCCTGACTCTAAATAGTATTTCCTGTGATAAATTCTGAATAGTAATATACCCAACCAAACGCATAACTGTACCACCATTTTCGACAAATTCAACTCGGGGTCTAATAAAATCAGTTCTCATATTTCCATCCTTTCGACAAAGACTATAACAATTTTCAGATATTAAAAAAAGAGGCTTTCCTCTAGTTATGCATTTAATGAACCCGGCCCAGGGTAAGTGTTTGCGGCTTTCAAAGCGGCAGAATTATTAGCCGCCTCTGTGAGGTGTGCCATAATATCTCTCCCCTGAACAGAGGGAGTCTGCAACACATTCACCCTTTCGTCGCTGGAGGTTTCCTGGCGGCGATCATCCAATTCATTTTCTTCAGTCATATATCCTCCGTTGCGTGTTTTACACTCGGCCCTACGCTGAGTGAGCTTCTAACAAACTAGAATAATATACTTTTATTAACATCCGTCAAGAGTAAAATTACTAAATCCGCATTTTCATGCGGAGTTATTATAATTAAAACAATTCAATTTGTTTTGGTTTTTTTATAATTTTTTCTCTTTCGGTATTCGTATATATTTCTATTTTTCCGAATATACCATCATAACCCGGTTCAATACTCACCCTCCCCTCCCTAACTCTTAAAACACTCTCTGCTATTACCTGGTTTGATATTGCTTCCAATTCCGTCCGCTCTAAATCCAGCAAAATATTAAACTCAGAATACATACGAACCATTTTCTCATAAGCCTCAACCACCTTTTTACTATTAACTCCCACACTCATACTTTCAGCTATAACTTCTTCTAGAGGAATAATAGACTTATAAGGTATTCTACCCTTTTCAACTACTCTATCCGAAAGCATCTCTACTCTATTCAAAACACCCTTAAGCAATTTTTTACCGCACTTGGGACACGCATCTCCCATTTTTTTCGTCTCTCTTGGTAAACAACTAAATTTGCAGTCAGCGTGACCATCTAAGTGATACTTCCCCTCCTCAGGGAAAAATTCTATTGTATTTAAAAAATCTTTAGGATTGTTGTTTTTGATTACTTTAATAATTTTATCAAAACTTAATTCATTTTCAGCAATCTCAAAAACATTCGCTTCTCTCCCAAGTTTTCTAAGACTATGCGCATCTGAATTTGAAATTAAAGCAATATTATTTAATTGCCCCACTTGCCAGTTCATTTTGGGATCACTAGACAACCCTGTCTCAATAGCAAAAACATATTTAGCATAATCACCAAAAGCTTCCCCGATAGAATTAAATCCTGACATTGAACCAAAAATTCCAAAATGCGGTGTCCAAGCATGAGCAGGAATTATTTCCATTCTACTATCCGCGTCCTTACACAACTTCATTAACTCCTCACATGTAATTTTAAAAATAGGTCTCCCGTCAGACTTTAAGTTTGCCCCTCTTTTTTCCAAAGCATTATTAACTTTCCTCACAGCCTCAAGTGAAGGCGCAAAAAGCAAATTATGCACCCGCCTAGTTTTATCCCCCTGTTTATAAATAGAGGCCACTTCCGCTGTAAACAAAAAATAAGGCCCAGTCTTTTCACCTTTCAGGCAATAAAGCCCTGGTAAAGACTCCTCGAAGGATTCTTCTAATTCATTAACCCATTTAGGATGCGTAAAATCTCCTGTACCCAAAACCTGAATACCCTTCTTCTTCGCCCACAAACTTAAATTCGCCGGTGTTAGATCCTTACTACACGCCCGCGAATATCTAGAGTGTATATGAAAGTCAGCAAATATCTTCATAAATTTATCATAAGTTTATCATTCATCATTCACTATTCTCTATTCGAAATCCTCTATTCTTCATTCGTTATTCGTCATTCAATATCCTATAGACATAAAACTCATGCTTGTGATCCATCTTTAAAGTTTCTACTAATTTTAAATTAGGTATAGGAAAATCCCTACTTACTACTCTTGTTCCTTGTTTCATTTCCTCTCCCGCTTTCTCTCCTACACGTTTCATTAACGGTGGATACAAATAACAATACAACACGGACACATCCGACCAGTCAGATTTGAAAAAGTTACCTCTTATAAATTCTGCTTGTGATTTTTTCAAATATTTATTTATAAGCGCTGTATAATGGGTCCATCTGCCAGCCTCTATTCCTCTTACCTTAACACGCCCCAGTTCTTCAAATAAAAACACCACTCTCCCATTTCCGCTACCTATATCCAAAACTCTATCTTTTTGAGATAACTTTAAATACTCAACTAATTGTTTAATGTCTCTACTAGGCGTCGGAACGAAAGGTACTTTTGTAACAACAAAAGACCAAAAAGCACTACCTATTATGAATAGTAATACTATTGAATAAATCAGCAGAATAAATAAAGCTATTAAAGTTAACATAATAGAATTTTACCACCAGGTAAAAAATTCCAAAAATACCCTTTGGCAGGTATACTTAAATTATGAAATCAATTTTCCTTCAAACAGCTTTAACTGCAGCTAAAGAATCCTCGGCATTGTTAAAAACCGCATTTACCAAAAAAATTACCACCTTAAATAAAAATACAAGTATCAGTGCTGATTGGGTAACCAAGTATGACCTTCTTTCTCAAAAAAAGATCTCAAACGTAATTTCAGAAAAATTCCCTCATCACGACCTTTTAGGAGAAGAAAATCTAAAACAAAACAATGGGTCTGAATACAAATGGATAATAGACCCAATAGATGGCACTAGTAACTTTTCACATGGAATTCCATATTTTTCCATTTCCATTGCTCTAACTCATAAAGAAGAAACTATAGTCGGATGTATTGCCCTACCACTGGAAGAAAAAATAATCTGGGCAGAAAAAGACAGAGGGGCATTTTGTAACGGAAAAACTATTAACGTAAGTACAACAAACGATCTTAGCAATAGTCTCGTTGGCATAGGACTTATTCGAAACCCAGAAGGTTATCGAGACTACCAAAAAACTATAAAATATTTCGCAGAAGAAAAAATCAAGTTCCGCTCTTTTGGTTCCATAGCCACAGACCTAGCTAGAGTAAGTCAAGGCCAACTAGACGCATGCATTGTTCATAAAGCGAATCCGTGGGATGTAGCGGCTGGTCTACTTATAGTTAAAGAAGCAGGTGGTACAGTTATACAAAAAAACACCTCTATTCTAGCGGGTGGTCCCATAACAAATAAACTAAAGTTTCAATAAAAAAACCTAGCTTTAACCTAGGTTAGCTTCATCCAAAGCTGGATTAATTACCCCTTCTGCAATTAGTAACTCAAGAAGTACTTCGCCAGCACTCTTTTCTTCTTTTTGTTCATGATTCACCTTCATAACTCCTCCTTTCTAATTCACAAACATGTGAATTTTTCCTTTCTGATCCTTAGCAACGAGTCTTTTGCCACGCCTGGAAGAGGCTATAACCAAAAATCGTTTCGGATCTTCACCGGGTACACGTAAAACCAAAACCCGATTCGGTTTCCTATCCCCACTCCGAATATTTTCACTATCTGTTGAATTCATACAACCTCCTTGGTTTTTATACATGCTGCTCAGAGTACAATTGCAGATTTTGAGTCGATTTTTGTCGATTTGCGAGTACCGGAACGGAGCCGTCCGTGACGGGACGGTGTAGTGAGGAACGGAACAAATCGGCAAAAAGCGACCAAAATATGCAATTCCTTTGTTGAGAATTTATTGCTGGACAATAAATTCGAGCAAACGAATAACATTCGCTACGTAGCCCCATTCGTTGTCATACCAGGCAACTATGTTTGCCATTTTTCCATCTACTATCTCGGTTGAAAGTAAATCTATAGTAGCCCCTGTGGTCGTACCTATCAGGTCAACTGACACGAGTGGTAAATTTGTTACACCTAGGGAATTTTTTAAATAACCCTCACTCGCCTTAATAAAAGCATCATTTAAAACCTCTTTAGTAATTTCCGTCTTCAAAATAAACGAAGCTGAAATTAGAGATGGAACTATAACCGGAACCCTAAAAGAAATACCAGAAAACTTACCCTTAAGATCTGGAAACAACTCACCCAAGGCTTTAGTTACACCAGTACTGGTCGGAATAATGGACTGCATGGCACTTCTGGCACGTCTTAAATCCTTATGACTGCCGTCATGCAAATTCTGATCTTGTGTAAATGCATGCACTGTATTTATAAAGCCCCTCTCTACCCCAAATTTATCCTCCAAAACCTTCACAACGAGAGCTGTGCAGGTTGTAGTACAAGAAGCAGCGGAAATAACTTTGTGTTTTCCTAACTCAAACTTCTCATGGTTTATACCAAAAACAAAAGTCCCATCAACATGTGAACCAGGAGAAGTAAGAACAACATGTCTTGCACCAGCATCTAAGTGTTTACTTGCTTCGTCGATACTTTTTAGTTTACCACTAGCTTCTACAACAAAATCTATATCATATTTTTGCCAAATATCCCCTTCTGGTTCAGTCGACTGAATAAAAGGAATCCTTCTCCCATCTATAACAAAACCATCTGAATCAACCCCTACTTCTTTACTCCAAACACCAAAAGCAGAATCATACTTTAACAGGTGAGCATACATAGCAATATCGCTTCTGCTTTGTATACAAACTATCTCTAAATTAGGATTCTCAAATGCTTGTCTAAAAAATACCCTACCAATTCTACCAAATCCATTTATCGCTATACGTAACTTATTCATATATCACTTAATCTTGCTAATTTTATTATGTAAATCATCTTTCTTTTCCCTTCGAATAGAGAATGACGAATGAAGAATAAAGTATGGTCGCAGAATCTTTATATTCGTTATTCGTCATTCTCTATTCTTTATTCTTGCTATTTCATTAAATAGCGTAATACTTCAAATTCCTTGCCGACTAAAAATTCCAAAGCAGCCCCTCCACCAGTTGATACATGCCCAAACTTTCCTTGCAGATCAAACTTTTCTATCATGGACTCAGTATCACCTCCACCCAAAATACTCATTGCACCAGATTCAATAATACCTATGGCTATTTTTTTTGTACCTGCCTGAAAATTTTCCTTTTCAAAATAACCCATAGGACCGTTTGCAAAAATAAGCCTGGCTCCTTTAAGCGCTCTAGTATACATATCCACTGTCCTAGGTCCTATATCCAGAAAACTATACCCGTCAGGTATTTCCTCACCTCTATCCACATTCACCGTTACCGTTTCCTTATCATCTGGAGATTTTGCTGCAATTAAATCTACAGGGATTTGAACTTTATCTACCTGAGTATCACCCAACGACAATGTAGTTTTCCCTTCATCAAGCAATCTCTTGGCCACCACAGACGAATCGAACCCGTTAGCTTTTTCAGCATCAACCGAGGGGTCATCTACCAAAGAATTCGCTACCTTAATCCCACTTGCTTTTAAAAATGTATTTGCTAATGCACCTCCCACCAAAATACAATCTGCTTTCTTCAAAAATAATTCCAATAAATCTACTTTGTCTGATATTTTAGCCCCTCCCGCCACCACCACAAAAGGCCTCTCAGGCTCATCGGTAATCTTAGACAAGTTAAATAATTCCTTCTCCATTAAGAAACCAATACAAACAGGTAAATTTTTACATATACCTACCACACTGGCACTTTTCCTATGTGCTTGGGCAAATGCTTCAAAAACTATACAATCAAAACCATTAGTTAATTCTTTTGCAAAAAGCTCATCGCCTTTTTCTTCTTCAGCATGAAATCTCACGTTTTCTAACATAATAATTTCACCAGGTTTCAAAGCATTAACCCTCATAACCACCTCTTCCCCAACACAATCATTTAAAGCCTCTACGGGTTTATTTAAAATTTCTGAAAGTATTGTAGCTACAGGCTTTAACCTAAGTTTTTCATTAACCTGACCCTGTGGTCTCTTCAACCAAGTAAGCAAACCAATACTACAACCCTTGTTTAGTAAATACTCAATAGTAGGGATTACTGATCTTATCCTCGAGTGATCAGGGGAAACGATCTTTCCATCTATCTCTTTCAAACTAAAATCAAAGGCAACTCTAAGAAGTACTTTTTTACCCGCAACATCAAAATCCTCGAGTTTTTTTAGTTTACTCAAATCCATATATTTATGAGTTAATTTGTTTCAAAAATTTTAAAGCTTTTTCGTAAATTTCAGGCGTTGAAATATCGAACCAAGTCCCATCGAATGGATACGCGGAAAGCTTGCCTTGCTCTGAAAGCTTAGGTAAAACATCACTTTCCAATCTAACCACTTTCTCGTCTAATAAGTTAAAAAATGCTGGCTCTATTACATACATACCCGCATTAACCAAATGCGATCTTACGTTCTTAGTTTTTGGTTTCTCTACAAACTCAACAATTTTATTCCCCACAACACGTGCACTTCCCCACTGAGCAATAGTTTCTACAGAAGTTAACGCCATGGTTACTTGACTACCAGCAACACTTCTATGAAATTCTATTAAATCCGCATAATGAATATCCGCCAGAACATCACCGTAAATAAGTAAAAAACTATTTCCTTCTAACAATTTTCTCGCTTGTCTTAAGGGTTGCGCGGTTCCGTTCTTAAGACCGGTCTGATCTAAATAAGTTATATGCGCACCAAATCTAGTTCCATCTCCAAAATAATTTCTTACTTTCTCACCTAAATACCCTATAGAAATTATGATATCAGTTAGCCCAGACCTTACTAACCTTTCCACGGTATGCTCTAGCAAAGGTTTGCCAGCTAACGGAATCATTGCTTTAGGCAACTCATATGTAAGGGGTCTAAATTTTACCCCTTCTCCACCAGCCAAAATTAAAACCTTTACCCCTTTAGGGACTAAGGATTGAGATAATAAGAATTCAACCGCATGACTGCGATTTCTAATTTTTTCTCCATCAATATACCCATCTAACAATTTGAGTATATCGTTCTTAAGAGTAATAGTAAGCCTCTGCCTCGTCATATATGACTGTATGATTCAAATATATTAGCTTGCCTTTTCATACTTTATCATACACCGTCATCTCATGTTGTCAACAATTTTTACTTACTACACAATTTCTTCGGCTTTTTTTAGGTCTTCTGTACTATTTATCCCGATCGCCTCTTCAGGTGGGAATAACACCGTATTAACTTCTTGGCCATCTTCAATCGCAATTTTCACAATATCTGTTAAATAATATTCATTCTGGTCATTATTCTTATCCACCTTTTCCAAATACTTCCAAAGAAGCTCAGTCTCAACCATATAAATACCCGGATTAACTTCCTTTATCTGTCTTTCGGCATCACTACAATCTCTAAATTCTTTTATTTCTGAAACTTCTTCATAACTCGCCCTGATAATACGACCATAATGGTATAAACTAATATACCTTCCTTCAAAATTATCGACCACAGCTGTTAGCATAGAAATTCCACTCCCAGAAAGAGCATGCGAAATTATAAGTTTTTTCAAACTCTCAGTTGTAATGAAAGGCATATCACCATACATTACCAAAACCCTACCTGTTGATACTAAACTCTTCGCAGCTAAGACAGCATGCGCTGTCCCTAACTGCTGTTCCTGCACCGCATACTGAAATCTATTCGCAAAAACCTCTATTATTTGCTCTCTTAAGTATCCCACTACAGCTATTGGCTTATTATCTAAATTCAAACCAAGTACAGCATTTAACGCATACGACAACAATGGTCTCCCCTTAAAAGGAATTAGAACTTTTGGAGTATCCTCATTTTGCATACGCTTCCCCTTACCACCTGCCAATACTATAACTTGTAAACTATCATGATCTGTTAAACCCATTGTCTTATAATTTACTATTTACCACCTATTAAGATCATTCCAATAATTCGAATAATCCAGGAGCCCACAAACTTACCAGCTCTACTTAATAAACTCTTTTTACTAGCTACTTTCTTTTTTGACATTAAATAATATAAATTAATCGCGTTGTTTTATTTCGGAGTCTTTCAAATCCATCCTAAACTCATATCCCCATTTAGTAAAGCCGTGTTTCAAATAGAACTCGTGCACGTACTCTTTTGGAAATCTGCTAGTACCTATTATTTTATAGCAATTCCTTCTTTTTGCTTCTTCTATTACTTCATATAAAAGTTCTGTCCCCAATCCTTTTTTTCTATATTCCTGTTCTATGTACACATTCTCTAAAAATGCATAAGGTTCATCATGTCTTTCATTCGCAATTACATAAATAAGTGCCCAGCCAATAACAGCCCCTTGCTCATGCACATTTAATTTAACGGCATATATATTCTCTCTTATTTCTTCTTTAGATATTTCCATATTTTTTTATAACTCCCATAATATTTGGGCAAGTTTATTAGAATCATGCCTCAGATGACTTCTATTAAGAGTATCCCCTGCCACTTTTTTATACTTAACCCTAGATACCAAATCCGCTGACAACACTTTAACACCCAAAGATTCCAATTCATTAATTTTGGTATCTATGAATCCCGCCTTTTCTTTACTATAAAGTTTTAAAGTAGAACTGTCTGGTTTTTTGGTATTTACTATTACATAGTCAAGTATTTTTTCACCAGCATACTTAATAAATTCCTTTACAAAATCCGTAGAACTAAAACCTTGAGTTTGACCAAATTTTGTCATTAAATTAACCACCAACACTTTCTTAGCCTTACTTTTCTTTAAGGCATCACGAATACCAGAAACCAATAAATTAGGAATTGTACTTGTATACAAATCGCCAGGTCCAAAAACTACAACATCAGCCTCTTTTATTAAATTTAATGCTCTAGGGTTAGCAGAAACTTTAGGCATCAAACTTAAATCTTTTATTAAGTACGGCTTTTTAGATTCTGGTTCATCTATATTATGCTCTCCCTTAATTGTCTTCCCATTATCCAATTTGGCTGAAAGAACAGTTTGTTTTAAAGACACAGGCACAACCGAACCCCGAGTATTTAAGATTCGTCCAATCAGCTCTATTCCACTCTCAGCATTCTTGGTTACCAATTCTGAAGCAGCCAATAAAATATTACCAACCGTATGACCAGTGAGACTCCCTTTAGAAAACCTATACCCAAATACTTCCTTCAAACTTTCATCTGTATACGAAAGACCTAGCAAGCACTGCCTAAAATCTCCTGGTGGCAAAACCCCAAGTTCATTTCTTAGTTTACCGCCACTACCTCCATCGTCCGCAGTAGACACAATTACACTATTCTCCGAAGGAAACTGCCGGAGACCGGAAAGTAAAGTATAAGTCCCAGTTCCGCCCCCAATAATTACAATTTTTTTCATGATTTAAACTTTATGAATTTTTAAAGATAAACGATTCCTTTGGGGATTATCCTCAAAATACGATAGGTCATATTTATAATTAGGATAATCGTTTCTAATAATATTTAAAACAGCTACATAATCCTCTTCAGAAATATGAGGTACTCCTTCCGTAGGAGGCTTAAAGTTAAAGGGTGCAATCCCAATTATTCCATTTCTTTTTGCAACCCTAATTAATTCTCTAATACCCGTTTCCATATTTCCCTTATAACCATCTGTGCCAAAAACGGCTCTGGCAAAAACAATATCATACTTACCATCTTCAAAGGGTAAACTATCTACATTAGCCTTATAGTCTACACTTGCTAAAACTTCATCCATGTCATGTTCACGAAGCGCAGCATCCAAAGCAGCGCCCGAATAGCCAACACTCTCCAAATGAGCGATTACAGCATTTAGAGATGAAAAATCATCCACATTAGTGACCTTCGCGGTAGAAATCTTCTCTGCTATTCTTCTAAAGTTACCATGAGCGGAGCCTACATCAAGTATTTGTCTGCGAGGTAAATCTTTTACATCAAAGTTAAAATCAACCATATAATTGGCCATAGCCTTTATTTCCGACAAATCTTCTTTTAACCTATAGCGTGACTTTAAATTAGCCGCTAGTCGATCAGCTTTAGCATTAAAGGCACCTCGGTCATTTATTACCAAATCATGGTAAAGTACTCGAAATTTCTCTAAGCCATTTAGCTGATTAATACCTAACTCTCTACCTTCAACCATACAAATTTATCTTAAACTACTAAAAGCTGCTATAGCTTTATCTAATTGCTCTTTACTATGAACCGCAGATAACTGCACTCTAATCCTTGCTTTACCTTTAGGAACAACCGGATAAGTAAACCCTCTAACATAAATGCCTTTTTCAAATAATCTGTCCGCCATTTCACTGGCCTTTTGCTCTTCATATAACATAACCGGAGTAATTGGGTGCGTACCATCTCCTCCAAGGACAAACCCAGCTTCTTTCATTTTATTTCTAAAATACTCTGTATTCTCTTTTAACTGTCCTCTGAGTGGCAATATTTTTTCCTCGAAATTCTTAAACACAAATAGCGCCGCATATGCTATGCTCGGTGCTAATGAATTAGAAAACAATGTTGTTCTACTTCTCTGACGCAAAAGTTCCACTATTTCTTTTTTGCCGGTTGTAAATCCGCCACTCGCTCCACCAAAAGCTTTTCCAAAAGTTCCTGTAATTAAATCTACCCTATCGGTCACTCCACACACTTCTACCGCACCTCTACCTGTCTCACCCGAGACACCTGCGTCGTGCGATTCATCTACAACAACCAAAGCCCCATATTTATCCGCAAGATCACAAATTTCTTTTAGTTTCGCAGTCTCACCGTCCATGGAAAACACGCCATCTGTAACTATCAATTTTCTTCTCTTTCCCTCTGCCTCTTTTAATTTCACCTCCAAATCATTCATATCAGAGTGAAGATATCTATATCTTTCGGCTTTGCATAATCTCACACCGTCTATAATAGAAGCATGATTGAGTTCATCTGAAATAATTGCATCTTCTGCTGTTAAAATTATCTCGAATAAACCAGTGTTTGCATCAAAACACGAACCGTACAAAATTGTATCTTCGGTATTAAAAAACTTTGAAACTTCTGCTTCAAGCTCTTTATGTACTGTAGAGGTACCACAAATAAATCGGACAGACGCCATGCCAAAGCCGTATTTATCCAAACCCTCTTTTGCAACATCCACCAACATCTGACTTCCGGCTAGGCCTAAATAATTATTAGCACAAAAATTAAGCAATTTCTTGCCCTCAACTTGTATTTCAACTCCTTGCCATCCAGATATTGGTAACTCTTTTTTAAAACTTCCAGAATCCCTAATAGCACTAATTTCTTCTTGAATTTGTTCTTTTATTGTATACATATCATTCTTAGTCTATATTAATATCGAATATTAAAATTCTTTTATGAAAAAATATCTTAAACCAGTACTATTAATTATCTTTGGTATAGGTATTGCTTTTGGAATCTCTTACCTTCGAGATTGGCACATAAAAACCAATATTGTGGATTTCGACAGTTGCGTTGCCGCGGGTTACCCAGTACAAGAAAGTTATCCAGCAAATTGTGTAGTAGGCAAAAAAAGCTATACACAAAGCATATCTGCCAAACCACAACCAGTACCAGACCCAAAACCACTGAACACAAATATCACTGTTACATTTCCTCAACCAAACACACAAGTTTCAAGTCCGCTTACAATTTCCGGTCAAGCCAAGGGGTCTTGGTACTTTGAAGCCAGTTTTCCTATTAAACTCTACGATGCGAACAATACTTTGCTGACACAAACCACCGGCCAGGCACAAGGGAATTGGATGACAACAAGCTTCGTGCCTTTCACAGCAACATTAACTTTCCCAACTCCATCTACTACAACCGGTGCATTAATCTTAGAAAAAGATAATCCATCCGGCGAACCTCAAAATACTGACTCAATTTCTATTCCAGTAAATTTTTAAATTAGCTAATATTAATAACCATCATCTTCTATGGTGGTTATTTTTTATTCACCAATTTTATTCTTTGTAATAAAAAATAAACCAACAACTAACAATGGCAATGCAACTAATTGCCTAGCTGTAGGTACTTGGCTTAAAAATAACCAAGCAAAAAGAATGGTGAACCCAGCTCCAAGCGAAGCAATAGTATTAGATTTAGTTACGGGTATTCTATGTATTCCCTCTATCCAAAGAATTTTCGATATTACCATACTAACAACTCCCACAAAAACAACAGACCATAATGAATTGAACAAATCTGTTCTTTGAAGACTCTCCCCTAATAAAAGTGCTATCAATACTATAAACGGAATACTAAACGCACTCCTAACAAACAACAAAGTATGAGAGCTAATTAATTTTCTCACTTTTTGCTGATGTCTATTCCCGTAAGGAGAGAGGCTAGCCGCTAAAACTATCAACCAGTCACCCCAAACGAATCCATGAAAATTTTGTGACAAAATAGTCACTGCACCAGATAACATTAAAAGTACCCCTAGCACGTGTATTTTTGTTATTTCTTCTTTATGCCAAACATGAAATAACAAAAAAGCCATAAGCACCTCGGTAAGAGCGACAAGCGATGCATTCCCCGGAGTCGTAAATTTTAAGGCAATATAATAGAGGGCATGATAACCAACAGAATTACACACTAAAACCCAAAATAAATGCTTCCATGCCTCTTTGTTTTTCAATTCTCCCCATTCTTTTCTTACAGTAACCGAAATCGCAAAAAAAATAGCAGCCACAAAAAGACTACAAACCAAGGAAAATAGTGGTGGTAAAGTTCTGTAAGATAGAACAGCAAAAACAGGAAAAAATCCCCAAGTAATTGCCGAACCCAATATTAATAACTCCCCTTTTCTAATCTCAGTCATTCTAAAATTTAACTAATATTTTTGGATGCTCTAACATAAGTTCCTCAAATTTTTCCTTTGTGTAATCATTTATATCTAGAACAGTCCCTTTGCCTTGGTTTAAAATTACATTCCAAATTTTTTCTTGTATCTGATTACTAGAATCTTCTAATAATCTTTTAGTAATTTCCCAAGTCTTGAAAACTTCTCTACCAATTACACAATGAATCGTAAAACCTCTCACGATCATTCTATTAAAATCTTCAAAAACAAAATCTCCAGTTTTAATTCCAAACAAAACCACGTCCCCACCTCTGCGAGTGGCATACAAACAATTATTTACCGAAGAATTAAACCCAGCCATTTCAAAACTAACATCCACTCCGAGCCCGCTAGTTATTTTCAGTATCTCATCTGCAACTGCACGATCATGAGAGTATGTTTTGTCTTTTTTTTCGACATTAAGCGCAATAGTAAAATCTATACCTAATTTCCTTGCCATTTCGGCTGCTACCGGATTTGGATCTACACCAATAATTATTTTGGCACCCATCCCTCTAGCTACCAATACCAAAAATTGCCCTATAGGACCCAACCCAAAAATAGCCACACTCTTCCCTTTCAAATCTACTTTACTTGCCGCATGCACTGCATTTCCAAAAGGTTCCTGGACAGCTGCAACCTCAGGACGAATTTTAGAAGTATCTGTATGCCAAACTATATGCTCAGGTAATTTAACAAACTCGGCAAATATACCAGGGTGACTAATTCCTAAAATTTTCTCATTAGTACAAACGTTACTCTGACCATTCTTGCACTGAAAACACTCCTGACAAATAACGTGTGACTCAGCGGAGACGAAATCTCCTACTTTAAAATTAGTTACCTTAGATCCCACTTCTACAATTTCACCAAAGTGCTCATGCCCAATAACCCTCACATCTACACTCTCACTCTCTAAACTGGAAAGAATCTGATCACGAAATGCCTGCCTATACCAAATACCCCTATCACTTCCACATACTCCTGCAAAATGAACTTTCACTATAACCTTTTTCTCATCTCCTTCGCCCAACTCAGGATTAGGTACTTCTGCCAAATCAAAACCTTTAGAATTCTCCCACTCAGCTTTCTTTTTGTTAAATACAAGAGCTTTCATAAATAAACTATTTTACAAATAATTTCGATTTAATATCCGAGACTAGAGCCTGCGTATCTAAATTAGACTTAACCAAATAATCTTTTACTCCAAATTCTAAGGCAGTGGCCATTGAATCGGGATCACTAATATTAGTAAGCATAGTTACATGAGTATGTGATAACGTAGGATCATTTCTCATCTGCCTAAGCATTCCCAAACCATCTAGCTTCGGCATCATAATATCTAGCAAAATAAAATCTGGCTTATTCGACTTAGCTTGAGCCAAACCTTCTTCCCCATCCTTCCCAGAGACGACCTTAAAACCTGCCTGGGTAAGTACGTTTACTAAAAAATCTCTAATACTTTCGTCGTCCTCCACTACCAATATTGTTTTAGAATCTGCTGTATCGCTCATATATTTATTTATAAATTAATAACTTTAAATGAAACGTTGTGCCCTTACCAACCTCGGACTCAAACCATAAATCCCCTCCCATCATTCTCGCTACCACCCTAGAAATAAACAAACCCAGACCCATACCATTGGGTTCAATCGACTTTACGTTGCTTGCCCTATATAGCTTTGTAAATATCCTTTCTTTTTCATCGTCAGGTATTCCACAACCAGAATCTTGCACATATAAATTTAAATAATCCCCTTCCTTATTCATCCCAACTTTAATCACCCCTTTCTCCGGCGTATACTTTGTAGCATTGGAAATTAAAGTTCTTAATATTATTTTTAAATACACTTCATCTACTTTCACAAATCCCGACTCTGGAGGAAAGTCTGTACTTAAAGAAATATTCTTATTTTCTAGTTGAAGTGAAAATTCTTCTACAATATGACTTAAGGTATCAAATATACTAACCTGCTGATTATTAATATATAACTTATTCAAATCCAACTTAGATACCGTAAGCACCGATTCAACTATTTCACTCATAGTAACTGCTGCCTGAAAAACATATTTCACCAATTTCAACGCCCCATCATTTAACTGATACAAATTCTTCTCTCTAATTAATTCCTGAGAGTTCCACCTTACTACTGTTAATGGTGTTCTTAACTCATGAGAAATAAGTGTCACAAATTCGTTCTTAGCAGCATCCACAGCAAGTTGTTCAGTTATATCTCTAATCACACTCACAGCACCCAAAACAGTATCTCCAAGCAAAAACGGCGTTGCTGTTATTGCAGCAGGGAATCTCGTACCATCCTTACGAATATAAAAATATTGTCCTGTTGCTTTTTTGTTCGTCGAATAAGCTCTGTTAAGCATTCTCTCTTCCTCTGGTATGGCATTACCTTGAGCATCTTGTATCTTTAAAACCTCACTTACCTTTTTCCCTATAACCTCAGCAGATGTATACCCAAACATCTGCTCCATCTGCCTGTTCCAAGACACAATATTACTCTGGGTATCAGTAGCCAAAACACCTTCACCCATACTTTCTAAAATAGCTTGAGTTCTCGCTCTCGACTCTTCCAACGCTAAGTTTGCTTCCTGCAATCTCTTACTCTTATCAGCCAAGTCTTCTTCCATCTTTTTTCTTGCAGTAATATCACGATAGTTTATAACAATCGCTTTTACTTCAGGCACCTCAAGCATGTTTGTTGCCACCACTTCCAACCAAACAAAATGCCCATCCTTATGTCTAACCCGCATTTCAAAATTCATGCTCTTGAGCGGCTCTTCGAGCACTGAACCTAGCAACCCAACCGCTTCTTCTCGTTCATCTGGATGCAAAAACTCCAAAACATTATGCCCCACATGCTCCTCAGGGGTATAACCCATAACTTTAACTATAGAAGGACTATCGTAAAGCACGGTCATGTCTGCACCAAAAAGCGCAATAACATCTGTACTATGCTCAATAAGCGCTTTAAACCTACCTTGCATCATTGCTCTAGCTTGTTCAACTAGTTTAGGGTCGTCTTTTGGTTGTGGTATTGGTATATCTGCCATATTTATTATTTTATTTTTATGTAGTAATTCTTTTATTCATAAACTCTTGCAACTCCTCACTCGAAAACAAGTTCCCTCCACATCCTTCACAGGTAAGTGGCTTAATAAAATTATAGCCCAAATCCTGTCTTTTTAATTGAATTCCACAAACCGGACACTTCAAAGCTGGGTTTTTCAATCCTTCTTTGGATAACAAAGAAAACTTCTCTGGTAACATTGCAATCTGGTCTACCCGAAACCAATATGCACCACACTGCTCGCACTCACTCACTAAGCTCTCCACTCCATACCGGCTTACATAGGACCTATCCTTCATAGAATGATTACAATTCGGACAAAAGAGCTCTTTTTCAAAATTCTTAAGATTACTTTCCGGACTCGCTCCATAAACCTCCTCCAGCACATGTATCCTGTCGAGTGTTTGAGGTTGATAAGGCGGATTCCTAAAAAACCAACTCGCCTCTGCAGTAAGCAGTTTAGGCTGAAACCTCTGTGGCATTGGACTATAGTCGTCACTCTCAAAAAGAATTTTCTTAAAAGCTGAATGCAGGCCTTGTGGGAATCTTGTAAATTCTATCGCTGCTAAGTCTGCACAAAATGTTTCTTGAGCGCTTATTACATATGCAAAAAATTCAGAAACAACTCCAGCAATATATATAAACATAGGGAAAACCAATATTGCCCCCTTAGCAGTATCTTCGTCCTGACCGAACAATGGAACCATAAACAACAAAATACTAAGCACGCCAAGTCCAAACAAAATCATCATTAATATCTTCGTTGTATCTCTCTTTTGCAAAGTATCAAACCGGATCAAGTTGTACTGCTGGGCTACAATTGCCCTAAGCTCATCGTCGTTAAGCAATATTAGCAAACCTGTTGTTGCATAAAACGTTGGCCTACCACTGAGATCCTTATCTATATATATAGTAGGAATTTGCAAATACACAGCTCTCGCATTCAAGGGTGCGAGTCCCATGGATTGAGAAACAACATCTATCGCCCTCCTTAAACGTGGCAATTCAGCGTGCTCCCCTTCATGCCAATTTAGATAATCATAACGTTTATAAAAAACCCACCATAATGCGAGCGCTATAAAAATAAATGCCGCAACCACAAAACCCACAGAACTTTCTATTTCCCCTATTTTTTCCCACAGCCCAAATAGCTGTCTGCCAACTAAAACACTTAAAAAAACACAAAGCGCAGAGAGTACATACACAAAGAATCTACGATATGACAAAAACAATTCCCAATTCGGATAGTGCCCTTCTTTTAAAGCAGTTGGTCGGCCCATAAAAGACTTGGCAAGCAAATGCGCTGGAGGCTTAAATCCAATCCCAAAAAGTAACCAATACAAATACAACCCCAACCTACCCCCTGCTTCATTACCCAACAACAAACTCAATGTACTCAATATATCCGACATAAATTCTAATTATTAGAACAATCGAAATTTATGTTTCGACTCATATTATTTAATTTCCAAAATAGCATTATAAAGTTTCTCCGAATTGTCATATTCCCAAGACAACCTGCCGATATTAAGTATTTGCTTACCACCTACTTCGACTATAGTTCTAAATTTTAAAGCAAAAAATTGTTTATTCTTATAATAATCAGCAGCATTCCACGTTTTATCATACATAACAGCAGATTTACCATTTAGCATAAACTCAATGAAGTTAACCCTATACCAATATGAAGCATATAACCCAAAAGAAATAAGAGGTGGTAACTGACCTGGCTCACTTTTACTTCTAAATTTATATTGTCCTCTGAGTCGCTCCGCTAAACTTTTCATAATTATTGACCTTCGTCTGAATACTTTGAACAATAACACTATCTTACTGACAGCCATTACTGGAATCCAAACGATTAGCAATTTTTCAAAAGTTACCAACCCAGTAATCATCATATACACAAAAACACCAAACACCCCGAAATATATAAGATAAAAATGAAATATGATCATTTAATTACTAAACAATAATATTTATTATTTTAAATTTAACTTCTGAACCCAGAAAAACCTTTTTCACAACCCTGACATAGATTCTAATTATTAAAACAATCGAAATTTATGTTTTCAATCTACTAATATTAATGTTTTTGATTTTTTCATCGTCCCCAACAATTGCACTAAAAAATATCAAATCCTCAGTAGCAATAATATCCTTCCATACATAATTGAGGTCATCCACTAATTCATGTTCAGTATCTAATACCGCATCCTGTTGAACCCAAACAAGTTTACCATCGGGTGTTTCGTGACCTATAGGAATTTCTTTACTGGCAACATTTGCTACAAAGAAACATCCAATCCAGTCTTCTGGATACCCTTCTTGTATTCTAAAAATAGCACGAAGCTTAAAATCTTCAGGAGCTATTTTATAACCAGTTTCCTCTTCAGTCTCGCGAACTGCCGCAGTTAAATGATCTTCTCCATGCTCAAGCCTACCTCCAATCCCGTTCAGTTTATTTGCATCCATCCGCTTAGTAGGAAGTCGATGCAAAAACAAATATTCATCCCCATGCCGGATAAACACTGTAACAGAAGTCTGCACTTTTCTAATATAATTTTCCTGTATCATTGTTAATTGATTAGTTACAAAATATAGAAATTAAACTTACAACTAAAGCTATCATAGAAATCAAAATAGCTACACGTGCTTCATTTGCTTGATGACGCTGTAATAATTCATTAACCACAAACTGTCTATCCAAATTACCATTTGATAGACCTCCCGAAACATTCCATTTCCTACCTTCCATTTCCAATTCCACATCGCTCATCTTGTAATACCGATTAGCATACAATATTTTATCAAAAATTTTCATAATTTTAACTTAAGTAATTAAAATTTTGAGTGAAGTTCTAGGAGCAAGCGAGGCTTGAGTCGAGGCGTACGCGACTGGTACGGTGAGACCCAAACGTAGTTTGCGACAACGAAATTCGCCAAAATTTTAATTACATCACTCAACAGTTACACTTTTGGCGAGATTCCGAGGCTTATCTACATCCGCACCTCTTGCTACTGCAACATAATACGCAAACAACTGAAGTGGAATTACCGATAAAATTGGCGTAAGCATTTCTAAAGTCCTAGGAATATAAATTACATCGTCCACCAAATCTTTTATCTCTTCGTTTCCTTCCGTCGCTATCGCAATCACTTTCGCTCCCCTTACTTTCACTTCTTGAATATGACTCAAATTTTTCTCATATACGCTGTCACTCGGCGCTATTACAATTACCGGAAAATCTTTTTCTAGAAGCGCTATTGGTCCGTGTTTCATTTCCGCTGCGTTATAACCTTCTGCATGTACATACGCAACTTCTTTTAGCTTCAATGCACCCTCCAAAGCAACCGGATAATTATATTTTCTACCCAAAAAGAAAAAGTTATGTTTATCTTTGTATTTATCTGCAATTACTTTTATAGTTTCATCTAACCCTGTAATTAAACCTTTAGTCTTATCCGGTAAGCCCTTTAACTCCTTCATTATACGCTCCGCCGTAGCAACAGACATATCTCTCTGGCGTCCTAAGAACAAAGTGAATAAAGTCAAAATTGTTAACTGTGAAATAAAAGCTTTTGTAGAAGCGACCGCCACTTCCGGACCAATATGGTTATACACACCAGCGTCTGTCTCTCTTGCGACCGAACTAGCTATAACATTTACAATACCCAGAGACAAAACACCCTTGCGCTTAGCTTCTTTAACCGCTAGCAATGTGTCTGCAGTTTCACCCGATTGCGAAACAGCTAAAATTGCACCGCCATCCATATTCGGTTGCTGCTTGTAAGTATATTCTCCAGCAAACTCTACTTCTACAGGAATCCTTGCATACTCTTCAAGCATATATTCACCCACCATGGAAGCAATACGAGCAGTACCCATGCCCACCATAGTTATATGTTTTACTTTAGAGAGTCTTTTACTCACATCCTCCAAACCACCAAGTTTTGCTGTCGCATTCGCAAAATCCAAACGACCACGCATGCTATTTTTTACTGCATCTGGTGCCTCATAAATTTCTTTAAGCATATAGTGCTCGAAGCCACCCTTACTTGCCTCTTCCAGGCTCCAGTCTACTTTTTCACTCTTTGTTCTCTTAATCCTTGCATCCAGATCCGAAACTGTGATTTTAGAGCTGGTAACTTCCGCTATCTCTCCGTCATTTAAATATATTACTTCACGAGTAGTCGGAAGTATAGCCGTTACATCTGAAGCTACAATATTTTCACCCTCACCCCTACCAACTACAAGCGGGCTACCAAGCTTAGCCACCACTAACACTCCAGGGTAGTCTTTAGCAATAACAGCAATTCCATAAGCGCCAATAACTAAACGCAAAGCTTTTCTAACTGCTTTTACTAAAGATTTTTCTTTCTCAAGCTCCTTAGCTATTAAATGGGCCAAGACCTCACTATCTGTCGCACTAACAAACACATGACCTTCATTTATTAATTCTTCTTTAAGCTGTCGGTAATTTTCTATTATTCCATTGTGCACCAAGAACACTTTTCTTTTATCGTCCGAATGAGGATGAGCGTTAACATCGCTAGGCTCCCCATGCGTCGCCCAGCGAGTATGCGCAATACCAAGATTTCCTTTTAACTCATGTCCATTTATTTTACCTTCAAGATCTTTAACCCGCCCCTTAGTTTTAAAAACACTAAAACCTGACTCGCCTAAGACAGCAATACCCGCCGAGTCATACCCTCTATATTCCAAACGCGTCAAACCATCTACCAAAATTTCTTC
>CAYSUI010000022.1:0-3821 GCA_964434195.1 uncultured Candidatus Saccharibacteria bacterium
CTAATAAAAAACAGCTTTTCGCTGTTAAATTTCGTCTTCTGAGAGGATCTCAATGGTTACTACTTTGGTAGGCTTTATTTCTAGCTCGAATCCTTTTTTTGAGGTAAGGAATTCTCCTTGCTCATATAAGCCTGTTACCGTTAGTTTTAATCTGGTTGGTTGATTTCCATATTTGCCCTTTTCAGGTAGCATGACTATTCCTTCAAAAACTTTTTGCACACGATTTTTTCTACCTATTGTGACGCGGACTTTCTGGTTGGCGAGGACTGTGGTTGCAGCATCACAGTATGCGTAACAGAGACCTCCTGGAGTTATCATTTTTGTGCGTGAACTCCCCGGCCATTTTATAAGTATAAATTCGCTCCAATTGTCTTTTAATAAGCAATTATTTGTAATGGCGAATTCCAGAAGTCTTTTGTATGAGGTGGGGATTTCTGTTAATTCGATTCTTGTGTCTCCGAGTGATGGGCAATTACCGACCTTGATTTTTTCCATAAATCCTCCGTGTTTTTTTGGATTGAACCCAAATATTAGCACAAAGAGTGCTTTTTTCCAACCTGGCTATGGTATACTATCTAGCACTAAAGAATAAACTTTTTATGTCTGACTATTATATTCCAAAACGAACTAAAAATTTGTACACACCAGGTGCTAAGTTACCTTTTAAGTTATCTAGAAGCAAAATAGACTTGTTTTTAAATTGTCCGAGATGTTTTTATATGGATAGACGTCTAGGTGTAGGACAACCTCCTGGGTTCCCGTTTAATTTAAACTCGGCCGTGGACCATTTGCTTAAAAAGGAGTTTGATTTTCATAGAGCAAGAGGTATTCCTCATCCGTTAATGGATCATTATGGGATAGATGCTATTCCATTTGCACACGATCAATTGGATACTTGGCGGGAAAATTTTAAAGGTGTGGAAACTTTCCACCAGGAGACCAACCTAATTATTAGTGGGGCGGTGGACGATCTTTGGGTTAATCCTATGGGTGAACTAATAATTGTAGATTACAAAGCTACATCCAAAGACAGTGAAGTGAGTTTAGATGCGGACTGGCAGATTGGGTATAAAAGACAGATGGAAATTTATCAATGGTTGTTTAGGAGAAATGGTTTCCAGGTTAGTGATACTGGTTTCTTTGTATATTGTAATGGTAGAAGAGACAAAGAGGCATTCGACGCTAAACTTGAATTCGATATTAAACTTATTCCTTATACTGGTAAAACAGATTGGGTAGAGAAAGAAGTAATAAAAGCTAGTGAATGTTTGAACGGCGAAATTCCGGACTATACAAGAACATGTGATTATTGTAATTATCGTCTTGCCTCAAAAGAGGTAGAGGGTGGGGGTGTCAGGACCATGGTAATCTCTCAGCCTTTAGAGAGGAAAATTTTGTCTAAAAATAAAACAAAAACTCCAGGCGCACAAACTTTGTTTTAAAAATAACCCCCCCCATTGTAGTTAAGCTTGGGGGGTTTTATAATATAAGTAATTAATAAATCGTTATGAAAAATAAAATTTACGCAGCTCTATTGGTTTTGCCAATATTGTTTTTTGCGCTTCCAGTCTACGCTGCAGACTTTATGGCTCCTAGTAAGGATAGTGCTAACCAGGGGGTGGTTATCCTGGGTACGACTGAAAAGAAACATAATTTGTACACTGCCGGTGCAAGTGTAACCCTAAACGGAGAAGTGAGCGGTGACTTATTTGCTGCCGGGGCAACTGTGAGTATGGACGGAAATGTAGAGAAGGATGTAAATATAGCAGGTGCAAATGTTACACTTGCTGGAAATGTAGGTGACGATCTTAGAGCGGCAGGTGCTAATTTAAATATCTCAAGTAAAATAGGGGGAGATATTTTAGCTGCAGGGAGTAACTTAACTTTGACTGATAAGTCCACAATAGGTGGAGATGCAGTTTTGGCTGGTGCAAATCTTACTTTAAATGCACCGGTCAAGGGTTCCCTTAAGATTGCAGGGGAAAATATAGTTATTAACAGTGAAGTTACTGGACCTGTAACGGTTCAGTCGCAAACAGCTGTTACTTTTGGTCCAAAAGCAAAAATAGATGGGAAAGTAATTGTATATGGTAGTAAAAATCCCATAATAAAAGAGGGTGCGCAAGTTAATACTCCTGAGCTAAAACCGCTTCCTGTTAATAAGAATAGGGATAATGGCAAAGGGTTGGCGGGTTTGTTGGGTGGTTGGTATTTAACGCAATTTTTAGCGCTATTTGTATTTGCGTATTTAATATCTTGGTTATTCCCTTCAAAATTAATGAGACATATGCACACGCTTAAGAGTAAGTTTATGTCTTCTTTGGGGTACGGTTTAGTGTTCGCGATTATAATTCCGATAGCCGCTTTGCTCCTACTTATCACTGTGGTCGGTTATCAATTGGCAATAGTTGGGTTCTTGGGTTATGCCTTATTGATGTTTATAGCATCACCTGTTGCTGCGGTATGGTTGGGTTCGTGGATTATGATGAAGCTAGGGAAAAAGACAGAAATGTTAATAAATTGGCAAGCAATATTAGTTGGTTGTTTGATAATGCAATTAATTACATTAATCCCGTTGATCGGCTGGCTTGTATGTGCGATAATTACTCTTGCAGCCTTTGGTAGTTTACTTATGGACGTAAGGTCTACTATAGAGAAAACGCCAGGTATAGATCAGTAAATTAGATAAAAATGGGAATTTTCGATAAGTTAAAAGACGTAAACGAAATGCGTAAGCAAGCTAAGCAAATAGAGCTTATGCTAGGACAAGAGCAAGTAACAGGAAAATCTACACACGAATATATAAAAATTACCGTAGATGGTAATCAAAAAGTATTAAGTGTAGAGGTTCAGGATCCCATAGTAGGGGATAGAAAAGAGATAGCGAGACATATAAGGGAAGCCTTAGAAGATTTAAACAACAAGCATAAGAAAATGCTCCAATCTAAGTTTGGAAGCATGTTAGGACAATAATTTTAGTGTATAAAAAAGCGATCCCAACAGTATTTATATTCATTTTGGGTTGGTTGATTCTTCCTGGAAGAGTGAGTGCTCAGTTACTAATGCCAGACCCAAGCCAGATAGTCCAGGCCGAAACTACGTCCAGGGCTTTTCTGGTAATGAATCAGGAGACGGGAGAGATTTTGTTGGAGAAAAATACTGATGAGAAGTGGGTGCCGGCTAGTTTAACTAAACTGGTTACGGCTCTTGTAGTGTTGGACCAGAATCCGGATTGGAATAAAGCATGTAAATTTAAGTCTGAACACGAAGTAGGTGGCACTAGGTTAAATGTCAAAATAGGTGCTACTTATAAGTTAATAGATTTACTGAATGCTTCACTAGTGTCCTCGGCTAATAATGCTACGGTAGCCATGGCTGATTGTGTTATGGAAAGAAGTTTATTTGTACAAGCTATGAATGATAAAGCTAAGGCACTTGGGGCTTTTAATACTCATTTTGAGGAACCTTCTGGAATGGAGCCGAAAAATACTATTACCGCAAAGGATTTTTCTTTAATTGCAAGAGCAGCTTTTTCTACACCGAAAATACAAGAAATTACCCAAAAGAAAACAATAAGATTTAGTTCAATCAGTAAACCTAGAAAAAGTCATAATTTGAAAACCACCGATCTTATTTTGAGGAATAATTCAATGAATGTAATAGCAGGTAAGACAGGGTATTTAGATGAGGCATTGTATAATTTTGCTACTGCTGTAAAGGTAAAAGGCAAGTATTATGTTGCTATAGTATTGGGTAGTCCGACAAAACTTGGGAGTTTCGAAGATGCTAAGAAAGTTGTAACTGCTGTGGCAAAATAAAAA
>CAYSUI010000022.1:3921-21657 GCA_964434195.1 uncultured Candidatus Saccharibacteria bacterium
ACTTGGGAGTTTCGAAGATGCTAAGAAAGTTGTAACTGCTGTGGCAAAATAAAAAACACAGCTATTAGAACTGTGTTGCTTGTACTAGGAAGATGTGTTCTTCTGCTACCTTGTTACCAGTAAAAACCTGGAAAGCGAAATGTCCAAAGGTTGGTTTTTGCATTTGCAAAACGAACCAGTTTTCGTCATCTTTAGTCACTATAGGTAGTTTGACATAACCTTCGTGGTCCAGATTTGCGAGCAACTCTGGTGGAATTTCGTCGCAGATCTGAAGCCCGTAGGCTTGCAGTGAATATTTGCCAACTTCTCCTTCTGCGAGTCGTCTGTGGATTTCCATTATGGTCAGGATGACCTGCACCATACAAGTCGGGTGGAAGGCATAGTAATATCGTCTTCCACCCTTTCGTGAAATTGGTTGTGAAAAATTCGGTTTTAGCATTCTACCACCTCTTCCATAAGAAAGTAGTAAGTTGCTAGAACCCGCTCTTCCTGGGTAATTTGAAGCCCAAAGAAACCAAAACGAGGATTTGCTGTCATGTTCATCACCCAAGTTTCAAGTGTGCTTTCAGAGGTTTTTGATTCTTGGAGTGCCATTTGTGAAATGGAATAGGGGTAAGCCTCTCCAGGTCTGGATTTTTCATAAGCTGTGAGTACGGCTTTTACGCCTGATTGATGACGGTATGCTTCCAGGATTTTGCTGATAGTCGTAGGAATTTTGTCAGTATTCTGTTTAGAGAACGCTATCATTCCAACGAAACAGTGGAATTCCTGAGCATAGCGAACTACTGTTAGAGCAGTCATATTTTTCTCCTTGGTTTTGATGTCGGTAAGTTTAGATTAATTTAAAATTATAATTAAAATAGGCAGAATTGTCAAATACAAAATATTAGGTTAAAATGTTTTGCATATGGTTAAGATTCGGAAAAAAGTACTAATTGCGTTATCAGGTGGTATTGATTCCGCTGTTTCTACTCACCTGCTTTTAAAAGCGGGTTTTGAAGTTGAAGCGGGTTTTATGAAAAATTGGTCTAAGACAGAGGGACTTTTAAAGAATGACTGTCCATGGCTTGAGGATCGTAGAGAAGCGCTACGAGTCGCTGCTTTTTTTGGTATACCTCTACATACTTTAGATTTTGAAAAACAGTATCAAAAAGGAGTTATGGATTATTTTTTTAAGGAATATAAAGCAGGTAGAACACCGAACCCAGACGTAATGTGCAATAAAGAAATTAAATTTAAACTTCTCTACGGCTGGGCTATGAAGAATGGGTTCGACTATATGGCCACCGGGCATTATGCGCAGGTTATACAGGTAAAAAAAGATGGTTATGAGTTACACCGAAGTGCGGATGAGTTTAAAGATCAGACTTATTTTATTTATAACGTTAGAAAAGACCAATTACCGCATCTGTTGTTTCCAATAGGTGGAATGAATAAAAAGCAGGTTAGGGCGCTTGCAAAGAAAATAAAACTGCCCAATGCAGAAAGACAAGAGTCTATGGGTTTGTGTTTTGTAGGTAAAATTCGTTTGAAGGATTTTTTGGAGCAGAAATTAAAAAGAAAACCTGGAGTAATAATAGATCAAGATGGCAAAGAAATAGGGGAGCACGAAGGGTTGCACTATTATACTTTGGGTCAGAGACAGGGTATAAAGGTTGGGTCAGGTGGTCCTTTTTATGTGACAAAGAAAGACATTGAAAAGAATATTCTATTTGTCACAAATAACCCTGAGGATAAAAACCTGTATATAAAGGAAGTTTTTATTCAATCTGTGAATTGGATAAATGAACCTAAAAAATTTCCAGTGAAATTGGTCGGTAGATTTAGACACCAGGGTGAATTAATTAAATTAACAGCAGAAAGAGTTAACCATGAATTGTATAAAGTAAAATTTTCTACCCCTCAGAAAGCAGTTGCCAGTGGCCAGAGTTTAGTGTTATACCATGGTAAGAACTGTTTAGGAGGTGGTGTTATCGCTTAGTTTATTTCAGAGGAGGAAAGTGTTATGCAAAATAAACCAAGTTACTCGGTTGAAAAACACAGAGGGTTTATCTTATTCGTTCTTTCGGCAATTTCAGGTTTTTTATTCTTTCAGTTTAATTGGCCTTTAAGGCTAATTCCTCTTTTTACCATAATATTGTTACTTGCTTACGATGCTTATAGGACAAAAAAAGAATATGAGCGAATTTATAAAGAAAAATTAAAGGAGCTTGATGTTCTGAAAAAAGAGGCAGCAAGGATAAAAGAAGAGATAGAAGAGAAGAATTTAGAACTTGCTAATTTCCTGAGTCAGAAATGGTTTCCTATTTTGGGAATAGGAAGTGATGCCGATGGTTCAATTATGTTGTTAGTAAATTTACCAAAAGTAGGGTCAAAGCTTTTTACTGGAAGGCACTTCGTTGTTTTAAATAACAGCAGACCTGGTGGAGGGTTACCTATTTTGGCAAATTTTAGTGATCCTGTAGTGACTTATGAAGATCATAATCTCAATGTTGAATGGCAAGGGGTAATTCGGATAACAAATCAGCTAACGGTAGCATGACCGTTAGCTGATATTTTTATTAACCTTCTTTTTGAAATCTTTCGTTGGTTTCTTTTAGTTCTTGAATGGCTCTTTCTGGGCCTTCAAAACCTTTGACTTCTACTTTCTTGCCTTGAAGAACTTTTATGTTTTCGTAGAAGTTTTGAATCTCTTTTAGAACATGTGGGGGAATGCTCGATAAGTCCTTGTATTCTGAAAATCTAGGGTCTTTAACGGGTACTGCTAATATTTTATTATCTACCTCGCCAGAATCAATCATTTCCATAAAACCGATAGCCCTTGCTTCTACTACTGTTCCTGGAAATATAGGATTAGTTGAAAATAGCATGGCGTCGGCGTGGTCCCCGTCTAGTGCTCTAGTTTCTGGAATAAAACCGTAGTTGGTTGGAAAAATTTGGGAACTATATAGAACCCGGTCCAGTTTCATTACATGGAGTTCTTCGTCGTATTCGTATTTGTCTTGTGAACCTTTAGGGATTTCAACTAGGACATGGAATTTTTCGGGTGTACCGAATGGTAAGCTGTGTATGCTCATAATTGGCTAAAAATTAATATTATGAAGATATTATAGTCTTACCTTCTTAAAAAATACACCCCCCTATATTAGTTACCAAATGCTACTAAAGATACTAGGGTTTTGAATTCTGGTTGGTACTTTAGGTTCCCACCTAAGTCAAAAGTGTAATAGGTTGAATTATTTTTTACACCTACTAGCATATCAGCTACGTTTAATGCTTGCTTGCCTGCGACAGTTGTTTTTTGTATAGGCAAGCCTTCCATTGCGTAATAATTATTATTACTTACATAAATTTTTATTGGATCTGAGTCTTTGCCTGGGTCCAAAGAAATAATATACATACCGTCTGTTTTGTTTTCTTTGTAAAGTTTAACTGTCCAGGTCTTGGGGTGTTTAAATGTTATCCCGAGTTTTGGGTCACTAAAAGTCACCCAGTTTGTTGTGTCTACTGTCGTGTTTGATTCATTAATTGGTGATGTTAAGGATGGTTTTTGATTCGATCTTTTAATGTGATTGGTTTCGTAAAATTGTTCTAGCTCGGCATTTTCTAGTGCCCCTGTTAAGTAGTAGGCGGTCATTGCGGAAAAAAACGCAATCAAAATTAAAACAATAAAAGATTTAGTTTGTGTAGAGAAGTTAAACATTTTTGTTTCAAAGAGATTTATTTTTTTTATTATAGAATGAAAATATTTTTAGAGCAATTATTTTACTTGACGATTATTTTTGAATGGTATTAAAAAGACTGTCTAATTGAGCTTCGGTACCGCAATAGTAAAGATGTTCGGTTAAATTTGCGCAGAAGCCAGGATTTTTTTTAACAAAGGAGTATTTAGGTAAAAACCAATACAGAAATAAAATTAAAATAATAACAAACAGATATATAATGTGCTTAATCATTCTTATCATAAAGTAATTATATATTAAAAGTTACCTTGACACGAGTAATTTTTTGTGAGAATATGCAATATTATTAAATAATTAAGTAAATGACCAAAGTAAGCCCGGAAAATTTCACAATTATAGCAAGTCAAAATATTTTTGGCCGTTTCTTATTATTGCCGTTTTAATTTCTTTCAGATTTTAAACTCGGCATAATTATGCCGAGTTTTTTCTTTGCCCTCTATTCTTGTAGGGGTACTGGAATAAATTCAGGATAATTTGCATTAGGAGGGAATATGAAAAAATTGGTTAGGTGTCTTTGTCGTGGAATAAAAACTTATTTCGTGCCTGAGATCTTTCAAACAGTAAGGGAGATAGCCTTTAAACTCCCCTCGGTTCTTGAGAGGATGCCTGAGATAAGAAGAAAGCGAAATTTCGCAATATGCTGGTTAATTCTTTCTGAGATATGTTTAGTAGTTCAGCTGTACCCTGTAAAGATGGCTGTGGATGCGTGGCAAAATGGAGCAGGGATTGGAAAAATAGCTCTATGGTGTGCTGGGATTTCTTTTGGGTTGGTTATAGGTAGTTTTGTCGGATACAAAACTAGTATTGCTAGGGTTGCTTTTACAGACTATGTTGGTGCAGTTTTATGGGCAGAGGCTCATAGGAAACAACTTTCTATGGATACAGCCTGGCATGTAGAACATGGCACAGGTGAGAAAGAGTCACTCATAATGAGAAACACTGAAAGGGCTCAGAATTTTTTTGAGTCATACTTATTTGAGGCTCTTAGGATCAAATTGAGGATTGCATGCACAATTGTTGGTATGTTTTTCATCAATTGGATATTCGGGGTTTTGTCTGTACTTATTTTTACGGTTTATTCGTGGTTACTTGCCAGAATAGAACCAGTGCTTACTCCGCTGTCCCAAGATCATCATGAAGACTTGAAGCTTATGAGTGAGTTTGGAAGCGAACTCAATCAGAATTGTCTAACTATAAAAGCCATGGGATTAGAGAAATATTTCTCAGATATTAATTGGGATAAATTATATTTCTATTTCCAAAAACAAATGAAGCGCTACCCTCTTTGGAGGAAAATGGTAAACCAACCAGAACAGTGTGTGAACCTGTCTAAGGGGGCAGTCTACTTTACAGGTATGGCTTTGGGTCGATACACGAAAGCATTTTCTTATGGCTCTTTCATATTGGTTATTAGTTGGATGGAAAGGATTCTTTCCAATATGTATAACCTAATAGAGTTTCAGGAAAAGAGTCGAAGAGGGGAGCCTGCTATTACTGAATTAGCTGATCTTTTCAGAATTGAACCAAGAATTAAGAATAGCTTAACTCCAGTTAAGCGAAATACATGGCAGGGAAAGGTTGAATTTAGAAATGTGAAGTTTGGCTATTCTGATTCTAGTGGTCCAACTTTAAAAGGAATTGACTTAGTCGTTGAACCTTATACCATGGTAGGGATAGTCGGGAAAACTGGTTGTGGTAAAAGTACTCTTTTGAAACTCCTTCAACGGTTGTATGACCCAGATTCCGGGGAGGTATGTATTGATGGAGTTAATTTAAAGGAGATTGATTATGACCACTTTAGGCAACAGGTTGTTGGTGTTGTACAGCAACATATTCAGCTTTTTCAAATGACTATTCGTCAGAATATACGTTTGAGTAGGTTAGATGCGTTACCAGGAGAGGAAGTTCAGGCAGCCAATCTAGCTTATGCTGATGAGTTTATTAATAAGCTTCCTGGTGGTTACGACTATTTATTGGGTGAAGATGGAAAGCAGCTTTCCGGTGGTCAAAGACAAAGACTTGGCATAGCCAGAGCTCTTCATGGTAAACCAAAGATACTAATTTTGGATGAGCCTACAAGTAGTTTGGACTCAGAATCCCAATTAAGAGTTCAGTTAGCTTTGGACGAGCTAATGAAAAGAAGGGCTTGTACAACTTTTGTGATTGCGCATAGGTTTAGCACGATTCGCAACGCAGACTTAATTGTCGTTTTGGATGAAGGCCAAATCGTTGAAATTGGTACTCATAACCAATTGCTAGAAATGAATGGTTTTTATGCCAGACTTCTCAGGCTTGATCAAGAAGGAGGCTTTGCCTCTGAGTAATAATAAACCCGCAAGTTAACTTGCGGGTATTTTTTTATTAACAAAAATCGCCGAGTGGCGATTGGGTTTATGCTCTATTGGCTGGGGTAGTAGGATTCGAACCTACGGATGAGCGATTCAGAGTCGCTTGCCTTACCGCTTGGCTATACCCCAAAATATTTTTTGTGTTTTGTTTATCTTTTTCTAGCACCAAGGGTGCGAGAGGGGAGGCTCTATTTAGGGCTTTGCCCGGTGGAGGGGCGACGTAAGCCCTTTATAGTCGTCGCTTGCCTTACCGCTTGGCTATACCCCAACGTCGAAATTGCTCCTTTCTATGTTTTTTGAAAAATCCCTCTTCGGGCTTTTTCAAACAAACTCATAGGTTACAAGCGATTTTGGGAGCCCTACTGGCTGAAATCAGATAGGTAGTAGGTGAAAACACCTGTACATAGTATCAATATGGGGAAAATGGTTCAAGGGGGTAAATAAAAAACCCGCGGGTTGTTGGCGGGGTGAAAGTTATTGCTCCAGCCATTCGTAGGTGTCTATGAATGCAGAGGTATGTGATTTTATATCCTCTGGTTTACACCAACGACTTATTTTTAGGATTTCTTGAATAAACCACTCGAATTTAATTCCCTCATCAGTGTTTTTCTTTGCTTCTTCTCTAATGGCTTTTGCTAGTTTTTTGCAGAAATTGGCTTCTTTTTCGTAACCCTCTGCTTCAAGTTTTTGAATGGTTCTTCTTATTTGCCTTTTTAGGTCTTTTATATTTTTAGTAGGTTGCCAGAATGCATAGTAAATTAATTCTATGCCCTCATCGATCTCAGTGGTATTGAAGGCATCTAAAATTAATTGAGTAACTGATCTGACATTTACGTACCTCTCGAGCCTGCCTTTCTTTGCGTCTTTTAGTGCAAGTAAGGCACCAGATCTTCCACAATAATGATTATAGGATTTTGCATACCTGATGTCTGGTTTGTTTGATGTGCGTAAAATTGATTCACCTACATCAAGATACGCATTATAGGTATGCCAACCAAAATCAGTTCTGAAACCTATGATTAAGTTAATGATAAAAGTCCATAATAGAATTGCAAGTGCTATATCGATACGAATGTGATTTAGGTTAAAAATGAGACCAATTACGGAATGGCAAAAGATAATTAGCGTTAAAGCTTGGGTAATTATGGCTGCTAATAAGTATCGGTTTCTTAGTGCGCATCGTAGAAACAGTGTCATAAATTTATCCCTCTTTGTTTATGTATTTAAGTCAAAGTTAAAAAAATATTATTACTATATTTATTTGAATTTGTCAATATTTAATATAAAAAAAGGTATACATTTAAGCTAGATAATCATCTATAATATATTTCTGAGCAAAGAAAGGAGGTTGATTTGAAAGTTTATCGAGGAAGTAGTAGAACTGTGTTTTGTTTGGGTGGGCTGGCTATTAAAGTAGTTCAGTTATCTAGACTCTGGAAAATCTTTAAGAATCTACTGTGGATGTTGATAAAAGGTAAGTCACTACAGCGTCGTGAAGAAAATTCACAAGAGACTGTTTATATTCTTTGTGGGCTTGTTGCCAACTTAACAGAATATTTTACCTATGTTTACACCGAGGCACCTTATCTTGCTCCTGTGTATTTTTCTTTGGGTATTTTTTCTGTTCAAAAGTATGTAGAGGGAGATAAGCCAAAAAATTCCGAATTAAAGCAGAGGTTCGGACGACTAACTGAAAAGGCTAGATCCCATATGGAGCAGGTTTCTTTACATAGCTGGCAGGCAAACTCCTTTAGGGTAACCGAGAAAGGTTTGGTAATGATAGATTATGGAGATAGTTTGATAAGTGGTTTTTCGACTTTAAGTACTTTTCTCTTTCGCTATGGAAGTGAAATGGAAATAGTACTTTCTAATAATGTTTCGGATAATGAGGGGGAAGTTAGTGTTTAAATTTTTATAAGGAATTCTGGATTATATTTTCAATCCCCGAAAAAAGTCAGAAATTGTCCAGAGTAAAGTTGTAATCTGTCCAGATTGCAATGAGCAGTTTCAAAAGGGAGACTTTGTTAGTGAAGGTTATATTGGAAATGAATTATCTTATTTCCATGCTGGCTTTCATAAGTCTTTGGTGACGGGTGAAGAGATTTTATGCGAGACCGCTGCTTTAGGAATCGGTTATTGGGATGGAGAAAAAGTAGGGGAGCACGTAATGTCTGGGATGGAACATGTGCTCAGTACTGGTAAGCCATTTTATGGCGAATATTGAATATTTAACCTCAAACTCTTAAATGAGTTTTTTATTTTTTAGTGAATATGTTTAGTTTTTGGTATTCTATATATAAATATGAATGAACTTAGGGCCAATATAAAAGCGTTTAATAAACATTTTAAACCGGTAGCTTTTACGCATGTTGCTACTTTAATTAACGCTATATTTTTTAGTGTGATCGTTTTACTTGTGGTATTTGGTGAATACCACGAGGCTTTGTTCATTTCGATAGTTGTTGTTTTTAACATTTTTGTAGGAATAGTCCAAGATATGCGTGCAAAATTGTCTCTGGAAAAACTGCAGATTTTAATGGCGCCTAGGGTTTTAAGGCTAGGTGCAGATGGTGCTTATAGTAGGATAGAATTGGAAGATGTTAAGAATGGGGATTTACTAAAAATAGATTTAGGTGACCAGATTCCCACTGATGGCGTAATTGTAGAGAGTGATGGTCTTGAAGTAAACGAAGCATTACTTACCGGAGAATCGGGAAATGTAATTAAACCTCAGAATGCAAAAGTTTTGGGTGGAAGTTTTGCGACTGCAGGTAGTGGAATTATGCGCGCTGAGGTTTCTGTGGAGGGAAGTTATGTATCTTTGATGACCGAAAAAATTAAGCATTATAGTTATGTGTTAAGCCCTATCCAAAGGACTTTAACTAGTTTTATTAGGTATATGTCTTTTTTGCTTTTAGGGGTCATTGCCTTTGTGACATTTCAGGGGATTACAAAAGATACATTGGTGGTAACTATAGTAAAGAATATCGCTGCGCTTACTAGTACTTTAGTTCCTCAAGGATTAATTTTAGCAACTACAATATTTTTTGCTTACGGGGCTTTACAGCTTTTTAAAAAGAAAGTTTTATTGCAAGAAATAAACGCAATAGAGAAGCTTGGATTAATAAAAAATTTATGTATCGATAAAACAGGTACATTAACTGAAAATCAACCACAAGTAGAAGATGTGTTGTATTTTGACAAAATAGAATCGGAATACGTACGTAAGTTACTCTCTGGTTATTTACAAAAAAATGGACACACATCACAAACCGCTGTGGCTCTTGAAAATTATTGCCCTAGTGGTTATGCGGGTGAGATAGGAAATTTTATTGCTTTTTCTTCGGATAAAAAATTCGGGGCAGTAGAACTTATGATAGACAATAACAAAGAAACTGTAGTATTGGGGGCTCCGGATATTTTAGTGAATTCTGTAGTAAACGAATCAGCGAAAGTATGGATTACAGAGAATGCTCAGAAGTTAGCCTCAGATGCAAAAAGATTAGTTTTACTTGGAGTATCTGAAGTTTTTAGTGACCGGTTAGATGGTCTAAGAATTGAACCGGTTGCTTTAATTGTATTATCAAATCCTTTACGGAGTGGTACTAGAGAAATTATTGAATTTTTTCAGAATAGGGGAGTTAGGATTAGAGTAATTTCTGGAGATCATCCAGCTACGGTGCAGGCGATAGCCATGCAAGCTGGGATTAAACATACGGACATGTATATAACAGGCCCTGAGATGGAGGGTTGGGACGATGACGCGTATGAGGAAAGAGTTCCAGCATATCATGTCTTCGCAAGAATACATCCTGATCAGAAAGAAAAAATAGTAAAGCAGTTAAAATTTTCAGGATTTACAGCAATGGTTGGAGACGGCGCAAATGATGCTCTGGCAATTAAGCAAGCAGATTTAGGGATAGCAATGTTTGATGGAAGTGGAGCCACGAGACAAATTGCGCAAATTGTCTTAATGAATAATAGTTTCGCCGTGTTGCCAACAGGGGTGGGTTTGGCTGAGAAGATAATTACAAATATAGAGTTAGTTGCGAGTGTGTATTTTTACAAAGTAGTAACCGGCTTTTTACTTTTTGCATCTTTAGCTACCATGGGATACATTTACCCGCTCTCTCCTAGAAACGATACTATTATAGGGTATGCAACAGTGTGGATAGCGATACTTGTATGGACATTGTTTCCAGCAAGAAGAGTTGGTTTAGATACCAAAAGGTCTTTATTTAAAAAAATATTCCCCTTTGCTATAACAGCTGGGGTAGTGACTGCGACTGCTTCAGTTATTGTGTTTTCATTAGGTCCTCAGAATTTGCACTATACAGGCTCGAATGCTTATGTGGTCATGGTGCTTATGGCTTTGGGTTATTGGTTTATTTATCTAAGCCCTATCGCTTATGGAGTTGAAGTCGATTTAAAGCAGAAAAAATTATTAGTTGTTACCGGAATTATTTTATTGATACTCTTAATCTCTGTAATTTTAAATAGTACTCTTGCAAGGTTTTTTGATTTTAGAAGTGTACATATTGCACCTTTGGGAATAACTGTGCTGGTTGTATTGGTGTTTGGGTGGATTCAATACTTTTTAACTTTTCGTTTTTTTAGACCACCTCAAGTTCCTAAACCCAATGATTTTATAATTAAAGAAAATTAAATGTTACCACCAGGTCATGCTGCAGCTGGTATTTTAGTTGCGGCCGTAATTAATAAATTTTTCGGATTAAATCTTACTCCAAATGAGCAAAAATTAATGTTGGGTGTAGGTGCTATGTTTGCTTTTATTCCTGACTTAGACATGTTTTACGCATTTTATAGAGTCGGGAGATTTATTCAGCCTGTTAAAAAAATCAACCATAGAAAATTTATAACCCATACACCACTTTTTTGGGTATTAGTAGGGTTTGTTGTTTTTTATTTTAATCAGAATCCTTTTGGGTTTACGCTTGCTTTAACGGTTACTTTTTCCGCGATAAGTCATTTATTTTTTGATTCGTTAGAGTACGGCATTATGTGGTTATGGCCCTTTAGCAAGAATCAATATGCAATGTTTACTAGCAAATTGACTCATGACTATAAAGAAAATAGTTTTTTCGATTTTTGGTTAGGCTTTTTAAAAACTTATGCCACAAAAATGAAACCAACCTTTTATACTGAGTTAGCGTTGCTTTTGTTGGTAACATGGTTTTTGTTTAGGTAGATATGGTCTAAGTAGGGTATAATAGATATATGAAATCATTTTTTACGAAGAAGAAAATAATTTGGTTTAGTATTTTTGCGATAGTTGTTATTGCAATTGTGTATAGAGTATTTAATAGTAGCGAAAATGTAGATAATATTTTAACGGATAGGGTAAAACAACAAACTCTGAAACAGACTGTGCTCGCTACGGGTACGGTTACTAGTAATACAGATTTAGCTCTAAGCTTTAAAGGTGGTGGTGTAGTATCCTCTGTTAGGGTAAAAGTAGGTTCAAAAGTTAAGCAAGGTGAAATTTTGGCTGGTTTAGAACAAAGAGACCAATTAGCGACCCTCACCCAGGCTAGGGGTCAGCTAGCTCAAGCAAAAGCTAATTTAGAGAAAGTGTTATCTGGGAGTAGTAGTGAAGAAGTTAAGGTGGCTGAAGCTGCTGTTAGTAGTGCGCAAGTAACCTTGGATAATGCTAAGAAAAATTTAGAAATTATAAAATCTCAACAGGATGTTGCGGTAAAAAATGCTAAAAATGCTTTACTAAATTCGACTCCTGAAGCATTGGCGAACCCTACTAATATTAGTAAACCGACAGTCGTAGTGAGTGGGTCATACAGCGGTACAGAAGAAGGTACTTATGTTTTAACCATTTATAATTCCGGTGGTGGGGCTAGGTTTTCGGTATCTGGTTTAGAGTCTGCAGATGGTTTAGTTTATGCTGGAGTACCTAGTCCTATTGGGCAGAGAGGGATGTATATTTCTTTTTCTACAACATCACTTTATTCTGGTGATAGTTGGAGTATTACGCTACCAAACACTAGAGCTACTAACTACGTAACTAATTTAAATAGTTATAATTCTTCGTTGGAAACCAGGAAGTCCGCGATTCAAACAGCTGAGTCTACTGTAAGTTCTGCGCAGGTTAGTTTGGATCAAGCTATTGCAAATCTTGCGCTTAAAAAAGCACAAGCCAGACCGGCAGATGTTCAAGTTGCACAAGCACAGGTATTAAGCGCTCAGGGTCAGGTTGAATCTGCTACTGCTGCATTGGAGAATACTCAGATACGAGCTCCAGCAGATGGTACGGTTACTGAGGTAAATGTGAAAGTTGGAGAAATAGCAGCGACTACTAAAGAAGTTATAAAGTTACAAGATGTGAATAGTTTGTATGTTGAGGCTAATATTAGTGAAGCAAATATAGCGTCACTAAAAGTAGGTCAGACGGTTGAGCTAACTTTTGATGCTTTGGGTCCTGAGTCCAAATTTAAAGGGACTTTGCAAGCTATTGACCCAGCCTCTACAGTTGTTTCAGGTGTGGTTAATTATAAAATTACTGCAGCTATAGACAAAGTTGAACAAGTTAAACCTGGTATGACTGCTAATTTAACTATATTAGTTGCCGAAAAACCTAATATTTTAGTCGTTCCGAGTAGGTCGGTATTAACCAAAGATGGTTTAAAGTTTGTAAGAGTAGTTACAAATTCAGAAAAAAAGATTTATGAAGAAGTTCAAGTTCTTACCGGACTCGAGGGGGATGGTGGTTTAGTCGAAGTGATAAATGGGCTTAGTAAAAACCAAGAAATTGTTACTCTTATAAAAAAATAACGTATTAGTAACGTTAAGTTTTATCGGAAGGGTTATTTTTGAGAATTCTTAGTTTGATGAAGATCCTTTCGCCGTATTTTTCCATAAAAATGAAAAATCCAAGTAGGACCACTAAGCTAACAATAGCTTCAAATATAATAAGTAATGGTATCCATATCCAAATGGGCATTTATTTTACCTCCTGTGTTGTGATTAGTTAATCTAAGCCATGGTTAATTATAAGTCAATCTGAAACTTTAAAGAAAATCATGAAAGATTTAATTGAAATTCAAAACTTAAAAAAAGATTATGTTAGTGAGGATTTGATAACCCCTGTGCTAAAAAGTGTTAGTTTTGAAATAAAAAGTGGGGAATTTGTTTCTATTATGGGTCCTTCTGGTAGTGGTAAGTCTACGCTTATGCATATTCTTGGTTTTTTAGATAGGCCGACTTCTGGAGAATATTTGTTTGAAGGTAGGGATACAACTAAATTTACGGATGATGAGTTAGCTTCGCTAAGAAATGAGAGTATTGGATTTGTTTTTCAGGCGTTTAATTTACTTCCAAGAACAACTGTATTGGATAACGTAAAATTACCGCTTCTCTATAGTAAGTTAAAAAATCAGGACAGTTTAGCCAGAAAGGCGCTCAAATCAGTTGGGCTTGATCATCGTTTGGATTACTTTACTAATCAAATTAGTGGTGGAGAGAAGCAAAGGGTTGCTATAGCAAGAGCACTTGTAACTGATCCGGCTGTAATTTTTGCAGACGAACCTACGGGTAATTTGGATTCTAAATCGGGTAATACAGTGATGCAGATCTTGCAAGAATTAAATGATCAGGGAAAAACGATAATTTTGGTTACGCATGAAAATGAGACGGCTGATCACGCCAAACGATTGATTAGAATAAAGGACGGAGAAATTATTTCAGATCACTCTGTAAGAAATAGGATAATAGCAAAAAAACAGAAAGAATTAATTAAATAAAAAAACCTGACATTAGCAGGTTTGAAATTGATTCATCTCGACTTCACAGTCGTACGGCTCATCGAGGTTAATCATTAACCGGACGTTCTTGTAAGATATTCCCCGATATTCAGTAGCTGGAGTCTCAATTGTGCTCAGTTTTCCCAGGCAAGCCACACGCTTCGCTTCGGTTACTGAGAAAGGCGGAGTGCCTGGATTAAAGTCGCTTGTTTCGAACTCCGGAAAAGCACCTTCAATGGGTTTGAAGTTCTGAATCAAGAACTCGCTTCCATTTGTAAGTCGGCGGATAACCTTCGGTGTAAGTCCCTCTGGTTTGAGTTCAATAAGCAGATAGAACTCCGTCCCATCCGGCTCAGTTTTTACCAAGTACCCTGGAGTGTTGAGGACGGGCTTGTTTTTACCCGGGTTAAAAACCCTAATTTTATCCAGGTCATTTCCGTCCAAATGGATTCTATTCATTCGTATCTCCTTGCTGAGTTTTTCTATTAGTGGGGTCGAAGCGACGCTATAATCTTATTAAGTGTTTTTTGCAAGTCAAGTATGGGATTTCTACAAACAATAAAACTAGTTATAAAGAATTTAAAAAGCAGAAAAGGAAGAAGTCTTTTGACTATGCTAGGAATTATGATTGGGGTGGCTGGAGTTATTCTGATTATTGCGCTTGGAGCAGGGGCACAAAGTTTAGTGCTGTCTCAGGTAAATAAACTTGGCTCCAATTTAATAGGAGTCTTACCAGGTAAGACGGATGAAACAGGTCCTCCCGCTGCAGTTTTTGGTGTGCAAATAACAACCTTAACAAAGGCAGATGCTGACGCAATGAGAGACAAGACTAGGGTTCCTCATTTACAAGCTGTGGCTGCTTTCGCCAGAGGAAGTGGTACGGTTATATGGGATAATAAAGACGTTGATACTTATTTTACTGGAACAGAAAGCAGTGCTCAGGTAGTGCAGAGTATAAAATTGGACTCTGGAAGATTTTTTTCTGAACAGGAGGAAAGAGGAAGCAATGTTATGGTTTTAGGTTACGCGGTAAAAGAGGAGTTATTTGGTGAAGTTGATCCTTTGGGTAAGGTTGTGAAAATAAAAAATGTTCCTTTCGAAATTATTGGGGTGGCTTCTAAATTAGGAACGGTTGCATTTCAGAATCAAGACGATCAGGTTTATATTCCTTTACCTATTGCACAACAGCAGCTTTTAGGAATAAAGCATCTGCAGTTTATAAGAGCGAAAGTAGAAGATTCAATTTATGTAAAATCCACTATAGAAGATGTATCAGTGCTTCTTAGAGAGAGACATAGAATAAGTAATCCTTCAGATGATGATTTTGAAGTGAGGGACCTTGCTGATGCAATTAAACTTTTAGAGACTATTACAAATGCTTTAAGACTATTTCTTGCCTGCATGGCTGGAATATCATTGGTTGTAGGAGGGATTGGAATAATGAATATAATGCTAGTTACTGTGAGTGAAAGAACAAGAGAGATTGGTTTGCGCAAAGCGGTGGGGGCTACGAATAAATTGGTACGGTATCAGTTTTTAATAGAGTCTAGTATGCTCACATTTATTGGTGGAATAGCAGGAATTATTTTAGGAGTTATTTTGGCTTATCTTATTGCCTTAGGTGCACGTTATGCAGATTATGATTGGGCATTTGTTATTTCCCCTCTCTCAGTAATACTGGCTATCGGAGTTTCGGTTTTGACTGGAGTAGTTTTTGGAATTTATCCAGCTATAAAAGCGAGTAAATTAGATCCAATTGAAGCCTTAAGATATGAATAAGAAATTATGAGAAATGCTTTGCTGCAAGCAATACGAGGTTTGACGAGAAATCCTGCGAGAACAGCGCTGACTACTCTTGGAATTGTTATTGGTATCGCAACAGTAATTATAGTTTTGTCTGCTGGTGAGGGTTTTAGAAGTTTAATTAATAGCCAGGTAGAGTCTTTTGGTACAAATTTTGTAACTATACAGACACGTGTACCACGAACAACTAAAGCAAGAAGTGGAAGTAGTACCGATGCAACAAATGGGAGTGGTGCGAATCAGGCAGTGGCTATTACTTCTCTTAAGCAAAAGGATGTAAATGATATTAAACGATTAGATAACGTTAGAGATGCTTATGGGGCAGTTATTGGGCAAAAGGTTGTTGCTTATAGAAATGTGACAAAGAATAGCTTTATTTTTGGTGCAAGTCCAGCAAGGTTTCAAATAGATAGTGGGGTAATAGTAAATGGTAGAGCTTATACAGAGCAAGAAGATTTAAGTCTCGCACAGGTTGCTATATTAGGTTGTGATATTGCTAAAAATCTTTTTGGTGACCAGGATCCTATTGGGGAAACAATTCGTGTAGGGGAGTATAATTTTGTAGTAATAGGGGTATATGAGTGTCGGGGTAGTTTTGGTTTCAGTAATGATGACAAGCAAGTTTATATACCATTAACTACAGCTCAGAAGAAATTATTAGGTATAGATTATTTATTCTTTGTGTTAGCTCAGCTTAACGATCAGAATAAAGCCGACGGTACGGCAGAAGATATTAGAATTGTTTTAAGAGAAAATCATTTCATAACTGATCCAGAAAAGGATGATTTTGTTGTTCAAACTCAAGCACAGGGTCTAGAAACATTTGGTACGATATTGAGCGCGATCACGATATTGTTGATTTGTATTGCCGCTATATCTCTGATTGTAGGAGGGGTTGGTATTATGAATATTATGTATGTAGTTGTGACAGAAAGGATTGCAGAAATTGGATTAAAAAAAGCATTAGGTGCAAAAAATTCCGACATTCTTTCAGAATTTATTATTGAGAGCTTGCTATTAACTATGTTAGGGGGTTTGTTTGGGGTAATAATTGGAATTGGTGTTTCTTATGGTATTTCGTTTGTGGCGGGTAAATTAAATTTTGCATGGAAATTCGTTGTACCTATGAGTGGGGTAATATTAGGACTCGGAGTTTCAGGTGTAATCGGTTTGATTTTTGGAGTATTCCCCGCTAGGAAAGCGAGCAAGTTAGACCCAATAGAAGCGTTGCGGAATGAGTAACAGTATTTTTTTTTCAAGGGATTCCATATTTCACCTCATCTTCCGTTCTTTTTTGTATTTTTTTCTTCCACTGTCCCCTCACGGACACTTCCAGAAAAAAAGTTCAAAAAATAACGAAATCTGAGGCAAAATCTGGAATCGAGCTAAACTACGCATATTAAGGTGAATAGTTTCAAGTGTTTTGATATACTTTTCTGGTGAAAAGGACTGTTTACAAATTATTTAAATTTTTAGTTGTACTTTGCGTCGTGGTTATTGTTATCGACGTTGCTTTTGTAGTATTGGTTGCAAAAATGTACGGTGCGCCTAAGAAAGCAGATGCGATTATTATTTTAGGTGCCGCTATAAATAGTCCAGCCCTCTATAACAGGACTCTTGAGGGGCTAAGTTTGTATAAGCAAGGTAAAGCAGATGTGTTAGTGCTATCCGGAGGAAGAATTTCTAATCGAGACATAAGTGAAGCGGGTTATATGAAAAGAGTGTTGGAGAAAAATGTGAGTCCTTTGCCGGATATCCGAGTAGACGATGAGTCTAGAAATACAGAGGAAAATATTAGGAATGCTAGAAAATTAATTCCTGAAGCAAAAAGTGTGATTATAGTGAGTGATGAATTTCATTTGGGAAGAGGTATGTTATTGGCTATAAGAAATGGTTTTTACCCAGTTTATGTTAGTGCTCCTAAGCCAGAATATTATAAATCCAAGGAATTAATCTGGTATTATTTTAGGGAAGTCGTAGCAATTATTGCATACATACCGACTTTTATTTTTAATGGGTAATCATTAAGTTTAGCCACCAAACAGAGTAACTAATTCAAGTAGTCTTTGA
>CAYSUI010000023.1:0-21200 GCA_964434195.1 uncultured Candidatus Saccharibacteria bacterium
GGTCCAGTAGAACGCTTATTCTTCTTACTGGGACCACACGCTGGTACATCACGCGCTGGGAAGCCGGTTTCGTTCCAAACATCCAGGTTCACATCCTTGGCATGTTTGCATACTTTATCCCATTTCTGAGCCTGGGTGGGGCGTAAAGATCTAGGTAACTCACTTGGCCATGGCTGACGTGTTTCAAAGCTCACATCAGCGCAGTTACCGCTTTCACTACCCCTGCTTCTATGGCACGGGCTTTTGTGTCCCCCGCCAGTAACATCTGTTACTGTAACGGGAATAAGTTCGTTTAACTTCTTTAGCCGTTCGGCTAAAATCACAGTAGCTGAATCCCTTACAGCCGACCCACGCCTTGGTATTCCAACTTCACCCAACTCTACCTTGCCAGTTTTCGGCATTAGCGACAAAGTCGTCCCAATTTTCTGTGGAAGTGGAGCTGGTGCTCCTGTAGCACCACCAGTTGGTGCGACAATAAACGAAGCATTGTTCTCAGTACCCTTAAGCCTCAAACTCTCTTCCCTAAGCGAAACCTCCAAAGCTTTAATATCCACTTTTCGGGATGATTTCAAAAACTCTTCGGCGATCGCCTGCTCTACTGCTGGCATTCCCCCTTGGGGGCTAGAATTATGGGTGAGCGAGAATAAGAACATGCCACCCACAATTATTGCAGGTACTAGTCCTAAGACTTTCCCCGAATGTAATTCATAAAGGAAAAATAATTCTCGTTTTAGCTTCCCAAAATCCATAGTTCCTCCAAGGTTTGTCGTTACTAAACTCACGAGTATATTTTTTTTTACTAACTTTGTCAATACAAACAATAAAAATATCGCTTTTATAAGCGAAATTTTAAAAAACTTAAAAAATTAAATAAACCCTTAACCGTAAATTAACCAATAAAACAAAGTCCTTGCCTCTTCATAAGCTTTATTTGGCCGAAAAACCGTAAAAACCAATAAGACTATCGAAACCAAAACTATAGGCGCAAAAACTACCACCTTAGCCGGAAACACATTTGCGTGTTCTGATTTCATAACTTCTAACAAACCATTTTTATATTCCGATTTAGTTTTAAAAAATTTGTTAAATAAAGTCTGCACTATACTAATAATTAAAAATATTAATGCTACCGTTGAAGATAAGCTAAATACCCCCATTGCCAAACATAAGAAAAATACAAAACAAACTAACGCCACTACAAACAAAACTGAAAGAAAATGATATTGATCAGGGGAAAATTTATTACTTAAGGAATTAAAATGTTCAATCAATCTTTCGTTAAAATAAATTTCTGACTCTGCCTCTCTCTTGTGTGGAAATAATCTAAACAAATACGTAAAATGGATCACAGCATAAGCAAAAATTGTACCTGAGATAAAGTAACTAAGCACAGGGTACCCTACTTTATAATTAACAAAAGGCAAGATAGCCTGCTGGCCAGCAAGAAAAACAGTTAACAGCAGAAGCATAGTCAAATACCAGCAATAAAGCCCAACTCTTACCCTTGGAGACAAGTAAACAGGAAACAATGCAACTAGGAAAGTAATATAGGTAGGAATTAAAAATACTAACCATATAAACAACCCCATTTGCAACACGAACAACAAGCACCCCAATAAGACATTTAAACCTACTATAGTAAGTTCATTTATTCGCAACAATACCCTTTCTCTAAACACCTTTGCAAAAGCCAACAAGAAAGAAAACGCCCCAACGAATATCCCAACCTGTATTAGTTTAGGTATTTCGAAACCGCTATAACTTGCCCATCCAAAGACTAAAAGCACTATAAGCAAAGAAAGAAAAAATATAAGTACTATATTCTCAAAATCTTTTCTATACCACTTACCGGAAAATAAACCAACAGAACCCAACACACATCCGGCATAAAAACCAATTGTACTAAATAAATTAAAATCCATAGCCTTACTATAAATTACAACTTGTAAAAACAAAACCCTCCCGAGGGAGGGTTTCATAGTAATACAAAATTACATCTTATTCATTGGAGACATACCACTAGCACATTGTTTGCAATTCCACTTGTGAGTGACTACTTCAAATATCGCTGCCAAACCAACTAATACGTACACCACCATAACGAGCATACCAGTACCCAATATTTTCTCAACGACATTAACCATAAACGCACCTTGTATACCCCAATTTAAACCACCGACGACTAGAAGTATAAAAGCGATCATGTGAACTATTTTCAAACTTATCACCCCCTTTCGGGATAAAATTTTAGCACTTCTATTATACCACTTATTTAAAGAGGCTTACTCCACACCTAATAATTTAAGCATTTTTGCTTTCCGAATTTCATCTTTTTTATCTGCTTTTACAAAATAACTTGTTGTATCTACATTCACTCTTCCTGATGATACTTTTTCTCCAACCAGAATCCTCCGAGCTATTTGTGCCAAAACACTTCCACAAAGACTCGCGGCAGTTCCCAACTGAGGCCAAGAATAAAGTGACTTCCCCACCTCACTTACAGACTCTAACATTCTTAAAGTGGAATGCTTAGCACCAGCCATCTTAGATATAACCCCAACTATCTCCTTTGGTTCTATAGATTTAAATTCCTCAGCAGGCTTATCACCAAATAAACCGTGAAGTAAAGGTAGATTAGATTTCAAATCATATCGTTCGATATCCACGACTGCATTATCGTGATGATCCGCTGCCATAATAACCGGAATTTTCTTCCTTTTCGCCATCTCTCTTATCTTCATTTTAAAATAAGGATTATCCATTTCCTCTACTATCAAATCCATTTTCCTCTTAGAACCAAAAATCCTTTCCATATTATTCTCCGTAATACCCTCTTCATAAATTTCTACCTGACTATATGGATTCATCTCATAAATTTGCCTTGCGACTGCAACAACTTTCTTCAGCCCAACATTCTGATAGCCCGTTCTTATTCTATTTAAATTAGAGCCTCCAATTACATCGAAATCTACCAATTTCATAAATTTAGCCCCACCGGTCATAGCAATAGTTAATGCTGCATGACTCCCCACGCTCATACCCAGAACAGCAACCGAAGAATTATAGAACTTTTCTTGTTCCTGTTTAGTAATTAAATTCCTATTTCTTCCAGTACGCATCTCATTATGATCCTTTTCATCTAAAAAATGAATGAAAGTATTCAACCATGGAAAATAAAACCACTTTCCTACAGCATCTAAATCCCCACCTTTACTGTATTTGTTTTTAAATTTATCAAATTCTTTCGTGTATTCCTTTATGAATTTATATTTGGGGTTTCTTAAAAGGAATAATTCTAATATAAAATCCTCTATCTGATCAGCCAAAAAGAAATTTTCTCCCCTCACTATCTGATTAAGCTTTGGTCTGTCATTAATATCGTTTACCAAAACCGGTTTATAAGATTCTCTATCAATTTTTTCTTTCATATATTTTTTATCTTTCCTATTTCATTAAGTCCTTCTTCAGTCTATCTGAAAGTCTCTCTATTGCATACCTCAGAGTCGTTCTTGGCAATGTTTTTTTATTCTGATTTAAAAAATCAACCATCGCCTGTTCATCCACCTTACCCACCTCACGAAGCATCCATCCTATAGCCTTATGAATTAAATCCCTCTTGTCATCCATCAATATTTTCGAAATTTTAAAGGTTTCTTGAATATCACCTTTCTTTATAAAATACCAAGTTGAAACAATCGCTATTCTCCTCTTCCACAAGTCCTTAGAAGATGCTAACTGATAGAGCATTCTCCTATCTTTATCAAACAAATACGCCCCTAATATTTTATGTGCAGACGAGTCTACAAGATCCCAGTTATTAACCCTAGATATATTTTTCACATAAAAATGAACAATAACTTCTTGCCCAGCATTTTCAGATCTTTCAAATTGTCCTACTAGGATAAATAGCCCTAATAATCTAGCCTCATGAAATTTAGACTCCAAAAGCCCTTGAATATCCAAAGTACTTGAATTCTTATACTTCCTTGCAACCCTTCGTACATCCGGAACCGTAACACCTAAAAACTCATCTCCTTCTCCATACTCCCCTTCTCCAGTTTTAAAAAACCAGGCATTGGTCTTAGCCCGTTGTTTATTTTTTAATTTTATAATTTCAGCTAACGGTAGGTTTGTTTTCATTTTCACTTTTTTCACCTTCCAACTTCTCTGCGATTAAATATTCAGACCCATTAGCACCACTTACCACCTCATGTATTACCCCCGCGGGAACATCCAACCTATCCCCGCTATCTAAAATAGTTGGTCTCCCAAATACGGTTATAGTTAATTGACCCTCCAAGACTACATGAGCCAACCTATTATCATGTCTATGAGGAGCTATCCTTTTACCAGCAGAGTCTTTTACAACTTGAAAATTTCCATATCCTTCTTTATCTAATATTTTCCTAAAATTTATTTCTATATTATTAGTAATCATACATAAGGAATTATATCAGGAGATACATATATCAAAAAACCACCGCCTAATATGACGGTGGTTTTTAAATATCTAGTTAGATTTAGTTTTAATTACTTCTACAACTCTTGTAAGTTCTGTGTGCAAACCTCTATCTTCAACTACCTTAGGAAATACTTTCCTTATAGTTTCATAGAATCTCTGACTCGGTGTAGAGAATTCTTGTTTGGCATCTACTATATCCATAGCCTGAGTCAAAGTGACCGCTTCTATAGCCATAACCACATAAGCATTCTCTATAACTTTACTTGTAAATAAAGCCGCGTCAGTTCCCATACTCACCACATCTTGGTTATCACCATTAGTAGAAATTGAGTGAATCGCGTGGGGGAAAGCAAGTGTTTGGTTATCTGCTGTTGTAGATGTTGCCACAAACTGTAAACCTTGAAGCGCTAAAGTCAATCCTGGTTTGTTCAAATTTAAGAATGGAGGGAAAGTTTTATTTACATTCTTGTTTAAAAAGAAATTAATCCTACGCTCTGTTAGCATCGTAAGTTTAACTATAGACGCTTTAAGTCTATCCATAGCAACAGCTATATAATCGCCATGGAAGTTTCCGCCATGCAAGAAAGTATTCTTAGTAGTATCAACTACAGGATTATCTGTTACTGAGTTCATTTCTATTTCTACGACTTTTGCTACTTCTTCTATAGTTTCGCGTATAGGTCCTAGAATTTGAGGAATACAACGAAGTGAATAGACTTCCTGAACAGATTCAGGTATTTGGTAAACATCGTGGTTTATAACTGAACTCTTTGCAAATTCATCTCTATTTCTTAATCTCTTAGAAGACACCAAAAGATTTCTTAGATCTTCCGCAATAGACATCTGTCCAGGATGAGGGCGGGTAAGATGTAGCTCTTTAGATATACTATCCTGAAAACCATTTACCATCTCAAGCGCGAAAGCACCATTTTGTATAGCAACTTTTAAAAGATTTTGAGCAGTAATAACATTGCAAGCAGCTATCCCACTCATAGTAGAAGTACCGTTTATTAAAGATAGCCCTTCTTTCGGATGAAGTTTATGAGGCTTTAAACCAGCCAGCTTTAAAGCTTTGGCTGTTTGCATTCGTTTGCCTTTATAAAAAACTTCACCTTCACCAATAACAGCTAATCCAATATGTGCCAACTGAACAAGGTCTCCACTAGTACCAACAGAACCATGTTCTGGAATTATCGGTATTATTTTATTATTTATCAGATCTTTAAGTGATTCTAGTAATTCAACAGAAACACCAGAAAAACCTTTTGCTAAAGTGTTTAACCTAATAACCATTGAGGCTAAAACATATTTCTCTTCTATAGGCTCACCTATACCAACAGCATGACTCCTAAGCAGATTATACTGGAGTTCAACTAGCTGATCGCGACCTAATAAATACGAAGCCATCGGGCCAAAGCCGGTATTTACACCGTAAGTAACTCTTTCTTTCTGTTCTTTATTAACTAAATCAAAAGAAGCCTGAACTTTAGCCAAGTTTTTTTGTGATAGCACAACCTGTACTCCAGGCTCACTAATCAAACGATCAATATGACCCAAAGTTAGACTACTGCCGTCTAAAATTATTTGTCTATCTGCCATGGTGATTGGTGTTAAAAAAGAAATTAGATGGATTAAATTCAATTTTAACACAATTTTTTATTTTTGTCAATATTTATTTCAAAAAACATCATAATATACTTACACTAAGTATATCAAACCCTCACAAATAAGCGAAATATTAATAATTACTCAAATAGCCATTCTCCGATTCTGCATAAATTGGCCTATTTAAGCACTTTATTTAAAAAAATAAAACAATAACAACCCAAAGAAAAAAGCGAGTGAATATGGAATATGCACAGTTTTAAGGGACAATTCTATGCTCTTTTTAGTAAACCAACTCTCTTTTACAGTATAAATTATACTAACCACTCCTCCAGCAATAGCAATGTATATAAGTGAATGAATAAAATGGGGATACCATAAAAAACTTGCGAACATTATAAGTAGTTTAGCATCACCCCCGCCTACTAATTCCCATTTAAAAGCAAAAATAGAAACCAATAATGAAATCAGAACAGCGAATAGTGAAAGCATAAGTGCCGTCTGCCCAAAGAAAAAAAGTGACAATACCATTCCACAAACACTTCCACCGAGCGTCAAAAAATTAGGAATTTCTCGTGTTCTCAAGTCAAAGACAACCGCAGCACAAGTAAGCACAAAAAAAATAAAATAGTAGAGCATAAGTTATCCGATTTCCATTATTTTGAGAACAGCCGGGGCTAGATAGATTATTAACATTGCAGGAAAAATAAATACAACTAAAGGGAATGAAATTTTTACCGAAGCAGTTTTCGCTCTTTCCTCTGCAAGTTGACGACGTCTAATTCGCAAACTCTCTGCTTGAATACCTAGAGTTTCAGATAACGAGACCCCAAGGAGCTTACTCTGTTTTACTGCGAGTGTAAAGCGCGTTAAATCCTCCACCAAAAACCTTTTAGTCAAATTATCAAGAGCCCTCATTAAATCCAAACCTGAAGAAGTTTCGAAAACCACCCTTCTAAATTCATTCCCCCATAAATCCCTTCTACTCATCGACAAATTTTCTATACTTGTCTCCAAATTCAAACCAATCTGAGCCTGAAGCCTAAGTAAATCAATTATTTGCGGAAGAGTTCTGCGGATAAAAATATTTCTTTTTTGACCTACTTTAAAAACATAACTGTCCGGAAGAAGATAATAAACAAAAAACACCGCTACCGAAAAAATCAAACTCCCTGATATAAAATAAACTATTAAAATTAGCAAACTAATTACTGGAAATAAGAGTACCTTGAGAATTAAAAAACGATTTGCAGTCCATCTAGGATGAAAGCCAGAAATATCAAGTAACTTTTGAAGTCTCTGACCTCTAAATAGCAACATTATTACAGCAGGTGCTTTTTTTGAATCAACAAATGACCAAAATCGGTTAATTGTATCCTCATGTGGTTTAAATTTCTCCCAATTAAAAATCGCAAACCCTATTATTTGACTACTAAGCAAATAAATAGATAGCCCTGCTATAAAAGAAGCTAAAATTGGTATTGCTTGGGTCATTAAAAATCTACTTTAATAATTTTCATAATGGTTATAAAACCCAAAATCTCCATACAGCTCGCTACAAGGAGTAAAAATTTACCTATACCTGTCGTATAAAAAACACTAACATATTCCGGAGCAAGGTAATGCATGACTAAAAAGGACAACGGAGCAAGCAAAGCTAAAACAATTCCACTCATTTTACCAGCAGCAGTAGAACTACTTATCTCTCCCTCTACAACTTGTTTGTCTCTCAAGGTTCTCGATATTGAAGCAATTACGGGAATCAAGTTACCCCCTACCTTATTCTGAATTAACAAACTTTCTGTAACTAAATTCCACTCAGCCAAATTAATTTGCCCATCTAGCATCCTAAGGGTCTCATTCAATGGGTATCCATATACAAAACTCCTTCTTAATGCACCATAAACCAAAGAAACAGGAACCTCGGTTTCCCTCTCAACAATCCCTACAGAATCACTTAACGAATATCCAGCTCTTAGACTCGAACTAAGTGCATTCAAACTCTCAGGCAACTGTTTAATAAATTTCTTTTTCTGCCTTCCCGCTTGAAGTTGTAATAACGACAACTGAGTCATACAGAACAAAGCGAAAAATACTGTAGAAAAAAATAAACCCAATACTAGAGACAAAAAAATGCAAATGATAAACGCAAAGAAAATACTGTTTATGACTCTATATTTTTTTATCCCAGACCATAAGATATAAGATTCTAAATTTGAATAATTTACAGGGATTACTGCTGGCCAATAACTCTCATTAACTTTTGAAAATCGCTTCCAAAATTTTAACTTTAAAAGTCTTCTTATCAATACAAAAATAAACCCTTCTACTCGGATAGATATCAAAAATACGAGAAGAGAAAAACTTAAATTTATTAATAATATTTGAGTATCTAACGTTGTCATTTAGAAAATTACTCCTCGGTCATGAAAAAATTGCTTTAGATTATTACCAATTTCATTTCTTATGAAAACATTATTTTTTTTATCAAAGGAATAGATTTTTACAAGTTCATACCCAGTATTCCCAAAATTCATATCCCCACTCATTACACAAATTTCTACTGTCTTTCTCTCCCCAGAAGACAATCTTTCTTGCTGAATCACTAAATTTATTGCCCCTTTTACTTGTTCTCTTATAGCAAAATGAGGTAACTCCACATCCGACATCAAGGCCATAGTCTCTATACGATGGAGAGCCTCAAAAGGAGAATTAGCATGTACTGTAGTAAGACTACCCGGATGACCTGTATTCATTGCCTGAAGCATATCCAATGCTTCACCACTTCTTATCTCTCCCACAATTATCCTGTCAGGTCTCATACGAAGGGCATTTTTTAGTAACGTCCTAATCCCTACCTCTCCATTACCTTCCAAATTAGCAGGCCTAGACTCTAACGAAAGCAAATGAGGATGTGAAATTTTAAGTTCTGCTGAATCTTCAATTGTTACTATTCTTTCTGTATGCGGAATTAAACTTGCCAAAGCATTTAACGCTGTTGTCTTTCCGCTACCAGTCCCACCAGAAACGACAATATTTATTCTTGCCTCGACACAAGATCTTAAAAATAACTCCATTTCATTACTAATAGTTCCATTTGCCAAAAGCATATCCATGGTTGGCGGATTTTTTGGAAATCTCCTTATTGTCAAAATGGGCCCAAGCAAAGAAAGTGGCGCGATAATTGCATTCACACGTGAACCATCTGGCAGCCTCGCGTCAACCATCGGACTAGCCATATCTATTCTTCTTCCCACTTTCGAAACTATCTTATTTATTACCTGCAAAATTTCATCTTCGTCTCCAAAATTATTTTCTACTTGGATCAACTGACCGTTTTTCTCGATATACAAACTATGCAGACCGTTTAACATAATTTCTGATACATTTTCATCATCAATGTATTTGGTTAACGGTCCAAATCCTAACACACGGTCCAAAACAGCAGACAGAATCAGCTCTCTTTCTTCACCAGTAATCCCCATTTCATTTAAAACAAAAATACAATTATTGGAGACGTTCTGTTTATTCACCACTAACTCACCCAAGAACTCAAACCTCTCAACTACATTACGGTGTACTAAGTCTAATTTTTGCTTAGTTTCTAATGTCATATTATTTTTTAAAGATTGTACTCTCAGGCGCCACCCCATCTACCGCTACGGCCAGCTGAAAACCTCCGGCCCTTAACTCAACCAAATTTAGTGCCAATTTTTCGTCTAAACCAACCAGGATACTTTGCAAATTATTTCCATCACCTTTTTCCACTGATAATACGGGCACCCCTTGTGCAACTATTCCTGAGATATTTTTATCTTTTTCATTTCCACCAAAAGCTATGGTTACCGTGTCGCCTTTCTTCATTCTTGGAAAAGGTGCAGAAAGCCAGTTCGAAGGGATACTAAAACCTTTTGCATTTCTAGGCACCACAAACCCACCTAACTCCGGGTCTATTTTACCCGCTATCTCTGTAGTAGTTAAAATCTGTCCGGAAGACAAAGGGTGTATCAAAGTCACACCTAAAATATCATTAAATGATTTTTCAGGAATTGCAGATTTAGGTAACAAATCTCTTCTAAAAAACCTAACAACCAAATCCCCTTCCTCAAGAGTTTTTGGTGCAGATAAGTCTTTCCCAGCAACAATAACACCAACTTGCTCTGCTTTTTCAGAAAGACTTTCTGCCCAAGCATTCGTAACAACAAAGGCCAGTATAGCTAGTAGTATAGATACGCTTACTTGAAATACATCCCACGCGAAAGATTTGGATGTCTTATTTATTTTGAAACTAACTATAGGGTCTAATAATTTTTTAAATCTCATAAGACAAGTTTCTTACCTGAGGACAAAGTGGGGCTTTGGCCAGACTTTGTGCTTTAACAATTAATATTTCTCTCGAAAGCAATTTAGACAGTGGTTTAAAAATTATAGGAATTTCATAGCTTAATTCCGTCTTCACAATCATGTCTGTATTTTCAAATGCACTACAACTACTAGCCACTGTTCTAGCTGGTACTGTTGATACAAATATTAATTTTCCACCATTCAATTTACTAATTTCAAAATTCTTCTTTTCAGTTTCAGCAATAGCCGATATTATTTTTTCTCTTCCGGAACCACTTATAATTTCTTCTCGTTCATTATCGTTTACATACTCAAGTGGGTCTGTAAAAATAGGATCATCCAAAGCCTCCATTCTTGGCTTTGCATACCTAACAATCTCTTCAGATACAACTTGTGCTCCTGCATCACTAGCGTTATCAGCAATATTTTGCAAACGAGCTTTAAAGATAAAATATCTTGCAAAATCTACGCTGAATAAAATCATAAAAACAACCAAGCCCATTGCTACAGATGTTATGAGCAATACCGAACCTAGTTGTTTGTCTCTAAAATTATTCATATTAATATAGCCCTACAGGACAAGTCCTACCTGACTTAGGCACACATTCTATTCTTGATGTTGAAGAAGCTTCTACAACTGTAAATGGACTACCATTTTTAAAATGCTTTTCAAAAATACTAAAAGTAAAAGGCATTTTATAAGTAACACTCACAGTAATAAAACCTCCCCTAACCCTACTGGAATTCCAAGGATTTTCAGGATCTATTACTACAGATGTCAGATCTCCTCGTTTATCTATGTACTTCAAAGAATTTTTTACTGTCGATTCAGTCAACTCATTATTTAAGGTTAATGCTGCCTGTCTTGAACCTTCCCTCGCGGCCATAGTTACCAATTGTTGTGCACTTAACCAAAAACCCAGGATTAACATCCCGGTTAAAATAAACATCAACAAACCTATTACCAAAGCAAATTCAACCATTGCCTGGCCTGATTGTTTAGGGAATTTAGAAGTCATTTAGGTACTAACGATTAGACTGACTTTTGCTAACACCTTCGTCTATACCACCCTTAGCAGCGGTAAATGCGTCGGTAATACTATCCCCAAATTTGCCCAAAATACCTATCACAACTATTGCTACTAATGCAATAATTAGCGCATATTCAGACAAAGCCTGTCCCTTATTATCCTTAATAAAATTACGAAAAAACATACTTTATACGTTAATTTTTAACGCTTTACAGTATGTATTTTCACCCCTTCTGTCAATAGGCCTAGATGCTCCTATATTCCTTAATTTATCTTAGGAAATATAGTGATATTTTTCTCCACTCCCTCTCTTACAACTTGGAAAACTACACCTGTTCCAGATTTGGCCTCCCAAAGCATTTCTTCTGGTACAGTCGAGGTAGTTAAAGCAACATTATTTATTTTCACAATCACGTCCCCAATAAGTAAACCCGATTCAACCGAGGGATTACTTATCTCTGTTACCTTAAGGGCTAATTTATCTCCCAGGTCCTTATTGGAATTAGGAAAAATTAATTTATAAGAAAAGCCTAAATTATACTTTTCTATTTTTAATTTATTTTGAATGAAATTCCTTACATAAATTTCAATGTACTTACCAGGAATTAAACTGCTCCCATCCCAAATACCTACAACATTACCATTGAGATCTGACAAAGCTACTCCTGGTAAAGGTTTTTCTGAACTCGCTACTTCTAACGTACTTTGAAGCTTAGAAGTCGAATAAGTTAAATCCTCTAAATCTTTGAAAATTCTTTTAATCCTTCCAGAAATAACCTGAGCAGTAAGAGGCATATTCCCCGGCCTTATAAAAAATACTTCTTGTCCGGAAACTATTTCATGCAATTCTGAAATGTTTATAGGTGTTAAACCAGTCTTATTAATTTTGAAAAAAACTAATTTACTACCCGGTTCCAAAGTTAGTGAAGGAATTGAAAACTTTTGTCCATCACTCAACATTAAACTATAAGAAGCCCCAGAAACCGGAAAAGCGGATTGTGATGTTGCAAATATTCCATCATCAGATAGCGCAACTGCCGAACCAGTAACTTGTAAGTTCTGCTGATTATCGATTACTATATTCGCTAATCTAACTTTTAATTTACTTATTGCTCCTTGAATGTCTTCCTTAGAACTCTCTCTAATTTGCTCCCTGGTATTTATTACTATAGGTGCTTGTGGCGAGACCAAATTCCATTTTCTTAATATTGGTAATGTAGAAATTTTTGCAGCTAAAAATCTCCCAAATAAAATATCTAATACCAACGCTACAATAACGGCTGACAAAAACAATATTGTAATTTTTAATTTCATATAATCTTTTAATTAACTTAATACACTCCAAGGAGTAGATAGTAATAATAGGATGACCAAGACTAATAATAATGAACCTGTAAACAATGCTTTTTTAAGGTTAAAAGTTTTAAATATACTTGAATAATCTAACTGCCAAATAAAATAATAAAAGAAAAATGCAATCAAACCCAGTACCGAATAATGAAAGGGCAAAAATGCTAAGGCCCAAACAAGTTGGCAAGTAATTACAGAAACTACAAGAGCATTTAAATATTTAGCCCTCTCCCCTAGTGGAGTGTATTCATATGTACCCCTTGTTACAAAAAAACAAAAGATAAATACCACTGCTATATACAACGCACCCGAGATTTTAAAATAAAAATTAGCAGCCGCGGAAATAGCCAGAAAGAATGGTGCCGAAAGCAATATAAACCTAGTTGATAACAAACTCTCAGAACCATTAGCTATCAAACTTTGTTGAAAATAAATAGCGGGTAAAGCGATTATAAAAAATAATATCTGTAAAAATTCATTTGGAGCCAAAAAGAAAAATATACCCAAACTCCCATAACCAATCATTATAAGTACAATTTGCCAAAAATATTTTCTTATCTCATAACCATAAAAATAGGCGTTATACCCTAAAGCTATTAACAAAAAAACAACAAAGCTGACTGCCATATACCTAAAGATAGGGGTAGGATAAGCAAAATAGCCTAGAGAAACCCCAAAAAGTATAGTCAACACTGAACTAGCAATGTTATGGGTTAATGGTTTTATTTGATTTTCCATAATATATAAAAACTATATACAAACTAACACTTACTATTATCGCACTAATTACCGCATTTACCCTAAATCCGCTCCAAATTACTGAGTCTATTCGCAAAAACTCCAGAAAAATGCGAATTGAATTATACATTATTAAATAGAGGAAGAAAAGGTAACCATGCTTGGGTTTTTTCCTTTCTACTAAAATTAAAATAGTTAAAAAAATAAAATTAAAAGTTACTTCGTATAAAAAAACAGGATGATAAAAACTCATCCCCAGAAACCTTTCCACCCTAAACTCCTCTGGTACATACATTTTCCATAACAAATTCGTAGGCGTTCCATATGCCTCGTAATTGAATAAATTTCCAAATCTTCCAATTATTTGCCCCAATAGCACAGCGGGTACACACAAATCCAATATTTTAAGCAAACTAATTTGCTTAACCGGTTTAAAGTATTTCTTTAGGAGAACTATTGCTAAAAACCCTCCCCCTAATGCCCCATAAATACTAAGTCCACCATTCCAAATTTTAAATACACTCGAAGGATCCGCAGTATATAGATAATATTGACTAACGACATGATACAAACGGGCACTCAGAAACCCTAAGATGACTATAAATAAAGTTGCATTTTCAAAATCATTTTCATTTAAATAACTCCTAAAACGCTGTCTAGCAAAAAATATTGCTGACCCCACCGCCAGTCCAATAAACAAACCATAATAGTGCAGGCGAAATCCTTTCAAATAAAAATACTGTGGTAAAACAATCCTTCCGCTAAAAACAAAAAACAAAAATAAAAAGATTGATATCCAAATGAGGGAGATAATAATTATTTTTGTTTTTAAATTCATCTGTTAAAACAAAGCAGGTTGGTGAATTACTTTTGCCCTAGGAGTTGCTTCCTTTATTGCTAAAGGTATCTCTTTTATATTAAAGAAATCTTGGTATAAAACTTTACCATTTTTTAATGCATAGTCGTATATTTGCTTTGTAATCTTCACGTCATCCAAACAATATTTTTTTAATAAATCCATTCTTCCATTTCTAAAATACATTATAGCTTCTTTTCCTGAGCCACTTTTTCCTTTACCTAAAGTTGCTTGAGCAATACTTTCTAATTTAATTCTGTGTCCTATAACTTTTTCGACTTCCTTAAGCAAATCTAAATGAGGTACCTGACTTATATCAAAGTTTAAATACGGCCTTAATACTTCATTGTCAAAATCTATACTATTGTAACCGATAAGTTGATCTGCTGTTTGAAACAAAGTAGCCATTCTAGGAATATCTTTCTCTTCATATATCGTATATTTATCTGTTGCATATTCATAAACTCCACAAACAGATACTTTTAACAGATGATTTTTCCCCCTCCCCCCCACTTCAGCAAATTCTTTTTGTGTTTCTAAATCAAAGACAATTTTTTTAAGACCCATGTAAATTCTTTTTGTGTTTATTAATGCTATTTAACAACTAATATTTATTATAAACCCTATTTATAACTAATATAGACAAACATTCAATTTTAATGCATTATCTAGCAGAAAGGAGGGAAACTATGCCTACTGCAATTTTCACACTATTCCTATATTGTGTGATGTGGATACTTTTCCCTAAGGATGTCGCTATTTACAAAACGACATACGCGCTGTTTGCCTGGCTAGTCTTTTCGGGTTCTATAAAACTACTTATACGACTAGGAGTGGCTTTTACTGTATTCCTCGGAGGCTCTGTAGCCACGGCGGAAGTTATGGAGTCTTCAAATCTCCTTACTGCAATTTTAGGTGGATCTGTTACAACAGCAATCACAACAGCTAAAATGTGGTTAAAATTCTTAGTAGTAGAAGGGTTTAGAACAGGGGGAGCATACATAATGCTTTCCGCTTGTACTGTCGCCACTGGCATTTTTTCTGTTAGTTACGAAATTAACTTCAAAAATCTTGCTTTGGGTGGCACCCTCTTTATACTGGGAATTATAGCCAATCGAAGCATAGAATAATATTTACGACAAGAGAGTCGTTTTTTTGTATTTAATGCATACTTTTGCGCAAATTAGCATAAAATGCTAAATTTACATAGTTATTTCATACGCACTAAAAAATTATGCACCGAACTTTAGCTAAAGAAACGATCAGTAAAATATCAGAAAAAGTCCAACTCAAAGGTTGGGTAGCTTCCAGCCGAGATCATGGAGGTCTTATTTTTGTTGACCTCAGAGACCACACAGGCATAGTACAACTAACAATCCACCCTGAGACTAAGGAAGCTTTTGAAATTGGTGAAAAACTCCACGACGAATACGTTATAAAAGTAGAAGGCACTGTCCAGGAAAGACTCCCTGAGTTAGCCAACCCAAATATAGAAACAGGAAAAATAGAAATAGTAGTAGAAAAACTAGATGTCTTAAACTCTGCAAAAGCCCTCCCCTTTCCTATTCAACACAGCGACACAGAAATTAACGAAGATATTCGTCTTAAATATCGTTTCTTGGACTTAAGACGTCCAAAAATGCAAGAAATGCTTGTTAAAAGACACCGAATGGTAAAGCATATTCGCGACTATATGGACGAACATGGTTTTATAGAAATACCAACTCCGATACTCACTTCATCTTCCCCAGAAGGAGCGAGAGATTTCCTAGTACCCTCAAGACTGCATCCAGGTAAATTCTACGCACTTCCACAGGCACCCCAACAGTTTAAACAATTACTTATGGTAGCCGGTGTACCAAAATATTTCCAAATTGCTCCCTGTTTTAGAGACGAAGACGCAAGGGCGGACAGAAGTCCTGGTGAATTCTACCAATTAGACTTAGAGATTTCTTTCGCCGAAAAAGACGAAACAGTCTTTCAAGAATTAGAGCCACTTTTTATAGACCTAACCGAAAATTTCGCCGGTAAAAAAGTTATGCAAAAACCGTTTCCAAGAATTCCGTACTTGGAAGCAATGGAAAAATACGGAAGCGACAAACCAGACCTCAGATACGGCATGGAGCTTATTAACCTAACTGACGAATTAGCTAACTCACAGTTTAGCGTTTTTAGTAATCCAATAAAAAACGGTGGCGTTGTAAAAGCAATCCGTTTGCAAGGTGGCTCGACACTTAGTCGTAGTCAAATCGACGAACTCACTGAATTTGTAAAAAAAGAAGGCGCAGGCGGCCTTGCTTATATAGTTGTAGAAGAAGAACTAAAATCCCCTATTTTAAAATTCCTCAGTGAAGAAGAAGTAAAAAACATCCTCTCTAAAACTAAAGCAGATAAAGGCGACGTAATTTTCTTCGGAGCTGATGAAAGAAAACTAGTAAATAAAGTGCTAGGTAAATTGCGAGACAAACTTGCAACTAGTTTTGGCTTAAAGGACCCATCCGTAGTGGCCTGGGCGTGGATAACCGACTTCCCTATGTACGAGTGGGACGAAAAAAACAACAAAATCGACTTTATGCATAACCCATTTTCTATGCCACAGGGAGGCTTAGAGGCTTTAAATACTATGGACCCCTTAGACATTCGCGCCTACCAGTACGACATCGTTGCAAACGGTCTAGAACTCTCTTCAGGCGCTATCAGAAATTACAACCCAGAAATTATGTATAAAGCCTTCGAAATCGTAGGTTACTCAAAGGAAGAAGTATACGAAAAATTTGGCGCAATGATTCGCGCTTTCGAATTTGGAGCTCCTCCACACGGCGGATTCGCACCTGGCATAGAACGACTCCTTATGGTTTTTGAAAATCAATCCTCTATTCGCGAAGTGGTTCCTTTCCCAAAAAATGGTACAGCTGAAGATTTAATGATGGACGCACCTAGTACAGTTACAGAAAAACAATTAAAAGACCTCCACATTAAACTAGACCTACCTAAAAAGAAAGAATAATAACCGATACAAAAATAAAAAAATAAATGGCGTTAATTAGGCTGGAACAACATCAATTCGAAGGGCCGTTAGACTTACTGCTCACTTTAATTGAAGACCAAAAACTGGACATTACCCAGGTTGCTTTGGCCTCTGTTACAGAGCAGTTTTTGCAGTATATAAAAACCTTAGAAGCCATAGAGCCTACTACTCTTTCTGACTACCTTTCTATTGCAGCCAAACTGTTGGTTATTAAATCCAAAGCAATACTGCCCACATTAGAAGTAGACACCGGAGAAGACGAGGATCCCGGCCAGAATCTTGAAGAAAAACTTCTACTTTATAAGCAGTTCAAAGAAGCTGCTAAATATTTTAAGTTCTTAGATTCTAAACGACAACAAAGCTTTACCAGAACCCTCACCTTCGAAGAAAAGATCCATTTTTTTCCGGATTCTTCCGTAACCGTTGATCGACTTCATGGGCATATTCTCGGAATACTAGAAAGCCTAAAAGAGTTAGACAATTTACCTAAAGCCAAAATAAGAGAAGCTATTTCTATACAAGAAAAAATAGACCACTTGCAAATTTTGATCTCTGAGCAAATTGAAACCAACCTTTCTACCCTATTAACTAATGCAAAAAATAAAAGTGAAGTAATAATTACTTTTCTTGCATTATTAGAGCTAATTAAGCAAAAAGTTTTAACCGTAGAACAAGAAGCATTGTTTACAGATGTTACTATTAAAAAATACTCCCTCCCACTAATTTCTACCAATGAACAAGATTAATATAGGCATTCTTTTCATAATCGTAGGCATTCTGTATTCCCTTCTTTCTTGGGATAAATATTTTAAAGTTACCCTAGGTAAATTAATAGAACACGATTTTATTAAAATACCAACTTTAAAACCTGGCACAACTCCCAACATAGGCAAAAAAGCAGGTATACTAATATATGGAACAGCTATGATCCTCATTGGTATATATTTAATATTCATATCTCTTTAACTGATGGACTCAATAAAAAGCAAAATAGAAAGCATTCTCTTTGTCTCAAATAAACCGGTAGACATTAAAACTCTTGTTAAAATTACAGGGTCAACAGAAGAAGAGGTTATAAAATCGGCAGAAGAACTCAAAAACGACCGGAAAGAAAGTGGTATAGTCGTATTAGAAAACGCCGGAACATACCAGCTAGCAACAAATAGCGAAAACACTCAAACAGTAACCGATTTCCTGAACACGGACCTTAGAGAAAAACTTACCGATGCCACAGTCGAAGTTTTAGCTATTATCGCCTACAGACAACCTATTTCCCGAGCCGAAATAGAAGCAATACGCGGGGTTAATTCACAATACTCCATAAGACACTTACTTATGAGAGGCATGATAGAAAAAGCCCCAAATCCGGGAGATGCTCGCGGAAATCTGTATCAAGTAACCACAGAGTTCTTACAGCATATGGGTATAACAAGCCTGGCCGATCTTCCCTCATTTGAAGATCTGACTGCTCAAATTAAACTACCTGAAACCCCTGGTCTAGAAAATACCAAAACAAAAGAAACAGTAGAAGCTGTAAAAATAATTGAGCCTAGCGAAATCTCAACCCCAACTACCAATCAAGCGCCCCCCACCACATACATAAATGAAAAAGAAGTAACGCACACAAACACTGTTGAAGCACCAATAATATCGGATACTAAAGAGACTGAAACAGACGAGACAGAAACCAAAGAGAATGCTCCGCACCCTCAAGAGCTAATCCAAGCTCCTGATGAATTAGAAGAACTCCCTGCTCCCCCAATAATCCCCATTAATCACAATTTAAAACCCCCCTTACCGCCAAAAATTCAAATTAAAAACATCACAGATTAACTCTGTGATGTTTTCTTATTTAGGCAACTCTTCGTAAGACTCCGCAGGCGAGCTAGGTACTTCTTTTTTTAATTCTACCCTATCACAAGCCGCCGCTAAAAAAGCAAGTCCCGCTAGGGTAATTATTATTTTTTTCATAATTTATACTTAATTAAATACTCTTTCTTAATTTTTGTTAGTTTCTTTATAGAAATTTCTCGCCTCAGAGCCTCGTTCCTTGTTATAAATTCCTCAAAATACACCACTCTCCCCCCACCTCTGGACCTTACATACATCGAACCCTTCCCATCATTATGCATCTTCTCTCGAGATTTTAAATCATTTGTAATACCACAATAAAGGCTTCCATCATTACATCTAAATAAATAGGTAAAATACATAATTAAATTATAACAATAAAAAAAACCGCTCATCTAACTATGAGTCGGTAAAGACTTACTTGGCGTTTCGCTCGTAAACAACATAGCCTAGTTTCGGCGATAGGAAACCATCGCTCCACTCCACTCCAGTCACACCAGCTGCAAAACCCATTGGAATTTCTGCATCAAGATATTCCCAAAGAAAATTAACTTTTGAGATATGCGTTGGGTATTCATCGGTCGTTAAACCACTCCAACCTGCGTCCATATCTTTTCTCCAGTCAAATTCTTTTTTCTGGGTTGGACCTTTTTCAGTATTTAGATAGCAAAGTAGGCTGGTTAGCCATCCTGAGGCAAAGGGTCCTCCTGAGCCATCGTCAATTTTATAGAAAGAGGTCCAAAAATTCCGATCAATTTCAGAACCATCAAAAGTTTCAGCAACTCTTTCAAGAACTGGTATTAACTCTCTGAAATACCCATCTAGACCTAAGAATAACCGGTGGGCAAGCTTGGCCTGGTGAGCCAAAAGTTCCCAATCCTGCTTCTCTCCCTCCAGTCTAATTTGTGGAATACCACACCGAGTGACCCATTTCAATTCGACATACTCCGAAACAGTATCCATTAACCCAACCAAGAATGTCGCTTTTATCTCTGGTGTTAGCGTAGTAAAATTAGGTACAAACAACTCAATAGCATTTGGCTTAAAGACCTCAATCAAAGGTTTTTCTACCAAGGCAATCGAGCCTGCCCAATCATTATTCCCACCATAAACCAAACTATCATCCCGAACAATGATCTCTTTTTTTTCATCAGGGTCAGCCCCAAAAATATTGGCAGCCAATTCCTTATTTGCTTTCACGTATATCGAGAGTTCATGGACAATAGCGTACCAAAACAACTCAGGACTAATAGAAAGCGGAACGTGTTCATCGAATGCCTGATGCGCAGTCGTGAAAAACAGGCTACTAAAATTTCCTGGGTCAGCCTGCCCTTCCACATAAGCAACACACTCGCGACTATTGTGGTGAATCGCTTTACAGTCCTTCAACACACCCCTTATTAGCGCCTCATTGGAATCGGTTAATATTTCAGCTCTGGAATTAACACTTCCCAATTCCAGAACCAGACCAGTCTTTCTACCTTCTTCTAAAGTCAAATTCATACAATCCTCCATTGAAAATAAACTCGCCTTATGGTTTAACCGAGAAACCCTAACATATAATCTACCCTCAGTCAACAAATACATAATTAAAAAGGTGACAAATATACCAATATTTGTTAAAATCGCTAAGTAATTACCCCCTGAAACTTAAAAAGGGTCCGCAAATAGCTTGATTACTTTTTGGTAATAAAAAGATTTGAAAAGTCTTTTTATTACATAAAAATAAGTTATTTTGGGTAAAGAGAACTTGACGGAGAGCGTAGCAATTAGTTTTGCATAAGGGGTGATAGTATATGTCTTTGCTGGTACCAGCTCACGTCGAACTATCTGCGGAGCTTGTAGGCAAGTTGGACACGAGGCGCTATCGTCTAATGGTTAGGACAGCTGGTTCTCATCCAGCAAATCGGGGTTCGATTCCCCGTAGCGCTACCA
>CAYSUI010000024.1:0-20064 GCA_964434195.1 uncultured Candidatus Saccharibacteria bacterium
CCAGAAACATTACTTCCACCAAAACTTATTTTCTTCTCTAACGGGTCAGGTAGAACTCCATTATCAAAAAGTACTTTCACATAGTCGTCGATAAAAGTTTTTAAATAATCTTCAGATACTTGGATAGGCTTGTTGTAAGTTACTGCAACAGATTGACCCAAAACTTTACCTTCTGAATTATTTATTTTTTCTTGACCTTCATTCTTAGTAATACCCAAAACCCTGTTCCAATCTATTTCCAAGTTACCATTCTCATTCCCTGTATTCGAATCATATTGAATAAAATTATTAACTACTTTGGTCACTCTCGTTGGTAATACCGAATTACCAATCAACTCTGTGTTCATATCTCCTACAACAAGAAAAATTATAGACAAAACAGAAAGAGCAAATAAAGAAATTATTGGTAATGCGATTTTGGAAATAAAACTATTTTTTTTCTTGGGAAAATAACTCCCTATCTTAAAGTGCGTTTGGTTAGCGTGAGCTTTGTTAATTGCTGTTGCATAATTGTCAGACACAAGAAGATGTGAGAACTTAGTGGGCTTAACTTCTTTTCTTTCTTCTTTCGCTTTCTGAGCTACAGTTGATTTTTCTAATTCAGATATCTTATTTTGTAACGATAAAATTAGACCATCCTGGTACTTTACTTTCTCATTTACTGCAGTCCTAAATCGCCTCATCTCCAAGCCATCAGCATGATCTCTTTCAGAAGAGTCTTTTGCCGGCTCCACTTTTTTTACTTCATTACTAACCCCCAAAAACTCATTCAAGGAATTTTTATTTACCAGCCACACCTTACCCACCTTCAAACCCTGAATTTTACCAGACCGACATAAACCACTCAGGTAATCAGGATGATACCCAGTATATTCACTCGCCTCCTTAGTTGAAATATAGTCGTATGGACTTTGCACTGTCTTTTGTCTTTTTTCTTTATTTCTAAGCGCTATATCGGAACGCCGAAGTAGTTTTCTTTATACATTAATTATAAAAAAAATCTTCACAAATTGATACAAAATTATTAATAAAACTAATGATTTATGGGTTTCACAACAGTAAATCTTTCATAAATATTTTCAATAATAAAATGCTGAATTATCAATACATTCATGAAAATAATATTTTTTATAATATTCGAAAGAAATAAATAAAAATATAATAATTTAATTAAAACGTGTTTCACTGTATTTTTAAAAATGAAACATTATGCAACAATTATTATCCACAAAAAAACTCCATCTCATTGGAGTTTTTTTGTCTCTATCCCCCTCTCGTCATTCTCTACTCTTCATTCATTACTATAACTACTTCACCAAATTCTTAGGATTACCCTTAATAAAAGCATCTATATTTTCTAGTGTCATATCCAAAATCCTTCTCATGGCTTCAGTGGTCTGGAAGGCATTATGTGGAGTTATAATTACGTTGTCCATATACATAAGCTCATGATCTGCAAGAACTGTTTTTAACTGTTCAGAATTAGGATGCCCATGAGTAAGCATAACTACCTCATCCTTTATAAACCCTTCTTCCTCAAGTACGTCCAGAGCAGCACCTGCTAAAATCCCACTTCGAAGAGCTTCTACTAAAGCTTGAGTTTCAACAAGACCACCTCGTGAAGTATTAATTAGAACACTCCCCGGTTTTATATGCTGCATAGTCTGCTGATTAAGCATATGGTGGGTACTAGGCAAGTAAGGTACATGAAGCGTTATCACATCACTCCTTTTTAACAAGTCTTCAAACTGTACATACTCGAAATTATATTCACTGGATAATTTCTCATTTGGAAATGGATCATATGCTATTACGTTCATCCCAAATCCTCTTGCAATTTTAATAACATACGCACCTATATGTCCAGTACCTACAACTCCTAAAATTTTATCCTTGAGGTCAAAACCTCTAAGACCATCAAAAGAAAACCAACCTTGTTCCCTAACCCTTTTCACACTCTGATACACTTTGCGTGACAAAGTTAAAAGCAATGCAAAAGTAAATTCAGCAACAGTATTCTCACCATAAGTTGGTACATTAGAAACCAATATCTTTTTTTCTCGAGCCTCTCTGAGATCTATATGATCGAAACCCGTACTCCTTGTGGCAATCATCTTAGGAAGAGGTCCTGAAAAAAATTCTTTTGGAATTACCGAACCAACAAATGTACTCACCACATCATACTCCATATCCAAGGTATCACCCTTTTTCAATGGTCCGGCAAAAAAATATAACTCCTGCCCAGTTAATTTTTCTCTTATGTAATTTGCCTCCCAATCACTTATTTCAAAAAACGCAATTTTCATATAAATAAAACAATGAATGATGAATATAGGATGAAGAATGAAGAACAGCATAAATAAAGTATCACAGCTATTCTCTATTCTCTATTCTCTATTCGTCATTCTAGTTAACCAAAATTATCAAATCACTCACATTACTCCCTGTCATTCCCGTATAAATAAAATCCTCAACTTCCTTAAAAAACCCATAGCTATCATTATTCTCTAAATACATTTCTGGATACATACCCATTTGCTTTGCACGCTTGAGTGTATTCGTATCACCTATTGCTCCGGCCACCTCAGAATTATCCACACCATCGCTAGCCAAACTTAGAAATACCTGATTTGGGTTAAGATGCTCAAGACTAGCCAATACCACTTCCTGGTTTCTTCCACCAGACCCTTTTCCCTTAACCCTAACAACAGTCTCTCCTGACCCCAAAACAACCGTTCCATTTTTTGAATACTTGTTTAATTCTAAAAATAATTTTTTTGCTTCACCAGAAAAAGGTTTTTCTAATAAAACTGTTCGGTAACCTAAGTCTTTCGCCTTTTCATTCATTGCCTTAACAGCATCTCCAGCTGATACTACCAAAAAATTATAAACTTTCTCGAAATATTTACTCTCTTTTGGAGTCTCAATAAGTTCACATTTTGGAAGTTTGCACACTGTCAAAATATCGTATCTAGCGAGAATCTCTGAAGCATCTCTGGAAGTTGTACTATCCAATACTGTCGGCCCACTCGCTACCATAGAAAGATCATCTCCTGGAACGTCACTAAAAATTAAACCCACAACCGTCGCCGGATAGCAAAGCTTAGCTAACTGACCTCCTTTAACCTTACTGATATGTTTTCTTACGGTATTCAACTCAAATATATTTGCCCCCTTATGCATTAGCTTCTTCATAATATCTATTTCAGTCTCGCAACTCATTTGATTCGGATAGCATAGCAGACTTGAACCACCACCACTTACTACACATATAACTAAATCCTTATCACTTAATCCTGAGAGCATTTTCATTAACTCCCCAGTAGCTTCCACATTTTTTTCGGAAGGCAAAGGATGGGTACCCACTCTTGTTACCATCCCTTGAATCTGTCCATCTGTCAGACTTAAAACAAATCCATCATTTATTTTTTCACCCAATATATTCCTAATCTCAGAAACAGCTTCGTAAGCACATTTCCCAAAACCCACACAAATAATTCTATTGTAGTCACCTAGAGTAAATAACTTGCCATTAATCTTTAACTGCCCTTTCTTAGAGTCATAAGAAAAAACCCTCTGTACCACATTTACAGTCTTTATAGTCTCTAGTCCCGCTTCCGCAATTAAAAGTGCGTGATTCCTTTCACTTGAACTAACTAATTTATCAAAATTTTTAATTAAATTATTTGAGTTCACCACTCTGACCCTTTCTACGTTTCGATATTAAATAAACTCCTCCTATCCCGGAAACCAAAATCACACCTAAAAAAACAAACCCCAATGTGAAAGAATTTTTCTTAGGTTCCAAAGGAAGCCCAGCACATCTATTCACACCATCACTACCTATACATCTTTCAGAATCAACTCTTTTCTCTCCAACCAGTTCACTATTAGCTCCAGTACCCTGAGCCTGACCCTCGCTAACCCCCTGTTCAGGTACCCTATCTGCACTTTCTTTATAATTCGGAGCAACATCAATAGGTATAGGTTGCAGTGACTCTTGCTCAGGAACACTACCAGGAGCCAACCTTGCCGCCCCCGCAGTCATCGGTAACACAAGTATAAAAATAATTAAAATTACTTTTTTCATATGTGAATTTATTATTTCTCTATTCTTCAATCGTCATTCTCTATTCGTCATTCTAATTGGACGACCAAGTTATCTGCTGATACCCACTACTCGAGAGAGGAAAACTTGGCGGTGGCGCATAAAGCAGATTCGAATCATATGTAGTTGCAGTAGTTGGATAACCAGAAATTATAGAACCACCACCATTTACCCATGACCAAGTCCATGCCCCAAAAGAGGCTATAGAACCATAAATTGTAATACTATTCTTAACATCACTAGGATAATAAAAACGTTGTGCACTCCCATTCTGGGCAATCATAGCAGCATCAATCTCTAAGTCGTTAGGAGCAAAATAACTTACCAAAATATCCTTTTGTGCTAGCAATCCTAATGCAACAGACCCATCCTTTGTAGAATAAACTAAGTTATTAGGAATTATTATACTTGGAGCAGTAGTTGCATTATAAGGAAGCCTAGCCGCTGCAACCATAACTCTCCCTGAAACAGTACCCTCTACCCAAGTTCTATCTTCGACGTATATCACCCCATTACCAGGCAACGCCACAGTAAACTGCAAAGTACGAGTATTATAGTCCAGGTCTTCATTATGAGCATTACCATCTACATCCCAACCGGTTTGGTGAGCACGCAAACTAATTACCTTATACACGCTCACAGTACTATCATTATTAAAAACTAAACTATACCCCTGTGCATTAGAAGGCGCTAAATATAAACCGTTCGACTGAGCAGTACTCTTCAATGTTGCCAAATCGGATGTCAAACTCGAAAAATCAAACGCTGGTACAGGATAACTCCAATAATTTTGAGTGGATTGCGATGCACTACCCCAAACTCCATTTTTTGTTGTAGGACAAGGACTACCACTCCAACTCGGACACGTATAAGTTTGCTTAGCACTCTCTATAGGCGCATTACCACTCCCATCAAATCTAATTCCACCATTAGCTTTCATTTCACCATTTATACTTTCTGTACTTCCAACCCATACATCACTATTGGTTAGAAACGCAAACCTGGCTAAAGAAGGAATCCCGTATTTTACTGTCGTCACCCTCTTTATGTTTGAGTTACTCAAGGTCCATCCTGTAGACTGAATAGTTGTTACCGTCGAACCTGTTAATGGAGGTGTTATTAAAAGACTATATTTTCCTATAACTGTATTAGTATTTTTATCTATATAATCATGCACAAAAGGGCCACACGGACTGCAGCCAGTCTGCCCAGACCCATCTGCATAATCTGTAGGAAAATGAGCCAAATGCCATTGATAGTAATTAACCCCTGCCTCAGCAATATGAAATGCTTGTTCCTTCTGTACTGTAGATCGAAGAACCCGAAGCTGATACACCGACACACTAAGTAAACCTAATAATGCTAAAGAAAAAACAAATATTACCACTACTTCGAATACCAATATAGACCCTTTTTGTTTTACTATTTTTTTCATATTTTTTTCATTCTCTATTCGTTATTCATCATTCGATCTATCAATTCCCCAAGTTGTCTTTCAAATTACGAATTGTTCCACCAGCTGTTACCGTATATGATGTTTGATTCTTTACTCCAGCTTTGTTATAAACCTGCATTTTTATTTTTATATAACGCACCTGAGTAACATTCACTGGTTGTGTTAAATAATTATCCGTTACTCCATTATACGAACCATTATAGTAATAAAATAATCTATTAGCCCCATTAGCAATATTTTTTTGTACAATAAAAGTTACCTCATTCCCCGCCGAATAAACCAAAGGATTACCTGAAGGCTTTATTACACCCCTCACCAAATCACCATTCTGAATAAAATAACGTACCTTTTCTATATCTGTCCCCCCATCCACATTACTATAAAAAGTTATCGCTTGATCTCCTGCCGTATCTAGACTATATGCCCCCACATTAGATGTAGTAGCATTTCTAAGTTCGGAAATTATTCCAAAAACCACTTTTCTAGCAGATTCACTATCTGCTAATAGCCCACCTTGCTGTCTTACCGTTGTAAGCATTATTGAGACCAAAGAAATAACCCCTAAAGATAAAACAACAAAAAGAGCTATCGCAACAATCAGCTCCACAATAGTAAATCCTTTTTGTGTTATTTTCTTATTCGTCATTCTTCATTCTTTTTATGGATTCATCAAAACTTCTAAAGTTTGATTCCCGGAAATATTAAGTGAATTAACCGTATAATTCTGATACCCAGCCAGCGATACATCCAAACTATAATTATTTCCGGCCGTAAGATCGGTAAAAATATTCTGACCAGGCGTATAACAACCCGAAACATAATTAACTGCCTGACTCGTCATTACAGCAGTTTTTTTACTATTGGTTGTGCTTAAAAATGCTTTATACCTAATATATCTATCGTTATCATGTACCGAACTTATAGATGATCCAGATACAGTATAGTAAGTACTAGCCGTACCATCCGGACCCTTATAATTCCACGTAGCATTATCGTTATTACTTGCTATTTGAAATTTAAGTGTTGTAGCAGCATCTTGAGAAGTTGGTTGCCAAACAAGAGTAGTAAAATTACTAGAAGCACCAGTATCATATGTAGAAGACTCCATCCATCCAGAAAGCGCGTAATTACCCGAAGTCTTTTTAAGCCTAAGCCCTGTTGGTGCACTATTACTATCTATATTTCCATCGTCTTGAAAATACCGAGTAGCATTATTTGGTGGAATCGGATTAAAACCAGCCTGACCTGCCCCACCACTCCAATCAAGCTGACTCCATACACTTCCACCCGTAATTGCATAATAATCCTGAGGTTGACTACCACCTTTTTGTAAATGCACATTCGCTCCTTCCAAAGCCAGTCCCGTAGAAGCATCTTTTACAATTACAAGTAAACTGGATTTAGTAGGATCCTGCGGTCCGAGAATCATTGTATAAGTCAAACTCGTACCAGGGGGTACCGTAATAGTTTGAATAGGACTAGTACCATAAATTATATAACTTTGCCCGCTAGTTAAAGTCGGCGTATAAGTATCCCATTCGATATTATTAAGAGCTATTAACCCTGAGGCATTAGAAGTATAACTATTATTGAATTTATAAACCGTTGGACTAGTTCCAATAATTTTAGCCCCACGGATATTTACCCCTATGCCTGAGATAGCAGCGCAATTTGTATCTAAAGTCTTCACTGTCAAATTAGAAAGAGCATCTATGGCAAAACTAACTTGAGTCACAGTACCATTTACAATAGTTGCATCTGGCTTAGTAGGATTAGGATTGCCAACACTTATAGGGTAAGTCTGATCCGAAGAATAACCGGCTTTTGTAACGACAATATGATAACCATTTACATATGATGGCAAACCCACCTCCAGCCACTGACCCGCTGAATCACTAGTTCTATCCAAAATAATATCCGGATTTATTGCTAAGTTTTCAATATGAATACTCACCCCTTCCACTGGTTGTCCTTGTGAATTAAAAACCTTAATTAATAAAGCACCACCACTAGCAAGACTTTCGAGTCCTTTAGGAGATATAGTTGAAATAAATTGAGATACGACCGTAGTCGTTAAATTCTGAATATACATATTAACCTGCTTATAATCGTTAGGAACCGTGTCCGTTCCAGCCAAAGCGGTCCCATCTGCAGGATCATCTATATACGTAACCTCGTAATAAACCTTATAATTTGTACCTTCCAAAGTAAGAGTTTGAGGGTTATTTAAATCTGGCAAAGTCCCACTCGGATTACCATTTACAGTCCCAAGCTGGCTATACGGAAGGTTTCTAACTATTTCAAGCTCATTTGCCGCGTAGGAAGAAACCACGGTTTTTTCTCGTGCTAATTTTACACTTCTGTTTAATATTTGAGTTACTCCTAAAATACCGGATATTAAAATAGCGAAAATTACTATCGCTACAACTGCTTCTATTATTGTAAATGCCCCTTCTTTTCCTTTACGGTATATTTTTAACCTAAACATATTTTTATTTTTGTTTCTTTATAACAAAATCAAGCTAAAACTAAACACTTATTTTGCTTAATTATAACATAAAACTCAATATTTATAATAAAAAAAACTTTCAGAATTTATTTTTCTGAAAGTGGCACCAAAGTCATAGCAGTAGACTCAGATCCATTACTAAAATTTACCAACACCCCACTTCCCAATTCAAGTATCTGATAAGCAATCCCTAATACTACCCCTGGTTCATGCACCGAATACATTCTAAGCTCATACTCACAAAAACAATTTACAGTCACAATCCCTTGCCCTGCATCGTAAAATATCTTTGGAAACTCCCTTCCATGCGGGTTTTCATAGATAAACCTACTACATTCAGGGCAACAGTAATCCTTTGAAATATTTAACAGAAGCAAAAGCTTAGGACTTCCTGAACGAAACCTGGTAATTTATACCTTCATTTACCCTCCTCTATTTCATAGTTATCTTAACAAGAGCTTATACTGTACAAAACCTTAAAAACATTGTAAAATTAGAGGTTTCTGAATGTCATAAAAAAATCACCCGGAGGACTTATGTATATATTACTATTTTTACTTGCAGAGTTCTTTGCAGTCCAATACTCACTAATAATTACAGAAATCTACTACCATCGAGCATTTACCCACAACAGCCTTTGGCTAAACAAAAAACTTTCCCTCTATATTCAATTTCACTTATGGATTACCACCGGTATCTCAAGATGGATCTGGATGTTCATCCATATTCTCCACCACGCCCTTAGTGACACTGCTCGTGACCCTCTTTCACCCACACATCACGGTAAATGGAAAGTATTCCTTTTTACCCCTTATTACTACTTCAAAGGTAAAAAGGAGAACACTGAGGCCTTGCAAAAGTTTATGCAAAACAAAGAGGCTAACTGGATCGATATCCTACAGGACAAACTTCCATTTATCTCATGCGGTCTAACGCTGTTTACCCTCGGAAGCCTGCTCGTAGGATGGTGGCTATTGGTATTTTATATAGTTCACTATGTGGGTTACCTGCTAATTTATGGTTTTCTAAGTAGCTTTGTCCACGACGGTGAAGAGATAGACGAAATTACCGGCAGATCAGAAAATTTACCTACCTGGATATCACTGTTCACTGCTGGCGCTTCCAACCATAAGTACCATCACCTGCAACCCGGCGAACCAGATTTCAGTAAGGGTAAAAATACCGACCCCGCTTGGTGGGTTATTAAATTACTTATCAAACTTGGATTAGCAAAAGCTAAAAATGGCAAGATCCACAATACCTAACCAATAGGTATTTTTTATTTATACCTCACTCTCAGGAGTACCGTCGCCCTGAACCACCGCTTCTATACCGGAATCAGTTTGTAACCTCCACTTGTTTTTTTCCACCAGGAAAGTTAAACCAACCTCGAACAGTAAGGCTACCAAAAAAACATTCGTGGAAAAAGAAAGACCTGGCGCAACTCCATCATTCAATATTTTTAACATAGGATATCATGCTAGAGTCATTAACCCTTTCACAATAATAAATGGTATTATTAACCTATAAGTATTACTTAAATCTATGATCCTTCCAGAATTAGAATCTCAAAAAATTGGCACAAAGCTAAATTGGTTAAGAGCGGCCGTCCTTGGTGCCAACGATGGCATAGTATCTACGGCAAGTATAATTGTTGGTGTAGCTGGAGCACACCAATCAACGTCAGTAGTACTCACCGCCGGCGTTGCCGGTCTTGTAGCAGGTGCTCTATCTATGGGACTAGGTGAATACATATCTGTAAGTACTCAAAGAGATACAGAAAAGGCATATATAGAAAAAGAAAAAAAAGAACTCAGAGACAACCCTGAACATGAAATAAAAGAACTCGCAGAAATTTACCAACTTAAAGGATTATCTGAATCTACTTCACTTTTAGTAGCTCAGGAACTTACAAAAAAAGATGCACTAAAAGCACATCTTGAAGCTGAACTTGGAATAGACCCAGATGAATTAACAAACCCTTGGCATGCAGCATTTGCCTCTGCTTCTGCATTTTTCTGTGGAGCAATTATACCTATTATAATGATATTGATTTCACCAGAAAAATATAATATACCTGTTACCTTTGCTGGTGTCTTAGTGGCTCTTATTGCAACCGGTACCCTTAGCGCTCAAGCCGGAGGTGCCGATAAAAAAAGAGCTACTTTCCGAGTAGTTTTCGGTGGAATACTAGCCATGCTAGTTACTTTCGCTATTGGAAAAATCTTTAACGTTAGCGGAATATAGCGACTCCGCATACTTTTTAAAATTCAATAAAATAGCTTCCCAACCATGCCTTTGTATATCGAAGGCATTTTCATTCTCAGGCTCAAACGTTTCTACTATCTCTGTAGAGTTATCTTTAGAAATAAATTCAATTTTTACTTGCCTACCATCAAATAAGTCCATTTCAAGTAATTTATTTTCTTCTATACCAGTATATGTCCCTTCAAAATAGAACCCTATACTACCATCTTTAGTCTCCATGCGAATCTTAAACCTGCCCAGAGGTTTTAAATGTATCTCGGCTCTAGGTGCACACCAGTCATCAGACGCGAAATACCAATGAGGTATATGAGTAGGACTATTCCACAATTCCCAAACCTTTTCCACAGGAACACTAATAAGCATTTTAAGTGTTATAGGATTTTTCATACTAAATACAATTTTTACTTTTCCACTTTAAAAATTTTTCCATGACCAGGAATTATAAAATCACATTTACTAATCAATTTATATCTACTTTCAACTAAGACTCTCATATCCATTCCTTTAGCCTGCGAGTGATCTATTTGTTCTAAAGTAAATTTTTGTACTTCATCATCTAACCACCAAATACAATCTCCTGCTATCCCCACATTCCCCTTCTCAGTTTTTATGAGCAATGAAATATGTTCGAGCACATGCCCAGGCGTATCCAAAATCTCCACCTCTAAACCCAACATATCAAAATTAAAATTTATTAAACTATCTCCATCATATAGCAAGTGAGAGTCATATGTAATCGCTTTAGCATTTTCAAAAATTCCAGCTAATAGAATATGATCAGGATGTTGATGACTTAAAAAAACATAATCTATTTCACTAGTCTTAATACCCTCTTTCTCCAATGACTGAAGTAGCTTTTCCCTATTACAACCCGGATCCGTTATTATCTTTATTTCTCCCACCCTTACCAAGCACACAGTCGAGCTAGCCACCCAACCATTTACTGTCTTTCTCGCGTAACCCTCAACCAATATTTTTACTTCCGCCATACCACTTCCTTCCAGGACCAAATGGCCAAACTTGCTTCAATCACCATTACCCCTACAAACTGCTTAGGGAATATATCTAAAAAAGCAAAAATAATTACAGATCCAGTAAAAAACAATCTCCCATAAACTGTAGACATTACTACCTTGGCATTCCCGAATCTAGCTATCTGAAAGTAATAAAAACAAAAAGACAAAGCCAAAAGTCCAATAAAAAATACCCAATACTCCTTGGTAGTCGGTACCCCAAATATTTTAAATATCTTGTTTGGCAAAGTTAGAAAAGTTATTCCAACTAAAAAAGCATAAATAGTTTGGATATATAGCGACAAAAAAGGTTTAATCATATCTACTACTATCATACCAAAAATTACACCTTGCACAATTTATCATTAAAGTATACGTTTATATTTCATCAACAACTCTCAGGAGGGCAATTAAACTTGAAAATACTTAACAAGTTCGTTTTCGACAACATAAAAACAATCGAAATGATAGGTGTTATTATGCGTATCCTTAGCTTTAGCTTAGTTAGTTGGCTAGGACCTAAAAGTCCATTTTTTTTCATATGGATCTTTAACACACTGGATGCCATACTTCTCTCTTGGTGCGCATTACTAAAACGTGATAAAGCATATTCTTTGCTAAACATTTTCTGGATTCTTGTTGGTATTCTGGGCATAGCGAGATCAAGTTGTCTAATTTAAATAAAATCAGATTTTAAAATCTGATTTTTTAAATTAAAAACTCTTCCTTTCTAACATAGCTCTTACCGAAGGACTAATCTCCTTATCCTTCCTATGTATACAACCAAGCCAACAACACGGACGACGTTTCCCCTCTTTAAGCTCCTTTACTAATCTTACTATATGCTTCTTTCTAGTAGACTCCTGCTTTACAAAAATTACCCAACATATCCATTCGTTTCGCGCAAGAGGCGTAAGGCTTTCCCATGTAGCCAGTGCTGTTTTATTTGTATACAGTGTTTGTTGTAAATCGGCAGTCAGTTTGTGTACTGTACCATCAGAGATTTTTTTGTTAGCCATATATTTTTCTCAATACTAATAGTGTAACTAAAAAATCTATATAATTAAAAGAATATATTAATATTTATTAGACAAATAAAAAAACTCGTGAATTACGAGCGTGTGCTTAATAAAAGCTCAATCGCCTCATTTGGAGGTAATTCTCTTACCCTTTGCATAAGTTCTTGATGCGCTTGTTCTCTTTCGGCCATGCTTTTGCGCCAAATACTGTATGATTTGTGGACTTCGTAGATTTGCATAAGCATACCAGTTAGACTTGGTAGTCCCCCAAAAATCACCGCTACCTTAGGAAAACCTAAAGACGTAGCGACTAGCATTACAAACAAACCTCCGTAGACCAAAAACGAGATCAACGAGTACTTTTTCATGTACACCTCCTTTCATACTCAATAGTAACAGAATAGGCTTTTGGGGTGAAATGTTTGTAAAACCAATAATTTTAGGTAAAAAAATAGCTTGCACTACTCATCCTTTAGGATGTGCGTGCAGGTTTATTTAGTCGCTTTCTCCTTTGTAGGCCACAAAGGCGCAAAGGCCGGAGTCTTCGGCGCCAAAGTCGGTTTGCCCTCCTAGAACTTCTAGGACTGCCAGCCGGACGATATCGGGGGTGTTTGTTTTTAATGCCTCTCCGACGTCCTCCGGTGTTATGTATTTACGCCCAAATTTCTCGGCTATTACGGTTACGCAATTCATAACTTTCTCCTTAGTATGATTGTAAAAATTGCGGATTTAGAATTAAGAGGATAACAAAAAAACCTTTGTTGTGAAGCTGTTATTTAGGCACAAAAAATTTATTTACCAGCACAGAACTCCACTATTTTCCTGCACTCAATTTAGTACTCGCGAACAACTAATCATAATTGACTGCATGAATACTTCTCTGGTACCATTACGCTTAATTAATTAAGGTAAAATAATGAAATTAATATTAGGAATCATTGTTGGTTTAAGCATGCTTATTCCTTCGAAAGCTTTTGCTGTAGGAGCAACCGCGCTAGACCCCGACTGGTGTGAAAAGCCAGTACTACAATCTTTTAGTAGAGCAAGGCAAACCCCGGTAAGGGATTTCGGCACTATTTTTTCTAACTGCGTAAACGATCTTGTTAGAAAAGCTGAAAAAGGTAGAGATAACAACTGTGACCCGATTTGTGGCCCTAGCGCACCAGCGATTATTTCTGAAGCTAATAAAATTAAAGTATTAATCGCTAGCTCAGGTGAAACCGTAGACTATAAAACTTTTTCTCGAATGCGAATTCTCCTTGACGATAAACCACCCCGTAAATCAGCATACAAATAATATACAAACAACAACCACTGTTAGGGCAGTGGTTTTTGTTTGAAGTTGTCTATAATTGAGATCAAAACCCTATTAGAATGTTATAATTTTATATATCTCTTAAAAATTAATTTTTGTAAATGGTATAAAATATTGAGAAAAAATTTAAGAAATGGGCTTATATCGTGTATTAATTTTTGTGAATTACTAGAAATATGAAAATTAAAAATAAATTATTGTCTTTTCAGTTGATGACAGTTTTAGTGCTGGTAATAGTACTTTCATCTTTATTGGTTTACGGACAATTTAGCCGTCGATTAAGTTATTCTAAATCTTCGGCTGCGGGTTCTGAGGTTAGCCTGAACAATGCGAGCTCATGGGTATTTGATTTTAGTTCCGGCGTACCCCCAAAACCATTGGCAAACCCTGGTGGTGGTTGGTATTTTGATATTCCTGTAATGAACGGAACAGAAAGCCAGAATTGTTATAAGGGTTCCAAGACATGTCCTTCAGTTAATATGGTCGTTACGCCTTATACTAGCCCTCTAATTCAAGATCACATGCGAATGACAGTTCAGGTTACAACAACAGGTTCTACTGTTTTTAACCATAAACTTGGAGATCCGGGTAACACTTGCCCAACCCCAGCTAGTGCTCGTTTTTATATTCAAAAAAAGGGAGACAATTACGTAACTGACCTGCAACGTTGGTGGAGTAACCCCGTGAGTTTCGTTATTAAGGCAGGTAGTCCAACTGTTATCTCTGTGCCTCTTAAACCTGACCAGTGGTCTTCTGTGTTTGGTTCACGAGGGAGCGACAATGCTACAAGTCTAAATGGATTCAAAAGTACGCTAAGTAACCCTGGTGTAATTGGTTTAACGTTCGGAGGTGGTTGTTATTTTGGGCATGGCGTGAATGTTTCTAATGGTACAGCAAGGTTTACCGTTAGTAATTTCATATTAACAAATACACCTCCTGTAGTTGCTCCCAGTTATGGCTCCTCTGGAATTGTTAATTCCGCATCCTATTCAAGTAGCTTATCCAAAGACGGGTTAGTCAGCATTTTCGGGACAAATTTAACATCAAATAACTGTACACAAACTGTTTCTTTTGTAGATACAGCTTGTGAGGTAAAGGTGTTAGTAAATAATGTACCTCAAAAATTATCTTATGTTTCATCTGGACAGATTAACTTTCTCTTACCAAACCTAACGGGTAACCTAGCCTTAGTGGTTCAAAAATCTGGCGTTTCAGGACCTTCTGTAAGTATTAATGTCTTAGATTCCGCCCCAGCGCTATTTAGTTCCAACAGTTCGGGTAAGGGTTTGGTAAATGCCCAGCACTGGTCAAATCCTAAATATACGAATGGTACTCCCTTAAGTTTAACTAATCCTCTGGAAAATAAAGGTACTTTTGTAGTTTATTTAACAGGATTAGGTAGCTATAGGACAGGATTAGGAAAAAAACCAACAGTAAAAATAAATAACGTAATAATACCTGCTAGTGCTATCACTTACGCAGACAAAACTAGTCCAGGTTTAGACCAGATAAATATTGCTAATTTGGATTTGGCTAATTTAAATATTACTACTGGAACTAAAGTGTATCCCATAGTCGTATGTGGAAGTTCAGCGTGTAGCCAGTCGCTTGATTTACCAATTAAGAAATAACCACTAAAATTCTAAAACCACCGATGATTCTTGGTGGTTTTAACTTGTCGTAAAAAACTTATGTACACCACAAAAAAAATTTGGCAAGGGGATGATATTTTTAATCAATGATTAAATTTTTATTTATACCGAATTCCTTAATATTGTAAGTACTTTTCTTTTAATTTATTATGTTATCAAATAAATAGAGAACTCTTTAAATTCACACCAAAATAATCTTCAATTAATTTTCACTAAAATGTCTGAGTATATAGAAGGGGCTATCGTGGAAAAAAATGTATCTCGTGAACATTTAGACAATCTCTATATCTCTTTGAGAGATGCATCTAATGAACTCAGAATATCCGCCATATTACCTCTCAACAAGATAATTTTTAATTCTGATAATAAAAACCTCCCTTATCAACTTGAAGGTGTGTTAAAACAAGCATCTGAAGCCATAAGTCACACGCTACAAATATGGTTACAGCTGGAACAATCTGAAGATGTTACATCCACCCGATTTATGGATGAAAGATTAAAGCTAGGATTTATATTTGCTGAAATAAAAGACCATCTAATCTATGCTTTGTATCAAAAAGAAACCCAAGCAAAAAAAATCTTTAGAACCCAGTCATTTGAGGGATGTTTAGGTGCAGATACAGATCTCTGTAACGATATTTTACTGAAAAACCTTCACATCTTGAACACAAGACTATCAACACAAATCCCTGATACTGGCTTAGCAGGCTTTGCAAGTTTTTTAGATAATCCAACTTATACGTTTCCAAATGGCGAGAATTTATATTTGCCCCAAGTTGCTTATTCGACATCTCGGTATGTGGCGTTGGAAGAAAAAATTCATTCCTCTAAATCAATCAGTGAAAAATTAGCCTCTGCTGAGGCTTGCGTGTGGACGGCTACAATTCGTGAACCGTTCTTAAAAACACGACATAAAAATTCAGAGCCACTTGTAAGAAACACTAAAGAACGTTGGTTTAAATTATGCGATGAAGTACTATATGGACTAGGCGAAGGACTGAGAAGGACTTATGGAAAAATAATACCTAGCCTCGCCGAATTAAATGAGTCGCTAGAGCTTGGTGTAATTGAAAAACCACCGCAAGAAAATTTGCGGCTAGCCATCGTTATCCCAGTATTCAACGAGTTCCGGAACGGACATATTATCCGCACTCTCGAAGCCTTTTGTAAACAACGCGGAATTAGTATGGATAATTTTGAACTTATTTTACTTGTTAACCGCGTAGATACTGTACCAATAGATTCCGAAGAATTTGAAGATAATAAAAACACTATCAAATTCTTAGATTCGATTACTAACCCAGACGAGGAACTCGAAACTAGCATTAATAATTCATATCGTCAACAAGTTATTAAACTTGCACGCCGTAAAGGACTTATTGTCCATACGATTGACTTGAACACATCGCCCGTACGAGCACTTACCCAAGACAGAAAATCTAATATCCCTATTGGCCGCATAAGACAATATGGCCTACGTGAGGCTATCCGCCGATTCGCTCATACTTCACAAGGTGAATTTGGTATAGTTGCAAATTGTGATGCTGACACTATCCCTGCCCCTGATTACGTTAAAGAAATCCTTAAAGCTTTCGATGTTAATCCAAAGGATTCAAAAAAAGTCTTAATAGCAAATCTGGACTTGTTCGCTCCGCATATTTCGACAGAATCTATTTCAACTCACTTTAATTATAAATTCGAATTACTTAATAGACAATTAAAACCAATTATCTTTGGAGCAAAATCTACGACCGTCGGAACTCCTAGCATTATTGGTCAAGTTGGCGCATATGAAGCGGTGGGTGGTTTCAGACAATTTTCAAGTAATGAGGACTATACATTATACGAAGACTTTTTAAACAACGACACTATTAACTTGCAAAATGCGCAGGAAGTTCGCCTGTACACTGCCGATCGATTAACAGAAATGGGCTCAAAAGGGTTTGATTCTGTTGAATTACGTGACAGATATCAAGATAAGCACCCTTCACCACAAAAAGAATTAGTTTCAAAAATGATCGCTAACCTTGTTAGTTCACCCGAAAAGATTAATAATCCGGAATTATGCGAATCTGAAGCAGAAAAAATATGCAATTCACTTAAACTTCCTTATGTTCATGGGGTACTTACAAATGCTATATCATCTTTACGAAACTCTTGGGGTAATGATCTTGATCCAGCACTTATTGGTAGCACATATGGAGAAACATTTCGAATTGAACCAGTTTCAACTGAACAATTGGTCCGTGTATGGGAGATGATCATTCACTCTCAACTATCTCCTCAAGAGTCGGATTCGCTTAATTATTTCATCAAAAAATCTCTAAGGAATGAATCAATACGTTTACAGTTCCATCAACAGTTAATAGATGTAATTATTAAAAAAATAGAACAAGCTGAAAAACCCTTAACACCTGAGGATTTTTCAGACACACCAAAAGTTAAAGAATGGTTAGAGCAAAACAACTGGATCCTTAGCTCATTAAAGAGCTATATGTCTGAACAAGATAAACCTCAAAACTTTAAAGATCATTTAAAGCAAAAATTTCCGGAATGGCTTGGCTCGACAACTAAAGAAACGGGTTTACGTTACACCTGTGCACGTTTTCAAGGATTAATTCAGTTCATGCAGTACGCCGCCTCCAACCCCGAAATATTTACAAGCATAGCTCGGTTCTTAAAGCAGACGAAAAGAACGACAAGGAGCTCATAAAAAACCAAACGGATAAAAAAAATAAAAATTTGATCATTGATTAAAAATACCACCCCGCCTCAATTTTCTTTTATGTAAAAGGCAAGTCCTTTACGACAAATCTAAAACCACCGAGAATTATCGGTGGTTTTAAATAACTTTATTAATATAGTAATGTTATAATTTATGTATGAATTTAAAACTAAAAGTTGTATTTGGGTTAATCTTTGTTCTATTTTTTAACTTAATTATTCCCACTCAAAATGCAAAAGCAGTAACATGGAGTTATTATGGTAATTCTGGTTTCTCTGCTGGCTCTTCGACTCATATTAATATTGCTCTCGATTCAAGTAACTACCCTTATGTTGCCTATGCCGACGGTTCGTTAAGTGATAAATTAGTTGTTCAAAAATATTCACCTGGTAGCGGTTGGGTAAATGTTGGTAGCTCTAGTGGTATAACTGGTGGCGCATCTTATTATAATTCCATAGCGTTTAATACTGCGAAAACAACTCCTTATGTAGCATTTAAAGATAACGCCAACAGCGGTAAAACTTCGGTTTTAAGTTACAACGGTTCTGCATGGGCAAACATAGGTAGTGCCGGTTTTTCCAGCGGCACAGCGGAATATGTTGCTATGGCTCTCGATTCGAGCGATGCTCCCTATGTAGCTTTTCAAGACGGAGCTAATAGCGGTAAAGCAACCGTTATGAAATATAATGGTTCATCCTGGGTAACTGTTGGAAGTGCTGGATTTACTGCTGCCATAGCTGAATATGTTCACATTGCACTCGACACCTCTGGTTTACCTTATGTTGTATATAGAGATACCTCTGTAGGGAATAAGGCATCGGTAATGAGATACAACGGATCCGCTTGGGTAAATGTTGGAACTGTAGGTTTTTCCGCAGGTCAGTCTGCATATACAGATATTGTTTTTACATCTACAAACGAACCATACGTAGTTTTTCAAGATGCATCAAATTCGAGCAAAGCAACAGTTATGCGTTACAACGGATCCGCCTGGGTAAATGTAGGCAGTGCAGGATTTTCTTCTAACACAGCTTCCTCTACCAGAATTGCAAGAGATTCCACCAACACACCTTATGTTGTCTTTACGGATAACGGAAGCAGTAACAAAGCAACCGTAATGAAATATAATGGTTCGGCTTGGGTAAATGTAGATTCCGCAGGTTTGACCGCTGGCGTAGCCGCGCATACTGCAATAGCTATTAGTAGTACAGACCAACTTTTTTTTGCTTTTCAGGATGGAGCCGCTTCTAGTAAGCTTTCAACTTTTAGTACAGCAACGGCACCAACAACGCCAACTGTTGTAAATGTGGATGCAAGTAGTGTGGGACCAACAAGCATAACGCTTTCCGGAAATATAACCAGTACCGGCACTCTCACGGTTACCGAGCGTGGGTTTAATTGGGGAACAACGGTTAGTTATGGGAACACACTTTCTGAATCTGGAAGTTTTTCTACCGGAAGTTATTCCTTGGCTCTTTCCTCGCTAACCTGTAACACCACTTATTACTTTAGAGCTTTTGCTACAAATTCTGCTGGTACTGCTACTGCAAGTGGTGGTACTTTTATTACTTCAAGATGCCCTAGTGTTGGGGGTGGTATTTTACTTCCAATAACACCTTCAAGTTCTGAAGGTGAACTAGACTTTGTTGTGACTGATGGTAGTTCCATAACTAATAAAAGAGATTTACAAATTAAATTAAATGCGAATCCAGCAACCGTAAAAGGATTTGTGCTTTCCCTCGATCCAACATTTGCAGTAGACGGCATTCAACCATTTAATTTAGTGAATAATTCGGTTAATTTTACTCTCCCAGATATAGAAAAGGAATATACTTTGTACCTAAAGTACTATTCTTTAACCGGACACACTTCCAAGCTGCTTTCTAAAAAAATAACTTATAAAAAAACCACGCGGGTTCTAGGTATAGATACTACTGCTCCAAATGGTCTAGTATTACCAGTAAAACAAATTCCGCAAGAACTTACTTTTACTAGAGTT
>CAYSUI010000025.1:0-3205 GCA_964434195.1 uncultured Candidatus Saccharibacteria bacterium
TCGTTCAGGCTACTATCTTCGGTAAAAAATCGAAATTCAATTTCAAACCGAAAATAACTCAGTATCATACTCTAATTATTCTATTTTGTCAATAGTGGGCATGCGAACCCTGAAACCTCCAGATAAAGCGAAGGTTTTCGGGTGACGCGTAGGAAGAGCCCTTAAAAAGCGCAAAGAGTGCATCCTGCGAGTACTTTTTGAGTGCCGAAGCGGCAGGACCCGAAAACTTTTCATTAATTAGGAGGCTTCGGGTTCACGTTAGTCTAAATTCAATATTTTAAAGCTTTTCTCTGCTATACTAGAAATATGGAACAAAACCCTCAAAAAATACGACTTCAAACATACACTTTTCTCGCAATTGTACTTACCATGCTCGTGGTAGTGGTTCTCATGTTTAGACCACTTTTGAACACGTTACTCCTTAGTGCAATTTTGGCTATTATCTTCAGACCTCTATATAAAACGCTCCTTAAAAAGTTTAAGTCAGAAGCTGTATCTGCATCGCTCACCGTATTTATAGTGCTCTTTGTTCTGTTCGCATTTTTCTGGATATTTGGCCAACTCCTTTACGGTGAAATTCATAGTCTTTACGATGGTTTTAAATCTGGTCAGTTTGTGTTTAATAGAACAGATCTCATAGAAAAACTTCCCAATATAGCAAGAGAACCTGTAACCACACTAACCAGCGACTTAAATAGTTTATTAACCAAGGCAGCAACTGGTGCTTTCCAGAGTTTTTCTAGTTTAATTTCTAACCTCGCTGAATTTTTCTTTAACCTATTCCTCGTTTTCTTTGCTTTCTTTTATTTGCTCAAGGATGGGGGTAGTTTAAAAAAAATCATTTTAGCAGTATCGCCAATATCTAATAATCAAGAAAATATTCTATTCGAAAAAGTAATCCTCTCAGTAAACGGAGTAATTAAAGGAACTTTCTTCGTAGCTGTTATTCAGTCTCTTGTAGCATTGGTCGGCTTCCTTATTTTTGGAATTCCTAATCCATTACTCTGGGCGCTCTGTACATTCCTTGCCGCCTTTGTTCCTAACATAGGGACCACGCTGGTTACTGCTCCTGCTGTTATTTATCTTTTACTCACTGGGCACACTGGCTCTGCTGTAGGGCTTTTGGTGTGGGGAAGTCTAGCTGTGGGGTTAATAGATAATATCCTGAGTCCAAAGCTTGTTGGGCACAGTGCCCAGCTCCACCCTCTTCTCGTTTTGCTCTCAGTAGTTGGTGGTCTGGCGCTATTTGGTTTCCTCGGTATTTTACTCGGGCCAATTATTATGGCAGTTTTCTCAGCTCTTGTAAGTATGTATATCACCAATTTTAAAGAATATTTGGAGTAACTTATGGAAGCAAAAACAAAAGACTTAGTTCACAAACTGGAGAGTTCGATTCCGCCAACCATATTAACCATCTTCGGAGCAACTGGGGATCTTTCTCTTTCGTATTTATTCCCAGCACTTATTCACTTACACAAGAGTAATTTACTCCCAACTGACTTCAGGTTGGTTTGTGTTGGTAGGCGCGAATATACGCAAGATGAATTCAGGGAATTTATTAAAACTGAAGAAAAGAAAAGATCAAAAATAGAAGTCACGCCAGATTTTCTAAACTTATTAACATATTTTAAAACAGATTTCGATACAGGTGCAGGGTTATCCGGGCTAAGTACTGTTTTAGCAGATCATGCTACTAGTAATAAAGATTTGTGTTTCAATAGGCTTTATTATTTTGCAACTCTACCATCCTACTTTGAACCGCTATCTAAAAGTCTAAAAAAAGCAGGCCTGCTTACTGGTTGTAGGGACCATAAACGAACAATTCGGGTTTTAATAGAAAAACCTTTTGGGGAAGACTATAAGAGTGCTAAGTCTTTAAATAAAACTTTGTTATCTTTCTTTAAGGAAGAGCAGATTTATCGAATAGACCACTACCTAGGAAAAGAAACCGTTCAAAATATATTTACTGTTAGGTTTGCTAACGACCTATTTGAACCCGTATGGAACAATAAATACATAGACCACATAGAAATTTCCGCTCTTGAATCCGACGGGGTAGGGGGGCGTATTAACTTCTACGAAAAAACCGGGGCATTAAAAGATTTTGTACAAAACCATTTACTGAATATATTGGCCTTAGTTGTAATGGATAGACCGGAAAGTTTAAATCCAGAAGCCATTCGAGACAAAAAAGTTTCCGTACTAAAAAGTCTTGTTCCATTTACTAAAGGAACCATAAAAAAAGATCTCGTAAGGGCTCAGTACTCAGCTGGTATGAACACTGAGGGGTATCTTTCTGAGGCTGGTAAAAATTCCAACACAGAAACCTATGTAGCTTTCAAAACTTTTCTAAAATTACCAAAGTGGAAAGGTGTTCCTGTTTATTTAAGAAACGGCAAACGTCTTGAAAATAAAGTCTCCGAGGTTTCGGTGCATTTTAAAAAAGCTAAACATGAACTTTTTATTCCCACAGGAAGAGAGTCAAATGTGTTAACTTTTAGGTTGCAACCCATGGAGTCAGTTTCTATTTCTGTGAATAATAAAATTCCTGGTTTTGGTATGCGACTACATCCAGGAAAGCTTAATTTTGGTTATGAGCAATTTCATTCAGAAATACCGGGTGCCTATGAACGTTTGCTTTTAGATTTCTGCCAAGGGGATCAACGGCTTTTCATTCGGAGCGACGAAATAGAAGCCGCGTGGAAATTTATAGAATCCATAAGTAAAAACCTCCACCTCACCCCAATGGGAAGTTATATGCCCTTTTCAGAAGGTCCCAAGTCCGCAGTTGAATTGATGAAAAAAGATAAACGCACTTGGTGGACAAAGTAATTATTGCGTATATGCTCAGCGAAGTATTATATTGACTTTTAGCTTTAATTATTTTATAGTACCCCCTTATATTCAATCTAAACAGGGGGTATTTATGTTAGCAGAAACTCGAAAAGTCTTAGCTTGTAGCGCCATCTATGAACAGTTGATGGTAGCTAAAGATGCAGGTTATCCAGAGGCCGAACGAGCCCAGTCTTTGAGTCTCGATCTCGGAAAGAGCTCGATAATCCTTGGAGTAATTTTAGGCGCAGGGGGTGACTGGGAGGTTGTTAAACGAAATTCCCCATACTCACCTGAGGTTACAGAAGAATGTCTCGAGGAGATTGCACTTGAATTTGATTTCTAACCCGATATTTGGGTTATTTTTTTTATT
>CAYSUI010000025.1:3305-19179 GCA_964434195.1 uncultured Candidatus Saccharibacteria bacterium
GGAGATTGCACTTGAATTTGATTTCTAACCCGATATTTGGGTTATTTTTTTTATTATCCCTTTAAGGGTCAATACCCCTGGGATTGCCCCGTTGTCATTCCCCTGAAGAGGGGAATCCATGCAGTCTAGTCTCATGGATTCCCGCCTCCGCTGGAATGACAGACTGAGATTGATACCGCGTCAGCTTGCTACGCGGTTTTTCATTTATATAAAGATTTTGGCTACCTTTGACAATTTAGTTAAAAGCTGTTATAATTGCTGGTTGTTTTTTATATTTTCAAATTTATAAAAGGAGGATAAAGCCAATGCAGGATATTAAACAAGCTGTCGCTTTTTGGTCTTCACAGAACTTTGGCAGGAAAAGTGGTATTGTTCAGGCCAGAGTCTTGGCCACAATAAAGGCGATAGATAAAAGAAATAAAAAACTGTATTCATCCGGCGAAGTCCTCCGGTTATTCACGCCCCCGGATACTGGAGGAAAATTTTGGTTTCGAAAATGCAATTCTGGGTTTGTGGTTGTCCCAAACTCCGAACATCTACTTACTTTTCTGTTTCAATGCGAGTGGGAAGAAATAAAGAATCTCCCAGAGGGTAAGCAAATAAGGTACTTGGAGGCTTGGTTAAGAAAAAGGCTCGAAGAGGTTCCAACAGTCGAAGATATGCTGATTGCTGGAACCCTAGCTCCTCCCAGACCAAACGAGGCGCCGGAAATTAAGACTCCCTTTACGAAAAACCTTTCATACCCGCTTACAGATGATATCTGTAGAGTTGTTGACTCAGAGGCTGTTACTTTGCCTTTGGGATCCAGAGAGCTGTTTAGTTTCTGGCTCTCCAGACCAAGTATTCTGGAGAGAGTATTGAAGAGACTCAAGAATAGTTTAAACTTTTTACGGAATTAGTTTCCGTCTTTTTTTTGCCCGAACTATTTTTTCCTGCTATAATATTTAGGTGAAAAATATACAAGCAAATGTAATTTTCTGGTATTACTCCGCCCGCGGTCACCGTCGAGCGAGTGTTTAGGTATTTAAAAACTACTTAAGACCGTCCGAGGTAACCACCTTGGGCGGTTTTTTCTTTAATTCAAAAAATGGAGGAAAACATGCAGATTCAAATCTATTTTGAGCAAAATGCAGGTGAGGCAATTATTCTCTCTGCTCTAAATGCACTAAAAATTGTCGATGCAAAGAGGGTTTATGACTCAAGCAGGAGAACTATCTCTCTGTCTGTTAAAGATTTCAATGAGGTTGGCCTTAAAGCCATGTTCCCTCAAATAGAAAAAATTGAAGTCGTCGAGCCGGTACTCCTTGGTGGTTGGGCCTTGGACTAGTCTCCACGGCTCTTTTTTTGTTAAGATAAACTTAGTTTGAAAACATTATTCTTCATATTAATTTCACATTTATGCAATTAGCAATATTCGGTCTAGGTAGGATGGGTTCTCAGATAGCAAAGCGTTTACATCAAAATAAATTTGAAGTTATGGCCTGGAATAGATCTCCTGAGCCAAGGGAAGATTTTGAGTCTTTTGGAGGAAAAGCTTTTGCTACTGTTGAAGAAGCAGTAAATGCTGTTACGGACGACAAGAGGATTTTCTGGGTAATGCTACCAAACGATACTGTCGAAAGTTTTATCTTCGAAACTCTTATGCCGCTACTAAGACCGGGGGATATAGTTATAGACGGTGGAAATTCTTTTTACAAAGATAGTATAAGAAGAGGTGAGCAGCTCTCTAGTAAAGGAATTCTATTTTACGATTGCGGTACAAGTGGGGGAGTATGGGGTCTTGAGCGCGGTTTCGCTCTCATGGTAGGTGGACCAAACGAACATTGGTCTACCGTAGAGCCAATTTTCAAAACACTGAGTAGTGGCGACAACTACGCATTGCTTGGTAAGAATGGTGCCGGACATTTCGTAAAAATGGTCCACAATGGAATTGAATACGGAATGATGGAAGCAATAGGCGAGGGTTATGCAGTTATGAAAGCAAGTGACTTTAATTTGAATTTTAAAGACGTTACCCGTGTTTACCAAAAAGGTTCTGTTATAACTTCATGGTTAATAGATTTAACAAGAAATATTTTTGAAAGCGAAGACATAGAAGCAACCAGCGGTAAAATAGACTCCACTGGAGAAGGGGAGTGGACCATAAACACAGCTAAAGAATTTGGTGTAGATGTAAGAGTTATAGAGGATTCTTTCAAGATAAGGCAGGAATCTAAAGACCCAGCTAATCAAAACAAATTTAGTAACAAAATAGTGGCTCTCTTAAGAAAACAGTTTGGTGGCCACAAGACTCATGCTAACTAGCGCCCAAAAGTCTTTATATAAGAAGTTAAATAGACCCTGGAAAATCCAAGATTTTCTGAATACCCTTCAGATTAATTTCGAGGAAAAAGGTGAAACGCACTATTCACCTAGAGAAGTTATAGAAAAAGGTAAGGCACAGTGTATAGAAGGAGCATGTCTCTCTGCTTCTATTCTTCGTTTTCATGGTTTTGAACCCCTAATTTTAGACCTCAGAACAGCGGGGGATGACGTAGATCATGTTGTGGCTGTATATGAGTGGAAAGGTTATTATGGTGCGTTAAGTAAAACCAATCATGCTGTTTTAAGATACAGAGACCCGATCTATAAAACCCTCCGCGAGTTGGCTCTTTCTTATTTCCATGAGTATTTTATGGATAGCGGTATTAAAACGCTAAGAGAATATTCTAAGCCATTTAATTTAAGTAGGTATGACAATTTAGATTGGGAAATAACAGACAAGCATCTATGGCAGATCCCGGAAGATTTAGATAACTCACCACATTTTAGTTTGATGAGCAAAGCGCAAGAAAAACTTCTAAGAACAGCAGACCCTCTTGAGATAGGTGTGGGTAAATTTACTGAGTGGAAATTATTAAAAAATAAAGTTAAGAAATCTACGGTTTAAATCATGCAATACATACTACCACTAACACTATTTATATTACCGACCTACTTAATCAGATTTAATTTTGGTGGAATAAGGCTTAACTTTTTGATGCTCTGGATTCCTTCAATATTTATTTATGTTTTCACTGTTGCGTACAAAGAGGGTGCTATCCGCGGCTTTGTTAGATCATTAAATAAAACAGATCTAATTTTTAAGATCCCTCTGTTTTTATTTTTTTTATCCGGAATTATTTCACTACTGGTTGGGGGTTTTACCGCAGAAAAGCTAGGACAATTTATAGTTCTATTTTTAGAACCGTTTCTCTTATTTCTAATTGCGAGATATTTATTTTTCAGGAGCGAGAGTAACTCATTTGTTCTAGAGAAATCAATTTTTATATTTTTAGGCCTTTCTGGCTTGTATGCGGTGTTTCAGTATATAACTCTGTTTGGTCTGCCTCCTGAGTACTTAGGTAATTCTATTGAGCCAAAACGCGCATTATCATTTTTCGAGTACCCTAATGCGTACGCTTTATTTGTTGCGCCCTTATTGGTTTTTACGTTTCCAAAGTTGTTAAGTCTTTTTAAGGGTTTAAGTATAGATAATATTCAGTTTAGGTTATATCCAATACTTTGCTGGGCACTAGGGGGTATTGGTTTAGGGGTATCTCTTAGTCGTGGTGGGTGGTTGGCATTGTTTATCCCGAGCGCTTTATTTGTTTTATTAAAAGCAGATATAAGAATAAAACAGATGGCCCTTGTAGTATTTCTCGCTTCGATGTTAATTATTTTTTCAGTCCCTGTTTTAAGATACCGAGTAATTTTACCTTTCATGGGCGAAAAGTCTTCAGTGTCTAGGCTTAGTCTTTCTAATACCGCCATAAAAATGATTAAAGATAGCCCTGTATTTGGTAAGGGTTTACTGGGTTTTAGTGAAAACTTTGAAAAATATAACACCGACCCAGGTCTTTCTCATTATAAATACCCACACAATTTAATTCTTGCTTTATGGCTTGAAACAGGAGTATTGGGTCTACTGAGTTTCGTTTGGATATTGTTTTTAGTATTTTATAAATCATGGAAAATTAAATCCAAACTTCATTATGGATTAGCTCTCTTTATATTCGCCGTATGTATTCACGGTCTAGTGGATATCCCATATTTTAAAAACGATCTTGCCGGGTTGTTTTGGTTGTTAATAGCTATCTTATGAGCGAATATAGAAACATTGGTGTTTTGGAATCTCGAGAAGACCAAAAGCCAAAATTAGAAATTATAGATTTGGGAAAATATAAATGTATTATTGCTACTGAAGTTGAGGGTGGGATTGAAATTAAAAATGAGAAGGATCTCATTGTGCATAAATTAGATACATCAGGAAATGATCATCAAATATATTACCCATCAAAAGAAAAACCAAAATATTTTCTTAAGATGAGAGATAAAATATACCCAGACCGTTATGGGGATCTTTTAAAGAAAGAATACGCAGATCAGAACCCAGATACATATAGAAGGGAAAGAAAAGCAGAAAGGGTTTGGAGTTCCGTTATTAACGAATTAAATTTATCTAATAAAATCCAAGATGCCTTAAAATCTGAAAAAGTTCAGAAGTTGGTAAGGGATAGTGGTTTTAGTAATATTACTTATATAGAACCATTAGGCGCTTTCGTAAATAATGAAAATGGTCACAAATTTGTTATCTACCCCCATGTTGAAATGGAATACTATGCGACAAGTCGAGAGCTTGTGGAAGCGGTAGAGGATGCGCTGATAGGTAAGGATATATATCCCTCTGATTTAAAAAGAGCTAGTTTTGAATTCTCGGGTGATAATTTATTTTTGCTAGACACTGAAGGGTATTACGAGATCCCAAAATAAGCATCTATTATTTTTCTGCTGTTTGTTGTCGCCACATAGCTGCGTATAGTCCACCATTCCCAAGAAGTTCACTGTGAGGTCCAGCTTCAGCGATTTTTCCCTTTTCCAAAACGTATATCCTATCCGCATGTATAATTGTAGAAAGTCTGTGGGCAATAAGTACAACAAGCAAATTTTTATCTGCAAGTTTAATATTTTTTATTGTTTCAGTAATTTCTTCTTCTGTTAAACTGTCTAGGCTGCTGGTGGCTTCATCGAAAATAATTAAGTCTGGTTTGCGCAAGAGAGCTCTTGCAATTGCAAGTCGTTGTTTTTCGCCACCACTTAACTTCAAGCCACCTTCGCCAATTTTTGTATTCAAACCTTCACTGCTTCTGCTCAGGATACTTTCAGCTGCAGCCGATTTCATTGAACCAATCATTTCTTCATCAGTTGCTAGTGGTCTTACAAACTGTAAATTTTCCCGAATAGTCCCAGAGAAAAGTTGTGTATCTTGGCTCACAAAGCCAATTCTATTTCTCAGGTGTGCTAGGTTCATTTGTCTAACACTCGTTCCGTTATACAACACATCACCGTTAGTAGTCTTATATAACCCAACTAGTAGTTTTATTATGGTGGTTTTTCCAGCTCCCGAAGGTCCTGCAAAAGCTATTGTCTCACCAGCTTTTGCGGTTATGCTTAAATCCTGTACTGCATTTTTATCCAACCCAGCATAAGCAAAGCTTACATTTTCAAATTTAATTTCTTGAATGTCAGAAATTTCTACAGGATTCTCTGGTTCTTTTTCTGGTTCGGTTTTCAAAACCTCTTCCACTCGTTCCATACTCGCCGAAGCCTCTTGATAGCTAGTGGCAACATTGCCCATTTCGTTTAAAGGATTAAATACTAAGAAAGAGTAAAACAATAGTGTGAAGAATTCACCGAGAGTTATTATTTGAGTACCTACTAAATACAGCATAAGTAACATAATTGCGGAACGAAGGGTATTTATTAGAGTCCCTTGCAGGAAGCTAAGGGTTCTAACCAGTTTTACTTTTTTCAGTTCAAGTTTGAGTATCGCCTCATTTACACTATTTAGTCTCGAAATTTCTTGTTGTTCTAAACCCAAAGACTTCACAAGCTCAACGTTTCTTAAGGTCTCAGTCGTGCTTCCGGCTAGACTCGCAGTCTCTTTAACTATCATTGTTTGCGCTACTTTTATTCTTTTGGAGATAGTAAAAGTCACATAACCCAAAGTAGGAATAGTAAGCACAAATACTAGTCCAATACCCCAATGAACATAGAATGCATAACCTATGGCAATTACCACGCCTACCACAGAAACGAACAGAAGGTTAACGGCATTTTGGATTAGATTTTGAGCGTCTGTACGAGCCTTCTGGAGTTTAGAAAGTAGTTCACCTGAGCGTTGGTCCTCAAAAGCTACAAAGGGAAGTTTGAAGGAATGGTCTACGCTTCTTGCGTACATGTCCGTACCTACTCTTTGTGTAATTACATTTACAAAATAATCCTGAAAGTTTTTTGCAATTCTCGAAACCAAAGCTGCAGCCATTGTGAGTAAGAGAAGGATAAGGGTTCCCTTGACGAACTCATTGGCTGGTATAGTTCCTGCCTTGCTAGCGTACTTATCTATAATAATTCTAAACACCTGAGGGTCCAGTAAAGAGAAGATTTGATTCACCGTTGCCAGGGTGAGAGCAAGAAACAATAATCGCTTGTATTTTTTAACGAATGTCCAAAGTAAACGCATTTTTCCTTGATTTATTTAGTGAATTGTGATATAATCTTATCTTATTTCAAATACCAACACAAAGAGGGTAATAAAATGGGCGAAAGAAAACTATATATATTTTTCGAAAAGGTTTGGATAGGATCAGCTTACGACACCTCCTCGATAACCAAACTCTTAATGGGTAAGGTTTCGTGGGAAAGTCTCGTTGAGTTTCTTGACTTTCTCCAGAAAAGGGTTGATCTAAATGCTTTCGGACTCGACCCCGAAAACCCATTTAAGGTTGTAGATACAATTCCAAAACCCGAGGATCTCAGGGGTTTTTATATCGAGCTGGATTGGGTCGGAAGTGGCCTCGAGTGGATAGTTGGTAAAAGTATTGAAGAGATACTCACGCTTTCTCGTGCGATTAAACCATTAAAGATCAAGTTAAACTGGGCCAAAGGGCCAAAGAGAATGCCCCAGCAGCTCTTATTTGTAGCAACAATCGAACCAGAATAAATCCTGGTTTTTTATTTTGAGTTCATACTTTTTAAATAAATTTTTTCGTACTTTCCAACTATATTTTCGGATACAAATTCTTTTGCTATTTCCTTAGCCTTAATTGACATTTCTGAATATTTCTTCTGGTCATCTCGTAAGCTCATTATTGTTTTCGCCATATTTTTAATGTCTCCCACTTTATAAATTCTTCCAGATACTTTATCCTGAATTACTTCAGGTACTCCACCTACATTGGTCGCTATAACAGGCAGGCCATAGCTCATGCATTCCAAAATAGAGAGTCCAAAACTTTCGCTTTGTGAGGTAAAAATTCCCAAATTACATGCTTGTATAACTGGAGCTATATCCTTTACATCTCTCAGTACTTTTATTTTATTTTCTACCCGCATCTTTCTTGCAAGTTTCAAGTAACCAGAAAAATCTGCACCTGACGCTATTACAAGTTTAATTTTCTTCTCTTCCTTTAAGAGTTTCATTATAGAAAGAAGATCCTGAACTCTTTTTACAGGTCTTAGGTTAGACAGATGAATTAAAAGGAAGTCGTTAGCTGGTAATTTTAAATCCCATCTGAGTTTATGTTTATCTTTTTTCGACGGGGTTGGGTCATAAAAATTATGGATAACCTCAATTTCTTTCTTCGGACAAAGTTTTTCTTTAGTAGTCAGAGCTAACCATTCTGAGACAGCAGTGACTCTGTCAGATTTTTCTATTGAGTAACGAATAATAGGTTTTAAACTCGGATCATCTCCAAGTAAAGAAATGTCAGTTCCGTGCAGTGTAGTTACAACTTTAGGGGAACTATGTAAACAGTTGGCACAAATATCCTTAGCCAAAAGAGCTGCGGTAGCGTGGGGGATAGCATAATGCGCATGTACTATATCTAGGTTGAATTTGTGGTGAATGTCGCTAATCGTTACCGCGAGAGGAAGTGTGTAGTCCGGGTATTTAAAAAGCGAATACTCATTTATTGGAACTTTATGAAAGTATACGTTTTTATTATCCGCGCTTAGTCTGAATGGTTTTTCGTAACTAATAAAGTGAATTTCGTGACCTTTTTGAGCTAGTTTAAGTCCAAGTTCGGTCGCAATAATACCGCTTCCACCTATTGTTGGATGACACACAATTGCTATTTTCATTCTTTTATTCTATTCCTAATTCGCTCGGCAAACAATCCTTAGTTAACAATCCCTTTGTTGCTTAAACTAATTAATAATCAAACCCGCTACTGTTTTGTATATGTTTTTTGTTTGTGTATGAAATATAGGCGTACCATCGGTTACAATATGGTAGACTGTCGGAATTTTTTCGCCATAATAGAACCAAACCGAAGGACCAGTTTTTCCGCTCGGTCCTGAGTAAATACTCTCATTTCTGTTTCTGAGGAATGCGGCAATTTTTTTGTTGTCTTCAAGATAGGCTTCTTTTGTCCACTTATATATCTTATATTCATTATAACTAAGACCTGTGTAAATAAATGTGATACATGCAATACACCAACTAAATACGACTAACTTTGCTTTTTTGGCTGTTTTAAAAATCTCATAAAGACTCAATCCTATTATGGATGTTAGTAACGGGTAAATAATAGTTATATAAGAATAACCCTTGGTTTTGCTTAATGAAAAAAATACAAATATGAAAAGAAAATTTAAAAATAAAAAGCGGAACCATCTCTGTTTTAATCTGTAAATACAAACCAGTATAGAAATAGAGGTTAAGAGTAATAATATGTTGTTCTCCTTAAATACATCTAAATAGAACCAATACCCACCCCCATTATTTTCGAGTACCATAAAACCTCTTTTTATTACATGGTATAAAAAATAGTTATTCCAGAAGGTCTTCCCGTACAGTATTGTTTGGTACAAATGCCAAGGTATAATTGTGAATAAAAAAATAATAATGCCGCCCTTAAAGTACTTTTCGCGAAATAGAAACCCCCTCTCATTAATTAGTAAGTCGCTAAAAATGAAAACAATAGGGAATAGGCCTATTACACTTTTTGTCATAACAGCAAGGCCAGTGGCTAACCAAAATAAATACCAGTACTTTTTGTTGTTTTTTGTTTTAAGATAGGAAAACAAGGCTAACGTTATAAAAAAAGTAAGGGTTATATCGATATCTAGAAAAAAACTATTTAGTATAAATTGGTAGCATATAAAAAAAGCCGAAGCTGAAAGTACCGCTGGACCTTCCTCTTTATAGACCTCCTTTACTAAAAGATAAGTAATAAAAATAGTTCCTCCCGCAAATACAGGAATAAAAAACCTAATCCCTAGTTCACTTGCGCCAATAATAATTACAGACAATTGTGTCATCCATATGAACAGTGGGGGTTTTTCATGCCAAGGATTCCCAAAGTATTTAAGATCCAAAGGCGAATCCAGAGACTCAATTGCGACTCTGGCATAAATTGCTTCGTCATAATTTAAAAGCGCATGATCTCCTAAATTTAAAAAAGAAATAAAGCAAAACGCTGAAGAAATAAGCAGTCCTAATAAGTTATTGTAAAAAAAACGCATCTCTGGTAAATTGTTTTATTATTTTGAAATTTATCCACGGAGGTAAGTATGAACGAGAAAAAAATAGCCACTATTGAATTTTTAGGATTTTTCTCCTTGTGCGCTTGGTTGCTTTTTAATCAGCCAAAAACAGGCGGATTAAATGGTAGGTATATATATCTAATAATCTGGTTTGCTTTTACAATCGGGGTCAGGCTTCTTGGAAAATTCTTTGGGGTTGAAGCTTTTAAGTCTAGCATGCCAGAGCGTGGTTTAACCAAAATAAAAGAAGGCTGGTTATTCTTTTTGCCAAGTGTTGCCATCTCTCTTCTCTTGATGTTTTCAGCCTATCAGCTTGGAACCCTGGACTCTACTCCTCAAATCCCACCACTCGCATATGCCTTTTTGGTCATATTACAGCAATCAGGAATGATCTACGCCATAAGAAGATTAGCTATAATGTTCGAACTAAAAACCGCCTTGTTAATAGCGCCAATCCTATTTGGTGGATTTCATTGGCCAAACTATTACATGGTATTAATAACCCTGGTGGGCGGGTTCTGGTTTTCATGGCTTTACTTCCGCTTTAGAAATTTTTACCTTCTCTGCGCTAGTCATTTTGTATTAGGTCTCGCTCTCTCGTGTAGTTTTTACTGGGAGCTAGGAAATATGCTGGTAGGTAATGCTTATACCCACAGAGAGAACACCATACTCCATTTAAGACACCTTCGCTAATTAGCGATTTTTATTATATTATTTCTTCTTATTGACAAAAATATATAATTTATGTACAATATAAAATTATTTTCTCTTTATATAGTTTTTAGACCCGCTTTATAGGGGATTGAGTAAAGAGAAATTCTGCTCAATCAGGCTTATAGCCTGAATACTGTTTGAAAGAGGATTACTATGCAACAAGTAACAAGAGGTTATATCGAAGTTGGGCATGGCTCCGCTCGGGGCAAATACCGAGCAACTCTCCACGCAAGCGGGTTAATTCACACAGACAAAAATGACTCCCCGGGTTGGGATCCTACCTACCGGGCGCATATCAGTCAGTGCCAGATCGGGGAAGAAATTCCTCAAGATCCCGCAACAAATGCAACACCGGTTTGGTGGTCAGATGGTGAAACCCCTACAATTAGGGGTTATTCGGTGGAATTAGATTCTGCATACGAGCAGGAAATCCGAACAAGACTAGAAAAAGAATTCTCCTCCCAAGGGGGTCTTGAAGAAATACTTGTAGAAGAGTTAGAAGGGGACTCCAACGGAGAGCAAGCCCTTACCAAGTTCAGCTACAGGGGAGTAGTTATTTATCAGTTCTGCCGAACCTGCAGGTCCAGTTTCTGCAAGTGTCCTGGTGTCATGAAATACTGCGGATATTAATTTTTCTCAGCAATTTTGATTGCTGATTTTTTTATACCAATATATTCCTAATATTTTCTACTCCCCAAGATTTTTCAAAATTAGCTAAATTTCCATTGAAGATTGGCGAGTTTATAAGCTCAGGATTCGTAGACTTAATTTCCTCCCATAGTTCCTTCATTAAGTCTCTTGCCTGAACACAAGTTCTTGCAACACCAATTAAGCTTCCCGCTCGAGAAAAGTATTTTGGAACTTTATCCCAAAATTCCTGTTCTGGTTTCTTCATCTGGTTCCTTACCTGTGGTGGTAAAGTGTCGTGCATTTGGCATTTTAATATATAAAAACCTTGTATTAGCGCGACAAGTTCCTTTGTGGCCTGTATGTCTGCTTGGTGGTTGCCAACAATTTCCCAGTGCTTTCCAGATTCGTATGATGAATAAACTTTTTGGTTAACGTCGAACCATGCGTTTTTTTCCTGTAAGAAAGACGAATGTAGTTCATCCAAATATGCTTGTTGCCTTTGAAGTCTAAAAATATCTAGCGCGGGGTTAAATTCTCGTTTTAATAGTTTTGAGTAAATCTCCGCATCCTCAGAGAAAGCATCTATTGTGTTTAATCTATCTTTGTCCTCACCATATAGTGCGGTAACTCTCCCATTTCTGTATGCCGACTTCATGGTAATTTTTTTATCTCTGCCGATTAAATAATCTGAAACAGATCTCATATAATGACGGGCTTCATGAATGGCAGAGGTGGTAGGGTCAACACCATCTCGCTGTCTTTTGTCAGGATTCATATCTATGCAGGCCAAACCCAAAAATGCTTCATTGGGATTACTGACAGCATATTTATGAGATGCTCTACCTTCATCGCTTTTATCATAAGCATAATTTTTCAAAGCTTCCGGAACGCCTTTTCGGGAGTCATAGGTAGCTATGATAAGACCTGCCACAACTTGTTTATCTATACATAGTGGGTCACTTCCTAGTTTCGAATAAAATTTTGAAATCCTTTCTTTATGCTTATCTCTAAATTCATTTAGAAGTTCACCAAATTTTTTTTGATATTCTCTTACAAAAGGGTCTTCTATCTCTCCTAGATTCGGTTTCTCATATTTCAGTTTTCCTGTTTGGTCGTCTACTCGTAAGTGTCCTGCAAATTCATCCAGCCTTTGTAGATATTCAGCCGATACAGAAAACCTCCTGTTAAGTTCCTTATAATCAGGATTTTTTTCTTGTTCACCAGCATTTACAATTCTTTCAGGCATTAAAAAGTAGTGAGCGATTTTTCTATAACCCCAAGGTTATTTAGAAGTAGGGGGTTTGTTTTGTATAAACCCCATGCATATTCGGTGCCATATGTAAGTCCAAAGTGTCTCGCCATTGCGAGTAGTAAGTCTGAGTATTTTCTGGTTTGCATCTGGGTTTCGTGAGTCGCCATAAGTTTTTTCCAATCCTCAACTTGCTCGGTAATATCTATAAGTATGTCTGGTCTAGAGTTTAAGTTTGGGGTACTAGGATACATGAACAAATTTTTCACAAAATGCACTTGCTCGTTTTTCATTTCCTCAATTCCTCCGTACCGAGCAAACCTGCAAGCATCACGACCCATGCGTGCCATAGCAGTGTGGTCTGGGTGTTGGTCTTCAGTAGTTTGTGGTATCAAAATTACATCCGGTTTCGCTTTTCTAATTTCCAAAGCCAGTTTAAAAGCGTTTTGTCTATTGTATTCAATATGGCAGTCTCCACCAAAGTCAAAAAAGTCTACACTCGCGCCCAACATTTCCCCAGCTTTTCTAGCTTCTGCCTCTCTTTCCTCAGGCGTTCCATTAGTAGCCGCCTCACCCTTAGAAGCAATAACCAATTGTATTTCAGAACCGATTGCTTTTTCTTTTAATAAAATTGCTCCAACTCCAAATTCTATGTCGTCCGGGTGTGTACCAATTACCAATATTTTTGTACTCATAAAATTTTCAAAATTAAATAATAGTTTCTTTAAAATTTATATATGCATCATTAGGGTTGGCTATATCTTCCCTTAGAACAAAATTCACTCCCTCTACGTTTTGTGTATTTAGATATTCTTTTTCAGAAGCACCCAGCACGTAGTGAGTACAATTAATTACTGACTGCATCCATCCGAATCTCGTATCTCTAACCGGTGAAATTTTTTCTTTATCAAAAGCAGGTAGGGGAAGCTTTATTATTTTATTACCACCCTCATGCAGTTCAAGTCGATTTTCTCTAAACCTGCCTCTCACTATTTCTCCTTCATATTCTGTGTCAACAAAAAAATCTTCCACCTCAATAGCGCTTCGTCTAACAGCGGGGTCGCTAGATCTAATAATATCGACCCCCTCTAGGATTCCAAGTTTTTGGTACATTCGAATACAAAACCCAGCCACTGTATCGGATTTAACGTCCTTAAATATTTGTACGAGTTCTTTATTTACATACTGGGGAAGTTTTCTCGATATTTCCTCCTGCCAACCCATCGGTATTCTTTTACAGTAAAGAGGGCTAAATTTTTTTTGGATTTTATTTTCTTGAACAAAATTCAAATTTGCTCGCGCACCACTCTGTCTGTCTATTAAAGTTGTAACTGTTTCTCTGTAGTCACTGTCGGAGTCGTGACAAAACCAAACTATGCTTCCACCTATTTCTTTCTGTAATTTTTTAGCAGTTTCTATCTTTGAAACAAAGAATCTTTTTGGAAAAAAACCATTCGGTTGCTGGCCTATGCAAATAATTGGTTCGCGCATATTTTGTTATTGGAAGTACCTTAATGTAGTCATTGTAGCGAATAGGGTCAAAGCGGTAAAATTATGCTACAATGGTAAAAATACATAAATAATCCATGTATTTTTTACTTAATTATGAATGAAAATTCTAAAAAGAGTATTATCTTCGTTTTACTTTTTGCGATAATAATGTCTCTCGGTGTCTTGGTGTATTTTAAGACTCAAAAAGGTAGTGTATCTAAAAACGATGGACCAAGTGAATCTCAGGTAATTAGTCCACAAAATATTCCTGACCAGGTTCCTCCAGCAGAGACTGCAGGGGAAGTTAAGCCTGAAGAGTTAAAGCCTGCGAGTAGTAAACTTCCTTACGACCAAGCCCTGGAGAGTTATAAGAGTAGCGGATATAGAATTCAGCTCTCAAATTGTTCTGGGATTCCAGGAAAAATGAATATTAAGCAAGGTACAAAGTTCATGGTGGATAATCGTGATTCAGTAAAGCATACTGTTAAGTTAGCGAGTGTGTCTCGGTCAGTTGCCCCCTACGATTATGAGATATTCGTCGCTCCTAAATACGGAACTTATAATCTAACATGCGATGGTAAGGGTTCTGCCGAACTAAATGTATACCCATAAAAATACGAGAAGACAAACCCAAAATGGGTTTTTCCTCGCATTACCCATCTTTTCCTAAGTTAAAAGACCTCACAAAAGCGAATTCAAAACAAAAACCAGGCTTTGCCTGGTTTTTGTTTTGAAAGCTCCCTCTGGCAAAGCCAGATTCGGTCTCATTCTGTTTATTCACAAGAAAGACTTTATTAGCGAGTTCTAAAAAATTCTATAAGTCTATCTTTAATTGGTTTATTGCATATCCTGTTGAGCTCAGTAAGATCTGAATCGGTGGTCGTAGGATTCTTAGATTGGTTGAGTCTGTACATAATTGCGTCTTTGTCTTCCACATGTTCTAAACCAAGTGAGTGTCCTAGTTCATGGGCCAGCACTCTTTCAAGTTGAGATTTAGAATCAAACTGGTAGATCTCGATATGCTCACCTGATAAATCGCTTTTGTATACACCTTCTTGAAACTCTTCACCCTGGTTACTACCTATAGTGTTGTATAAATTTACATTGAGATTCAATTCGTTGGCTATCCTGTTAAGTTGTCCCGCTAATGCATTTAAGTCTGCCGCTAGGTCATTCACTTCATTTCTCAATAAATTAAGATTTGAAATTTCTTCATTAAGTTTTCTCTGTTCATTCTGTAATTTTTCATACTCATTCTTCGGAGCACCACCCTTTGTATTCCAAAATTGTACATTCTTCTCAAACTGGTTTTTGCGTGCATTGAACTCAGCCTCCATTGCTTGGTAGTAAGCAAGTTTTTGTTTATATAGGTTGTCTTTCTGTGTATATAAGGCTTTCAGGTTATCGTAACTTGCTTTGCTAGAATCTATGCTTAATCCTAACTTTTTTAATCTTTCAGTTGCTTCTTGTCTACTGTCATATATTAGACTGATTCTTAAGTTTCCAGTTTCCGAGTATTCAAATAGGTTCTTGGCAGTAGGTGTTTCCCAAACTTTTTCTGTTTTTTCAAGAAGTTGGATAAGATCATTTTTGGTTATGCCAAATCTAGGGTCAATTTTTTCTATCTGGTAACTTATAGGGGATGAGCATGCATTGAATTCTGCTAATAATTTCTTAAAAGAATCCAAATTATTTAAATAAAATACCCCAGCTACTATTATGCTAACCAGGCTAATTACTATGAATAATTTCTTCATAATAGAATTATAAACTATTAGCGGTAAAATTCTTTATAACTTTAATTGCGTCGTCAGTATTATTGGTATTGTAAAGTTTTTCTCTCAGATCTGCGCATCCTGAAAAATCGGCAATATAAGATTTAAAATGTTTTTTCATAAGAGCAAACGGTTTTTCTTTGCCAAATAGTTCACCAAAAATTTCTATGTGTTCTGTTAGTACCTTAAGTTTGGTTTCCAGGTCCACCTTTTTGTTTTCAGTTGAGAATAAAAAAGGATTACCAAAAATACCACGTCCTATCATAACTCCGTCACATCCGGTTTGGTTTACTTTCTCCTTAGCTTCCTCTGGGGATTGTACGTCACCATTTCCTAAAATGAGCGGTCTTTTATAGCCTCTTGTCTCTTTCTCTATAAATCTTACGATGTCAGGCATTATCTCCCAATGTGCTGGAACTTTGGACATTTCTTTCCTGGTTCTTAAATG
>CAYSUI010000026.1:0-12298 GCA_964434195.1 uncultured Candidatus Saccharibacteria bacterium
TAAAACCATGCAGACCACCAGCTTTATAGATGAGCGCGTCACCCGGACGTTGCCAAAGGTGGTAGGTATTAGCAAGGACTATTTGCGCACCCCAAAATTTCAACTCTTCACTAGTAACAGTTTTAACACTTGCTTTTGTACCAATAGGAAGAAACGTAGGAGTTTCTATGTCCCCGTGCGCGGTATGAATAACACCAAGGCGCGCACTTGTGGTGGGTTCGGTTTTTTTGATCTCAAAGTAGTCCATAACCTATCTATAATACAAAATTTTGGACAATAAAAAAAGACCGTCTGCTTTGGGGGCAGACGGTGGTTAAGGCCGGCTAGAAACGGTCTTTGTGATGGTGGGAGCGGCGATGCGTTCCCTGGCGCGCGAGCGGGTCGGCCATGAAGAGAAAGTCATTCAGCGGAGGCGGCTGAATACTCTCTTTGTATGCCGCATACTCCGCGAAAGCGATTTCGGCTTCCAGCTTCACCACAAACGACTCCATGCTGGCGATCATCCCCATCAGTGTACTGTTATGCTGATGGTCCCCTACTTTTGCCTGGAGGCGGGCGAGGAACTGACGCGCGGCTACCAAGTCCCCGCCAATTCGCTGCTGTACCTCGAGCAAAAGCTGCTCGGGAGACTTCGTTCCAGCTTTGGCTTTACACGCAGCTTCCTGGGCATCTCGGAAGCGAAAGCCAATTGCCGGTGAACTGAGATTGAGGCCAGGCCCGAAAACCTGGATCCTCTCGATGCGTCTGAAACTTGTGAATCTCTTCACTGTGTTTTCCTCCATTCGTGGTTGGTTTTTACCCCTGCTAGCAGGGGCAGTTTCTTGCGAGAAGAATATGTGATTATACAGACTTTGATCAATAATGTCAATATAAAAACCTCCCCAATAAACAGGGAGGTTTATTTAACTTAAAAGCTATTTATCGTGATTATGGGGTCTTGATGAGCCGTGAACACCACCGTGACCGCGGGGTCTACCAAAACCACCTACATGACCCCGCCTATCTCCGCCGCCACTACTTGCTAATTGTTCTGGAGTAGCTTTTGGAGCGAAGGGTCTGTGGGTCAGGTTTACTCTACCTTGATCGTCTATTTCTTTAACTTTTACTTGTAGAGTATCTCCCACCTTAACCACGTCTTCTACTTTTCCTACTCGGTAGTTGGCGAGTTCGCTTATGTGGACCAAACCTTCTTTACCTGGCAATACTTCTACGAAAGCACCGAAGTCCATGAGTCTAGTAACCTTACCTTCATATACTTCACCTGGGACTACGTCTTTTACAATATTCTGAATCCAGTCTACAGCTTTCTTGCTCATTTCAGCGTCTGTGCCACAAACCATAACTAGACCAGAATCTTCTATATCTATTTTTACGCCGGTTGCGGCAATAATTTCGTTTATAACTTTACCACCTGCACCAATAACTTCTCTTATCTTGTCTGGTTTAATCATGAAACTAGTGATTCTTGGAGCAAAAGGAGAAAGGTCTGCTCGGGGTGCAGGAATTACCGCTTTCATGGTTTCCAAAATATGCATTCTACCGGGTTTAGCTTGCATAATAGCTTTTTCCAGAATTTCTGCAGTTAAACCTTTTACTTTTATATCTAACTGAAGAGCAGTTACACCTTTGTCTGACCCTGTGACTTTAAAGTCCATATGACCATTAAAGTCTTCTATACCAGCAATGTCGGTAAGTACCTTAAAGTGACTTGGGTTTTCTTCGTCCAATACCAAACCCATTGCAACACCACCGATAATTTCTCTAATAGGTACACCAGCATCCATAAGCGCTAATGTACTTCCGCATGTACTTGCCATGGAAGTAGAGCCATTGCTAGATAAAGTTTCGGACACTAAACGCATGGTGTAAGGGAAATCTTCCTGGTTTGGCAACACTACCTCTACTGCACGTTCGGCTAGAGCTCCGTGTCCAATTTCTCTTCTACCAGGACCTCTAATAGGCGCAACTTCTCCAACTGAATAACCTGGAAAGTTATAGTGGTGAATGTAACGTTTACTACGACCTTCCATAGGATCTTCCATACCGTCTAGCATTTGCTCATCACCCTTGCTTCCTAAGGTTACGGTAGTTAGCACTTGAGTTTCACCACGGTTAAAGAGAGCGGATCCGTGAGTTCTGGGCAATATCCCTACTACACATGAAATAGCTCTGGTTTCGTCTAATCTTCTGCCATCTACCCTGCGGTCATGCTCTAATATTTGCTTCTGGATATATTTTTTTATGACTTTATCGACTACGGTATTTGCTTGAGATTTATATTCTTTTTCATCCATCCCTGAGGAGACAAACTTCTCTTTATGTGCATCTATAGCTTCTTTAAAGAGAGCATCCATCTTTGCTTCGCGCTCGTCTTTATCTTTCACAAAAACAGCCGCTTCAATCTTTTCTGGGGTCACGAATGCAGTTATGTCTTTTTTTACATCGTCACTTATAACAACCATAACCGCTTCGGCTTTTTCCAATCCTGCCTGTTTTTTTAGTTCTAATTGCCCCTCACAGAGAGCACCGAGATATTCTTGCGCAAACTTGATACCACCAACAATTTCTTCTTCAGGCACGACATTTGCGCCTGCTTCAACCATAATTATATGCTCTTTAGTACCACAAACTATGAGATCTAGATTACTTTTATCTCTTTGCTCCTGGGTTGGATTAACAACATATTTACCATCTACCATCCCGACTCGAACAGCAGCTACTGGGCCGTCGAAAGGTATATCTGAAATTGTTAACGCTGCAGCAGCGGTATTTACTGCTACCATATCTGGATCATTAACACCGTCTACACAAAGTACGGTTGCTACTACCTGAACATCGTTTTTCATTCCGTCCGGAAAAAGCGGTCTTAATGTACGATCTATAACTCGACCGGTTAATATAGCTTCGTCCGTTGCTCTACCCTCTCTTTTTACCCAACGACTACCTTTAATTTTCCCGGCCGCGTAGAGTCTCTCCTCGTAATCTACTAAAAGTGGGAAATAATTTATCCCATCCCTTGGTGTATTACTCATTACGCAGGTGGCTAGGACTACAGTATCACCTATTCGACCTACGACTGCTGAATTTGCTTGCCTGGCTAACTGACCTGTTTCAAAACTAAAATCAGCGTCGCCCACTTTGAAGGTAACTTTTTTTTGTTCCATTTTTAATTTTCCTTTTTATTTCCGAATGATGTACAGATTTACAATGGCAATACTTTGCGCATCGTTCTATCTATACACTAAGCGGAAAATTAAGAATAAAGAATTATGAATGAAGAATAGAGAAAAATATTTTTAAACTTCATTCACTATTCCTTAGTCTTTATTCATTTAGGCAAGAAATTCTTCTGGATCTGGAGTTGATCCGAAAATAATATGCTCTTCATTGGTGAGTCTCTTTCCCCAATGACTTACCGTGTCACCATCTTTATCATTAAACCAAGACTTCCATCTTGCATTAAACTGCTCAAAAGTATTTGTACCTGGTTTCCCGTATTTCTCGTAGATAACATCGTATTTAACTTTGTTGGCTATGCCAACAAAGGTACTTTTTTGTTCCACCGTAAGAAAACCAGACGCTTTAAGAGTTTCCCGCATATTTTGTATTTCGGGTAACTCTAGAATGCGGCGGCAAATCTCTTTTGCCACTTGTAGCCACTCGTTCTCAAACGACTGGTTTTCCGGTGTAAGCGCCATATTAGGAGTTAACGTCGCGCTTAAGTTTTAGCTTGTCTGTTATTTTAATGTAACGTTTTTCATCTTCAGTTTTTAGGAAACGAAGCAATCTTCTTCTGTTGCCAACCATTTTTAAAAGACCTCTTCTGCTGTGATTGTCTTTTCTGTGAATTTTTAAGTGATCTGAAAGTCTTTTAATTTCTTCGGTAAGAACAGCGACCTGAACTTCTGGACTTCCAGTGTCGTCTTTATGAGTACGGAACTTACGAATAATGTCGTCTTTCTCTTTTTTACTAAGCATTGAATTCCTTTCTTCTGTTGCCTGCTAGGCAACGGGGTCTACACGAAGCAACCGCTTAAAGTTACTACGTGGTAAATAATAGTGGCTTAATTATATGGAAAACCACAATATAAAGCAAAGTTGACTATTTTATATTTTTGTGCTATAATGTTTGGTTTGCAATTCACGTCCTTTTTAAGGAAAAACCCGAACTGAGAATGTGCCTCGGTTCGGGTTGTTTTTTATCCCACACTATTTTTTAGTTTGGGGTTTACTCGCCCTCTTTTTCTTCTTCGGTGCCTGTCGCTGGTGGAGTAGTTATGTTTGTACTTGAGCTTTCCATATAGTCGTTAATTTAATAATAAGAGAATAATAATGTATTTAGTTTTTTTATTCTACTCTGCTTGACTAGATAGATATTCAACAAAACTTTTAAAAATATTTACACCACTCGCCTGCTCTATTGGTTCTAGTCCCGGACTTCTATTAACTTCAAGTATTTTGGCTCTCTCGGGACTATCTATAATATCTACCTTAGACAAGGCTCTGCCGACAACTCGACTTGCCTGTTCGGCTAGCAATAGGAAACCTTCAGCCTCTTGGCCTTTTAATATTTTAAATTTATTAAGATCGGCTGTAAGTCGGAACTTGTCTATCTTATAACAAACAACGAACGGAAGGGCTTTGTATCCAACAACGACCACTTTGTATTCATATTCTGACGCGATAAATTCTTGAGCTAATAACTCTTTCCTTGGGTATATCTTTAAAATTCTTTCTAGCGATGTCTTACTCCTCACTAACCAAACATGCTTACCCCCGAATCCATAATTCCATTTTACTATTATAGGATACTTACACTCTTGAACTGATAAACTATTAGTCTCTGGTATAGGCAGACCTGCCTCCTCCAACTTTTTGTACATAACTGTTTTAGATACATCTAGATTTTCGTCTGTCCATTCAGAATCCACAACAGTTTTTCCTAATTTTTTGAATTTTTTCGCAAGCCCTATAACACCAGGAAAATTTGGATAAGCTTGGCGGACATATAACAAGTCGAATTTTTTCTCTAAACCCTTTTTAAGCTCTACCTCTCGAGGTGAATGTATACGAAAAACCAACCCAAGCTTTTTTGCTTCCTCCGTGAGTCTTTTGGCTCCGTATGAAGTTTTACTAGAGATACAAAGTATGCGCATGTAATCTATACTATACTATTGATATGAATGAGACTAAACCAAAGAGTGAAATACGAAAATTAATTTTAGATTTTCTGGAATATTGTGAGATTGAAAAAAATCACAGCGTTCTTACAATTGATAACTACAATCACTACCTAGCTCGCTTCGCAAGTTTTGCGGAAGCTCAGGGAGCAAGTAGAATGAGTGATATAACTGCTGATTTAATTAGATCGTTTAGATTGTTCCTCAATCGGTTTGAAGACAACAATGGAAAAAGATTAAAACTAATTACCCAAAATTATCATACTATTGCAGTAAGAGCCTTTTTAAAATATGCCATAAAGCGTGACTTTAAAACACTCTCACCAGAAAAAATCGAGTTAGCAAAAAATCCGAGCAGAGAAGTATCTGTGTTAACTAACGAGGAGTTGGAAAGAATCGTAAAAGCGGTAGACGAGGAACCCAAAGAAATTTTGAGACTTAGGGATAGAGCTCTACTTCTATGCTTGTTCTCAAGCGGCGTTCGTGTATCGGAGCTAGTATCCCTCAAGAAGGGTATGATAAATTTTAAAACTGGAGAATTTACAGTAAGAGGCAAAGGCGACAAACTTAGACTGACTTTCTTTTCAGAGGAAGCTATTGAAGCTCTCGAAAAATATTTTAAAAAAAGACAGGATAACCACCCATCGTTATTTCTTGCTCATAGCCAGATAGGTGAAAGTGTAACCAAACAAATGGAAGCAATGAGCGGAAAGAAAAATGGACTTACAGCGAGAACTGTACAACGCGTTGTACATAAATATGCCATGTTAGCGGGTGTCATGCATAAAGTATCACCTCATACCCTAAGACATAGTTTTGCTACAGACCTATTACAAAATGGCGCAGATATTAGAAGCGTACAGACGTTATTGGGCCACTCGTCTATTACAACAACTCAAATTTATACACACATTACAAATACTCAACTTCGTGAGGTCCATAAAAAATTTCATAATAGAAAAAAATAACCCAACTATTGGGTTTTCGCTTTTCTTTCAACTAGCTTCACTATAAACTGCTCTTTGGCAGTTACGTGCTTGAAACGCTCAGGAATTTTATCGAATCCCATAGGCTTCTCAAAGATACTTACACAAGCAGAAATGGTCGTTTCACTTTTTATAATAAAAGGAATACTTACAGCAGTAGGGTTTGGGCCATATCCTTTTATAAACAATTCATCTCCTGGTTTCTCCCCTCTCACATAATAGAAACCGAAGTTGGAATTTATCCATGTACCAAGAAGGTTGGTATCGCCTTTCATTTGCGTTTCATTAATGGAGTTTACATCTCCTAATCTGAGTCCTATAAAAAGCGGCTTGCCATTCTTAAACCGGATCTTGAAAAAGTATTTGTTAGAATTGCCTAAAAATCCACCGTAGTAACAGTTAGCAATAATTACTGGGGTTTTTAAGTTATCAATTCCCTGCCTTAGATCTGAGACACTACAAGGGATACCAGTTCCGTTTTCATTAACTATTTCAAGGTAAATTAACTCTCCTAGCAGTGTTGTTCCTTGAACCTTATCTTGAGCATGAGAAACTGCACAGAAAAGACAAATTAAGATAAAATAATTCGGCCATTTCCTTACTGCTTTAAAGTGAATACTCATACTAACCTCCGGGTAAGTTTTTCTGTTTCAGGGGTTTCTGGAAATTTTTGTACTTTTATTAAAAACCACATGTCGAATAAATACAAATACCATAATCATTCTGGCCTATAACTGAGTTGACTAGTCTTATGGTATTGGTACTATGATTAGCCCGGGTATGCCGGGTATTTCTGTCCTTCGGGACTGAATCTGAAAGGAGGATTCATTTGCAACAAACTGCGGAAATAATGCGCGGGCACTACGATGAGTGTCTTGAGCATCTCGCAAACTGGTTTAATCAGGTGGCTCCAAGAGGCTTAAAAGGTTCAAGGCGAGCCAAGAAACCTGTTTCAGATTTTTGTGGGGTGTCTCTTGCCACTGTCTCCAGGTGGTTTAATAACTCTCCACCTGTAGGAGGTGATTTCTTCAAGATCATCTGCTATATGGACATGCTTGGTTATAAGGTCATTGAACTCGAAAGAATGCAACATGGCAGAAGAAATTTTGTTGAGTTACTAGGCTATTCGGTCATTGACCCGGATAAAGCTGTCGAAATCCTCGGGTACTCCAGCACTTCTTACCTATATAAAGCCCTAAACGGCCAGCTAGGAATAAGTGAGGAGAAACACGAAATAATTCGAGAAACATGGAAACAATTAAGGGGAGAGCTTGAAAACCAAAAACAAGCATTACGCGATTCCTGTTTTGTGAATGTTGGGTCAGACAAATCACTTATAACAGAGCAACTTAAGCTGGTTAAGGAAAAACCAATACCAGAAATCCGGAATCCACTCTTGGGATCTATCCTACCCTTACTAGAAAAAAGTGGATTTGCTTTTTTAACCGAAAGGGAGCTAAAGCGAATACCTAACGAGATAACTCTAGACTTACTTCGGTATTCAAAAAATTTACGGTTACTTCTTTTGATAGCCGAAGAAAGAAGGATAGAAATGGGCGAAAATCCGAGCTACCAGGCAATCGTCGAGAAAATAATTCCAAGAGGCAAGCATGGACCATATGCAGTAACGAGGTCTGAGGAACTCGGTACTATTACGTTTTCTCTTTCGGGAGAAGTATGGAAAGAACGCACTTACCCTGAAACAGGAACGTACGTCGTCCTGAGCGAATTGATCAAAAAAAGAGCAGGTTGGAGAGCCTTACTCGCAAGATATGTTTCTCCAACTGACGAGCAATCAGAGAACAGGAGCAAATAGAAATGAGAAAAAAACCAGAATTATTCGATATTGTAACTCTGCAAAAGAATCTTTTTGTAAGACAGGAGCTTAACGAAGACCACGCGCTTTACTTGGCAGAACTGCTTGAAAATGGAATCGAGCTACCGCCGATCGAGATAACCAAAGACCGGATAATCGTAGATGGTAGGCATAGAATAGAAGCCTATGAACTACTAAACCGGAAGCAGGTTCCGGCGATCGTGATTGATCTTCAAGATGAAGCGGATTTAATTTCCCGAGCTTATCGCTCCAACATGGGCGGACCACTCCCACCGACCCCACAGGACACAGAACATACTGTTAGCCTGTTGATAAATCGAGGGGAATCTGTAAAAAGAATTGCTGAGCTTTTAGGTCTACCCCAAGGGATGACGCGGAAGTATATTACGACCGTGAAATCCAAACAGGCCAGGCAAGCACTCATAAAAGCCAGCAATGCAGTAACCAACCAAGGCTTTACTGTTAAGCAAGCTGCGGAGCAATTCGGAGTCGACATAAAGAAACTCCAACAAGCGCTCGGCGGTAATAGGAAGAAACAGAAAGAAAATGGGGTTGGTGGAATTAACCAAACCGTGACCTTGAAGTTTAAGTCACTTGCGGGCTACAATGCCATGACACTGAGAAAGCTTTTTGAACAGCTTGAGGATGGTGATGTAACTAAGGCGCAAGTTATTGAATATCTTGACCACTACGACGGGCTACTAAAGAAACAGACCCGTACCTGCGCCGAATACCGCGCCCGCTTGAATGCAAAGACTGCAAAAACCGATCAATAAACCGATATAACTGTCGGTCTTTTTTTATAATTAGATATTCAGAAATTTTGAGATCCTCCCCTGTCTCGCACCCTTGGTGCTAGGAAACTAAAAAACACCTTGGCTATAGAGGGACTTGCGTCGTCCCCTCCAATCAGCAAAGCTGACTTGGAGCCTCCCCTGTCTCGCACCCTTGGTGCTAGGAAACTAAAAAACACCTTGGCTATAGAGGGACTTGCGTCGTCCCCTCCAATCAGCAAAGCTGACTTGGAGCCTCCCCTGTCTCGCACCCTTGGTGCTAGGAAACTAAAAAACACCTTTCGGTGTTTATTTAGGGTTCCCAAATTACTTGGGCCGAAGCCGTGCGGAGGTTAAGCAATTTGGGAGGAGGGGCAACAGCCAAAGCGTCGCGCAAGATTTTCTGCATCGAAAATCTGAAGCAAAGCTTGGGCAGATTGGCCCGAAGTGGTGCACCCGGCAGGAGTCGAACCTGCGACCTCTGGTACCGCAAACCAACGCGACTATTAACGGGACTAGCGTCGTCCCCTCCAACGGGCGAAGCCCTTATGGAGCCTCCCCTTTCTCGCACCCTTGGTGCTAGCAAACTAAAAAACACCTTTCGGTGTTTATTTAGGGTTCCCAAATTACTTGGGCCGAAGCCGTGCGGAGGTTAAGCAATTTGGGAGGAGGGGCAACAGCCAAAGCGTCGCGCAAGATTTTCTGCATCGAAAATCTGAAGCAAAGCTTGGGCAGATTGGCCCGAAGTGGTGCACCCGGCAGGAGTCGAACCTGCGACCTCTGGTACCGCAAACCAACGCTCTATCCAACTGAGCTACGGGTGCGCAAGTAATTTGGGAGCCCTGGCTATCTCAACCAGAGTTCAGAAATTTTCTAAAAAATTTCTGAACTCTGGTGCTCTCGGTAGGAATCGAACCTACATCAACGGATTAGAAGTCCGACGCTCTATCCATTGAGCTACGAGAGCGGACTATTTGTTTAAAACTGGGTGTTAAAAACTAATTGATTATACATGATTACTCAAAAAAAATAAAGGGTAAGGCTTAAGGCTAGTGTTTATAATGGAATTGAACTATTATAGTAGATATGGAAATGCGAGTACAAAAATTTTTGAGTGAATCTGGGGTAGCTTCTAGGCGTAAAGCGGAGGAGTTTATTCGGGCTAAACAGGTTATAGTTAACGGCAAAATTGCTGTACTTGGCGATAAAGTAGATCCGGAAAAAGATGTTGTTAAAGTATATGGAAAAATAGTAAAACCACAGACACAGAAAATATACCTTGCCCTAAATAAACCCAAGGGTTATGTGGTAAGCAAGCGTGACCCCAGACATCGAAAAACTATTTTTGAATTACTACCTGAAGAACTTCGTACCAAGGTATGGAATGTAGGTAGATTAGATTTTGATACAGAAGGGTTATTAATTCTTACTAACGACGGCGATTTAACCCAACAACTTGCCCACCCTTCTTATGAGCATGATAAGGAATATGAGGTAACCACTGAAACTGAACCTAAAGAGAGTCAGCTAGAAAAATTAAGGACTGGAGTAGAAATTGCTACCGGCGTTACTTACCCTGCTAAACTTAAAACCCGTGGGAATAAAGTTTTTATTATTATTCATGAAGGCAAAAAGAGACAGGTACGCAGAATGTTTTCTACTGTAGGCTTACCTGTATTAAATCTGAAAAGAATAAGAATAAACAAACTTAAATTACCCGCAATAGCCCCAGGTGAATATATAGAAATAAAAAAAGAAGATATTCTCTAGATCACTATGAGAGTAAAAATTATTTTATATTCAGTTATTGCTTTCACAGCAATTTCTATTGCCTGTGTTTTAATACTCAATAAGTCTGAGAAAGATATACCTAAGGATACTCCTAAAACCTCGAATCCTAAAGTGGTCACGAAAATTATAGAGGAACCAAAAAAACTAGATATTCCAGATTTACTTAACTTAAAAGTACCATTTACCCCTCAAGCACCTTCGGCGAACTGGGATGAGCTACACAACGAAGCATGTGAGGAGGCAAGTAGCATAATGGTAAATGAATATTTTTCTAATAACAGAGAATCAGTTCTGAAGCCAGAATTTGTAGAGAAAGAAATCCAGAGACTAACAGAATGGCAACAAAATACTTTTGGTTACCATTTAGATACAACAAGCGAAGAAACCTCAAAAATGATTAGTGAAGTTTACGGACTACATACTGAAGTAGTAAATGAGGTATCTGAAGAAAAAATTAAATTGAGCTTAACTGAAGGCAAGCTTGTGATTATATCTTTCGATGGACGACTACTTCGAAATCCTAATTTTAAAAGACCTGGACCCCCTCATCATATGTTAGTAATTCGTGGGTTTAACAAAGAAGGCTTTATTACCAATGACCCAGGCACAAGACGCGGAATGAATTATAGTTATACATTTAAAACTCTTTATGAAGCTTCTGGGGACTGGTCGCATGCTACAAAATCTGTTAACTTGAGAAATAAAAATTTGATATTAGTCTCTAAAAAAACAGCTCAGTAAAGAGCTGTTTTTTATTATTTTTTTTGGTGCTTCAAAGTCTCGATATCTTGAATGAGTTTGAGTAAGGTACTTTCTATATTATCTAAACTGCTTTTAGTGAGGTTATCGTGCTTATCATCTTCTGTATCTTCTTCTTGGATTTCTTGCACATCTTCTTGAATTTCGTCGACATCTTTTTGAATTTCATCAACGTCTTTTTGAACCTCATCAATATCTCCCTGAACTTCTTGCACATCTTCTTGAATTTCATCGACATCCTTTTGAATAGCATCAATATCTTCTTCAACTTCTTCCAAGCTTTGTGTGTTTCTGTTCACTGTCATCTGAATGAAAATTGAGAGATAAATAGCTTCGAGAGAAACAACTGTAGTGAGTATAAGTAATATTTTATCTAAATCTATACCAAATAAATACAAGATAAAAATACCCACGAAGAAAATCGTATGGAGCAAAACAGACGAAGGTGAACCAATCCAATTTGTAAATCTCTCAGAGATTACTTCGAACTTTTTTTTCTGTTCTTTGGTCATAAAGTCTTTATATAAAGGATAATTTTTTGCCCACAAAAAATAGGCTGAAACTACTAGCCTTAACCCCGAATAAGTTCAGTGCACTTTTATATAAGCGGAACTCATTTGGAATCAAATCTATTATTTTCTGAATACATTATAATATACCACAATTTTTTATTTTAGTCAATACTCACTGAAAACCCTCTTTTTTAAGAGGTATATCTTTGACCAAGGGGCAAAAAGCCTGTATAATTACTGCGTTATCCACTGGATCGTTTTCAAATTTAATATGGTGGTATTAGCTCAATTGGTAAGAGACTCTATGTAAAGCGGATGCGGCGGTAAACCGCCCCGCTAACGCAATACCAGGCAAAGCCTGGCATTGCCCCCTAAAGAGAGGTGTCCTATTTTAATTATAATTTCAATATGGTGGTATTAGCTCAATTGGTTAGAGCGCTGCTCTGTGAAAGCAGAGGTT
>CAYSUI010000026.1:12398-18357 GCA_964434195.1 uncultured Candidatus Saccharibacteria bacterium
AATATGGTGGTATTAGCTCAATTGGTTAGAGCGCTGCTCTGTGAAAGCAGAGGTTGCCGGTTCAAGTCCGGTATACCACCCCAGCAAAAATCTCGGAATAAACCGAGGTTTTTTGTATTTATAGATATAATAACTAATTATCCCAATACTTATATATAAAAAACACCGAGATAATCGGTGGGTTTAGTCGCCGGAGGCGGGACTATAGGATTCTTCCAAATTAGGTCCTTCTTGTGCGACCGATTTTTCGGAGAGCACCAAACCGGTACGAATGTAGGTTGGTGTGAAATTTGACTGAGAGACCACAACTGACTCACCCGTAACAACCTCGCCTGGAGCAGAATCTCCCACAGGGTAAAGCAGGTAGGGTTTTCCAATAAGCTGTGTCTTTTGGTCTTCCGTTAAAAACTCAGGTGAGAATTCAACAGAATACGGCAAGACAAAACCTTCGAGTGTGTAGTTCGGAGTTTCTAGGTCTTTACCACCTGGATCATGGGCGGGTGTCAGACCATCCGTAAGGATGAGTTGCCAGCGTTTTTCGAGCAGACCTTCGCCTGCAAAAAATTCCAAGACTTCATTCAGTACATTCGCTGGAACCGAACTCGGCAACAGGAAATTCTTTTTGGTCGCTTCTTGTGCGCTATCAAAGACTGGGAGAACGTTCGGCGTGTCTTTCTGTGTGAGAAATTCACCGATGATTTCGAACGCCGCTTTGTAAGCTTGCGTGTAGAACCGGGTAGGACGAATAATTTTCCGCCCATTCAGCTCGAACCCATCTTTGTAGCCAACGCCGATTCCCAGCGCACGAACTGCAACCAAGGGCAACGCGACGAGAGTCGCTACGCCCCCAAGAATCCCCAATACGATCTTCATAGATTTCCTCCAAGGAATAAGCATCCCCACCATAGGGACGCGGGTCTTAGATTAGCAATTAACCTATATAAAGTCAACTGATAGCATGATTTAATTTTCTGATATTATTAATGCATGAATTTTCACCCATTTTTAGTCCACTTCCCCATTTCCCTACTCATACTTTATTCCGTGCTTGAACTTTTACCCTTCGCGAAAATATTACCAAACTTTGCCTGGGGTAACTTTAAGCGATTTTGTTTATTCTTGGGAACCCTCGCTACTTTTCCCACTATTTTAACCGGTCTTCTTACGGCTAAACGAATTGGTGAAACCCCGGCTATAGAAACACATGAACATGTCGCTCTTATAACTAGTTTTACTTTTAGTGTTATTTCTGTTATTTATTTATTTCAGTGGTACAAGAAAATTTCCAACAGGAGGTTAATAATACTTATCAAAATACTTGCGACAGTGGGGCTAATTTGTATCTTACTTACCGCAATACTAGGCGGATCCTTAGTTTTTGGATCCGACATTGATATCATCCATAGCTTAGTAGCAAAATTATTTAGGCTTTAACTATACGGGAGGGTAAAATTGAATAAAGGTAACTTTGAATTTACTTGCCATAATACTGCCAAAGTAAGCGTAAAGTGGGAAAAATTTTGTCATAATACATCAGCACCTAATGATTATGCTGTAATTTTCTTACCTGGCGTAGCTCTAGACACAGACTCCGTCTCTGTAAGACAGACCGCACTTGAGTATGCTAAAACCAGTGGTCTGAATACATATGCTGTTTATACTCGGGTTGAAGAACTTTGTTTTATAAACACACAAAGATACCAGGCAATGGCAATTTTAGAACTCCTGAAAGAGTTAGGAATTAAAAAATTAGTATTGGTTGGCAACTCTCAAGGAGCAAATCGCGCCTTATACCTGAACCATATCCTACTTGGGGAAGAAGAAATTTCTGTTGAAGGCTTAATACTTTCTAATCCTGCTGGCTTATACCCCCAGGACCCACTCGGTCTAATTTTTCGTTTTTTCATAGATGGATTAATACTCGCTCCAATAGTTCTATCGTTTGGACAAATTGGTAAGAAGATAAAAATTAGACAACATGAATTTATTAACGCACTTAGACTACTTACTGATGTGACGATCGGACTACTTAAGGAGCTTAAAAAAAGTGGGAAAAAGATAGCAAGTCGGATGAGACGCGAGGCAATTGAAGCCTCAAATGAATTCGAATATTTTGAGGATTCAGAAGTTCCGATGATAATTATTTTTGGAGAGAAAGACTTACCATTTAATTACGAAAAATTCGGTGGCGTTACTAAACTGCTTTCTAACTCTGGAAAAATTTTATTAGCTAAAAGAATATCTACTCACGGACTACATTACTTCCGCATTGAGCAAGTGGCAAAAATAAGTTGGTATTTAGTTAACAAAATTGGGAACAATTTAAAAACAAAACAAGCTCATAAAAAAATATACTCAGTTAACTGAGTTTTTTATTTACCTCAAAGACTGAAAAAAATAACCGAAACCCAAAATTGGACTAACGGTAATAACATGAATAATCTCGATATTCACTATATGGAGCCCTGGATTGAAGCAGGTCTTTACCGGTTAGGGTTTTTAACTCACTTTGAGAACCCCTTTCTATTAAAACAATTTCGATCGATTCCCTAATTACCCTCTCCATTGACTCGACCGGAGAATCTGACTTCGAAACTGCATCTGTATACCTCTTTACTATCCGACTTACTTCTCTTTTCTCCTCCTCAGTTAAGGATGCGTACATTTCCTGAACATGTTCTACTTTCGTAGTCATACAAAACCTCCTTAGAAAAACCCTATATATCCTATCTTAAAGCATTCAAGTAAATAAAAAAAACCGTGTTTGCGGTTAGTTGTAATTTTCGTGACAATTGCAGAGAAATTCCCGGCGCCATTTTTTTGCTTCTTTGAAAGCTTTGGCTCTAATTTCGTAGCTCGTCATAGTTGACTTAACTACAAAAATGATGATTTTTTCTCTGCCTGGCACATTCCTTTTGTGTCTTTTATGAGTTTTGGCAGTGGCTTTAGAACTTTTTACATCGAACGGTATTTCACAGTCCGTTGTCTGCATGAAGAAATCCGTACCGGCCAAATCTTCTTCTTTGGTTGCCCGCCTTAGCCCAAGAAAGAACTTTGGGGAATCATATCCTTCTTCTTGGAACGCTTTGTAGAACTTATCCTCCCTCTGCCTACCCCTGACAGATGGATTAACAACCTCCTTTAACTCTAAACCGGGTTTTTTTTGAAATAAAATGGGTAACCCGTGCTTATTAAACCTACGCATAGCACCCTCTCTTAATTAACCTAGCAATGCTTTCGTAAGAAAAGCACCTCCAGGAATTTGGGTTATGCCATATAGCGTGGGCCCATAAAGCACTATTCTAGCCACGAACGAGCTTCTTAAAATTGGAAATAAGGTTAGAATTTTTGACCTGGCAAGATTCGATACACTGCATTGGGACAACATTGTTAAGACCCTCCTAGGTCCTTCTTTTCCTGCATTCATTGCGCGCCTCCTTTAAAGCGAGCCAATATTATACGTAAGTATGTACTTTTTGTCCAATAAAAAATACCCATTTAAACCGGGTAAAAAATGAGCGTTATTTGAAAAATACACTAGAAATAGTAAGAGAAATCGATTTTGCCTCGAGGAATTGCTCACTATCTAGGTGAGATTGAGGTTTATTGAGCAGGGAGATTTCCTTAGCTATCCTATCAGCCCTTTGCTGTGATGTGGGATGAGTTTTCAAATGATTTTTAATGTAAATATCGAAGCTTATCCTATCTTCAAAAAAACCCTGCCAATCCCTTGGATCGAAACCAGCCTTGGAAATAATTTGAGTGGCTAAAATATCTGCATCTGTTTCCCTATTCAGACCTTGCTTTTGAAGGCTATTTTTTTTCTCTCTCTGTAATCGCTTAAATTGAGACCTCAGCGAGATAAATTCGCGACTACCTCTGGTGTATAACAGTAGCTGACTTTCAAGGATTTCAATTTGTTCGGTGAATCTTGCTTCCAAAGCCACACGCTCCACAGCGTGCCTAAGAATACCATGTGCTAATTCATGAGCAACGATACCAGCGAACTCACTCTCTGATTTTGCGTTTGAAAGAGTTCCGACTCCTATATTCAGAAAACAGCCCATGCCTGACTTAGCGTCTAAACCCTGACTTAGCACTAGACTGGCTCTGCATTTATATTTTTTTGCATATGAAGGGGAATTTTTTTGTAACTTCTCAACCAAAGTAGTCAGGTAACCATCTATCTGCTTATTCTTGATTACGGGACTAGGTTCAGTAATACCAGAGCCATATTCTTTTATATAGGCTTTCTCCTCTTTAATATTAAAGTAGGTATCCTTAGCAGGATATATCTTGGACTGCGCCAACGTGGCAGTAACCAAGAAAAGCATTAGGAAAAAAAGTGTCATAAGTATGACTTTATTGTATTTCATAGAATCCTCCCTTTTCGGGATTATATTAGCAGAAGAATCGAACGGGTCAAATATAAAAGAAGGCTTTAGCCTTCTTTTATTTAACTAGTATGATTTTGGTCTTCTACTATTTGGACGTTGCCCACCCGAGCTTCTAGCGCTAGACTTTCTAGGTCTAAATTCTTTAGTCCTAATTCGGCTTTCACTCACCGATTCACTGCCGTACCTAAAGAGCAAACCCGGCATATCAGTTTTTACGGACTCGACCTGAGGCGGTCTTTCTGATCTGTCGAAACTTCTAGGAGACCTTGATCCACTATTCCTGTTGTTTACTCTGCTAAAACCTCTGTCACTCTTTGGTTTCGATCTAAAATTTCCAGAGCTCCTTCTGTTAAACCCACCACCTCTGTCGTAAGCAGGACGTTCATCTGAGGAAGATGTTTCCTGACTTACAGGTAAGTTAGGTAAATTCGAGACTGGTAGCTGACTTTTTATGAGTCTTTCAATGTCTTTAACATCTCGCTTCTGATCTGGTGTAGCAAAAGAAATTGCATGACCAGACTTATCGGCTCTACCAGTACGACCAATACGGTGCACGTAGTCGTCTGGGTTGTCTGGAAGATCGTAATTTATAACTACCTCTATCCCAGTGACGTCTATACCCCTAGCGGCAATATCCGTTGCTACAAGGACTCTATACTTTCCTGACTTAAAGCCAGCAAGAGCCTCTAACCTCTGAGAAAGAGACCTATTGGAGTGAATCTCGGTTGAACTAATATTTGCTTTTCTAAGAACAGCCGCGATTCTTTTAGCACCGAACTTGGTTCTTGAGAAAACCAAAACTGAACCTGAGTATTCAGTCAGAATCTGCTTTAAGAGTTCTGGTTTGGAATTTTTTGGAACAAAGAAAAGTTCCTGAGTAACTTTTTTTGCAGTAGTACCAGGAGGAGCAACTTCGACTCTAACTGGTAGCTTCATATAACCAGAAGCAATTTTAGTTATTTCCGCTGGCATTGTTGCCGAGAAAAGCATAGTCTGACGTTCTTTTGGAACGGTGACTAAAATACGCTTTAACTGAGGAGCAAAACCCATATCGAGCATTCTATCTGCTTCGTCCAATACTAAAATTGTAGTCTTGGTGAGGTCGACAGTTTTTTGTTCTATGTGATCTATAAGTCTACCAGGAGTAGCTATAACCACATGGGGATTTCGCCTAAGTTGCCCCAATTGCTTTCCCATAGATTCACCACCAATTAATACGGCGGTTTTAAGACCTAGTGGTTTTCCTACTCTAACCAGAGACTCTTCTACCTGAAGAGCCAATTCTCGAGTTGGGAGGACTACAAGTCCGAGTCCTTTTTGGGTTGCGAGTCTCTGAATCATCGGAATGCCGAACGCAAGCGTCTTGCCCGTGCCGGTTTGGGCGATTCCTATAATATCTTTGCCTTCTAAGGCAGTGGGTATCGATTGTTCTTGAATAGGCGTTGGTACGGTAAACGCATTACTATCCAGGATAGCGAGTAGTTTTGGAGCAATACCTAAACCATTAAAACCACTCTCGGTCGTTCCTGTTTTTAACATAGGCCTAAATTATAATATAAAAA
>CAYSUI010000027.1:0-17892 GCA_964434195.1 uncultured Candidatus Saccharibacteria bacterium
ATTGGTGCCAGGGCTATGGCAACAATACGCACGCAGCTTGGTACGCTGCGACTGGCGGAGAGGGAGGGATTCGAACCCTCGATCCTTTTAAGGGGATGACGGTTTTCAAGACCGTTGCACTAAACCACTATGCGACCTCTCCAGGCCGGTTAGATACCTAAACATTATAGAAAATTCCCCAACCCAAATCAATCCTCCCCCCCCTCCCCACGCTAAACCCTAAAATATTCTTTTATATATGACTAAAAATTTATAGAGACACTTAACTGAAAAATATTCTCTTTTTGGACCGTTCGAAGCCGTGTCCAAAAAGAGAATATTTTTCAGTTAAGGGCAACCTTATATTAATAATGTTATAATATATTAAAGAATCTCCACTAATGCCTAATAAAGAAAAAACCACAGAAGAAATAGAATCCGTCCTCCACTCTTGGGAAGCACGTGAATATCCGCATTACAAAAAGAACTTCGCATGGTACGTAACTGCCAGTGCTGTTCTTGTTTTAATCATTGGTTTCCAAATAGTCCAAGAAGATATATTTGGAGCAGTTACACTAGCAATCCTAGGAACTCTCGCTATGCTTTTTGCTACCATTCCACCAAAGATGGTCTTGGTACTCATAACCCACAAAGGTCTCCACGTAGAAGACCTATTTATCCCTTACAATAAAATGCGTCATTTCTGGATCGTAGACAATGAAAAACATAAAACTCTAAATATCGAAACCAGAGCTTTTCTCCAAAAAATTCTAGTACTAGAACTTCACGACCAAGACCCAGAAAAAATCCGAGGCCTATTACAGGAAGCGCTTCCCGAACTAGACGAAACAGAACCCACGATCTCCCAGAAATTCATGGACTGGTTCAAATTCTAGTTGACAAAAAGTATAAAAAATTATATAATCACAAATTACTCGCTATTGTATATAGCGAGTCTTAAATTTCAAAACACATTAAAGGAGGCAATAAAAATGTCTAATTTACCATACCAGGACATTTCCTGTTTAAAAGCTATGCAGATGGTCAGGGATCAACTTCCTGGATGGCAAAACATTCGGCTTGCTCTCCTTATAGGTCCAGGAGGCTTAGGAGGGGCATATTCAGCAGGCCAAGCCATCGAGCTCCTAAGAGCAGGATTTGGGCGTATATTCAAAACCATTGCCTGTGTTTCCACAGGTTGTGGAGTTGGTTCCTATTTTGCATCAGGACTAGATCAATGCGAAATGGGTAGTCAAATATACGTAGACCCCTGTACTCGTCGAAATTTTTGTAAATTTACTAAATCAGGTCCCATAATGGATCTAGATTACCTCATGGATATAATGCGCACAGAATACCCTCTGAATGAACCAGAAGTTAAGCGTTATCCAGGGAATATCTATTTCCAAGTTACAAAATTAGACGGGCAACCGCATTTTGTAAACGCGAAAACAGCACATAAAAGTTTATTTTCAGCAATGAGCGCTTCAATGTGTGCACCTCACGTCACATTAGGCCCGAAAAGAGTAAACGGCTTCGACTGTTGCGATGGAGCCACCAGACCCTACCCTATAAATGAGTTGGAACTACTATCTGAACCCGACGAAGCTCCAACTCATGTAATCGTACTTCCAAGCCAACATCATAAATCTAAAAAAGAAGTAGGACTTACCACCAAGGAGATGCTCTTACTCCCACTTATGATAGCCAGATTCGGGCTTAGACTAGCCAAGGCTTTTAATAGAAGACATGAGCATTACCTTGATATCATGTCAGGAAAACGAACTTTCCGACCAAAAGTTCATTTCTTCTGGCCCAAGAATGTAGGCTTAGACTTTCTAACAAGAGATAAAAAACTCTTGCAAAAAGCAATTTCCGAAGCCAGACAAGCTATCAAACTCGAACTTGAGTCAGCAAAAGTTATTTAATTAGGTAGACCTTCAATCTACCTATTTTTTTTAAAAACTACTAAAATATAGTAACCCTCCTACACACATGACAAACACCCAAATCCCTATTTCACAAATCACCAAACTAACACCCAAACAGCAAAAGGCACTTAAGCAAATGGGTATTTTAAGTGTCTCCGATTTACTTCTCTACTTCCCTCGTCGCCATATCGATTTTTCATTATTTTCCCAAATCAGTGAACTAAAAACTGACACAACGGTAACCATTTTTGGTGAAATAAAATCTATTCAAAAAAAATTCTCATTCAAAACCAAAAAAAATCTAACAGAAGCAATTATAAGTGACCAAACGGGCTTCATCAATGTCACCTGGTTTAACCAAGGCTATATTGCAAGTATGTATAAACCTGGAGAAAAAATCGCTCTGGCAGGGAAAGTTACTTATTATAATAAACTTCAACTCGTTAACCCTGTTCATGAAAGAGTGACCACCGAGCAGATCCATACTGGAAGACTAGTCCCTTTATATAAATTACCTGAAATTTTATATGACCGAACATTCCGAAACCTAGTCCAAAAAGCCCTACCATATACAGAAACCTTAGAAGAAATCCTCCCCGAATTTATACTCAATCAATTTAACCTTCCAAATATCAAAGAAACTGCTATCCAAATGCATTTTCCGACAAATTTGGAAATGGTCCAACTGGCAAAAACCAGACTTGCCTTCACCGAAATTTTAATCGAACAATTAGCTGTAGGTCTCCACAAAAAACAACTCGAAGCGCTCCCCTCTTTTACTATCAAGAAAAAAGAAAATTATGTTGAAAAAGTAATAAACCAACTTCCTTTTAAACTCACAAAAAGCCAAAAAATTTCTCTCCAAGAAACACTTGAGGATTTAGAAATCAAAAAACCAATGAATCGACTACTAGAAGGTGATGTTGGAAGTGGTAAAACACTTATTGCCCAACTTTCAATGCTTCATACAGCAAATCAAAATTACCAAACTCTACTCCTCGCGCCCACCGAAATTCTCGCGACCCAACATTACTCGAATACTCTAAAATTATTATCTGAAATAAAAAATAAAAAATTTACCCTTGCGCTGCTCACTGGTAGTCAAAGTTTAATAAACCAAACCAAAATAAAACCCATCGAACTTAAAAAAATTATTAGCGAAGGTAAAGCTAATCTTATTATTGGCACGCATGCTCTACTAACAGAACCGGAGATATTTAAAAACCTGGCGCTTTTAGTTGTCGACGAACAACACCGTTTCGGCGTAAAACAGAGATCCCTCCTCATTAAACCAAAAAATAAAAAATCTCCCGTTCCGCACCTACTCTCAATGTCTGCCACTCCAATCCCCAGAACCCTAGCCCTTACTTATTATGACGATCTAGATATTTCTACATTAACCGAATTACCAACCGGTAGAAAAAAAATCAAAACTTATTTAGTACCTGAAAATAAGAGAAAAGGCGCCTATGACTTTATACGCAAACACATAAAAGACGGAAGGCAAGCTTTTATAGTAACTCCTCTAGTTGAAGAGTCAGACAAACTTCAAATAAAATCTGCTAAGACAGAATTCGAAAAACTGAAAACAACAATTTTCCCAGACTTAAAACTAGATCTAATTTATGGAGGCCTAAAGGGTAAGGAAAAAGATCGTATCATGAAAGAATTTCATGATAAAAAATTAGATATTCTAGTAGCAACATCTGTTGTAGAAGTCGGAATAGATATCAAAAACGCAAATATAATAGTTATTGAAGGAGCAGAAAGATTTGGACTAAGCACCCTACACCAGCTCAGAGGTCGAGTTGGCAGAGGAGAGCATGAAAGCTACTGCTTATTATTTGCATCCGAAAACACAAACACCTCAAATGAACGACTTCAAAAGTTTAGCACTATCGAAAACGGTTTCGAGCTAGCAGAACAAGATTTGCAAACCAGGGGCTTTGGTAGTCTTTTCGGACTAGAACAGAGTGGTTTCAAATTTAAATTTTCGGAATTTATTACCATTACCACTCTAAAAATGGCCAAGGAAGCTAGTAAAGAAATACTCAAAAAAAGTTCTAATTTAAGCCATTTTCCTAAATTAAAAAAGCTAGCAACCCCCCTTTTAAAAGATATCCACCTAGAATAAACCAAACCCGTTGACAGACTTATAACAAAGGTATATTTTCAAAGGGAATTATCAACTGCGGTAATTCAACCACAAAGCCTGTAAACAACTAATAGGAGGTTCGTTTGCAGGTTCACCTCGAAACGACGAGAAAAAAATTACTCGTCTAACCCAAGAGGGTAAAAATGATACCACAACCTAAAAGTTTAGGTACAATTGTTGTCGGTCACGTGAGTTGGGACGTCACTCTCATAGAAGAGAACCAACTGGCGCCTGAAAGCGTATGCCTTAGTGGCTACAGGTTAGAAGGCGAAAAGACCCTGCTCATGCACGGGGTCGATTACCCGATCAAGGACCTGACTGGCACTCTCGGAAAACACGCAAGAAAAGTGGCTAGGACAAAAGAGCCCTTAGGCAAAGCCGCTTCGAAAGTCGCCCCAACTACTCAGCCGAAAAAAGTCGCAAAGACACCAATACCCGCATACGCCTAAACGAAATAGCACAGAATCGATTTATCGATTCTTTTTTATTTGTTCAACCAATTCATAAATATTCTTACAAATTACCACGTCTTCCATTTTTCCACTTACACGCGATTTCTCAGATGCTCCAGTAAATATTTTATGAAAACCCAATTTACGAGCTTCTTTTGCTCTTTTATCAGACTGACTCACTCCTCTTATTTCTCCAGATAAACCCAACTCCCCAAAAGCCAAACTTGTCTTAGAAAAAGACTTTTCTAGTAAACTAGTTATAACCGCAATAGCCACAGCAAAATCCGAAGCCCTTTCAGATAATTGATATCCACCCGTCACATTTATATAAACGTCGTAAGAAGAAAGTGGCAACTTCGCGTACTTCTCTAATATGGCCAAAATTAGCTGAAGCCTGTTAGAATCGAACCCGCTCACTGTTCGCTTCGGGTATCCAAACGAAGCCTTACTGACTAAAGCCTGGACTTCTATTATAAGCGCTTTATTTCCTTCCAGAACGCACGTAACACACGTCCCCGGCTTTCCCAGCGAAGCACCCTCTAAAAACAAGCCAGATGGATTACTCACTTCAAACAGACCATCCCCTCTCATTTCAAACACCCCCACCTCTCCTACCGATCCAAATCTATTTTTTATACACCTAAGCATGCGAAGTGACCCGTATCTCTCACCCTCAAGATATAAAACCGCGTCTACCATATGCTCAAGCGTCTTAGGGCCAGCCAATACACCTTCTTTAGTAACATGTCCAATTATCACAATAGCTGTTCCGCTAGACTTAGCAAAACGCATTAATGTATTTGTTGAATATACAATCTGACTCACACCACCAGTTACTCCACTAGACAGCTCTGAATACAACGTCTGAATAGAATCAATTACAACCACATCCGGCTTCTCTCTACTTATAACCTCAATTATCATTTCTAAGTTTGTCTCGGGTAATACAGCCAAATTATTACTTTTCCCCAGCCTAATTTCCCGCATCTTTATTTGGTAGGGAGACTCTTCACCCGCTACATAAATCACGCTTTTTCCTGTACTCTGCAAATTAACCGCAATCTGTAGAGACAACGTACTTTTACCTATGCCTGGATCACCGCCCAATAATACCAAAGACCCCACCACCAACCCTCCTCCCAAAACTGAGTCTACCTCTCCGCTCCCTGTAGACATTCTCTTTTGTTGTATTTTCTCAATTGAATCCAATTTTATAAGCTCAGTTAAACCGCCTTGTATTCTCTTCCCACCCTTTGCAGATAAAACAACTTTTTTTTCCTCAAAACTACTCCATTCATTACATTCAGGACACTTCCCTTGCCATCTAGCACTTTTATAACCACAATTCACACAAACAAACTCACTTGTATTTTTACTCATATATTAAAAAAACAGACCCTAAACTTATAGGGTCATCCTAATACTTTTTTCTTTATCTTTCCAATTTCAGGGTGAAAGAAGCCAATTCCGAATCCGACTGCAAAAGCCCTAATGGCCCGAAACGGAAAAGTTGCAGCACTCTCTGCCCCATCAAACACTGCCCGAGAAACACCACCCGAAATATCCCTACCAACCCTTGTTGCCACAGGTTCAGGTTCACAGTGTCTCCGTCTATGATCATACCGGGGTATAGCACTATGGTCATAATGCCTATCAGGACAACACTCCGCGCAAATTCCCCCAGTATTATCGTAACATTCACCAGTATAAAAACACATAAGCCTACCTCCTCTAGACCCAAATTCTAGCACATTAAGGTATAGTTCTCAAAGTCCCTGAACCATCTCCCGTACCGTTCGTAGAAGAAGGATTTACTTTATTGGTAGGGACATAATAAAGCGAGCTGTCACTAAGATTTCTAAAGAACAGAACATCTCCATTTATACTCAAGAATAAATCTCTAGGATTTATCCCTGAACCGCTAACCAATTCTATCTTTTCTCCGGTGTCTAAATTTATCTTATATATCACTTCCCTATTTTGAGAATCACCAGCGGCAGATGCGGAAACATATAAGAATCTACCATCCTGAGAAAAAATTGCTTTATCCACAGAAGAATTCATATTTAAATTCCTAGCTTCATCCAAAAGAATATCGCCCAGCCATAATGTAAAATTCTGCGTTAAGCTATCCCTTTTCGAAAATAAAAAGCGTTTATTATCAGGAGACCATGTGGCTCCCAAATTATACCCATCCTTCACCACAGTCTTAAAAATCTTGCCATCTGAAGTAACTAAAACTATAGGATTTTTATCCGATACGTTCTGAGTTCTGTAAAATAAAATATTTTTACCATCAGGCGAAACTGTTATTTCTGTATCAGGATAAAATATATCAGCAAGTTTTCCATACTGACTTCCATCTGGATTAGAAATATTTAGACTATTTTTTCCATTTGTACCCTGCCAAATATATACAATCTTAGAAGCATCGGGAAGCCAAGCAAGAGAAGTTATCTGTTCTGGAAGGTCTACATAAAACTGTCTTGTCCCATCATAATAAGACCACCTTCTCTGAGCAGAACTCCCTAGTACTGCAATAAAATTGTTACCAGTAGCTGGCCATAATACCTTACTTAGGCCTATTTTAGTTGGTAAGTCTACCCTTTTTTTATTAGAAACAGTAGCTACAGAATTTGCTACTTTTAGATCCAACTGGAAGAGCTGACCTTGAGAGTTAAAATACGAAATACCGTCACCCTTATAAAACAAAACTGGTGAGACAATTTCATCCGATAATAACTTCTGTGGGCCGCTACTAGCTGGGGGTGGTGTTGGTGTTGGGGTTGGAGTCGGAGTTGGGGCAGGTATTGGAGTCGGAGCCGGTGCAGGAGCTGGAGAAGGGCTAGGTGTCGGGTTTGTATCACCGGAACTCCTGGAATATAGAAGAAAACCCAATGTACCAACTATAAGTAAAAATATCGCCCCCAAAATAATTAACGCTTTTTTATTCATTCACCAATGTTAAAATATTAACCAATTTAATTTATTATACCACACTTTAACACTTAACAAATCCAGAATTCTAACAGCAAAATTAAAAACTCTTCTACCAGGCACAATGAATATGAGTATCGTGCCCGCTATCCCCAGGTCCCAAAATTTCCCTAGCCCCAGCAGCCTTACAAGCAGCTAGCATGTCCGGCCATTTACCTGAAAGACCTGCATCAAATGCCTTACCATCATAATGAAGCGAATTATCAGAATGATCACCCCCAGCTACAAAAGTAACCGTAACCGGAGACACCTGAGAAGCTGCTAAAATCCCCGCCAACATCCTTGAATCTAAATTAGTTTGACCTCCCCCACCTTCTCCCCTAACACTAGTATAAGCAGGGCGACCTTCGGCAGTATTTAAAATATTTTGCCTTGCACCGCTTCTCGCATCTCCACGAGTGTCGTTATTAAGAGTAATCCTAGAAGTAGCTAAAATCTGCTGAGCCAATGACCTCGCGTCACCAGTAGGCACAGTCCCATTAAAAGTACCAATACTTTTAATAATTCTTGAACCACCTCCAGAAATGCCAGTACTCGATCCACCAGATATCCCCGCAGCAATATTTCCTATATCAAAATATTTACAAAAAGTCACATACTCCGGCGCACCTATCTGACCCAAACCCTTAGCAATTGTTGTCCCAAATGGAATAGTTACGCTACAGAAGTAGATCATTGATGCTAAAAATATAACGAAAAGCAGACCTAATACCAATAAGTTTAGTAACACGATAGTAATTTTCTGCCATACTTTAAGCTGAGCCCCCAACCTACTCCCTAAAAGCCAAAGTATATCCAGCCCCAATATTGCCAAACCAAAGGTAGGTAATATTAAGCCTAACAACCAATAAAATGCCTTATCGCTACCAAAGCGCAGAGCTTCCTGATAAACCTGGCGCTTCATATTATTAACAGCACCCCTCACACCCGTCGTCCTCCTAAGCTGCTCTAATCTCGCCCTCTTTTCCGGATCCACCGTGTTTTTACCAGAAGACAATAATTCCCTATCTTCATGAGACAAATCTCTTTTACCACGAAGTGCCCTTCCGGCAGATGACACAAGCCCTTGCTTAAGACCTTCTCGTCTTTTGTTAGCAAAATCTTTTCTCTCAGAATCAGTGTTAAATCTAGACGAAGAAAAAGCAGACCCATGCCCCATTATTGGCTCATTATCATTTAGATTTCTAGCTTTTCTATTCTTCGGTAAGCTCTTGTAATTCGGCGACTTATTTCCCAAATCAGACATCCTTAATAAACCCGACGAGTCGGGCAACTTCGGGTCATTTGGCTTAGCGTTATTTTCTCCTGCCATATAAAAAATTTATCCCGAGAACTGTTCTTTACTCTCCTGAATTTCAAGTAATTGCTTAGGATCAGTCGTAATAATTTGATCCTCTACATAGGAAGCGTATATTTTTATAGCCGCATGCTTGAGTCCTGCAAAAAATATACCTTCACCAACTTCACTCTCCAATAACAAATATTTCTCACCCTCAGTTAAAAAGAATGTTTCTGCCAATATATCTATCGAAGCAGGACTTTGTTTTAAAAGTAGCTGAATAGATGAGTTAGTAACGATTGGTTTCCCATATGGGCTACCCATAAAGTCCGCCACATCTTGAGTAATAGTTGTTAAGCCAAGATAATATTTTCTAGCTCTTTTGGCAATACCAAAAACAAACCTAGCTGAATCCTCGTACTGCATAAGAACCCAAGCCTCATCTAGAACCAATATACGCTTTTTAAGCTGGCTTCTAACCACATTCCAAATGTGGCCCAAAATAACATACATCGCAATAGGTCTTAACTGTTCCTCAAGGTCTCTAATAGAAAAAACTGTTAACTGATTATTTAAGACCACATTTGTTCTCTGGTTAAAAATCCCAGCAAAAGTACCCTCAGTGAACCTTTCCATTCTCTGAGCTAATTTTTCCGCACCCACCATACCTCTTAAAACCTCAACTAAGTCATCCATTGTTGGAAACTCAGCTGTTCTTAAATCTGAGGTCTCAGTTATATCTCTTTTTGCATACGCTTGCCAGAGCGCTTTATCCATATATGCCTCTTCTGTAGGATCAAGCTTTCCAAGCATTAAATTAATCAGACCATGAAGATTAATAATCGCACTTCTAAGAACATCTTTTTGCTCATCACCTTCAAGCCCAATAGGCAAATCGAAAGGATTCACTCTGGAATCAGAGTTTAAAGACACGTTCAAATAAGTACCTCCCACAGCATCTGCTAAATGCTTATACTCATTCTCAGGGTCAATTATTATAACTTCTGAACCGACCATCAAACTTCTAAGTACTTCAAGCTTAACAGCATAAGATTTTCCTGCACCAGATTTAGCAAACACCACAGAGTTTGCGTTCTCCATTTGGAAACGATCAAACAATATCAAACTATTATTATGCCTGTTTATACCATACAAAATCCCATCATTCGACGTTAAGTCAGATGACACAAAAGGAAAAACCGTAGAAAGTGGACTTGTGTTTAAATTACTTGCAACATCTAATTCATCCCTACCTAAAGGTAAAGTCGAATTAAACCCGGCTTCTGTTTGCATTAACGCTCGTTTTGTTACTATCAACTTCGCACCCAACTCACTCTCTAAAACCGTAGAATATTTATCCAGCTCCTTCATATCGTCCGCGTAAATCGTAAAATACAAAGCAAATCTGAAATACTTTTCTGTTCCTTGAATTAACTGATCGCGAAGTCCCTCAACATCAGAATAAGCAGTTTCTAAAACTGGATCACGAACCATTCCTTTTTCTTGGTTTATCGAAATCTGAGAACCAATTTCTCCAATCTTAGACTTTAATTTCTTTAAAATCGTAGCTGAATCAATTGGATACACAAACATAGAAACATCCAACGCACCCTCAGAATTTATAATGAAGGACAACCAATTAGTAGAAAGGAACCTCGGATACGCCAAAACAAAGAATGTTCTTGCGAATTTCCCATTTAATTCAAAATAAGTCGACTGAAATTTTAAACTAGCTGGAGCTAAAATATCACGAAGACTAGTAAGCCCTTCTTTATAACTTTTATCCAGCTCCTCGAGCTTTTTAGCAAAGTCCTTCTGTTCTTGTAAAATATCAACTCTTGCTTTCTGTGATTTTATATCCTTTTCGCTAGGTAAATTTATTAAAGCCATTATTCTTTATCGTTCTCAATAATTTTTATATTAGAAAGCTTTCCTGCATCCAATAAGGGTCCAGATTCAAAATTCAAACTATTATACACAAGCTCTATTAACTGATTGGTATTAAGTCTAGCGGCCTTAAGACCCATGGACGAGAGTCCAGAACTTACAGATGTAACCCTCTGATCTAGAGAATGTTTATATTTTTCGAAATTTTGTAATTCTTCAGTATCTTGTTTAGCCTGCGTATTACCCAAAAATTTCGCAAATACCCCAGGTGTCGCAGGCAAAATAATCTGAGAAAGAGGTATGACTACATAAAAACTCTTATTCATTACATTGGCATTTTCCACAAGTCGACTAATAAATTCAATGTATTCAGCGGTCTGAACCCTTAACAATTCATTGGTCTGCCTCTCCATTATATGCCTAAGCTTCTCAGTATATTCTGCTATATTCATCTTCCTACTTTGCATCAATATTTGTACGGAGTGCTCAAGTGAATTTAAAAATCTCTGAAAATTAAAAATTAGGGCATTTTGCTCATCCTCATTTTTCAGATCAAAATTTGTACTAGAAACCGCCACAACCGCACGCAAAGTGCCATCTTTCATAATTATGCAGTCGTCCCTAACTTCCCTTAATTTCAAAAAACTCTGGGTAGCAGGTGCCGCATTTTGCTGAGGTTTTCGCATTTCCAAAACAGACATATCTATTTCAACTTATTAACATTATTTCTAGCACTATTTTCATTTAATAACAAACCCTCTTTACCCGAAACACTCTGATCCAGCTTAAATTGTAACTCAGCTAGTCTCAACCTTTTACTATCAGAAGTCTCCTTAGGTTTCTCAGGCTCTACAGCCATCTTTTTAACCACCTTAACCACACCACCTGTACTCGCTTGTTTCTTAAAAATGAAAAATTTTGGTCTTGTAAAATAATTAATTAATATAGGGAAAGTCGCGTATAGCGGTCTTCCATTTATTTTCCCGAAAGCAACCACTAGTGCTGGAACTCCAAAAAGCACTCCCAGAAAAATCATTACAAGTATACTTTTTGTACTAGAATACCCTAAAAAAATAATAACTCCTACACCAAATAGAATACCGAACTGCTTAAGCGTTAGTCCGGCTATAATCTTGTCTTCAACATCTGTAAATTGTGGTACAGGAAACTGCATATTATATAAATTGGATATTTAGGTTAGCGTATATATTATAACACCTAAACATACCAAACACTCAGTTCACCTGTATAGACGCAAATAAATCAGCTATTCTTTCAAACTCCAATTGTGTTAAATACTCTTTATTACTCGTCTTATATTCATTCTGAACCGCCATAAAATCCAAATTACTCTCAAGCATAGCTTTACCCATCGCAATATAGGTTTTATAGAGCGGACTCTGCTCTAAAGCAAACTTAACCTGAAAATACTCATTCTGTTTTACAAAATTTGTAAGAATTTCTGTAAAAACCTTAGGATCCATAAGCCTAAACTGAGAAGGAGTAAAAACCGCTAAATCGTTCAGGCTCTCCAAATGTGGAGTCACAGGTGCAGAAGAAGCATCCGGGGTTACTAAAGTAGCTTTCTTCTGAACCACTTCCGGTGTTTGCATAGGTCCAGATGTAAAACTAGGGACCACAAAAGGAGTGTTTTTTTCTAATTTCTCAGTGTTTATAACCCCATTCTGCTGTGGAACGACTGTTCTTGGTGAATCCATCTGAATAGGTCGAGGTACGTTTTTTAGCACACCCTGCACAGGTTCTTGCTTCGGAATTATAGGTATCGCAGGTTCTGGCATCTTGGGTGATTCTGGGGCTTTAGGTGGCGCAATAACCGGCGCAGTAACCGGAGTCGACGGTGCAACACTAGGAGCAGGTACAGCGGGTTTATTCTGAATAACTTCTGGTTTCGGAGCGATTGGCTTAGGAAGCTCATCAAGAGGCTTTGGCTTTGTCAAAACAGGCTCAATAACCTTAGGTTGCACTAAACCCCCAGAACCCGCATGAGGCAAATTTGCAATATGACTAATCGGTTGACCCAATACACTTTTCACATTTTGTTTGGGTTTACCTAATTCTAATATCCTCACCAATTCATTCAATTGCTTATCATTCATTATCGGAATCAATTGCAACCATTCATTTTTCTCAGTCGCAGTTAACGCTTCAGCAGTATCAATAATTTTTTTTATTGTTTGTATTTTATCTTCGTTCATTTTTATTTCTTAACGAAATAGATTAGCTATTCAATTTTATTTCTTAGCATATCTAATTTCTTTTCAATATCCACAGCAGGTTTTATCTCCTCCTTCTGCTGAATAGGCACAACAGGCACAACCTTAGGAGTATCATTTTGCTTTATTTCTGCCACTGGGTTATTTGTAGTCGTAACTTGAGTTTCTCTAGGTGCATTTTTAATACCACCCAAACTAGGAGTATCTTTCTGGCTTTGCCTTTTTAACAACTCTTGTATATTAGCCGACTTAGTACCATAAACTTGAGGTAATGGTTTCATTGCAACCGGCTGTTTAGGTTTAGCAATCACCGGCTGAACAGGCAAAGTTGCGGTCGGTTTAGCAACAGGCTTAGGTTCTATCAGTGTTTTCTGAGGATAAATATCAGAAACCAAAGGTTTTGCTGGTGTTTCTACCGGCTTCTCAACAACGGCCACCTCTTCTTCTGCATAAACAACTTCTTCTGGAATACTTGCTTTCACAGTATTTACATAATTCCCAGACCTAGACTCAGACAGGTTCTCTATAGTCTTAGCATTTAATAAAAAGTTAAATACCAATAAAAGTGATTGAAGAACGGGTTTCTCATCCGTATCCAACAATTTGACCATTGGATCAGTGTTCATAAAACTACTGATCGCAAATTTATCTGAATTTAAATTGTTTTGTTTTATCTTAAATGCCTGATACTCCTTTAACCAATAAGCTACAGTCGGTTGAATACCCTGTTGTCTAAAAGCAACATTATCACCTAACAATGTGTTATTTTCCTGAACCGCTCTTAAATAATTCTTAGCTATATCCTTAATTGTATCATCTGTACTAAACAAGGAAAAAAAGTAAGACAGTTCATCCAACACACCAAGATCCAAAGCAATATAATTCAGCAGTTCTTTACCAAAAAACTGCATTCGCTCTTGCTCTGTTAACTTGGTAAAACAAAATAATCTCAATTTATACATCCAGAGCATGCACACCCTAAGACTCTGAGACTCATCCTCATTCTGTGGTTTAGCAACCTTAATAGCTGTCTCAAGTGCCCGACTAAACATGACAGCATTTTCCTTATCGCCATTTTCTATAAGGTCATAACTAAAATCCTTTATCCTAGAAAATTCAGCTTCATTTAAAATGTTCTCAAGCGTAAATTCTTTTAACTTTTGTGTTGCCATTTTTATTTAACTAAGGATTAGGTGCTGGAGGTGTAGTATTGGGAACTGTCTTATTTTGTTTATTTTGAAGTTCTTTATATACCGCTTTAGCCATCTCCGCAGAGTCAAACTGAGTATCCCAATCTCTATTTGCCAAATCTTTCTTATGCTTCTTAAGCTCTTCTTGTATAGCAAGCGTAAGTTCATCTATGCGCTTTCCACTATCTGAATGCTTAGCTGCATTCTCCATACCTCTTTGAACAGCAACTTGCAAAACCTCAGACATCTTCTGATATTCTTGCGTGGAAAGTGCTCTATGGACCTCTCTTCCCGCAGAATTTGAATCTATAAACTTACTAAAGTCAAAACCTTTCGACTCTCTTTCGGCATTAGACTTAATAATTGAATTTGCCAACTTAACAGCATCATCTCTTTTCTCTATTGCACCCTGGACTCCCTGTATAGCTGAAACCAACGAATTAAATTCTGGTATTAAATCGGTAGTTTTTATCTTTTCAATCTGATCAACCACCTCAACCCTCTTTTCTGCCTTAACAGGACTTGTATCGGAATCAACAACCTGCGTTATCTTCGATTTCTCTTCCTTTGGCTTTCCAAGTGCTCGATACTTAATCACAGTCACTTCTTTCTCTGTACCATCGGCTTCCCTTATTCTTTCTTTTACCTGATATGGAATACCGTTCTTATTTTCTTTCAACCATGTTGTAATACCGCCAGATGTAGAATTTCCATTTATAGCTTTTAAATACAAAGCTGCCGTAGCCTCCGGAGAAACAGCAGCCATAGCATCAATTCTCTTCAGGTCAGCCTCAGTAAGATTTTTAAGCGCTTTAGTTGCCTTATCTATATACTGTTCAGTGGATTTACCGCTTGCCAAGTAATAATCCGGGGTTCTACCTTGCATGAAAGCAGCATTCTCATAAAACGAACCAGCAAGCGTCCTAAATACTTCTTTATATAAAGAACCAGCATCATCAAACATCATACCAGTATGAGGTGAAAGACCAGCTCTCAAACGAGAGTTTTCAATTTTATTAATCTCACCAACTGCATATCGTTCACCTTCTGATATTCCTTTACTAGTCCTCCAATCAGTAGAATCTGGTTCTCCCGTTTCCGGATTCAACCCATACATATGATGTTTACCCGAATCAGGATCAAAATTAGCTAAGGTCAAATATTCATAATGCTTAGTCTTCCTACCATAGTAATCACCATCATCATTAAGCATACGCCAAGCCGCCTGATCAGTAGGATCAAACATCGCAAGTAAAGCAGCACGCATAGTCTTTTGGTTATACTTCATCTTCCTAGTGACGCTTCCATCTTCACCCACCACATCATAAAAATCTGAATTCTCTGATCGATCATTTATATCACCAATTTTATACGGACCATCAAGACTCTGCATCCTCTTTAGCAACTGACTGTTATCAAGCTTCGTTCCATCTTGAACAAGATCATCCAAATACCCTTCAGACAGAATCGCCTTCATAATCGCACGTTTCGCTGCCCTACCTTCCATATTATTATTCATACCAACAATATTGTCGGCCATTTTGTACAATTCTTCCTTACTCTTACCCTGCATAGTCTTTAGGAAATCATCCTCAGCATGTTTTTCAAATATACCAGTCCTATCTATAACCTTCTTTCCACCAGTTAACGCCTGTTCAACAGCCATTAAAGAAGCAGCCTCTGCCATACCCTGTGCTTCATGAGACAGCTCTTCCTGTCGCTTAGAATAAGCCTTCCAAGCTGCTACCGGATTTGCCAAAATAAGCGCCAAACGTCTACTTGGAGAAATAGCCGCATCGTGCCCTTTAAGCGTTTCGCCTGTATACTCGTTCCATCTACGGGCAGCATAGCCACCAAGTCTTCTGGCTCCAAAACCAACCGCAGCCCCTGTTCCAACAACAGGAAGTAGCATTCCACCCTGCACCGCTTTTGTAAGTGCACCAGCTCCCGCAATACCAAACTGTTCAGCAACTTTCACACTCACAATTAAAAATACTAAAAGTAAAATATTGCTAGAAATTTTTACTGCGAAAGTGGTTAAGCTCTGATACTGCGAACCCTGTGCATACAAATTTCCATTTATTAGCGACTCAACAACTCTAGGGTTATTGTCTACTATAATAGCCGCCATATTTAGGAAGAACGCCATAATAGGAGTAAAGAATGCGTACTTCAAAAAATACCCCCACCACATAGACACATACTGTTTGGTAAACGGCAATACATTAGCAAAATAAGGTACAGGACTAAGCATTAACAAAATCCACAGCATAACAATTCTTAGTACCAAAAATGCTGCTATAGCCCCAAATACAATAAACCCACCAATCGCCAATGCCATTAAGAAAAACATTTGAACTATAGTCGCAGTCGCACCATAGTCTCCAAGCTCACGGAGTGTAGGGTCAAAAATTAAATCCCTATAACCCTGCACCATAAGCTTCTGACCCAAAACTCGAATAACCTCAACGTTGTTAGGTAAAAATTGATTTTGTATCGTATCCGCGACACCCAATATAGCCTGCCCAATTACCAAACTAAAATTCACAAGTAGCGCAGCAATAATTACGTTTACAAGTAAGTGCTTATAGTTATAACTTTCTAACCTAAATAAAGTAGCTAAAGCAATAAAAATAAGTGAGATTATAAAGAAAATATTCGCTAAATTACGAATAACTTCCCAACCTGGATATATAACATTCGCAAATGCATCAGTGTAAGTTCTAATAGTCAGCATAGCTTGGAGTACCGGTGCAATTAAATACCAAAATACATTAAAGAGTATTTCATTAACCAAACCCATCAAGAACCCAATTATCTTCGCTATAAAACCAAATATAGTATTATCACCTCCGGTATCTTGATTACCTGCACCTTGAAAACCTTCGCCCCCTGTGACACTCGTTGTAATCTCGGTTGGACCAGCTACAACACTACCATTCAAACCTAAGGCACTCACACTAACCTTATAATCTTTTTTATTTTCCGAACCTAGCGGATAAAGACAAGTAAACTCTGCCGAACTAACCTGAACAGTACTTTTACTCCCATTTCCACAATCGTAACCAAAAGAACTAGCAGGCGAAGCTCCAGAACCAGGTGTATACAATATAGAAAAAGTCCTACTTAAACCATTAGAAGAAGGAATATCAGCTCTCTGAACAATAGAAATATTACCAGTGGCTGAAGAAGTAGATTGAACCACGTCCAAAGTCTGCTTAGAGGAAACCAAATATGCGCCATCTGTACCAATCACATCGCCTGATTGGTAATACAAAGTTACATATAATGTCTTTGGACCAGCAGGACCAAGATATCTTTCAGAAAGTGGCACACTTGCTTGAATAGTACTTTGACCTACCCCTCTATCTGTTCTAAACATACTTACACATGTCGTATTAGAACTAACCGGATCGCAATCACCTTGCCCAACAGGAGGAACTAAAACATCCATAGTCACAGCTAATCTTGAAGGATCAACATGTTTCAATCCTTCCGAATTAATACGCGCAGTAAGCCCAACCACATCGCCTAATTTAGGAGAAGTCGGACTAAAAGCAACATCCACAGAATTTGTGTAGGCACTAAAAGTCTGAGCAAAAACATTTTCACCCCAAGATAAAGTTAAAATCAGGGCCAAAAATGATCCTGTAACCACTTTCCAAATAAACTTATATTTAAAATCTATTTTCAACAAAAATCTATTTAAACTTACTAAAGAAATCATGTATTTATACAAAAATATTATAACATATTTTATACAACACTCTGAATAAAATAGCAATGCA
>CAYSUI010000028.1:0-11781 GCA_964434195.1 uncultured Candidatus Saccharibacteria bacterium
GGTGGGGGGAACAGGTATACTAAAATATATTAAATAATTTTAATTAAATGAGTGAGTTTAATAGAGTTAGTTTGGGGAGAGAGGGTGGGGAGGGGTTTGCCGAGATGAATGAGCGGTATTATTTGGAAGCGGTGGATGCTTATATTGAAGAGCTTTATGCAGAAGATACACCTGCTATTTTAGAAAAACAACCCTCTACTACAGATCCTGAGTCGCTTGCGATGGAGAAAAATATAGAGGCGCAATTTATTGCGGATATACTCCCCCATTATGGCATTTCTAAAGAAATAGTTGATAAAATTACCGAAGTCGAAGGAGAAGGTGCGCAGGCTTGGGAACTACCAAGTCCTCAGAATTTTGATGTTCCTGAATTACCTTTGGATTACGCTTACTCTGGTGGAGTAGCAAGGTCTGGACTACTACGCGCTCTTGGAATAGATAATAATGCTGGATATAGAGATATGGATATTGTGCGATTTGGTGGAGGTGAGGAGAAAACGAAGCAAGATCTCGAACTCGAGAGAAAATATATGCCGGAGGATAGTAGTCATGGTTATGGGATTCAAAACTACAGAAAAGTTGATCAGTATTTAGTGAGTAGAGATTTAACAATTTCTGAATTATTCATGGACCGGGACGGGATTGTATTTACTCCGAAATGTTTACTTGATACAGTTCGTGGAATAGTAAGACTTTCGGATTATGAAAGAAAAATTTTATCATCGGACAAACCGAAAACCAAAATCTTAGCAAAAGCAGTAAGGATTTACGCACAAGGGATTTCTGAACATAAGCAGATACATTTAGATGCTGAGGTCGTACGAAAATTGAATGAAAAATTTATTTTAACTTTTTATCAGGCTTTGCATTTTGTACGAGCATTAGAACATTCCGAGAATGCTGGTATGGAATATATTAGACTACTTAAAGAAAATAATGCGTTACCTTCGCAAGTCGATACCATAGAAAAGTGTGTTGCTTATTACTCTGCGAGACTCCGAGATAAAACAACATTTTTTAGGAAGGCACCGCATTTGCAACGGATATTTGAGAAAAACCTACTTGCTGAAACATCGGTGGAACTTGAGTCTGAGCTTTATAGAGATCTACAATGGGAGAATGAAGATTACGGGGCACTTGATTTAAAAGATCCGATAATGAGAAAACTTGCTGTTGAGCAGGCAAGAAAACATTTAGAGTTGCCAGATGAGCAAAAAGTAACTGAATCCGAAGAAACTGAGCTAGATAGAGCACTTGAAGATTTTGCGGATAGTGGGCGAAAACGTTTTAGATTACGCTAGTGAAAGCCTTTGGATTAGTATTAATTTAATAGCTGAAGAAATGTTAGAAACGCTTAAAAAATATTTTGGGTTAGATACTTTTCGGCCGGGGCAAAGGGAGATTATAGAGCATGTGGCTTCGGGGAGGGATTCTTTGGTTATTATGCCTACTGGTGGGGGGAAGTCTTTGTGTTTTCAATTACCTGCTTTGCTTCGGCCTGGGGTGACTTTGGTGGTTTCGCCTTTAATAGCTTTAATGAAAGACCAGGTGGATGGGCTTAGGAATAATGGTGTTTCTGCTTCGTTCTTAAACAGCAGTCTTTCGGTAAGTGAGCGAATGGAAGTAGAACAAGCCGTGCTCGGAGGACAAGTTAAACTTTTGTATTTGGCGCCGGAGCGGTTTTCTACTCCGGGGTTTAGAGAATTTTTGGAAAATATTACGGTGGGGTTAATAGCAATAGATGAAGCGCATTGTATTTCGGAGTGGGGGCATGATTTTAGGCCGGAATATAGAAACCTAAGAAACTTACGACAGTATTTTCCAGATGTGCCGATAGTTGCGCTAACTGCTACTGCGACTGGGCAGGTTCAGACAGATATTATTTCGCAGTTAGGGTTAATAGACCACAAAACTTTTTTAAGTGGGTTTAATAGAACGAATTTATTTTACTCTGTTGTACCAAAACAGGGGTCTTTAGCGAAACTACTGGAGTTGCTGAATAAATTTAAGGACGAGAGTGTAATTATTTACTGTTTTTCTAGGAATGAAACCGAGCGGGTGGCAAGCGTGATTAAGTCTTCCGGTTTTAGGGCGCTACCTTATCATGCAGGCATGAGTAGCGAGGAAAGAAGCAGGACGCAGGAGAAGTTTATACGAAGCGATATAGATATAATAGTAGCGACGGTGGCGTTTGGTATGGGAATAGACAAACCAGATGTTAGGCTTGTGGTGCATTTGGGACTGCCTAAGTCGGTTGAGGGGTATTACCAAGAGACTGGTCGTGCGGGAAGAGACGGATTACCTAGTGAATGTGTGCTTTTTTATTCTGCTGGGGATTTAGTACAGCAGGGTCGCTTGATTCAGATGATAACCGATAGCGAAGAACAGCAAAGAGCATGGCAAAAACTATATGAAGTACGCGACTACGCACAAGCGCTCTCTTGTAGGAGAAAATTTTTGCTGAATTATTTTGGCGAAGACTTCCCTACCCCGTGTGATATGTGTGATATGTGCGTTAACCCACCGGAGGAGTTCGATGCAACCGAAATTGCGCAGAAAATACTTTCGGCGGTAATAAAAACCGAGCAACGGTTTGGAAAAGGGCATGTTATTTCTGTACTTCTGGGTAAGGAAAACGAAAAAGTTCTGCAGTTTGGGCATAACAATTTGTCAGTATTTGGAATTGTGAAAGATTATTCCAAAAGTCAGCTGGAAGAAGTATTTGGGTCGCTTTTAGCTAAGGACTTACTTGAACAAACAGCGGGACAGTACCCTATTCTACGGGTTACACCTATGGGAATGCGGTGGCTTAGGGAGAGGAAGGTGTTACATATTCCGAAAGTGAATAGTAGTGAAGGGAAAGAAAAGAGAGAGAAGAAAGAAAAGAAAACTGCTTCTAGCAGTACTGAATTTCCAGAACTTTACCAAGAGCTTTCTGCACTTCGTAAGCGATTGGCGGACGAACAAGGTGTGCCGCCGTATGTGGTGTTTTCGAATGTGAGTTTAATAGACATGACGAACAGTTTACCACAGAGTCTTGAAAGTTTTGCGAATATAAACGGCGTGGGTGAACAAAAACTTTTGCAGTATGGTGAAAAGTTTGTAGAAGTAATTAGAAATTTTGCAGAACCTTTGGGGCTTTCGGAGAGAACGGCTAAGAAAGAACCGGCTCCGCTACAAAGGGCAATGCGAGAGAAAGCTACGCCGACCCATTTAATAACCAAGCAGTTTATTTTGGAAAAGAAAAGTCTTGCCGAAATTGCGAATGAGAGAGGAATAAAAGAAGGAACGGTAATTGCGCATATAGAAGTACTACTGGAACAGGAACCTGGTTTAGATATTGAGTACCTTAAACCAGACGAGCATAGGCTTCTCAAAATACACGCTGCTTATTTGGAGGCGGGCACCGAATTTCTTGCTCCAGTTAAACAACTATTAGACGAGAGTTTTAGTTATGATGAGATAAGGCTTGCGCGGTTGTTTATAAAAATAAAAAAATCGCGATAAATTTTATCGCGTTACTGAACTAATACGGAAGCTGTGAGCACCCTGTTGGGTGCAAATTATGTTACCTTCAGCTAGGACCTTATCTCCGTATTTTAGGGTCGCTGCCATCTCTGGCGAAACATGCAAGACTAACGATGTTTTTTCTCTTCCGAATTCTATATAAACGGCGAGGGCTTGCCTGCCGTTTCCCGAGACCCATGTGTCTGTGATGTAACTTTCATCTTCGAATCTGATTGTAATGCTTGCGCTACGGCCGCAAGGTCTTTGTTGCGCAATTGCAATAGCGCCTGCAGAAAAGATCGTTAAAAATAATACCACTGTGCACAAAAACTTCATTTAATGTTTTCCGTCCTGTTTTTTGTATAAGAAATAAAAATGATTTTAACATAATTTTTATTAATAGTCAATATTCCTAAGTGTGTGATAAAAAAAACGATACTACTAGGTATCGTTATTGATTGAACTACCATGTGGGCATGGTGTTTATTAGGTTTACGTATTCTCGGAAAGCTTTGTCTGACTCGACGAAAGATGGGGAGAAATTTATGTTTTCGAGGATCTTTCGGTCGTCCATTAACAGTCGGTAAAGAGAAATAAACGCGCGGAACATATCCGGGAAAATTTTTCTTGGTAAGAACAATAGGGCTTGTATCCTACAGCCGACGTCTTCTGGGACTGTGGTGAACAGTACGGAAAACTGGACCGGAGTAGTGACTTCGATGACTGCATTATTACCACCGATGGCAGTAATGGTAACAATGAAGTTTTGGTGGATTGTTCCTGCTAGCGCATTCATTAGGTAAGTGGAAAGTTGCCCGCGGATTGTAACGCTCGCTGAGTGCTCGCTTAATACCCCCGTGTGTTCTTTGAGAGAAATTTGGTGAAGGGTTTCGAAATGTGTAATATCTAAGCCGTTTGCTATAACCACATGGGGGTGGCATGGGAATGTTCTTGAGGGCATTTTTAAATACCTATAGGGGTGTGATATTTCTGGAATAGCGAACCCAATCTCGGGCCCGTTCCAGAACCATATTAATCCCCACTTTTCCTGCACGGGATAGACTCTTACTGACCTCTCTGGGAGAGACTCGGTTCTTGGAGCGAAAACACAATTACCTTTAGGTGAGAACTGCCACTTGTGATAGGGGCACTCGATATTCCCAGTTACTACTCTTCCCTTTCCGAGATCTGCTCCTAGGTGCGGGCAACGGGAATCTAGCAAATGTAAAGAATTACTTTCATCTCTCCAGCAAACTAAGTTTCTACCTAGCACCTGAAAGTTTCGCGGTTTATTTATTTTTACCTGAGATGACTTACCTAAAACATACCAGGACTGCAAATGTCTTTTTGGGTTGTTGAAATTACTTACTTTTCTTGAAGCATTTTCTTCCATATCTAACCTCCTTATACCGCGAAATTATTGCAGTTATTTTGGAGCATGTAAATGAACAGGTAAATAAAAATACCGACTTTTGTCGGTCTAACTAGCGCTCAATGATTTCGTCGAAACCCTCGGTGAGGTCGGGAAGATTGTTCTGGAGACGATTGTACATCTCGGTAATTCTCTCCTCGGTGAGGGTGGGCTTCTCTCCCTTTGCCTGGCGATCCTTGTGCCTTTTGAGAGATTCCTCAAGGCTCGTGACCATATGGATGCACACCACCCTGTTGGCAAAGGATTTTCCAGCTTCGATCATTTCCTTTCTTCCTCTTCTGCTGGTATTGGTGCAGTCGAGGATAACGTCGCGCTTTCCGTTTTTCAAAGTAAAAGCGATAATTTCGCGGGCGATAGCGAAAATTTGCGCATCGCTTTTGTCCGGATAAACATCGCGGAGATGGTCCGGGCAAACAATAAGCGCGCCGGTTTCACTGGCCAGCTTCCCAGAAAAGGTGGACTTACCACTTCCGGGAGCACCGACCATGAAAAAATAATCTTTTTTCAGTTTCATTCTAGCTCCGATTGTTAGTGGTGATTAGCCTCTAACTAACCACCGGGTTTAGGGGCATAGAATGAAACCAGTAGGAAAGAAGTAGGTCATATGACCCTCCTGTTTGTAAGAATGAATAGAAATTAAAAGATATTATAATATATTTCTACATATTTTTCAAGAGGCATTTTTTTGACTTCCCTACTATTAGTGTGTTTAAATACCGCTTAATTCTTAGATTAAATGGAGGATATGGAAAATGCCCAGAGAGCAAGCTAGTGAACTTAGACCCAAGGCGCTGAAATCCATGCTTCGAGGAAAATTTGATGAAGCTCAAGGATTTCTGAAAAAGGGTTATCGGGATGAAATGCTGGTCGGCGGGAGTTTGTTTGCCTCTTTCAACTGCGTAGTGGATTTGTTTATTTGCTACGACCTTCAGGGAGCGCAGGACAAGTCGCTGCTGGCCGAGATCGAAGAACTAACTACCAAATACGTGGAAGAGGGAAGGCTTGAAACCCGGATTTGGTTTCTGCAGGCACTACTCGCCTACTATAAAAAGAACATCCCGGAGTGCCGCAGCAAACTGGTGAAGATACTGGTGTCTGAGGAAAAGGATGAAACCGTAGAATTCCTTGCGACCGTTTTCCTTGCGAGACTGGAAAGTAAGGGACTGACCCAAGACAACGATGGCCTTGATAGGCTCAAACGCTTGGCCCGTAATCGGTTCTTACAGTACTACCTTGAAAACAAACCAAAAGAGCTAGAGCTGTATTGGGTTGGGATGTATTTCATCGTTCAGTATGAATTGCTTCTCAAAAATAAAAAGCCTTCGCAGGCAGGGCTTTTTGAGGAACAGTTTAACGACTACTTTTCGGAAAAAGAAGCTGGGTTGTTGGCTGGCATTCAGACTGAGATGGAAATTAAGGGAAACCCTGAATTACAGTGAGTTTAATTACTCGCTTTTTTTATTAAACGGGTTGCAAGAATGTTTAATAAAACATATAATTTTCATTCTTTCGCGCAACAAACCAAAACTGGAGGTAATTAAGATGTTTGCAAACTTGGATGAAGCTGTGAAAACAGTACAGGCTGGTCTGGGGGTCGGAGAAGAGACTTACAGAATTGCCTGTGAATATGTGGTTGAACACAGAGACTTGCTGACTTTCCCTCTGTATATTGACCTACCCGGCGGTATGGGTGGTAATAGTGATCGGGCATGGGAAAAAGTGAAAGCTGGTTCTGATGAAAGATGTGGTTGTGGGAATGAGCGGGTCATTCACCCTGGTAATCCCCGACAGGAATTTGAAGCTTCAGAATCCGGACCGATAGTTTTAAGTGCGGAAAAACCCTTGTACGTGAAACCTATCGGTGGGGATAAAGCTTCTACTTACGTTCAACTTAGCGTAGAGCAAGGAGCGATCATTCCCCTGAATAACCCCTTTGCTCCGTTCGTGCTTACTCCCGATATTTTTACAAAGCAGGGTTATGAACTAAAAAAGCTCGCCGATGCTTTTGAAGGCAATCCTGGAAAGAAGGCGATTCTATATACCAGCAAGAAAGTTCCGGTTCTGGCAATTACTGCTATAGACCTCGTTGCCGAGACAATTACCATTTCTCTCGATAAAGCCAACGAGGTTTTCGATCCGGAGAAGTGGAATGACTCCGGGAAACATAATTGCAACAATTAAATTTAACGAAGCTTGATGCTTCGGTTTTTTATTGGCCAATAAAAGGTGTGGCGGACTGCCAGGCCATGTCGAAAAGCGCTTTCATACTCGTAGCTATGGTGGGGTCTTCTATTCTAACCACGAAGAGGTTGAGGTCGTGGATGCGGAAGAGGGCTACGACGTTTCCGTATATTGCGCTGTCGTTGGTTATACCTTCTTTTGTAGCGATGCGGGAAGAGTAAAATTTACCGGCGGTTGCCGCGTAGCGTTTTGAGCTGGCTTTACTTTTAGGGTTGTCGGCAATTATTTCTTTTGTTCGTATCTGTTTAGTTTTTATGGTTTCGCTTAGGTAGTTAAAACTATTTTTGAAAGTGTTTTCGAATTGGGAGAGATCTGTCCAGAAACGAATGGAATCGGCTTGGGCTATTTCTTTGTATATTTGCTCCATCCCCTTTTTACCAACGAGTACTTTAACTCCGGGCTTGCCCGCAGTTTTGTTTTGCATCTGTAATAGCTCTGGGAATATGATTTGCATTTGGGCGTGAGCTTCGTCTACTTTCTGTTTTACAACTTCAGGAGCTACTGCTTGGTAGTAATCCTTCTTGCCTACAGGGACTTTTTCTAGAAAACCCTCTTTTAGCATTTGCTGAATGTACATATAGACAGTGGGTCTTTTTAGGCCGGTTTTTTCAGCTAATTGTTGAACTGAAGACACACCAGAACTTAGGCTAGCGAGATATATTTGTGCGGACTTTTCGTCTAATCCTGCCACTAAAAGGGTTTTGTAATTTAACATTTTTGTTATTAATTCTGACAAATTTAAATACTTTTATACTTAATATTGCCTATATTTAAGCTTTTATTAAAAATAACTACTTAATATTGTTAATAATTATAGCTAATTATGACATAATAATATTTCAAAAACAAACAGCCCTACACATAAACAAAAACTTAACAGGAGGTTCTTATGAAACTACGTAGACTTTTTGAGGCACACATTGCGGCGCAAGATTCTGAGTTAATTTGCACTGAAGAGGTTAGAAGTATTCTCATTGGCGTTGGGTTCCACAAAGTTAAGTACTTTCTTGGGGTTACCAACTTCGACCAGTTAGACCACCCTGCTGGGGTTCCCCCTACTGGACACGACCTTGACTGCCCGACCCTGATGGCAACGAGTAAGAGTCAGGACTGGGAAGGAATGAAGGAACTGATCCGTGAAGGTATGAGACAGCTTCGAGACCTTGGAGTTGAATGTAACTTCGAGGTGGAGGAAGTAATTGTGAATCCTTCATGGGGTTGGTCGGAGATAAATTTCGACCTTGAGTTTCCGGAATTTGAAAGAGTGCCGGACTCTCCAGCTCAGGAAACGCATATTATCTGGAAGAATTATCCGGATAGACTGCCCTCGCATGAAGCAATTACCAAGGTAATGGTTTCGATTGGCTCACCTCAACACCAGATAGTGGACTTTGGGTCTATTCAACCGAACGACTCGATGCTTGCCTACTCGCAGGTGAGTAGGGTGGCTACAATCTACCAGCCCACTACAGAGGAATGCTTCGCGTTCGCTTCGAAGACCGAACAACTCTCGAAACTTCTGCCTTACAGATACATGGTATCTGAAAAGGTACACTACGTAGGACAGTGGCCTAAACACTGTCTATAAAAAACTAGCGGATCACAATTGTGATCCGCTTTTCATTCTCTTTATTTAAACTACCTGCCAGATTTCGCGTTTGCCGGTTTGGTAGTTATCTAAATAATCTCTCATTAGTTCCTGCATTTCTGCTTTGCTTTGTGAGTCGTATTTGTAGCTTGCCATGCGCATTTCGAATTCGGCCAAGTTATTTAATTGGGTTTCCATGACGACTGTATTAAAATCCCCTACTACGTCTGTGAGGATTTTTACTTTTTCTGTTGGATAGAATTTTTCGTGAAATTCTTTAAACATTTTAGCGAATTTCCCGGCTTTCCCCGGCTTGCAAGTGAACACCTCGCGAACGATAATCATATTTTTCCTTTTTTTATTTGCTCTTACTTTTAATATACCAATGCGAGAAAAAATATTTCAAATATTTTTGAATTGGGAGATAAAATTTTAACGATCAAGCTGGTCCATAACGCCACCTGGAGAGAAGATTTGTTTATTTCTTGAATTATCTGCTAGGTTTCCGAATTTTTTTAGCCAATTTTTTTCTACACCAAGTGCGATGGCGTATGGAAGTAATTTATCGAACTTTTCATGATTTATTTCAGGAGAATGGTGAAATTCAAGACGATCTTTTTCTGCGACTTTGAGATATTCGATAAAGCCCAAGATTTCTGTTTTTAGTTTCTGACCAGCTGAATTTCTCCTTACTATAAAGGCGCTTACAAAAAACAAAAAAATACCAGTGATTACACAAGGTAGCACTAGAGGGCCTGCAAAGAACACACCTAGAATTAAGAAAAAGCCAGTAATTGTCCCAATTCTTGCAACTTTTACTGAGGGCGAATCGAAATATTCCGGATAAATAGTTTGTATTAGGTATTCTCTTAATAGCACTTGAATGGACGGGATAATATTACTACTTGGAGCGAGCACAAACTCCAAAGTTACCCCTTGGATTCCTGAAAATAGTTTGTCTAAGAATTTGGTTTCGAAGTTTGAAAGCAGGCCTTCACCCAATTCTCTGTAAAATATTATAGAATTTTCATTGTTTTCTATTCGAATATACCCCTTATTTGCAAGGTCGATTATCTCTGCGACGATGTCGCGCATTTCAATTCGGCCGTCCATAACCTGACTTAATGCTACTGGCGGAAGATTGTGTGGGGGTGAATAAACAGGAACTACTATGCCTGGCTTATTTTCTTTTTTAAAAAGAACAAATAGATAAATTGTATATGTAATGACAATAATTGCAGCAAGGATTAAACCTGCTGCGAAAAGAAAATCTTGAGGGTCAAAATTCATACTAAATGAAACTCAATACTACAACACCGGCCAATACTACGAGAAGCCAGGTGAATATAGTGTTTTCGTAATGATTTAATGCTAATGCCCAAATGTAGATTACTACGGAACGGCCGACAATATATATGGTAGCTAGGGGGTTTAGTAAACCTACGATAAGTAGCATTACGCAGCTGAGAACTGCATAAATAACTGGTATATATATAAATTGGTGGCGTGGAAGTAGGCGGGTTAAACCGACTACGAGAAAAAGTAGTGCGAAATTCATTTTATTTTATCTCATATCTCCCCAGTTGTCACCTATTTTTGATTCGACGGTAATGGGGACGGTTAGTTTTATGGCTTGTTCCATTAGGGGTTTTAATAGTCCTTCGTATTCTTTTACCTTTTTTTCTTTTACTTCAAAAACTAATTCGTCGTGGACTTGGAGGATCATTCGGCAGTCTGGATCCCCGGCCTTCGCCGAGGATGACAGGAGGGGGTGGATTTTTAACATTGCGAGCTTAATAACATCTGCGGCGAGACTTTGTATGGGGAAATTTATGGCGGCGCGTTCGGCGGCGGATCTTATGAAGAACTGGCTGGACTTTATTTCGGGGAAACGTCTTATTCTACCTATTTCGTTTCTTACAAAACCATTTTCTCTTACTTCTTCTTTTACTTTTTCCATATAGACTTTAATTCCGGGGTAGGCTTCGAAGTATTTGTTTATGAAATCTTGAGCGTCTTTCATATCTATCTCCTGAATGCGACTACTTAGACCAAAACCGGAGAGACCGTAGAGGATGCCGAAGTTTATGGTTTTGGCGTCGCGTCTGTGGGCTTTGGTTACTTCGCTTTTGGGTACTCCAAAAATACTACTTGCTGTATTGGTGTGGATGTCTTCGCCATTTTTAAAGACTTCGAGCATATTTTTGTCGCCAGAAAGGTGCGCTACCATTCGTAGTTCTATTTGAGAATAGTCGATAGAGAGTAACTTATAACCCTTTTCTGCGACAAAGGCTTTTCTTATTTCTAGTTCACGACGATTGTCTTTTACTGGGATATTCTGTAAGTTGGGGTCGGTGGAGCTTAGTCTGCCAGTTGCTGCGATGGTTTGGTTGTAACTAGTATGAATCCTACCGGTTGTTGGACTTACTAGTTTTGGAAGGGCGGTTATATAAGTAGACTGGAGTTTGGTCAGTTCCCTGTACTCCATAATTTTTTCTATGACCGGGTGCTGACCGAGCATTTTTTCTAACTCCCCTGCTGCGGTAGAAAGGCCGGTTTTGGTTTTTTTGTTTTGAATGGGTTCGAGTTTTAGCTTTTCGAAGAGCACTTCTTTCATTTGTGCTGGGGAAGCAATATTAAACTCTTCACCCGTTAGGTGGTAGATTTCTTTTTCTAAGCTATGAATGGCTTTTTCGGCGATGTATTCATACTCTTCTAAAAGTTCGGTATCTAAAATAACTCCGTTACGTTCCACTTCGGCTAAAACGGGTATGAGGGGCATTTCTATTTCACTAAAGACCTTGTCTAGTTTTTCTTCTTTCAGTCTTGGTTCGAAAATTTCTTTGAATTGCCAGGTGACGTCGGCGTCTTCGCTGGCGTACCAACTGACTTTTTCGGGGTCTACTTGGTCCATAGTAATTTGCTTGCTTCCTTTGCCAATAAGTTCTTCTATGCTTTGGGTTTGGTAGCCGAGTTCGTTAAAGGCGAGGGCGTCCATACTGTGTTTTCTGGT
>CAYSUI010000029.1:0-10652 GCA_964434195.1 uncultured Candidatus Saccharibacteria bacterium
TAAAATCTGGAACAGATTTAGAGACTTCAGATTTAGACCAGTTGTAAAGTTTTTTTAGGTACTTAGCAATTTCGGATTTTCCCCAGAGTAGGGGGATTATTTGTTGTCCTGAATGACCATTTAGTTCATGCAGGAGTCTTAAGTTCTCTTCAAAATTAGCGCTAATTATTTCTGGTAATTGAATATTTTCGAAAGATTCGGGTAGTTTACGAAGTTCAAGTGGAGTATCAAACCCTGCGCGTTCACGAAAAATATCGGCAAGAGTTGCTTTTGCTACTTGTCGTTTTTCTTTTTGTGTTTCTAGTGTCTCGGGTTGTGTATTTATTTCTTCTGTACCGGTGACTTCTAGCTCGGGTTTGTGACCTTCTTTATTCATAACTGTGAGCTAATTATAACACGCAAAATTTTTGATAAGAATAAAAAATTATCTTATCTTTGAGGAGTTTAAATGAAGAGTTTAAATTTTGTAGAAGATTTTTATATTTTTTACTTATCATTGAAAAATAAAAAAATACAAAGAAGAATAGTTTTTAAAAGAAAAAGTTGAGTGTTTTTTTATGGACAGGATCCTTGGTTTATGTTAGAGTGCGCTTTAAAATCTTGAAATTTGGAAAGGAGGGAAACTGGATGTATTCGCATTTGTTATTGCGGATGGGTAAACGTATTAAACGATACGTTCAACGCTCGGGTTGGCTTGTGCTTTTCTTGCCATTGCTGGGAGCTTTTGTTGTCGGTGCGGTTCTAATGCCGATAATCGAACGTACTGGAACGCTTCAGTCGTTTCATAATTATTGGTGGTGGTTTTGGGTAACCATCTTAACCATTGGTTATGGGGATGTGTACCCGGTAACAATTTTGGGAAGACTACTTACCATAGTAATTTGCACCATCGGTCTGTGTACTGCCGGTGCGATTATAAACAAGCTTGGTCAGGCTTGGGAATATAGAGGGAGGTTAAGATTCATGGGACTTGCACAGCTTAAACTTAAAAATCATATTGTTATTTACGGTTGGAGAGACGAGGAGACCCAGCTATTGGTTGCTGAGCTTTTAGCGGATCAAAAAGAACATGGGCATAAAGAAATTGTGCTGTGTTCTGCGAGTCAGACGAGTAATCCGATGCCTGACTTGGTGGAATTCGTTCATGGGACACTGGCTTCCAATGAAGTAATACAGAAGGCGTGCGTTGCGGATGCAAGCATGGTAATAATTCATGCGTCTGAAGACGAGAAGTCTGTCTTGGCTACCCTCAAGGTTTGCAAAGTTAATTCTACTGCGCGGATTATTGTAAAGCTTGATGACCCGCAGTTCCAGGAACATCTGCACGTAGTTTCCAGTAGGATCGAGTGTTCTTTGCCCCTAAGTGTTGCGCTCATAGCCCAGGAAGCAAAGATGCCGGGAATAATAAAGCTTATGAGAGGGATGGTTGCGCTTGGAGAAGAAGACGAACTTCACTGTGTGACCGTACCAGAATGGGTGAGGGCTTTTAAGTATAAACATTTTCGAACGATCCTTATGGATGAGCTGGAGGGATTGGCTCTGGGTATTGGGTTTCCAGAAAATGGAAGCCTTAGAGTAGTGAACCGTCCAACAGGAAATACTTTAGTAGAACCAGGGACACTAATTTACTACCAAGCCGAGAAGCCTCTTACCAGAAAGCAAATAGAGGATATTTTCGCTAGGGTCTAACTTTACCACTGTAGTTGCAATTGCAACTAGTGTGGTAAAGTTTTTTTTATGTCATTCCCCTGAAGAGGATCGCTCGAAGGATCTGGCTTTGCCAGTCCTGCTCCAGTCGGGAATCTATGAGATTTAAATTCATGGATCCCCGTTTGGACGGGGGCAAATCCTATTTATAATTAGATTTTGGTTGTTTGCTTGACAGGAAAATTTAGAGGAATATAATGTGTATATCTTACACTAAGTAGTAAATAGAGTTAATGCAAAAGAGTCTAAAAAAGTATAAACACGCGGTTATTGCTACAGACGTAGTTATTTTTACGGTGGACGAAAACAAACTTAAGGTGTTGCTCATTTCTATGAAAAAGGTTCCTTTCTCTGGAAAATTAGCAATTCCTGGAGGTTTGGTAGGAGGGGACGAGTCTATTGACGATGCGGCTATTCGGATACTTAGAGAAAAAGCTGGTATAGAGAATGTTTATTTAGAGCAGTTGTATACTTTCGGGAAAGTTAATAGAGATCCATTTGGTAGGGTAGTTTCGGTTGCTTACTTTGCATTGTTACCAAATACGCAAGTAAGCCTAAGGACTACCGTTGAGTATTCTGGTATCGGTTGGTATGAAGCCGTTACTCTTAAAGGGCTAGCCTATGACCATGATGAAGTCCTTAAGGTGGCTATTGAGAGACTTAAAACTAAGATAGAATACACAAATGTTGTTTATAGTTTGTTGCCTAAGGAATTCACCTTAACTGAACTTCAGAGGGTTTATGAAGTTATTTTGGGTAGGAAGCTCGATAAGCGAAACTTCCGTAAGAAGCTTCAGGAGACCAAAATGCTTAAGAAATTGGCCAAAAAACAGAAAGATTCTCCCCATAGACCTGCGGAGTTGTTTACCTTTAAGAAACATATACCTGAAGAAATTGAAATGTTATAGAAAATTATTAGACAATAAATATATGTATATGTAAATATTGACATTTTGGGTAAAAGTTGCTACAGTGTGCGGTATTTAATTAGTTTTTGAGACCTGAGAATTGAAGCTAGAGTAGCTTTGGCTTTATATCTCTTGTCTGAAATCTATTAGTTAGAGATCAGACGGGAATGCACATATCAAAAGAATAGGAGGTTTTAAAGCACAATGCGAAAGATTCTGAGCCCAAGTGGGAAAGAATACGGCGTGGGTAAGATCCTCCGTGAGCAGGCGACACAAAATGTTTATGAGTGTTTCCTGCCTGATGGTCGGATGTGTTTTCTCAAAATTGTCAGTGATTCCGACTATAATGATCTGTTCGACCGCGAAGCGTTTGTCCTGCGAAAGCTTACGGCAGACGCTGTGCGTCTTGAAGAGGAGTATGCCGGAATCAAGGACGATCCAAACGAATACCTCAATTACCAATTCGGTTTCCCGAGGCTGGAAGAAAGTTTTGTCTGCGAATCTCAAGAAGGCAGACGAGTTAATATCGTCAGTACCTTTGAAATTGCAGACCGGCTTTCCGATCTGGCGCCCCTCGGTCGCTTACTTTCAAAGGAAGGTCTTCGGATCGACCCGAGAACGAGTGGCTGGGTGCTTGGGAAACTACTCAAAGGTATCGTTTTCGCTCATAGCGTCGGAGTGTCGATCAAGGAGGTTAACGGTGGAAACATTCTTATCAACTGCCCGGCAACTGTAAACCAAACTTTGCTTGCGGAAGGCGAGAAGAGTCCTGAAAGGCATTTAGTTGCGGTGTTTGACTGGGCGAATGCCGTCATTCATCGCGGGGGAGTTGTTCCTGAATTAGATGCCAGATTGGATATCTCGCGAGCTGCAATGAGTGTGATCACTGCTTTGGGAGGCGATCCTAATACAGGACATCTGCCAGAAGATGATCAGCTTATTGATAATCGGTACCAGAATTTTCTCTGGGAACTCGCAAACGGCGGGGAGTGCGACGCGAGCGTGGCGCACAGGAAACATTACAGACTCATTTGGTCCCTCTGGGGTCGTGGGTTTTGGCCGACAACACTGCATAAGCTGAAATAGGAGCAAAAAGAAAGTCATGGGAAAAGAACGTACGAGTCATGCGGCTTACACCGGATACAAAGCGAAAGCGGAGAGCGACGGCGGCGCGACCAGGAAAGCCGAAACTCAGTTCCGCAGTTCGGGCACCATCAATGAGTTGGTTGATCCGTCCAAGAGATTTGATGTCCGAGGCAAGAGTTCGATGTATTTGGAACTTCTTGGCGGAACACCCCCGCGCTACGTTTTGAAACGCGGCGTACCGATGCCGACCGAAACGGTTGTAGACACCACTGGTTCGATGGGTGAAAATTTGGATATCATTCTGAATGTCATCGGAAACACTTACAGTTTCCTCACGACTGGGAAGAAGCCGCTGCTCGATCGCTACGACGCGCAATTCTGCATTGGTGAATTTGGGGATTACAAAGACCCGGTCACCTACATGAGCACGATGTACGAATCCGACTTCAAAGTTTTGGTGCAGCTCGCGATGATGGTTCCGAATCGAGCAGGTCAAGACTTCACAGAAGATCCCATCGTTGCGCTGTTCGCCGCGGCCTATCTGCGACAGCTCGACATCACGAAGTATGGCCTGAAAGGCTACCATTTTACGGTGTCGGACGCTGATACGCGGTTTGAGATCGCTTCGAGTACGCTGACAAAGGTCTTCGGTGCGAAAATTTACGAAGAGCTTGCGAAGCGTGGTTTTGGCAACATCACCGCTCGTAACATTCCAGATGGAGCCGAGATCGTCAAACAAATGAAGAAGAACTATCATCAGTTTTTCTTGCAGGTGGGCAGTGAAAGCGTGACGACTCGTTGTTGGGAAAGACTCTACGGTGAAGATCGCGTTGTGACTCTGAAGCACTCGCGATTCTTGCCTTACACGCAAGCCGCAATTATTGGTTTGAGCGAAGGAATTCTTGACCTGCAAACGGTCGTGGATTTTCTCCGTGAAGATCAAAGTGCGGGCGGGTATGAGCAAACAGCTTTGTCTCTAGATGATGCTGAGGACATTCGCGATTCAGTCGTTCACATTCCGATGCGCGCGCAGGCCAAGTTGCCGAATTTCAATAAAATTCCGACCAAGCTAAGCGTGTTCGCTAATGAAACCGACTTGTGGCCGATCGAGGGCGAGAACTTCTCCAGCGTTGCTGGGAGCGCCGCTGAGGAAGACGGCTGGCTGTAAGCCCAAACCCATAACCAAAACTTGTGGGGGTGCTTCAAAAACACCCCCGATTTTTTTCAAGGACCATTATGGCTAGAAAATTGATTATTCCAGTGGATATTGGTGGTGGTGATGGTGGAAAAGGCACGGTGGTGCATACTTTGTGCCACAGACTGAAAGCTCATACTGTAGTTAAGATGGGCGGAGGCCAAGGGTGCCACGGCGTTTATACTTCCAGTGGACTAAATTACAATTTTAGCCATTGGGGGTGCGGAACTTTAACTGGTGTACCGACTCATATTTCGAAGTTGTTTGTGATGGATCCTGGCGCAATGCAGGTTGAAGCACAGGAGCTTCGAGATGAAATTGGGATTCGGTACCCGTTTGAAATGATGACGGTGCACGGTGAGACTCTATGTACAACTCCTTACCATGGCGTTGCTTCCAGATTCAAAGAAATGGCTCGGAAGAACAATCCTCGTGGTACTGTGGGAATTGGTATGGGTCAAACGGTGCTCTATAGCAAGCTTCATCCTGAACTTACGATTCGTGCTAAGGATTTGAAAAGTCCTCACTTGGTAGAAAAACTTGAAGCGGTTAGACTCCAGATTTTGAAAGACCTGGAGAGCCTGATCGCCAACATAGATAACTTTCTGCCGGCGGACCTAGAGAATGCTAAGCAGGATTTGTGGTTTATTCGGAACGAAAATATGTCCCGTGTTATTGCTAACGATCTTTGGGAGCTTTCCAGACTCATGAAGGTTGTGGGTGATGATTATGTTGCAGAGAGAATTCTCGGCGCAGATGGGGCTGCTGTAGTTGAGCCGTCGCAGGGGGTATTGATAGACCCATATTCTGGGTTTCATCCGCATATAACCAAAGTCTCGACTTTGCCTAACTATATGGTTGATTACGCGAAAAGTCTTCAGTACGATGGCAAGATTGTGAAGCTGGGAATAACCAGGGGGTACCAAGTTAGACACGGGGCTGGTCCTATGGTTACAGAAGAACCAGGTTTGCAAGATGTCTTGTTCCCAGGAAGCTTTCGCGAGGAAAATCGATTTCAGGGCAAGGTAAGGATTGGTCCTTTGGACTTCGTTACTTGTCGCTACGCTGTGGAGATCTGTAAGGGTCTAGACGGAGTCTGTGTGACATGGTTTGACCAACAGAGACAATTTGGTAAGTGGCAGGTATGCGATAGCTACACTGCACCGCCAAGTGAATTTCTTTCGGCCGATGGTCGAACTCTACAGGTGTACTGTGGTCCCGAAACTGGACGTGTGAACTACCTAGAGAGGTTGGGAAAATTTTTGGGTCAATGCAGACCGAATCTGGAAACCTACGAGCTACCAGCTAGTATGAGTTTCGGAGAGATGGCCGAGCTTTGTAGGAATGTTTTCATGGAAAGACTTGGAGTCCCCGTGAAAATGATCTCTACTGGGCCAACAGAAAACGACAAATTGTGCTTTTAGAAGCAAGAGGCAGAGTAGAAAACTTTTGCTTTGCCTCAAATTTTTTAAACATTGACAAAAGTAAAAAAATATTGTAGTATGTACAGTCTTCGTGGTTAGTAGGTTACTGGTGAAAATAATTTTTCGACGGTAATCCGCTAGTCAAAGTGGCTTGCGGGAAAGTTCGCACGTATCTATCAACAACTCAATTTCAATTGGAGGAAAACATCATGGCAATCAATGCCGAATTGAAAGCTCGCTTGATGTCCGATGAGTTCGGGCTGAACGAAGAACAGGTTGGAAAACTGGAGACCGCTGGTCTCAAAGAAGCAACCGATTTTTCGTTGCTCACTGGTCAGCAAATCGCCGAAATTGCCGGAGTCGGTATCATCTCTGCGATGAAAATCGGCCAGGCGTTCGCGCCGGCGCCGACCGCGCTTCCCACGTTCGTTTCGCCCGATGCGGTTCATACGAATGGAGATGACAGCGGCAAGGCGACACCCCCTTCCAAAGCCGAGGTGACCAGCTTTGCTGGCTCAATGGGCATCGATCCCAATATGCTGACCATGTTGCTCCTGGGTAATTTGGGCGGTGGCAATACGACTGGCTTGAGCGTTTCCGGCTTGATTCCCTGGGCGACCCTGCTGCCGGCTTACAAGCCGCGCAATAAGGACATTCCGTACCAGGTGTTGGCTGCTCTGGAAAATCAACTCCGCGCCGAATTCATCATCATCAACTCGGATGGTTCGATCAATCGCGAATTGACGGCGAAGTATATTGAGTCCCTGGAGATGGGTTACGAGGCGATGCCTGACGGCGTGTACACGGCAGAAGATGGGTCTCTTTATGAGATCGTTGGAGTCGGTGTTGACGCTCAAAGCATTGCCGATGCGGATCCGCTCAATTCGGCGAAAGCGTTGCAGCAGACTGGTTTGGGTATTGGTCGCGTCAACTGGTCGGGTGTCGGACTCGACGTGCGTCAGACTGTGTTCCTGGCAGTGAATGTCACGAAAGAGATCAGTCCGACGAACGAAGCTCATCTGCAGTGGTTGCGGGATCACATCAAGCCTGGCGTCAATCGCCTGGCCTTGAATGGGCAGGCCGCGAAAGCTGTGACCGCTTACAGTGAGGCTTACCGGACTGGGTCGCTTCCGACTCTGCGAGTTATGCTGGGTCGTGGACCTCGTCGTCAGGAAGTGACCAAGCGTCGTAGCTTCACTTCGCCGCGTGACCTGAGCGAAGCTCGCATCAAAGCCAACGATCCGTTTGACAATGATCGGCTGTAAATCAAACAATGGATAACTCTACTTGAGATTATCCTTTTTTTATTTTTCTAAATCTGGGAGGAAGACTTTTTCTATAAATAGTTTTGTGGCGAGTCTTCTGTAGCCGGGGTCCCAGAAGGCGCTCTGGCCGCCTAAGATTTTATTTTGGGCGTGCTGTGTTTCTATTTTAGGGTGATAGCGGTAGTAGCCTGTGTGCATTAGTCTGTATTGTAGAGTGTCCATTTCTAATGTGTTGAGCCAGGTGTTTCTTGCTGTTAGGTCTGTGCCGTTTAGAGTTTTGTCTTTTGCCTTTAAATACCCTGGCATGAGTTTTTTATACATTTCTTGTATAGACTCTTCTGCTCCTACCCAAACTCCTTCTAGGGTAGGTGCCATTTTATTATTTCCTAAATTTGAATCTCCACCTTCAAAATCTATAATTTCTAAGTCTTCACCTTTTTCCTTTAGCCAGAATTCTAAAACTTTACCTTTGTGAGAGAGGTGACCAAGTTTGCTTTGAACTAGTTTTTGAATTGTTTGTCTTGCGGATTCGGGAGTGTTGGGTTTAACGAAAATAGCAACATCTTGGTCAGACTTTTCTAAACCGTAACCTTTTACTTTGGAACCAAAAACAATAGCAGCTGGGTAAATGTACTGCGATAGTTCATGGTCTTCTTCAAACTCTTTCACCATGCCAGCTATTTCCGCTAGTTCTGTTTTCATTTGGTTATTTTCAGCAGAAAAGGCTTCGTCGGGAATTGGAACATGAATACCTCTTTTTTCTAATTCTTCACTACTGACAATGTTTAGTTCTTTGAGTTTTGCCCAAGTGCTAACAATTCGCTCTTGTATATTTGGGTTTGGATCTTCTTTTAGAGTATCTAAACTCGCTATTAAACCGTCTACTTCTTCTTTAAGGATGTTATGTGAAAGGATAGTGTAGATTGCTTCTACTGCTAGAGATTTATGGAAAGGGTCAGTCGACTCTATATATTGCTGTAGTAATTCTTTGGAGTTGGGATAGTTTGTGGAAATAGCCTCTGAGTATTTCTCTACGAGTGCGGATTCTTTTTTTCTTTTTAGCCAATTAACTCTAGCTAGTGGAAGCCTAGTTGAAGCTTCTCTGTAACCTTCTTCTATTTTTGCTCTGTCGAAGTTAAAACTGGAATCAATAGCTTCTGCTTCCATGGTTTCTTTTTTTGCATCCACAGATTTGTTTTTTTGTGTGGCTGCTAGGGCGTTGTCTAAACTATTTTTGAGCGTGTCGTCTTGGGCTTCTTCTGAAATCTTTTTGACTTCTTCTGGCGTCAGATAGTTTTTTTCTATTAGGTGTGGTACTAAGTGAGCAGCTTTAACTACCTGAGGAATTGGGCTCACTCTAACTTCTTGTTCTGGGATGTCTCCGTGTATAAAGCTTTCAGCGTCGTCTATTAGGTTTAGCTGCTCGTGCCACCTTTGCATGTAGGTTTCTGTGAACTTGCTTGCAGCTTTGCTTAGTGGTTTGGATTTTGTTTTTAGGTTTTTTTCTGGGATGAGTTCGAAGGGTAAATACAAAACTAGACGGCCGTAGTCTGGGTCGCTTAGGAGCTCTGCGAGTTTATTATAGAGATCGGTAAGTTCTTTTGAACTAACTTGTTTTTCTTTTAGTGCATCGGCGAAATTCTTGGTAGGGTCGGGGATTTTTTCGAATACACTTCTAATAGAGGCAGAGAGTTCTCTTCTTTTTTCTGCTAGCTCTTTTAGTTCGGGATTGTTTTTTATTTCTTCTGGCCAGGGGGACTCTGGGTCTTCTGGGTGCAGTAGATACTCTGTGGCGGGTTTGAATACTTTTATTTTTTTCTCTTTTTCCCGAAATTCTTGTTGTGCTTCCGGGGGAGTATAACCTTCTGGTGTTGTCATATTTTCGCTTTGTATAATCAAGTATGGCATCGCATATTTTGCCCCAGCTCGAATGATTTTTCATATTTTTTTCTTTCACCGTCCCCCCACGGACGCCTTGAGCAGGAACAGGCAAAGCCTGATTCCTTCAAGAGATCCTCCAGAAAAAAATATAAAAAATCACCCAATCTGAACCAAAATCTGCAATGCGTGGATCTTTGAGTTTATTTTCATCTTACTTACTAATGGTATAACGGGTAGTCTTAAGCATCAAGTTAGTACCTTGATTTTAGGGAGGGTTTTATATATAGTGCAATTTCAGTTTTCTGAGTGTTGGAATTTCAAAAATGCAAAGGAGAAGTTATGATTGAGCTGAAAAATCGCTATGAAGGCGTGTTTGTTATGAGGCCCAATGTGGCGTGCCTGAACACCGACACTATTGATGGCTTCATGGAGGGGCGACCGCTGGGGGTCCCGGGGTTTAATAAAGAGTTTACTCAAAGAGTAGTCAGGGTGAACTTACAGACTCCTCCTGAGAGACGCGTGTTGCTTGGTGATAATCATCCGTACGATTCCTGGACATACGCGAAGAACTTCAAAGTTCCGAATTTTTCGGAGATTACCTATGAGCAATCTTTGGGTTTTACCGAGGAGAATTTTTTACCGGGAATGCGTTGGAAAAAGCAAAACTTGGTCAACTACCTAGCGAGAGTAGGAAGGATGACGGTTTTCCCCGAGCATTGTGAGGCTGGAACAGATGAGGTTCTACCACCACCGGAGCTGCTGGAAATCGGGTTTGGGCTTTACTGGCCAAAAGCGAATGGATGGGCGGAATCTCACTCGGGATTTACTGATGCCTACGGGGACGATACGGGTCTTGAAGCTGCTCTACGTACCAGGGGGGTGAATACTGTCGTGGTGACCGGTGTCGTTACCGAGATTTGTGTTCACGCTACGGCAGAAGATGCAAAGCGACGAGGCTTCGACGTCTATTTGGTTTTGGATGCTGTGGCAGAGCTTTCCAAGGAGGGCGGCGAGAAAGCCCTTCGGAATTTGGACCGCCAAGGCGTGAATTTTTTGACCAGCGACCAAATTAAACTTCGTTACTAGATATACCCAATAGGCTTGGGTATTTTTTATATATGGCAAAGATGGAATGCATCGTGGACAATATGTAGTTTTCGGAGTATTATGTATTCTTTCCTCTTGC
>CAYSUI010000030.1:0-8689 GCA_964434195.1 uncultured Candidatus Saccharibacteria bacterium
ATGTATACATTAGAAGAAGTCGCTCAGCATGGTCCGGAAAATCCTGATTCAGAAGACTGCTGGATGGTAATACATGATAAAGTGTACAGTGTAGATGAATTTATATTAAAACATCCCGGGGGTGAGCAAATGTCGCAAGGCTGCGGCATAGACGCGACTACATTATTCGAAACAAGACCCATGGGATCCGGCACGCCTCATTCGGCTGAAGCTCGTAAGATTCTCGAAAAATATTATATCGGCGATCTAAAAAAATAATTCATACCTATTTGAATTTTATGAAAACATATTTACTATACTTAGTGCTTGCAGTGCTGTTCATAGCCGGCGGGGCTTATTATATGATCTCTGCCAAAAAAGATACTACCTCTGTAACCGACAATACTACCCAGGAGCATGCTGGCGGCCACGTATCGGACACATCCTCTGATGCCCAAAGTCAACGCGGTTACAATGTACAGGTAACATCGAATACCGACAATATGCAGTCTGGACGACCTATTAAATTGAGTTACAAAATCGTAAATAACAAAGGAGAAGTATTAAAAGACTTCGTTATCGCCCATGAAAAGATCATGCATTTTATCTTAGTCAGAAAAGACTTGCAAAATTTCCAACATCTCCACCCGGATTTCAACCAATCGACCGGGGAATTCTCGCTCAATATAACCTTTCCAACTGACGGCCCTTACCGCTTATTTCCCGACTTCACCCCGACCCCTGAAAATCCCCAAAAGCTGCCGGTTACTGTAAAATACGATGTCACTATTGGTGATATAAACAAATACAAACCAAGTTCTGTAACACCCGACACAAGCATTGTTAAATCCGCAGACGAGTATCGTATAAATTACTACTTACCTGAAACCCTAAAAGCACAAACCCAGGTAAGCTATAGTTTAACGGTAGAGAAAACCAAGGAGCTAGTAGAGCTGGAATCATATTTAGGTGCAATGGGACACGGTGTCATTTTAAAGGCTGATACCCTAGATTTCATTCATACTCATGCCGAAGCTATGGATATGGAGGAAATGGAAAACACGGAGGGCACGGGTACAATGGTGCATAAAGGCGAACCTGATACGATAGAATTTTCTAGCGCATTCCCTGAGCCTGGAATATACAAAATATTTACCCAATTCCAAATTAAAGGAAAAGTTATCACATCGGACTACGCAGTAAAAGTTGAATAAGTATTTAAATAATACGCACTAACGCTTCGGCTTTATTATCCTGGCCACTTGATAAGCCAGATAACCACCTGCATCTAGGTATGTATAAAGGAAATCATATTTAATTTCTAAGCTACATAAAAGACCAAAAAGATCTGCAAGAATTTATTGATCCTTTGCCTATGTTAGAAAGATAGGTACCTATATGTTATAATTTGCTTACATGCGTAAATTTATTTCTAAAAATTACATATTTGTGGCAATTTTAGCCATGTCAGCGCTCTTTGCCACAGTATTATTTTGCGATACTTTCGAACAGCCTCGAGTATCGCATGTAGATACCGAACAAGACCACACCCACCATGAATCAATCCCTCTTTCCGTTGCGTCGCCGCAGATTTCTCATGGGGAAGAAGTCAACATTGCCGCAGACTTTTTTTCCGTATCTTCCATAATTCTTTTAAGCTCGGCAAATTTTGCAGTAACAAGCGCGATAGTCTTTTTAAGCTATTTACTGTTAATACGGAAGTTGTGTAATTTTTTATTGCTTCAATTTCGTCGCGGAATACTAAATTCCAAAAAATACCAACTAGCAATTTAAACCAGTTTTAAAATCTGAGTTACTTTTTTGTAACCTTATTTTTTAAGCTGGTTTTTGATTTAAAAATAATTTATTAATCTATCAAAAATTATGAACAAAAATATCAGTATCGTATTAGCAATAATTATAGTAGCTGTTTTAGCTTTTGTTGGTTATAGCAAATTTGTTTCCAAGCCAGCGGCTGAACAAAGCTCAAGTCAAACTCAAACTACGAATACGGACGGTCACACCGATCATTCGCATGAAAGCACAACAGCACCAGCGAGCGATGGCCATACTGACCACACAGACGCGCAGGAGCCAAACGCCCAGACACCATCCAGCGATGGCCACACAGACGATGGTCACAATTAAAATCTATTTAACATGGATAAAGTTAAAAAATTCATTACCACTTACAAACAATCACTTCTGCTTGGCCTAATTCTGGTTGCTGTGTTGGTTTGGTGGTTAAAACAAGGGCAGTCACCCGAAAGTTTACCAGCGGAAGAGTCTTCAACCTCGCGCGAAATTTCTTTGGCAACTGAAGTCTTTGGGGAAAACGCCGAGACAGGGGCAAGCATAGACAATCTTTCTTCATGGCCTGGGGAAATTCTTTCAGCAAGTGACATACAAGTACAGCCACAGCGTGAAGGAACAATCGTGGAATGGAAAGTAAAAATCGGTCAGCGTGTAACGGCTGGACAAACGCTAGCCAGACTTTCCGCACCCCCTGCTTCACCCGACCTCATTCAAAGCCTTGCCGAACAAGCTGAAAACTTAGCCAAAGCCCGTTCTACGAGCCAGGCAACCATTGAATTTGCGGAAAAAAACCGCGCGTCGCTCTTAAGTTTAAAGTCGAGCCTAGAAGCAAGTAATAAGAGCGGGCAAAATATTCTTGGAGCCAACGGATCAACTTCACAGGCATCTCTAAACCAAGCCAAAGCATCCGCTGAATTAAAGCGCAAAAAAATTAGAGAAATAGCTGAACAACTACTCAGCAGACATTTAAACACATTTACTTATTCTCAAAATCCATATGCTTATGTAAATTTTTACAATTCCACCAGCGGCTTCAAACAAGCCTACGGCTGGCTTGATGAAAATAGCAGAAGCGGTTACGAGCAGGCATTCTTGAAATTAGTAAATGAGCTAAAAGATCCCCAGGCTATTCCGATATCAACCGGTGAAGTTTATGTAAAAGCAGCTTCCAGATTAGTCGCATCCAGCTACGCGGTACAGCCAGTAACAAGTGAAGAACTCGAAAAAGTTCGTAAGGAGATAGCCGATGATCAAAACGATTTTCTGGACGCGGTTAACGACTATAAACAAGCGGAAGCTGAAATTTCCAGCAAAGAAATCGAATATCAACTCGCGCTACTAGGGCAAAATAAAGAATACAGTGAAAAAATAAAAGACATTGACGAAAAAATCGCCGATTTAGATAGACAAATTGCCATTGCCAAGGGCGAGGCCCAAGCAGCAGGAGCAGCGTACGCCACGGTATCAGGAGCGATAAATGGCGGACTCAATATTACCGCGCCTCGTGCGGGTATCGTATCAATCATAGGTAAACAAACCGGAGAATTCGTTAAACCCGACAGTGTGGTTGCCTCAATTAATTCCGGAAATTCAAAAGATTACATTATTCGTTTCCGAGTACCAGGTAACGGCGTTCCACCAAAAACCGGTGACGAGCTTTCGGTTGTTCGTCCAGGATTTCCTAAAGACGCGAAAAAGGTAAAAATCGCCGGAATTGGCGTATCGCTTGATGGTAATGGCTCGTATTTTGTCGATGCGGACTTACTTGATCAAGTTGATTGGCCAGTACACGCGTCTGTTCGTGTGCTTGCGCAAACAGGAGGCGAAGCCAATAATCTTACCTCTCTATCAGCAGTATGGTGGGACGCCGACAATCATGCCAATGTTTGGATAGTAGACAACAATAATTCTTTACGCCCACAAGAAGTAAAAACAGGTCGAACTCTTGGCGATAAAATTGAAATTCTGGAAGGGATAAGTAAAGGAGATCGAATAGTCTCAAACGCTACATCAGAATTAAAAAGCGGAACTAAAGTCAACCAAACTGTGGAAACCCCAAATGAAAGTGGTTCTCAGATACAGGACGAATCACAACCGCATAGCCACGATGAATAATAACAGTAAAGGAAGTAGTTATGTTTAATAAAATTATTTTATGGTCCCTTAAGAATCGCGCCACAGTCTTAGTATTGGCTTTGCTTATAAGTATTATCGGAGTATGGAGCCTGGCAACCATGAAAGTGGATGTTCTGCCAGACATCAATAAACCTACGGTTTCCATATTTGCGGAGGCTGAGGGGTTGGCGCCCGAAGAAGTAGAGCGATTAGTGTTAACACCTCTTGAAGCAGCGGTATCAGGGTCACCAGGGGTGGAGCGAGTCCGTGGGAGTGCTTCCTTTGGATTAGCCATAGTCAATGCCGAATTTGATTGGGGAAGCGATATTTTCCGCAACCGCCAAATAATTCAAGAGCGCATAAACCGTTTAGAATTGCCTGAAGGTGTAAATCCAGTCCTGGGTCCAGTAGGTTCAGTGATGGGAGAAATTATGTGGGCAGGTCTAACAAATACAAACGGAAAGACTGAACCAATGGAGCTTAGAACACTCGCGGACTGGACAATTCGTCCAGCACTCTTGCGCGTACCTGGCGTGTCTGACGTGATTATACTTGGCGGCGATGTGCGCGAATGGCAGATCAATCTCAATGCGGAACAAATGCGGCTATATGGTTTGCATATGAGTGATATTCAAGAAAAAGTTGCAAGCGCGCTGAACAATAAAAGTGGCGGTTTGCTCGTACAGGGCGCCAAGGAGTATCCATTGCGGGTACTGGTCGCGCCTAACGGAATAAACGATCTACAAGAACTTGCTGTGGGAAATATTGAGGGTAGACCTATACGCCTGGCCGATGTAGCTACAGTAGTCGAAGGAGCAAGTCCAGTCAGAGGCAGTGCAAGCATAGACGGAAAGCCAGGGGTCATTTTACGTATAGCAAAACAGCCAGAAGCAGAAACTTTAAAAGTTACCGAAGCAGTTGACGCCACGCTAACAGCCTTAACTTCTAGTCTACCTGCTGGAGTAGAGTTAAAAACAGACCTGTTTCGCCAAGAATGGTTTATCCATTCCGGTCTCGCTAATGTACTGGAAGCTCTCCGTGACGGAACGATTTTAGTTATCATAATCCTCATCCTGTTCCTGATGAATGTAAGGATTACGATCATCACTCTAACCGCTATTCCCCTAAGCATTCTGGTAACCGCAATTATTTTCCGTTATTTTGGTTTTTCTGTAAATGTTATGACACTCGGAGGTCTTGCGGTGGCCATTGGAGAATTAGTAGATGACGCTATTGTCGATGTGGAAAATGTATCTAAACGACTAAGGGAGTGGCGCGCGGCAGGCTCGCATGGATCCATGCTTGAAGTTGTTTATAAAGCTTCAAGCGAAGTGCGTAACTCAATTGTGTACGCTACGGTGTTAGTCGCAGTAGTATTTTTACCTATATTCTTTATTCCGGGTGTTGAAGGCAGGCTCTTAAGCTCACTTGGCGCGGCATATCTAGTTTCACTGGTCGCGTCTCTTGTGGTGTCTCTAAGTGTTACGCCTGTTTTGGCTTCCTTGCTGTTAGCAAAAGGAAAAAATAAAGGACATGAGGGAGATACTCGCTTTGTGGCTTTCATTAAAACACATATCAGTCCGCTTATTTTGTGGAGTATTCACCATGCTAAAATCTTGCTTGTAGGTACTACGCTCACATTGGTAGGAGCTGGATTTATGTATGCCCAGGCCGGTAAAGAAGGCATTCCACCGTTCAACGAAGGTTCCGCAACTATCTCTGTAGTTATGCCAGTTGGTACAGACTTGAATACTTCAAATGCTTTCGCTTCAAAAGTCGAAAATGCCCTTAAAGAAGTAAAAGGGGTTCGGCGTGTTAGCCACTTAACAGGTAGAGCAGGCGCAGACCCTCATGATAGCGGTGCTAATACCAGTGAAATTAATGTTGTGTTTGAACCTGGCCTTGAAGCTGAATCAAAAGAATTGTTTAAAGAACTGCAAAATGTTTTAGACAAGTTTAGTGGTGCTGACTACGGCTTGGGACAACCTATAACCCATCGTGTAGAAGAATTGCTATCCGGTGTGCGTGCACCAATTGTTATTAAAGTCTTTGGTGATGATTTAGCACAGCTGAGGCAGACTGCGGAATTGGTGCAAGGTGAGCTCGCGAAGCAGCCTGGGGTCAATAATCCACAAGTGCAGAAAGAAGTCTATGTGCCCGAATTTAGAATTTATCCTGACCGCAATCGCTTAGCCGAATACGGCATCTCAAGCGGAGAAGTTGCAGAAGAACTCGAGCAAGGATTGCTAGGTACTGAAATTGGACAAATTCAGCAAGGGTCAGCTCGCGTGAACGTGGTTGCTCGGTATGATTTGGCATCACGAGGTAATTCAGATGCACTACGCGACTTGTCGTTGCCATTTAATGGGGCAGAGTCACTGGGCAGCGCTGCGGATATTAAACTGGATGCGGGACGTAATCGATTCAGTCACGAAGGCGGCAAGCGCATTTTAGTAGTCAGTGCTAACTATCAAGGATCAGACATTGTTGGCGCGGTTGAAGCTGTAAAGACTAACCTAGATGGTAAAAAACTACCAACAGGGCAAACTATTTCTTACGAAGGCACGTATAAAAGCCAAAAAGAAAATAGCCGAAGACTGATGATATTATTTGGCCTGGGACTTGCATTAATCTTTGGTATTCTTTACAAAGCCTTTAAATCAAGCCCTATTGTACTACAAGTGATGCTCAATATTCCTACAGTATTCATTGGCGGTATTATTGGCGTTTGGCTCACCGGCGGCGTAGTTAATCTTGCACACTTAGTGGGATTTATTTCTCTTGCTGGTATCGTATCTCGCAATGGTATTATGCTCATTGGCAGATGTTTGCAGTTGGTCAGAAACGAGGAGCAACCATTCACTCCAGAAACTATTGTAAGAGCCACGCTGGACAGAGTAGTACCTGTGCTGATGACCTCTTTAGTTACCGCACTAGCGCTCATTCCGCTCATGCTCGCTGGTGGTGAGCCGGGTAAAGAATTACTACATCCTCTAGCAGTAGTTATCTTCGGCGGCTTAATTTCCTCTACCCTCATCTCATTGTTCTTAACACCTGCAGTATTCTATCGTTTCGGTAAAAAAGCGGCACTTGCATCTAAGGATAGTAGTGGATTCTAAAATTAAAAAACCTGCTCTTAAAGACTATTTAAGAGCAGGTTTCATTTCTATAAACTTCGGCGAGCCTGGTCCAAAACTCTGGTAGATGATTTTTTACAGTCGTATATAAACTGTCTATAAACAAATCAGGGTAGTTATGTTTGATGATATCTCTAAATCCCGTGGGTTTTTGCCACGGGATATTTGAATATCGTTGTGTGATTTTGAGTGGGAGCTCTTTTACCGATTCGTCTATCTGTTGAAGGCCTCGAATCGTTGCTTTTTGCAGCTTAGGCTGTTTCTTGAATTCTTCAAGCGATATATTGTCTAAGCTTTTTATTGTCGTATCAATATACTCAAAAACACTCTCCAGTTGCGTTAAATAATTTGTACTAATTATTTACGCAGCAGGAAGAAATAAACCAATCGTTACAAGGATGCCAAGAATGATTAAGAGTATTTCTGGAAAAGAATAACTATCTCGCAGGTCTCCTTCACCAATGCGTACAGAGTTAATCTGATTCATGGTTTTCTGGACGGTCATTAAGGTGATGCCTAATACAGCTTCAATCATTAAAGCGACATAATTCCAAATAATTTTTTCTGGAAAGGCAAAGCTGGCGATAATAGCAATGATAAAGAAGATACTGTAGGTAACTTCCAGGCTCGATGCGCTTTTGCCAACGTAGACGTTAGTTTCTTTTGCATCTTTCTCAACCATGCCAAACAGTTGTTTGATATGGATTAACGGAAAGATACAGCGGAAGAAAGGAAGGATATCGCCATCTTTTTGCTGCTTGTACGCTTTCCACTGTCTATAAAACCATACGAGGTTATATAGTCCAAAAGTAGCGACACAGAGTAAAGCAACGACTTCAGAATTTCTGCGGAAATATCTGTAAGGAGTAGAGCTAATTTTCTCTTGAGGCTTAGGAACTTCTTCAGTAACTACTTGCTGAGTAGCGGATGCTACTTCTGCAACTGCTGGGACTTCTTTCGCTACTGCTGGAGTAGCTTCGGGAGCTGGTGCAGGGGCGGGAGCAGGAGTTGATTCGGTTGGTTGTACAGGTTCGACTTTGTGTCCGCATTTATTACAAAACCTATGCGAACTTTCTAACTGATTACCACAGGCAACACAGTACATGGTTGTCATATGTATATGGGTGTTTCGCTTAATTTAAAACCGCATAAGGGCTTCTTATGCGGATGAGCATAATATCATTTATTACTACCCAAATCAAGCCATTCTAAGGCAATTAAAATCCGCCTTAGAGGCGGCTATTAAGGGGTTAAAAATGGAGTTATAAAAACCTTGAGGGTGGGAATCGGCACCCTAAATAGTGCCGATGGGTGGGGTGAGCGGAGCGAACAAATATATAGCTTAAACTGCAGTCTCCCCAGAGATCTATTGTTTTCAACTAATCCCCACAAAACCTTTACCTTGATTTCAAATTGATGTTTTAACCTTGATAATCTGTGTTCTTCCCCCCCATCTTCAGTCCCCAGTTTTGTTTTTGTGATGTTTTAGTTTAGGTAAGTAGTTGTATTTAAGTTGGTATTAGTATCTTTAAGTTAATTAATAATTGTTAGTAGTATGTATATATCTAGTGTCGCACAGGAGTTTCTCTGGTGAGACTAGTAGTCAGTCTTTTGTAGTAGAGAAACTGTAATGGAATTAAGGG
>CAYSUI010000031.1:0-8268 GCA_964434195.1 uncultured Candidatus Saccharibacteria bacterium
TACAAATTTTGCTTACTGGTATTACAAAAAGTCTTGAAGTGAATCAAGCTAAACTAGATATGTAAAACTGTTTTTTGTTTCAAATACGAGTAGCAATGACCATACTATATCAGAATTGTCCTGTTTTGGCAATAACTATATAAAAAGCTCTTAATCAAGCCTATTTTTCGCTAATGCGATCATATTAAACTCTTCTTTTAGCGCTGCGTCAATTTTCATATCTAGACCTGGAATATGCTTGGAAATTTCTTCTAATTCGTAGAGAAAAGACTCTTCATCGCCGGAGTCTAAGACCGTTCTTAGGTGCTCTATTTGCCCAGAACTAAGCGAAGAAGCTACGGTCTCAAGGATAACTTCATTCATGTGAGAATCTATTTTGTCCATCATCTCGGATTTTTCTTCATCACTAAGAACGGCGGTATTAATGCCTATCTTGGAGAGAATCGTGTCGGTGTCAGATTGTGAGAAAGTCGAATTCATGATTTTTGTTTAGTTTCCGCATTATTTGCATCACTGGTTAACCACTCTCTTGTACTGTATTGGTTATACTTTTTCTGAATCTTCCAGAATTTCATTTTAATCTCCCTTTGTCTTTCTTTTCCTTGTTCCTCTAGATCACTTATATATGGAGCAATCTCCGCTATCTCTCTTGATAACTCTGACCAAGCATCATGAGTATCCTTAACCTCTCTAGGGACCTTAAGAACATAGTTCGCAGAACCTTCGCCCAGCTGAGATAACTCTAAACCCAATTCCCCTTTCGCATTAGGCTCAGTTCTAATATGAACAATTCTGTGAGCACCTTTATCCTCTGGCCTTCTAACACCCTCTTGACTCATCCGTTTAGCCTCTTCTAGAAGTTCCTCATATTTTTTTATTCTATTACTTGATTTGTGACTCCCTATTTCGGTAGTGTAGGTAAAAAGGAGATCTTGTATTTCTGTTGGTGGATAGTCTGGTGATGGAAAATCTTTGTTTGTTATTCTTGGGTCATCTTGGGCTATTTCAGTTTTTACCTTTTTTACAAATTCTTTCAAATTTTTTCCGGAAGCTACCTCGAAGAAGGGAATGTATAAAATACCATCGTGAAATCTTACTTCGGTATCTACTTGTGCATCTGGTCTGTCTACCATGACGCCTTTTACTTTCATTGCATCTTCCCCGAGCATATCAAAAATTTCACGAGCTCGTCCAAAAGAAATATCCATAGCTTTTAGTGGAATCTTATCACTCGCAACGAGAATGGCAATGTCTTGCCTGCCTTCAAAGAGATCGTTAGCGTTCTTAGACTTACTATAAGCTTGGTCTGAAGTTTTAATGATTTCGCTTCGATCTTCAGATAACAGATAAAAGTTATCAGGATTTTCTGAAAACCATTTTAGATTAGCATAAGCTAGTGATAAATCCTTAGCTTCGTTTTTACCAATTTTAACAGGCGTACCCCCGTCTTCACTTTCCCCAATCCTATCTTCTAAATCTGCCAATAGCCTAAAATTTTCTCTCAAGAATAAATACTTATCGAAAACAGCTCTTTGAGACTGCGGTACTTTTAGTATCCATGACCTGTCTTCTTTACCTGCCTCTAAGCGAATTTTATCACCCTTTACGTATTCGGAAGTAGCGTAGGTAAAATCCGAAGTTCTTTCGTTTCTTGTCTTAAAATCTCTACCAACACCTGGTAGTGGGATATTTTTTACCAGCTTTGCTTTGTTTACCTTTAAAGTATCCTCAATTTCTGAAAGAATAGGCTCATTTTCTACAAACTTTGATTGTGCATCTGCATATGTATTAATAACACGACGAATATCTGAAGCAGTTATGTCTATACCTTCACACTTAAATATAGGCTGCTGTCTCTTCTCTTTTGCTTCAGATACTTTTCTCCTTTCGGATTTTGGAGTAGCAATATAATCTAAAAGACTTGCCCTAAATTCACGACCAGAAGGACTAGTTAAGAAACTATCATTTAAAAGATCTCTAACACCTAAGACAAGTGTATTTGTATGCCTGTCTATTGTGGTAAACCTGGGACTCAGCGATACGGCATTAAATGCCTCTAGAATTTGATCTGCTGAAATTTCTGCTTTCTTCTCACTTTCAGCATTTGAATACTGAACAACCTGATCGGCAAATTTTTCTAGATTTCCCATTAGCCTCAATCGGTCATGTGAACTTAGTTGATCTGTTGCAGTTGATATATTCTGGAGCTCAAATTGAGGATGATCACTACATAGAGACCTAGCTCTCAGTAAGAATGTGTTGTTACGTTCACTGGCTTCCTCACCCCTAGCCTGGTATGCATTTTCTTGCTTTCTCAGCACACCCCTAAGCTCCTTTTCAGTAGGCCTCTCCAGCTTAATTGGGTTATTTATATTAGCGAGACCATCCCTAAGTTCTTCTGCAAGCCTATCTATACGCTCTCTATCCTGTTTGAGATTTAAAATACTGGCCGGCGATATGTGAAGACCATCCTCAAAAACGTCATTTGTACTTCCGTACATTATTGGGACACCTTTTAGCTTATGGGCTAGTTTAATTAACAACAGCCTTAGGTTTTTTAAGAATGCTAATTGTTCTGCTGGTTGACGAATATTTCCATATAATTCACGTCCTCTAGGAAGCAAAAAACCACGGTTAAGCTCGGATGCAATTTCAGATGTTTCTTTTCGTATTCTATTTTTAGTAGCATCCTTTCGAGTCTTTCCGTATTCCGTGAGGACAGCTTGGGCGTTTTTTGAATAACTTGTAATTTCCTGAGGAGCTATGCTTAGGGCGAATTTTACATCGAAATGAATGACACCCTCCGCATCTATACCTTCAAATTCATCGGATAATGTAACACCTTTCAAATGCGCAAAATCCTGAGGGGCATAGGTTCTTAGGTTTTCCATAACCTGTCTCACTCTGCCCATGACAACTATACGCTCATCTTTGTCTTCAAAAACCTCTTTTAGCTTATCGCCATTGAAGCTCTCAAAGACTGGACCCAGAGAACGGACTGCTTCTATATGCTTATTTAGTTCTTTATCCTTCTCGTCTTGACCTTCTTCTACTACTTCTCTGGATTTTGGATTAACAAGATCATTAAGATCAAAATCTAATTCTATACCTTTTGTTTCTGACATTTTATGTTTTAACTATTTTTAGTGGACTTTGAGTTAGATCTAACTTGGTTTTGTTGTTTTCATTATACACTGAAGTGCCTGGAATATACTCTTCACCAAGACTTGAGAGTCCTCCGGCTATAGCTTCCTCTAGCTTGGCGATAATTCTTTTTTGGACTTCGACATCAAACGAAGCAAAATCCTTGCCAGAACCTGAAAAGTTTTCCCACCCGGATATTTCTACATTGGGGAATTTTGCGCTCAAAGCTTCTTTGATGTCTCCAACATTTTTCTCCGGCGCTTTTGCTGGGTTTTCTTTACCAGCTGCGACTCGTGCTTCTGCGGCGGCGAGGCTAACTTTTGAATCCAGCTCTGCAACTAAGCCGTCTAATATTTTAACAAAGCCTTCTTTGGTCGGATTTTCTAGGCTGGGACTTTTCACATATAGAGTGTACCTACCGTCGCTACTCTTAGATACAGGAGATCTGCCTTTTGCTACAGGATCGAGTAAAGAATCCGGGGGATTGACGAGAATATTACCTACATTTTTACCTGCTAGTTTCTCCGCCGGATAGTCTTCCAGTGTTACATAGAACTCTTCCATTATTTTTACCCGTTTAGCGGCTTCTGGGATCAAATTTTTAAAGTCATGAGAGAATCCTAATCTTGCACCGAATTTTGCTTCTAGATTTGCTTTTCTTTCTTTATAAGCATCACCGCTATCTTTTGATTGCTCACCCCCTTGTCTAACTTTCCTTGCATGCTCTACTCCTGCCGCTAATGCCTCTGCTATGCTTTCTTTTTCCCCCATACTAATGCCGATAGACTTCCCATTTTTAAAGACTGTATAACCTTTATCTCGATCCTCGGCCAAGTTGAAATCGTCTGGGGCTATTAGTACTACATCTTTTAAACCCTTGAGATTATCCATTCCTAAAGTCCTTACTGCATCGTATAGATCCAGCATATTTTTCTTATAGACCTCGTCCATACCTAGGTCTGCTTTTAGGTTCGGTCTTGGGCCTACGAAAAAACCAGATTCGCGGAGTTCCCTACCAAAAGCATATAAAGTGTTTTCTTCGGCTTTTGTGTAACCGGAGTAGTCACCTAATTCTGTATCTATCTCACCATCGGGAGTTGCTTTATTTTCTGAAGCTTCTTTACCTGTATGCACCTTCTTGACTGGCGTAGGAGCAGTTTCAGGAGTAGGAGTTTCCGGGACTATAACTGGAGACTTTTCTGGGACTTGTTCCTCTGACTCTTCTTTAGAATATCCCCCACCTAATGATCGACTTCTCTCTGCTGAACTCCCGTTTTTACTTCTAACCAACATACCAGCTGAATAGCCTATACCAGCCGATACAGCAAAAGCTGTAAAATATTTTGTAGATGCTTCGTTTGCCTCTATTTGGGCCGCTTGCCTTGCTGCTTCGTTGAAGGTTAGTTCGTATATAGCTTTTATTTTTTCGGTACCATATACTTCTTTGCCGCTTTGCATGGCAGAAGTGAAGTAGTCGTTTACACCAGCTTTTACAAGCTCGTTGTGGTTAAGCATTAGCTCAGCCGAATGTTCACTAAGCCTACCAGCTAAGAAATGCTGAAGGCTTTGCGCCTGGGATTCGCTCATATTTCCTGCATGCTGTATTGCTTCTAAGATATCACTACCTTTAAACTCCAAGACATCTCCTGGATTTACAATACTACTGCCAAGTTCCTCAACCTTTGCTCTGGCTAACTCGTTTTCTATTGCAACCATGTGAGCTTGGTCTATATTTTCAAGGGCTCCCGGAGCTAGGTGCTGTAAGTTTGTATAAAAATCGTGAACTGCGTCTCTTGCGGCATGGGTAATACTATGACCACTTTCTACAGTTGCCTGATAGCTTTGGTTGACTGCCTGCTCTTTAGCATTGGTTAGTATTTGTGCGTAAACTTCTTGCGCATGAGCTTCGCCCTGGGAAATTATCTGTTGTTTTATTTCGGCGGTAATTTCTGGGGTTGCATGACTATATAGCTGTTCTACAACGTGCTGAGCTTTTTCGCTTAATGCATGAGTCCATGAACTCGGTAGACAATCTAAGAATAGCGATGCAGCCGCGGCTGTAAGACCACCTACAACAGCACCTCTGAGCGCTGCCTTTGCAAGTTTTTTACCTCTTACATTTTTCCAAGAGACCTCTGGCTTACCGAATTTGGATTCCATTTCCGAAAGCAAAAGCCTGACTTCCTTTTTTTCTGAACGCTCTAATTTTTCCCCTCTAGCTTCATGCCTTCTTCTTAATATGAAATCTACTTTTTTCTTTTCTGCGGCGCTTCCTTCTTTCCCTTTGAATTCTGGTTTCTGGGTTTCCATGTTTAATTGGAAACGCGCATTTTCAACTAGACCGATCAACTTGGTTAGGTTCTCGGATTTTACTCTATCGGAACGGATAATTTCTTCTGCTTTCGCAATAATACCCGCACGCTCTAAAGCAGAGAGTTCTTTACCTTTTTCTATAATTATGGTTTTAGTGGGATCTTCCTGACCTTCCCCTATTTTGTTTGTGATTTCAAAACCCAGAACTGCTTCTTCCAGCCGTGCTTCGATTTCGTCGCCATCATAACGCTTTCTGTCTTTTAAAAATTCTTTGGTTGTCTCTACACCAGCACCGGCCGTGGCACCTGCCAATACGGCAACCCAAAAATTAGGGCCAAGAACAGCTCTTGCTCCAAGCCTTAAGCTTAAACTTGCTCCTATGCCGGAAGTAACGCCTGCTACTTTAGTACCGCGCTCGGTCTTTAAAAAACTTACCATTTTAGTACCGCGCTCGGTCTTTAAAAAACTTACCATTCGTTTAAGAAAACCCTCTCGTCCTTTTTCTGTACTTACAACCTCTTCTACTACTTCGTCTGCATTTTCTGGAATATTTGGATCTACTTCCCTAGCGGTATTTAAAGCGTTTTGAATTTGTGTTTTATCTGCTGCCAACTCCGCAGTTAAGGCTTCGGCTACTTCTTCTGCGGTTGTTTCTACTCTTTCTGGAGATACTTCCTGGGGTACGCTGTTTTGCTCTGGATTTCTTCCTTTACGCTTAAATATATTTCCTAAACTTCTTTTCTTCTGAGCTTTTTTTAATACTTCGGTAGAGTTGCCCAGTTTTATATGTTCAGTTTCTCTTGGTTTGTTTAATTGTGTTTCGTGAGGTTTATGTGTTTCGCTCATTTTATTTTTTTGTATTTTGTAGTGTAAAAGTTATGTACATTATACCATAAATTGCAATAAAACCTTGTACTAAAGTAGGTAGATTTAAAATTTAGATAAAAAGAAAAGGCAATGAACGGGGTCATTGCCTTTCCAGTTTTAGAACATGCTCTTGTTATTTGTCTGCTTTCTCGTCGCCTGAGCTGGCGGGTCTGACCGGCACGACTTGAGTTTGGGGCTCTTCGTCTTTCGCCGGTGTGTTGTTTACGTTAACCTCAACATCAGCTTTCGCGGGTTGGGCAGCAGCAGGAGGAGCCGTTTCGTCATTTTTGACGGGAGGTGGAGGAGGCGTGGGCTGGGGTTTTTTGACCCGAGTAGCTTCGGCTCTCTCAATTTCCGCCTTGACGATTGCGAATTCAGCAGGATTTTTGATCCGACCGATCAGTTCACCACGGAGCCTCTTTCCTTCATCGCCATCCTCGCGGAGTTTGGGATTCAGGGCTTTGGCTCTGTTGAAGAGATCGCGTTCTTCGTCAGTCATCGCACGACGACGATTGTCGCTCTGTTGATTCTGCTGTTGCTGGTTCGCCTGTTGCTGTTGATGGTTCGCGTTCTGCTGTTGTTGATTAGCAGCACGCTGCTGAGCGTTCGCCTGTTGTTGCTGTTGATTGGCGTTTTGCTGGGCATCATCCTGAGGGGCGATACTCAACGGGTTACGAGACGATCCCGCGTTGGAACCGCCAGCTTGTTTGTTCTGGAGTTTGGGGCTGGGATCTTCGTTAGACGTTGAGTTGCTTCGACGCTTGAAGAGAATTACAACTGCGATAATGAGGCAGATAACTACGATCCAGAGAATGATGTTGCTGGTTTTGAGAGTTGCGATGTCTGCGGCGTTTTCATTCACCACAGTTTTAATCGCATTAAACAGCTTCGCCATTCCAGGATTCGCAGATGTGCCGTCACCGTTGAGTTGAGCTTCGATCGCACCAACCTTATTGACCAAACCGGGATTTTCCGGGGTACCGTCGCCCTTGAGGATTTTTTCGTGATCGTTAAGTTTAACTTGGACGTGCTGTTGCACATAATCTTCGGCGGCTTTGGTTCCGGCAGTAGATCCGGCAGACGCACCGCGCTTCGCAGCGTCGGCGAGTGCCCTTTCAACCGCATCAGCAGGCAAAGCCCCGCCACCACTCGCCGCACCAGTGTTGAAGCCGGCAGGCAGGTTGGCTTTGATGGTTTGCTTGTCGAGGGTGAGTTCAACGGTACCGGCTTTGTTACCGATGATGAATGTTGCGCCTTGAGTGTTTGCCGCTGGCGTTGGCGTCACTTGAGCATTGGCTTTGCCGTTTGGCGGAGTGTAAGGGGTAGCCTGCGCGAACGCGCCGACCGTGAGTGCGAGCATCAAAACGAAAGTGTAGACAGTGATCTTGAGCATGTTCGACATATTGTCCTCCTGGGATCTAACCGTTGGAATGGGGGCCCGTCGGTGTAAACCGTGGGCGAGCTGGAAATCGGTTAGTCTCACTTGCACGCGCAAGTAAGACGTTGTTAAAGGTCGGGCCGCACGCTGCGACCCTGCGTTCGAAGCAGGGTTGCAGCAAATGCTTTGGCCCATATCAATAGTCGAGTGCTCAACTACTTATATAGACCAAAGAAACACTACATAATAGCTCTAACTAATTTATTTTTCAAATATTTTTCCTTATTAAATTTTATATATTATTATAGCCTATTTTTTAAGTTTTGTCAATACTAAAATTACTGACTTTTCACTTGTAAGCCTTAATATAAACATAAATAAAACCGCATATTTTATGTTTTAAATAAGCGGTTTTTAAGTAACATTTTTTATTTTTTAACTCATGGTCTCAACAAATGGCTCTTATAAGCCTTTTTCTATACTCCCGGGACCAGCGGACATCATATCTGCCACTTGGCTGGCTTCGAGAATTTCGTCTTCTACTTGGGCCCTGCTTCTGCCGTATT
>CAYSUI010000032.1:0-7196 GCA_964434195.1 uncultured Candidatus Saccharibacteria bacterium
TATTTAAAGTATGGGGGAAAATATTTTTTTGGGGATTTGTATGCTGGATTTTTGAGTTTTCCACTTTTTTAGACTTGAATTCCTTTTAGGGGGGAGTATAGTAAAAGTAGAAAGGAAAGATTATAGATGAATAAGGCGCACCAGAGCTTCGGCTAACCCTTTTGGGTAAGTACAAGGCACTTAAGCCTATTGTCTAGAAGACTATTAACCCACAATATGAGTAAGACCGAAGCAATATAGCAGACCTGCATTTCATTTTTTGAATGCAGGTCTGTTTTATTTAGGGGTTTTGATTTTTTTCTATATATGTTAGAGTGTTTTCTTTTGAGGTATTCCGAAAATCAACTTATGGAGGAAAGAAATATGTGTGGTTATACTTTGTTCACAATCTTTTGTGCCTTCTCGGGGACGGGGATTGGTTGGTACCAGGGTCACAAACTTACAAAACCTACAATAGGACTTTGAGTAAGTTGAAGAAAGGTGTGAACCCTGAAAGTTTGGTAGATAAGAAACTCTATTGGTATTGCAACCGCGCTGGGGCAAGGATGGCGATATATGATGTGAGTGTAAATTCTAAATGACTTATTAAAGTCTTTTTTATTTGCAAAAAATTTTGAAAAGGTGTAAATTTTATTTTTTGTACAAATAACTAGGAGGTTTGCATGAGGGATTTTTTATCCAGAATGTGGGGTATACCGGATGAGCTTTACAGGCCAATTCCTAGAAAGGGGCATTTTCTTTTTTGGGGGACTGTGTGGCTAGTGACAGGTGTGGGTATGATGTTGGCTTCGGTTTTTTTAACTAGTAATGTCGTATTCGCGCAAATCGCATTTGTGTTGGGGTTGCTTGTAACTGTGTTCATGGGGATGGCTGGCTTATGTATGTATAGTTGTCATTCCCTTATAGAAGAGAGCAGGTACAAAGAACGGATGAGATTGCGTGAGGATCATATTCCTTGGCATTAAGAATATACAAATAGACTTGAACTTTAAGTAGTAAAGGTACAAGTCTAATTTTTTATTTCTAGTGTTAGCCAGTTGTAATATTCTTTATTTATGTGTATGAATTCGTGAGCGCTTATAAAGGGGACTTTGTCAGAGTGGTATTTTTGAACTATGTGTTCAGCCATACGTAGGTGTTTACTAAATGTATAGAAAATTAGAAAACAGCCTTTGGCTGTTTTTACTTTTCCTTTTTTTGGTGGCCAATAGTAGAGGGTTTTGAATCTTGGAAGAATATCTGTACATGCGGCGATTCGGTTTTTAAGTAATTGCTTGGCTATTCTTTCTGCTTCTTTGGTGTTATTGCAGCTCGTTGTTACTTGAATTACTTTGTGTGAAATTAAGGACATGGCGGTTTATTCTGCTATATAAAAAATAGGTAGTTCGGTTTGAGGGAGTTCTGTTACTTCAAATTTTTCTACAGAAGACCAAGCAGGAGAGTTACGACACCAGTTAACTAGTTCTTCTAGATATTCCTTTCTGCCTTGTGCTTCGAAATATACCGTAGTTTTATCAGATTCGTTTTTTACGAAACCCATTAAATGTAAGTCGTGAGCTTTGTGCATAATAGCTTGCCTTAGGCCTACGCCTTGAACAAGCCCAGTAAGCTTAACTGCTATATGACGTTCTTCAACGCGTTCGGTTGGTTTGTTGTGGGAGTGATTTTCTATCATTTTAGGAGTTGGTAGTTGTTAAGTTTATAAATTACATCTTTTCTTTCTACGACTATTGTCCATTTATTTCTTTGTGCTATTTTGGCTAGTTCTAAATTTGGATTAAAAGCTATGGGTTTTCCTACGGCTCTTAGTAGTGGAAGGTCGCTTGTGGTGTCGCCCACGGCTGTGCTTGCTTTCCAGTTTACATTTAAATTTTGCGCTTCTACATATTCTTTGAGGGTTTTGAATTTATCTTCGTCACCAATCTTTATAACTCCACCGGTGAACTTGCCGTTTTCTATAACGAAGTGGGAACCGAAACTAGCGTCGAATTTTAAGAGTTCAGCAAATTTAGACACAAGAAAATATGGAGAACCAGAGACGGCTACTAAGTGGTAATTATTTTTTTTAAATTCATTTACTAAGTTACGTGTGAATATGTATTGTCTGTCGCTTTGTTCTTCGATTATATTATTGCTTACTTTTAAAATTTCTTTTTCGTCTTTCCCAGGAATGTATTTCATAAATACATTTATTAGTTGGGTGAGGTATTTGGGGTAACTGCCTTTGCGGTCTAGCCAATTTTGGTAATCGGATTCAATTTCTTTACCGGCTTGCTTTGGGAAAATACCCTCACGTACCAGTGAGTGGATTAGTTCGACTGCGAGGCTGGAACGAAAAATGGTGCCATCGATATCGAAAACTGCTATCTTTATAGTAGTTGCTTTCATAGAGTCATTTTACTTGAAACCAACATAAACTTGTAGGGGGAATTATGTTTTCTATAAAATCGCGATTAGTTATGGGGGAAATGGTTTTGCCAACGTGGATTTCTACCAGTAGGAACCTAGATAGTGTTCTTATGGACAAAGGGGTGGAGAAGGACGACATATATTGGCAAGCATTGCCAGTGGTAGGAAGTATACCCCAAAAAGCACGAGCTGAAATTCCCTTTATAACTACGGATAGCGGTGTGTACGTGGAGATAAAGAGACTTGGAAATGTGCAGTTCTGGTTAAACGGTCCTAGGCTTAATCTCGATACAGAGAATTTAAAACAAATGGGGGTAATGTTGGATCCGAAGTGTGGAATGCTTGCTAGTACCGATGATTGGCGAATCGAGGTAAGGATTATAGATATTGTTTCAGCAAGCTTATCAGCTCATTGTTTCCACACAAGACCCACTATTCAGGGACATCCTTCCAATTGCTTTATGGCAAAATTGATAAAAGGCTAGTTTACTCAATTTTATTGGGTTTTTTTATTTTATATACTGCTTGTCTTGACAAAATAGATAAAATTTATTATATTTTCAAGTTATTTTTCGGCCTACTTCCTAAACAAACTGAATTTTTTCAGTAGTCCTTCCAGGACAAAATGGGATGAGCCGGAGGATAACAGCCAATAGAATAAAATCGACCAATTAAGCTACGTAAACTTAAACGGTTGATTTTTTGCAGAAAATCGCTTTCGTGCAACCGAAGCGGTTGGTTAGTAGCTTTTTCCGCTTCGATTGCGGGTAATAACCACAATTTGAAAGGAAATGACGTCATGGCTGCTAAACAGATTCTGCTGACTGCTGACAATTCTCTCAAGTTTCGCGCACGTCCCAACGGTCCGATCAAGCTCGCTTTCACCAATGACGAGCCTACGATTTTTTTCAAGGCTGCGTGGGGAAATGGGGTCCTGCCGGGATTCCAGGGATTTGGTGTGTTGCGAGAAGAGGGTGAAAAGAACGACCCGTTCCGCAAAGTCGTCGGGATTGATCCCGCATTTACGACGTATCTGACGATCGTCATGCCGCATGCGGATGGCCGAACTGACACCGATGGTGCTCCGATCATGGACATCTACGGTGCCGACAAAGCGACCTTCCTCAATGAGCATGTTGCGGTCGAAGGTGTTCCCAATGGTTACCGGGCGGCCAAGAAGATTCTGGCGGTTCGATTGACCGAGGAAACCGAAGTGAAGACACGTCTGAAGTCTGGTGCATACGACGAGGCTACCACCGTTGCTCGTGCTGGTAACTGGTTGTGGCAGCAGCCGAACGGCGAACAGCAGGTCGGCACTGACGAGCAGTTCAACTCGTTGTACGAACGATTCGAATGGTAACCCGACTCGCTTGCGTGGCGATAGGGAAGTGTGACGCAAGTTGCACTTGCTGGAGCGGTACGGTTCCGCCGTATGCAGTTCCAGTTTTTCCGAGGACTTATTTGGGGTAACCTGGATTAGCTCCTCAAACCCGCTTTGCCAAAAGCAGGTGGTCCGAACAAAACCCGAAGGCTTCGGCCCTAGGGTCCGGGTGTAATTCCCGGAATCCCGAGTGTCACGCCACCGGCGTGTCGTCTCGGGGGTGAGATTAGTTGCAGTTTACTGCGGCTGGTCTCCGAAAGATCAGAGGCTAGTGAATGTAAAAGTTCGCTAGCCTCTTTCTTTATTCTCGATTAATTCTTTTTTGTTTTGCTAATTCTAGTTTGGCTTTTCTTGCTTCTGCCATTCGTTCAGCTACTGCGTTCAAAGTTTTTTGAGTATCTTCGGGTCTGGCGATTGTAATGAAATTAGGGTTTTTTCGTTGCTTTTCTCTTAGGGTAAGTAGTAAAGGGAAGAGAACTTTTCTATATAGTATTTGATTAGGGTCTTCTGTGGTAGCAGATTCACCAAAATCTTTTTTTAGAAAATATTCCAGTGCAGTACCCGCCATATCATCTTTTAAAACTTCTAATGCTTTTGGCCAATACTCTTCTGGGTTCACTGTTTCTGGAAAAAAATTGTTTCTTACAAGTGTTGCAAGTGCCTCGGCGGATCTACCTGTGCCGTCGTGAATTAGTAATGGAATATTGTGTCTGATAGTTGCTTCTGTATCAATAAGACTAGACATTCCACCGTTGCTAAGTGAAACGATCCTGTCTTGGTTAAAGCTGGCTCTTGCCATAAGGTCTGCGGACCTCGCGCTTAGTCTTGCGTACGGAATGTTCTCTCTTTCTGCGCCCCAAATATGCCAACCAGCTGGTAGGTCTAGGGCTATTGTGGGAATAGGGCTCATTCCAAATCTTTCTTCGTCCGGATAGTCGTTATGGGTTTTATTTCCATTGAATACGATATTTGGAGAGGGGGAAATGGCCATTGCGAAAACGCGTCGGTTTTCTGGTAAGTGTCCATAATTTCTAAGATGGTCTACATACATGAGTGCGAAAGGAATACCGACGCCAGATTGTGTGCCGGGGCAAATAATATTTCCTTTGTTTTCTCTAGAATTTAAAAAGTTAAAAATTTCTCTGGGTACACTTATGTCACCAGTTCTGGTTTTTTCCATATTGTTTGCGCCCCCATAGGCTATGACTGTAAACCTTTCCGGGTTACGGTTGTAATGAAGTGCTTCTAGTGCTTCTTCTTCTAGTTCTATAGATAATAGTTCTGCGGGGTCGAATCGTTTTTGGTCTATTTGTACAACTCTAGCTTTGGTCTCACATTCGCATAATGCTTTATGATAACCGCCTGGTATACATTTTTGTTTGGCTTTTGAAAAATAATTTGAATCAAAAAGTTGATCTGTAACTTGGATTTCGCTTCTGTAATTTTCTGTGTAAGGTTCTCCGGATTCTATTTGTTCATAAAGTTTTGTTCTGTAAGTACGGTAGATTTTTTCTACAAGTCCACATAGGGCTTTGCAGGCATATTCTTCGTGAGCTGGATGTATAGGTTCATCATCTGAAAGGAGTATTCTGAGTTCACGTTCGTCTGATGTTTCGTCTTTTAAATAACCTAATCTCTTCGATTTTTCGTAGTAAGCAGAAAATAATGGGTCGTCCATTAAACCTATATATTTTTCAGTATTTTCATGCCCCCTGCGAGAAATCTGGTATTGTTGTAGATTTTTTAGTTTTTTATAAACTCCTAATAGCTGCTCGTATAGGTGTTCTGTCCCTGAACCTTGTTTTCCTAAATTTGCCCGAGTGAATGCTAAGAAATTTTCACAAGCCGTGAGGTAAGTAACCCTTATATCTTGCCACATTGGTTGTGGATCTTCTCCTTTGCCCACGTAGTAACCGTGCAAGTCTTCGTATCGTATCCAATTGCGAGCTATAGTCGCTATTGCAGAGATAGAATACGTCAGATTTTCTAATAATTTAAGTCTGTTTTCGATATTACTGAAGTCTTTTTCCCTAAATAATCTTATATTTTCAAAATTAGTTCTTTCTAATCTTGTCAGGTGTTTTTTGGGGTTTATTAGAATTCTATGTACTGTTTCATCTGCTACGACTTCTAAAAATTCGTGACCTTGATCTTTTGATTCGCCTCGAAAACTACCTCGAAAGGCGAGGAGTCCTGAATTGGAGTTTGCCGGGGGATTTTGGAGATAGAATTTGGCAATTTTAGCTGTGTTGTAGTTTTTTCTTGTATTTACGACTGATTCTCTAGCTCTGTAAGATTGCTCCGCTTGATTTAATAAAAGTGGGTTATTGAAATCTTCCATGAAGAGATTCGGAAATTTTTCCTGAGTTACTAACATGGTCAGTTGTTCTGCAGTCGATATTAGACTTTGCTTTTGAAAATTTGCTTTTGGATCGTCTTTCGAAGTAATTTGTCTTAGTAAAAGATCCGGGATAACTAACTGTTGTCTCACGATCTCTTGGCTTTCATTTATTTTTTCTTTTGCTCCTAAATATCTAGTTGTTACGATCCGGTCGAAGTAGCTTGGGTCTTGTGTTAGAAATTCGTTTATATTTTTTTGAGACCAGCCAAGAGCTTCTGCGTAATGAATAAGTTGTTCAAGGCAAAGTGCGTAATAATCGTTGTAATTTCCGGCATTAACCGCTTGTCTAACTTTAACCTCTAATATTTCGTGAGGGTTTAATAAATCTCCAAATTTATTTTCCAAACTTTCTACTGTTTCGTTATTTATAAGACCGTAAGGTAAATGACTTCCGAAGTCGAAATTGGATCCTTTAATATAAAGACCGTTACTGTCTATTTCTAAAGTAAGCGGTGGAGTTTTTTTTCTTAAAAAATCAACTTGAGGGGAATTTAACAGTACATTTAAAAGATGTGCTCTTTCTGTGTTTGAGTCCGTTGCTAGTTGTAATTCTGGTGGATATTCGTCTGATTCTTCTAACTCTGGATTGTATGAGGCTCTTGCTTCAGAGCTTATTTTGGTAAGAGTATTTAGAAACGTGGTAATTCTTGGAGCTTCGAGATTTTTGAATTTGTCTGTATTAAATATTTTTTTTGGTATGAAGCCGACTTCATTCAAGACACGTTTAATAGAAGTTTCGTCTGGGTTTTTAGCGAAGAGAGAAGAAAGTCCGTCTATAAGTTTATGCTTTTCTGGATTCTTACCTAGTGCGGTTAGGAATTTATTGTTTACTTCTTTTTCGTAATTGTCTGGGTTTGTTTCGGGGTATAGATTTAGAAATTTTAAAAATTCATAAAGTTCTCTTCCAGATTTATTTTTTAATGACTCGGGTACTTCTAGTTCGAGAGTAGTAAAATCTGGAACAGATTTAGAGACTTCAGATTTAGACCAGTTGTAAAGTTTTTT
>CAYSUI010000033.1:0-6697 GCA_964434195.1 uncultured Candidatus Saccharibacteria bacterium
GTCTAGAAAATAATTAAGATATTGGCATGAATTCCGAAATCTTCGTAAAGTCTAGCACCGCTCGGTTCTCTCAGGCCACCATCACTATGTAATTCATACTGCTCAGAAGATATTCGTAGTTTGCCTTCGACATCTGTCACGCCACCAACCACTCTACAAGATGTCATCCCGCATTCTCTTATAATACTACTGAGCTTTTTTGCATCGAATTGAACAGAGTTTTTGAGTAGAGCAGTTATGGTGGGGTACTTGGTATTTTTCTGCCAACCCTCCTGATTCTGGAATAAAACAATAACCAGGTTATCGCCAAACGCTTCTCTCAGTATGCTGTTAACATCAATCGTTTCAGACATTTCTCTCCTCCTAATTATTACCAATTTACGTATTAAAAAATACTATATGCTTTTATATAGTATTAGTCAAAAAGTAGTGGGGGATAGAAACGTTAAGAGCCTAAATTTTTTGCTTTTCCCAAAGTTCAAAGAACCTACCCTGCTTTTTTGTAAGTGAAGCAAAGCTTCCAATTTCCACCACTTTACCACCCTCAATTACTACAATTTTATCCATTTCTCTAAGAGTGCTCAATCTGTGTGCGATTACTATTGCGGTAACATCCTTAAAGAAGCTGTGCAAACTATTTTGGATTTCTGTCTCAGACTCAACATCTAAGTGGCTAGTCGCTTCATCGAGTAGTAGAATCTCCGGTTCCTTAAATACTGCCCTAGCAATACCTAGGCGTTGTCTTTCACCACCAGATAGTTTTACACCTTTCTCACCAATTAGTGTATCAATTCCTTCGGGGAGCTTTTCAATTATGTTCTCTATGTGGGCAGTTTCTATAGCCTTTCTGAGTAGTTTGTTATTTCTACTTGCCTCAGGCTTACCAATTGTAATATTATCCCGCAACGAAAAATTAAATACTTCTGTATCTTGGAGCACCACAGCTATTTTTTTAAAATATTCACCGAAATCAATTTTAGAGACCGGTACATTGCCTATACTTAAATTACCGGTATAAGAGTCGTATTCTTTTAAAATGAGTTTGAACAGAGTTGTCTTACCAGCACCGGATAATCCGACTATGCCAACTTTCTCTCCTTTATTTACAGTAAAGTTTATGTTATTTAAAGTATTCTTTTCTCCATAAGAGAAATATAATTCTTGAATTTCAATTTTATCCCACTTTTTAGGAAAATGAACGTTAGTGTCTGCCTGTAGTTCTAGTGAAGGCGCATTAAGCAGTCCTCTTATTCTAGAAAGAGCCAATTTCGATACAGCCATATCCGAAGATGCATTAGACAGTTCATCTACAGATTGCCAGACAGTATTAAAGTAACTGTAATAAAGCGCAAACATACCTACAGGGTATTTACCTCTAATTATTCCGATGACTATAAAAATACTCCCTCCTAGTCTGAAGGCTTGTGATACGGTTGAAATAACCACTTCACCTTGTCTAAATCGAATTATACGTACACGAATAGCTTTAAAAGTCCTATTCCCAAGATCTTTTAGTCTAGTAAGTAATTCATTTTGTGCATAGAGTACTTTGACAGTTCTAACATTGTTTATAGCTTCAAAAGCAAGACCAGTGAAATCTTCTTCAAGATCCGCTGCCACCCTAGCAGCTCTAATAGCTCGTGCCCTAAGTAGTTTTGAGAGCGCAAAGTTAACAATTATAAAAGATACGAAAATTAAGCCAATATTTGGCGCTTTTTTGTAGAGTATTATACTCATACCTACGAAGTTAACAGATATTTCTATTAAGTTATTCGCCCAAATTCTCACAAACCTATCCACACCGCTAGCCGCCTGTTGGGTTTTTTTTAATTTGTTTCCGCTATTTTCCAACTCATGCCAGGCAGTATCTGCTCTTAGGAGACGGGCAAAAACTCTATTAGATAGTGCAATTCCACCCTTTTCGCCAATTTGATAAAGAATCCCCTTAGATATTTGACTCCCCCAATAGCGGACACAAGAAAGAATAATCCAAATGGCAAATAATTTCTCTATATAGTCCGTAGATTCACCTTGCTTATAGCTGCTAAGAAAATTCAAGGTTTCAGAAAGTGCATAGGCAGGGAATAGCCAGGATAAGTCTGAAGCTAGCCTAATTAAACTTCCAAGCAAAAAACGCCATCTCTGACCCTCAAGGTAAGAGTATAGATCTCTAATTAGCTGAAATGAGGAATACTTTTTCTCTGATTGTTCGTGTGTCATCTATATTTAAGTATACAGGAGTCATGGTAAGATACCTTTAGGAATTAATTATTTGTAATAGAGTTATCTATGTTGGAAATAAAAAATCTAACCAAAAGTTATGGTCAAAAAGTCGCGGTAGAGGATTTGTCATTGAATATCGCATCTGGTGAATTGTTTTGTCTCATTGGTCCAAACGGCTCAGGTAAGACTACATTAATTAAAACCGTCTTAGGCTTGTTAAGGCCATCCGCTGGTTCCATCACTATAAATGGTATAGACATCACCAAGGAACCAGAAAAAGCCAAGTCTTTAATGGGTTATATTCCAGACGAGCCTACAGGGTGGGGGAATGTTACAGGAGAAGAATTCTTGCATATCGTAGGTGCACTCTATGGTGTTACTGAGGCGGAAAGAAGAAAGGTCATTCCTGGTTTACTAGATATTTTCAAGGTTCATGAAGAGTCCAGGATGTTTTTCGAACAATATTCTAGGGGTAATAAGCAGAAATTTGCCATATTAGCTGCGCTCCTCCATAAGCCGAAGCTTTTACTTATAGATGAGCCCATTGTTGGGTTAGACCCATGGTCAGCAGTTCGTGCCAAAGAAGTTTTTAAAAATTATATACACGACGGGAATTCTGTACTTATGGTCACACATACTTTAACAGTCGCCCAAGAGATAGCCTCCAGGATAGGTTTTCTAGAACACGGTAAGCTTAAGGCAGTTGGTACGCTTCATGAGCTCGAAGCTAGGTTAAACCTTAGTAGCGCAGCCTCATTGGACGATGTTTACGCCAAATTAATAGAAGCTGAATAGGTATATGGACATCTATTTTCTAAAACTTCAATTCCTAAAAGGATTCAGATTTTTCAAAACCAAGCCACTCGCTAAAACAATTACAGCCCTTCTCTTTGCTGTCGTCTTTACACTTGTAGCCTTCGGAGTTTATAGGTTCTTTTCCAAAGGATTTTCGTTCTTTGCTAACACTCCTTATTTCGCCGCTGCTGTTAGTTTATACATGTATGAATTATTCTTATTGGTTATATTTATAATGCTATGGAGTGCTTCAGTTATAGCGGTGATATTTTCGCTTTTCCGCAATAAGGAAGGTACCTGGTTATTAGCCACTCCAAAATTTCTATACGTTCCCTACGCTTCATATATTAAAACCGTAGCCAGTAGTAGTTGGTTATTGGTCTTAATAATGTTTCCAGCGGTCTTGGCAGCTGTACAAGTTAATAAGCAGAGCTTGCTTCTCACACTTGTTCCTATTTTAAGCAGTCTTTTGTTTGCGGCTGGGTGCATCGCACTTGTGTTCATATTCACTCTACTCGTGGCTAGGGTCATTTCTCTTATAAATAGAAAGCTATTAAATTTTGCCTCAGTCTCTCTGGTCCATTTAGGAACCATATTCTTATTACTCTCAGTTCTAATATCTCGATTCAGACACTCCGATTTAATAAAAGTTTTATACGCAGAAGATCTTTACATTAACAAAGCACCGCTCACACTAGTACACGAACTTTACCGCGTTTTTCCTACACATGTTTTAGCTAAGACTTTTCTTGCAGCACAGTTCGGTGAAGTCGCTCTTATGTGGAAATCATTTCTGGTAATACTGGGCGGAGTTTCGATCTTGGTGTTTTTAGCTTGGCTTTCATTAAAGCTTTGGTTTTTGCCAGTATGGCAAGCCCTCTCAGAAAATACATCCGAGCTAGTAACACCTGGAAAGAAAAAATTAGGTAGTCTTGTTCTCTTAAGAACTCCTTCCAGAGTCGTTATCTATAAAGAACTAATGAGTTTTACCCGCAGCGCAAGAAATCTAGCTTGGTTTATTTTTATAGGCTTGCTTTGGTTTGCTAATGTCGGCGCTCAAAATTACTTACAAAAACAAATAGTAAGACATAACCTGGTAGACACCATCTTGCCAGTCATTGTTACCGTTCTTCCTTTGGCTATCTTGAGCTACTTTACTGCTGCCCTGGTATTGCGTTTTGCATTCCCATCCTTTTCAGAAGAGCGGGACACTGCTTGGGTATTCATAGCCAGTCCACTAAAAAAATCTACTATAGTTTGGTCTAAGTTTCTCTTCTATCTATTGTTATTTACTTTAGTTACGTCGCTCGCTCAGCTCCTATTCTTAGGAGTATCTGTTGTTCCGCAGTTCTACGCCGTTGAAATATATCTCGCCTCCATTGTTATGACTTTTTTCCTAACCGCCTTAGGTATTAGCCTAGGTGCTGCATTTCCAAACTTTGAAACCAGCGACCCAGAAGTCTTAAGTACGAGTGTGCCAGGTTTAGCTACTGTAGTTACCTCAGTGGGTTATGGTGCTCTAGTAACTTATGCTTTCTACTTATACATTACGAAACATAATACTCAAATATTAACTCTCATTTTAATTTCCTCAGTAGTGGTTGGATTTCTACTTATCCTCGCTAGTATAAAGAAATCCAAACAAGTCGAATTTGTAACCAAAAGAGTCTCATAATGTCAGAAAGACAGCCAAATTTATGGGTTGAGCAGGAAGCCAGGGAAACCGGTTTAGACACCTATCCTGCTCTTAAAGCCAAGTTGGCTAGGGTAGACACCCAAGTGAGTTTGGTTGATCATTTCTACAAAGAACCATTATTGGAGGTGCCTGCCCATAAAGTTGTAGAGGTGCCTAAAACAGTAGAAGCGGTTTACACCAAAGAATTCCGCGAAGATGTAAGTCTTTTACTTTTTCGATTAGAAAAACTTCAACTAAAGTTATTAGGAGAATTATCCGCAGGTAGTTTAAGTTATTTACGAGACAAAGATGAGGGGCGTGCTCAGGATAAGTTAAATCGCAAAATTTCAGATCACCAATTAGAACAACTCGGGGTTTCAGGATATATAAAAAAACTACCAGAAATAGAACAAGATCAAATAAGATTTGATTACTATCTTTCAGCTTTGTATAGCGAATCACCCAAAGATCAAAAGTTAGAAACTCTTACATGGTTAAACTCTGGTTTTAATACGGTTATAAAAGATTTAAAACAGATTCTGGATCAAAAACTTTTATTCGAAGATTCCTCAGCAGAGGAAAAACTAAGAAGATGTAAAGAGGTCTATCGTAATTTGCTTAGGCAATTTGCACTTGTGCTATCTCAAGACTCATGGAACTCACCCACATATGGAACAAGTGGAAAAGGTCAAAGAGCAGAAGGACAAGAATCAGTTCCTTTTTTAACCGATTACCAAAGGAACCATTACAGAGATTTAGTGTATTTCCAAAATAGAGAATTAGCCGAATACACAGGTTTTAGGGCAAGAGAAGAGCAAAACCATGTAGATCATCTTTTATTTAACAATGGTTTTTCAGCTTTTTCTTGCATGGCCCAGGCAATTAAAGACGAATCTACATTACCAAGAAACAAGATAGATAAAAACGAACCAATAGTAATTTCTACACCTGTTTATTTTGAAGTAGACCAAATTTTCGATGCAACTTTCCACAAAGAAGAGGTTTTTAAGTTTGAAAAGCCTTCAGAGAGAGAAATAATAGAAGCCATTAAAGCTAAATTTCCGTTAGCTGTAATACTTGCGCCGGTCGCAAATAATTATGAACTCAGGACGTTAGATATAGAAAAAGTCTTAGAAGGTTTATGCGATGAAAATTGGAGGTATGAGTTCTATAAAAAATTTGGAAATTCATTTAGAGACGTAACTCTAATTATCGATAATACCATGACGGGTAGAGAAGCTAAGTGGAAAGATTTCGATTTTCGAAGATTACCTTCCTTTGTAAAAATTTGGGCGGGTGAAAGCTTGATAAAGTACTCTCAAGATGGCCAAGAGTTTTCCCAGGGAGGGTTAGTCACTTGCATTGGTAAATACTCCGAGGATCCCTTACAAAGAGTTAGAAGATACACTGGAGCTGTACCAACTCAAGAAATGGTAGATAGAACTTCGTTGTACTTAGATCAAGAAGTTACCGATCATCGGTATAAAAGACATTCAAGGAATACCAAGTTAGTAGCGGAACATATTCTAAGAAGACTCCCAAAGTCTAATAGTTTCATTAAAGAAGTAAATTATGCAACCGATATCGAAGGAAAGCCCTTAGGGGGAGTCTTTACTATAGGGGTAGATATGTCTAGCTTAGAGAACCCAACGGACGAACTCTGGTATTTGGACTATAAGTACTTTGTACCAACATTTTGTAAAACTGTTATCGCTCTTGCTAAGGAAGCAGGTATAGAACTGAATATGGGTACTAGTTTTGGGTTCGATACTACACGTCTTGCTTCTTACGAAAAAGATAAAAACTCACGCAAGTACAACGGCGATCAGTATTTTGTTAGAGTGGCCGTAGGAACGGAAAATGCAAGCGGAGCACTGCTAGTAGCTGAATGCATAGCAAGAGCAAACGATATATACACTGAAGCAATTAAGCGAGGTCACTTGAAAAAATTGAATCAATTGAAACCCGATGAAGACTTAAGATTTAGTAAAAAAAACACCTAAC
>CAYSUI010000034.1:0-6329 GCA_964434195.1 uncultured Candidatus Saccharibacteria bacterium
TGGTCTAGTATTACCAGTAAAACAAATTCCGCAAGAACTTACTTTTACTAGAGTTTTAAGAAAAGGAATGAGCGGTAAAGACGTAGAGGCCCTGCAAAAATATTTTATTTCCACCGGTGAATTAATCCCTGTCACAAATTTTAATTACGGATATTTCGGTCCGCAAACCGAGACGGCAGTAAAAGCCTTTCAGTTAAAAAACAATATTATCACAAAAGAAAATCTTGGCTACGGTGTATTTGGAAAAAAGACTCGTGCAAAATTATATAGTTTAATTGGAAATTAATAAAACACCAGGCAATTGCCTGGTGTTTTATTTAAGAGGCTATCCCAGTTCTAGATCCTGCTTATTTTTTAGAATCAAACTCCACTATCCATTCAATCCCATATTTATCTCTAAACATTCCGGCGTAGGATCCCCAAGGACCCTCACCCATTGGTCCTTCTACTTCACCGCCTGCAGAAAGGTTGCTAAATAACCTTTCAGCATCTTCTTTGCTTTCTGCTCTCACTGAAATTTTACTCCTATTTTCAGGCTCGTTTACCTTCCCTAAAACTTCCGGGACGTCATTGCCAATTAAAATACTTGTGCCAATAGGCAAAGCAATATACATTATTTTATTTTCTTCTTTTTCTGGTACTGGAAATTCAGGGCCTGCGATGTCTTTGAAACGGATTACTTTTGCAAATTCTCCACCGAAGACGGACTTATAAAAGTTAAATGCTTCCTCGGCGTTACCATTGAAGTTTATCCAGGGGTTTATGTTTACCATGAGTGAGTTTTTCCTAATTAATTTTGACTGAAAAATTTAAAGGTATCGTACCCTTTAATGGTTATTATTTTTTATTTCACAGGAAATTTTTTGTCTGGTTCTACGCATGATTACCATAGAAACAATAAATATCAAAGAGCCCAGGAGTAAAGCTCCAGAGTTACGACCTTTGATGCCATAAATACAAAGAGACACACCAATTGCACCACTTAATATTGAAGGCATAAGTTTTCGGAAACCGGATGAAATAAGCATATGGATATATTAACGATAGATTAGATACACTATTTGCTCTCAAGTCCCACTAATGCATGTTAATATTATTTTTTCACAATCGATATTTATATAATAACTTACTTTCAAAATAATACACCAGGCAATTAATTGCCTGGTGTATTGGTAACTGGTTTATTTTAATACTTTGCCGTTGTCTAGGGTTACGGAGGTAGCACAACCTTGAATGTCGTTTGCGGTTTTTATGGTGGACTTATACCAAAGACCAGTAGGTTTAGTAAATCCCCATGGGGTTAATATTTTTTCGGCATATGTACTTTGGAATTTTTTTATAGCCTCTACTAACGCATTGTCGAATTTCTGTGTAAGAACTAGTCCAGCGTTTTGGTGCGAGTTAAGAAATTGTTTTATTTTTAATATTTCAGAATTAGAATCTCCCTTACGTGCGTATTTTACAAAATATGGACAAGTGGTTGGTTGTTCTACTTTAATTGGTGCTTTAGATACAGGCGTAGCAACCCCCACTTGCGTTGTATATACATCACTAACTCTACCCCACTGAGTGTAGAATTTGGCGTAGATTGTAAAATTACCAGTCGGGCAATTTGCACCTGAGGGACACGAATTCCAAATTAGACTTTGGGCGTAGGGAGTTAATACAGCGGTTTTAAATTCTGGTTCTGTTGATAGCGCTATATATTTAACATCTAGACCTGCATTAGAAGTTATGAGGTAATTATTTTCAGATTGTTTTTGTGCGCTTATTGTAAATCCACCAATTGGGACTACCGGTTTGTAGTATGCTTCGGCTGCAAAAATTGTGCCGCCACTAGCGCTCGCTTGTGCAATAGGGGTGCCAAAAATTGCGAAAATAGAAAAACTGGGAGCGCTACATGTAATTTTATCTAGAGCGGTATCGACACTACATGAATTTAAGGATAGCCAGGAATTATTTTTGTAATGGTACATAGTAAGCGAGCTCTCGTTTAACCCGGCGATATCTGAGTTTGTGTAAGTGTAAGAAACAGTTACCGGTAAGTCGAAAGAATCTACGAGTGTAGTGTTGTCTACTAACGCTTTTACGTCAAAAACAATACCTGCAGCACTAGAAAGTGAACTAGAAGGTTTGTTTATTGACCCAAGTACGTTACTGGAAGAAAGACCTTTAATCTGTATAACCACTGTCCCAGCTGCGTTTGTAAAATTGGTAGGTGTAGTTACACTAAGCGTTCTGCTGGTGTCGGTAAGTGTAGTTGTGTTGTTTGAATTGGTAGCAACAGGATTAGTAGTAGAGGAAGAGGGGGTCTCGCTTGCCGCGCACCCGGTGGTAAGAAAAGTTTGCGCTGAAGAAGTGGCTGTGTTACTTGCGGCGTCTAAAGACACAACTTTGTAGTTATATATAGTACAGGCTAAAAGTCCCGTGAGTGCTTTAGTGTGGCTGGTTACTCTAGGAGATGTGTCGGTCTCCGAAGATGCGGTGCCGTAACTTGAATCTACCGAGTAAATTACTTTGGTGGATGCGGCTTCGTTAGTAGTCCAAGTAATACTAGCACCAGAGCCGTTAGGTGTTGCTGCTATTGCAGAAATAACTGGCGGAGTGGAGTCTGGTGGAGAGTCTGGGTTATTTGAACCTGCAGTTAAATTGCCTACTTGAGTTGCGTCGAGTGCGTAATTGTAAATACGGACATCGTCTATATTTCCATTTATACCTTCGTTTAAGGTTTGAACTCTTGTTCCTATTCCCATAGTACCGCTAAGCGCGCGACCAGCGAGTGCGTGGGAGTCTTGTAATACACCGCCTATGTAAAATTTGGCGGTTGTTCCGTCGTAAGTAAAAGTTACATGGTACCAAGTACCTAAGGAAAGGTTTATGTTTGTGCTGTGCCAATTGCCGTCGTAATAAGCAATTCTATGGGTAGAGCTACTGCCATCTGTACCAGAAATTTCAAAGTTATCACTGGTCCAGCTTAAAATTCTAGCTTGCGTACCGTCTGGTTCGCCATTTGCTACTGGTTTGTACCAAAAAGAAAAAGTTCTTGGGTCGGTTGCTCCAAAATTTAGGTTGCTTGGCCAAGCTACGGTTACACCATCGTGATTACCGGTAAAATTTAATGAATATGGATTCGTGAACGATACACTTGGGACATTGCTAGTCCAAGTAGGATTTGGCGTAGTAAAACTAGCGGTTATGTTGTTACCGCTAGAGTCTACAGGGGCTGTTCCAGTTCCGTCGTCGAATTTCCAATGCGCAATAATACTATTTACTGCGTGCGCAGGTGTAGCTACTGCGAAGCTAAATAAGCTAAAAAATACTACAAGTAATAATTTGTATGTTAGTTTCACTTTTACTAAATAAATCTAGAAAATCTGTATATACATTATACAATACCCTCGAGTTAGACTGGATACAAAATAAAAAAATCCCTGAGATGGGATTGTTTCGCTTATTGTTGAACGCTATTTGCTTTAATCAATTCACCAACTGTTACCAGGTTGAGAGTGACATTGTTGTTGGGGTTAACGAGTATAGGTTTGGAATTCCGCAGCACTTTCCATTGTGATCCACTCGAAGAAAACTGGTTCAGTAATGCTTCTGGTTTGGGTGCGTTAACTTTTTCGCCATTACTCGCCAACGCCCCGACCACAATGTCCCCAGCCTTAAGTTCGCCAGAATCACTGATAACACGAGCAAGCTGTGTGCTCATATTTTCGGCAGAGTATGGGCAAAAGCATGGCTCCAGGAAGCACAGCCAACAGTCTGTCCCACCATACCATTCCATTGTGAACACAACATCACCACTTGCCACCTTGCAAGACTTTGGCGACGCTTGAACAGACTGCGTGTTAAGGTTAGGCTTCTGCGTGGTTACCGCAATACCCGCTAGAACCACAATTGATACCAGCAAAATTCTGGTAAATTTCTTCATTTTTCCTCCAAATGAAAATCTCTGCTGGAGCAGAGAGTGAAATCTCCATTGATTTCGATTTATTTATTATACAAAATTTTCTTTGTTTATTTTTCCACAACTAGTCATTCAGTAGAAGATATTTTTTGTTGGCTCGGGAGCTGGCATGGCCGCGCAGCTCATGCACTTCCTATATTATTCACCACCTCCGGTGGTTTACTGTTGGAGGTCGGGATTGATCGAATCTCATCATAACGAGCCAAATAAAATAACCAGAGTTCATGCTCTGGTTATTTTATTTGGCTCAACCTAGTCAACCAAGTCAGAACCAAGATTATTAACTCTAAAGAGTACGTTTACATTCCCGATTTGGTAAAATTAAACCTTCCCTAATCTTCTCTGTCTGCCGCTATCTATTTGATCTATAAAATCAGTTAAAACTTCTACTACCTCTGGATGCTGTCTAATTAGTTGTTCGTAATGTTGAGGGGTCAAATAAGGTACTTCCTTCAAGGCAGAAAAGATTTCCTGCAAGGGCTTAAAAAAAGTATGGCCCTTTGCATATTTTCCTTAACAACTCTTTTTGGTTCGCTACCTTGTGCGGCAGGGTCAGTATGAGTTTGAAGTTCTTGCAATATTCTAGTCTTAGCATCGGATAATGACCGAATTAGATTTTGTCTAACATAAGCATCAACTTCACTGGTTACCTTTCCCGAAATCATTTCATAGTCAGGGAATTCAAGTTGGACAGTTTTAATGCTCTCTAAAAGAATATCCAAGCCCTGGGCAACCTTCTGATAATATTCCTCCCTGTGTTGTGCTTCATAATTTATTTCGTCCATATGATTGAAAATAATACATCTATAACAATTATACACCTTTCCAGTTCCTACGTCATTAACTCTGTCAATTTTATAAATCAAAAATCCCCAATAATCATTGAGGATTTTTGAATGGCTCAACGTCGCGGACGCTGTTAGAACATGGTATGTGGAAAATGGGTATATATTTATCGCGGCTAAATCCGCAAGAGTAGAAGTAGAACCTATCGCTTCGGCGTAACTACAAAGATTTACATAGAATAGAAAGAACGCCACGAGTCTGAGACAAGTGGCGTTCGAAGTGCGTGCTCTTTTGAGCAGAAAATTCCTCCCTGATATTATCTTTGTTTTTAGGGAGCAGAATTGTTACCAGTTACCGACATTGATGTCGCCATGGCCCATAACACTCGTCATGGGTTTGTTTTCAACGTGTTGGACGTTGATACTTCCATGGCCCATTACCGTCAGGCTGGCGTTTTGAGCTTTGCCCTTGATTTTGACGCTGCCGTGACCCATGACATTTGCCATCACTGAGGGCATATTACCCGCTTTCACCTTCACGCTGCCGTGACCCATCACCTGCGCCGAAAAGTTGCCTTGGACCTCAGCGACATCGACATCGCCATGGCCCTGGATATTCAAATTGACGGTCTTAACTCGCCCCGCTTGAACATTGCCAGAGGTGGTAACGTTAACGGTCAGGTCGGCCTCGATATCACCGATAACGGTGTTGCCTTCGATGCTCGCCACACTCACAGGGTTACCTTTAGGAACGCGGACTGTGATTTTGACATCACTTTCCGCATTACCGCCGCTACCACCAATGACGATGCTCGAACCGGAGACAATCGTCATACCGCGGACCGTGCCACCGATTACGACATTACCTCGGCCGCCGCCAGTGATGATTGTGTTGCCGCCACCTTTTTTGTCTTCGTCGCTCTCAATCAGCAGACAGCCGCATTGTTCTGTTACCCGAATTTTCTTCACAGAATTCTCGGGACCAACGATAGTGACTTCGATTGAGTTCTCTGGATGAATTTCCACATTGACGTCAGCATTGACGTTGCGAATATCCAGGGGTTGCGGATTGAAACGCTCTGGCCCACGTGTAGTGGCTGGACCCGCGGCGTCTCCAGGATGCGCACCAATCGTGATGTAACCAGTACCTTTGTTGACGACTTGACCGGTGCTAACATCACACCAGCTACCATCATCGAACTCGACACGAGTACCCACGATTGAACGTACGGACTTATCTGAGTGAATTTGCTTGCCGTTAACTTGGATTGCCATGATTTCTCCTTAAACTGTGTAGACTGTGAACGGAATTGAGACCAGTATCTCTTTTTAGCCGGAACAAACTTTCAGCCAAGAAGAGATGCTGGTCTAATGGACAATAGAAAAAATACTCCCTAATTTAATTTTAAAGAACTATTCAAAATACTAAGGTATTACCTTACGTAATTTGAGTGCTAATTATAGCATTTTATAGAGGATAAGTCAATATCCCAAGATGACCATTGCAAGGGAGACTTTGTATCCCAAGATGACCATTGCAAGGGAGACTTTATAGTTAGTTTTCTTCGAATATC
>CAYSUI010000035.1:0-6160 GCA_964434195.1 uncultured Candidatus Saccharibacteria bacterium
AATGCATCGTGGACAATATGTAGTTTTCGGAGTATTATGTATTCTTTCCTCTTGCCGAAATTCAAAAACTATAGGGGGTAAATATGGTAATTGGTTATTTTGTTTGGGCGGCTGTTTATGGGGCTTTAATTGCTCTGCTTACCGCGCTCAGTTTTGACTTTGAAGCTAACAGTCAAAACGAGACAAAAGGGCAAAGACTGTTTAAGACAATGGTGGTATCGTTTGCTTTTACCGCGTTCACTTCTTTTCCTTTTGTCTACGTTCCTTGCGCCTTCATTAACTGGTATTTTAAACCAGGTGGGGGTTTGGCTTTTAAGGCGGTTGGAATATGGCTACCTTGGCTAATTTCCGTGATCTCGGCGGTTATGGTTTCGTTATCTATAAAGCTCAAATATAAGTAAGATACTGCGAATGATGTTCGCGGTTTTTTTATTATCTCTGTTAGGGTTAATACCCCGGGGCTTGCCCCGCTGTGTTGTCATCCTCGCGCATGCGGGGATCCATCAGATTCAAGCGCATGGATTCCCGATTTCTCGGGAATGACACATGAGATTCGATACCTCGTGGACTTGCCCCGAGGTTTTTCATTTAGGTTTGACAAAAGGGCTTAAAATTGGTATTATTAAGTGTTTTAATACCATTTTTCAAGGAGAGGGATATGGAGAGAATTGCTTTGTTTGGTGGGGCTTTTGATCCGTTTGGGAATCATCATTTGGAAGTTGTGAATGCATTACTGAAATGTCCGTTCGTGGACTTGGTCACAGTCTTTCCTTCTGGGGACAGGCCGGACAAGCCTTACATTACAAAAGGTGTTCACCGGGGGGAAATGATTCGATTGGCTTGTGAGAGACTACGAAGGGTGCAAGTAGATTTGTCGGACATCACGGAAGGAACTTATAGTCGAGCTTGGGACTTGCAGATGAAGTTTGGTAAGAAGTATGAAGTTCTGCATGTTATAGGTTCGGACTGGTTAGTGCCGGGTGAGGACGGCGTTGTACCGGTAAAGAAATGGTTTAAGGGTAACGAGCTTTGGGATAATGCGCAGTTCCTAATTGTTTCAAGACCGGGGTTCGAATACGGCGCTATTCAGACACCCACAAAGTCTTTTACTTTGAAACTTGAGAAGGGTGGGTCGAGTACGGAGATTCGGAATTTGATGAAAGCAGGGAAATGTATTTCCGGACTTGTGGACCCCAAAGTGGAAAAGTATATTTATGAAAATGAGTTGTATGTTTAGTCTGGCACGGGTCGTTGCTTCTGTGCCAGAAATATTTTTTAGAGGTTTTTATCTGAACTACTCGGATGGAAATTTCTGGGCTTGAACTGTTCGAGCCTTAAGGATTAACAACCGTAAAAACAATTGGAGGTAGAAAGAAATGAAGAAACTTGTCATTTCGACAGAGTTCAAGAGAGGAACCTGGGAAGTTGATAAGGTGTTCGACCTGACCTCGGGTGAGAAGTTGAAAGGTGCGCCAATCGCTGAGCACATCCCGGATTTCTCGCCTGTGTTTTTGGGATCGGCTGCGTTTGAAACAGGTGAGTATGATGTACTGCAGGGTTATTTGAACCCGCTATATGGGCGCCTTTGCGCTGACATTGGTGCTCGTGTGGGTGGGCCTTTCGGGGATTACCTCACCGTCATCGAGAGTGAAGGTGTATATTACCTGACTGAAGTCGGTCTCAAAGCCTGGCCGAAGCCAGCGATTGCTTCTGATCTTTTTCCAGTTATCTTTACCCCGTCAGGTAAGATATTCTTTGTCGGGATTAAGCGTGGTCAAGCTCCTGGTATTGGTCTACCGGCATCTCTAGGTGGCTTTAACGGAGTATTTGGCCCCCATCTCGCTTCTTCGCCGGAATGCCTGCTGGGTTATGGTAAAACGGAAAAAGGTGAGGCGCGGGAAGAAATAGGTATGAAGGTTTGGGTAAATAAGGAAATTCCCTTTGATACCGAAACGCCTTTCCCCGACATCGTTGCCGTGAAGGTTAAGATTGGCCAAAAAACCTATGATACTTCAATCTACAGTCTAGGTGAGACGTATACGACGGAAGAGGAATACTTGCCAAATCTGAATGAGCAGCGCGTGCATGCGGCTTGGGGTTACCTTATGCCGGTCGTGAGTCACAAAGACGTGACGAGAGAAGAGTTGCTTGCCCAGTTCAAATGCAACGACCCTAAAGAGGGTAATGGCATTTATGTGCAAGAGATTACCGCTGAGTCTGGGTTCGAACTGCCGTTGCCTATTGGGCATCATAAGCGACTGTGGAAGCGCGCGGTTCAGATGCTTGAAACTTTCACAACAGCCAGTATTAATCCGCTGGGTGAACTGTTCGAAATCATCGAAGCAGGACTCGAATTTGCTTCGGAACGGTTTCATAAATTTGTTGACCGAGGTGGAAGCATCAAGCCGCTTGGCTAAGAACTATAACAGATAGTTCTTTTTTTTATTGACATTTAGGCTTAAAAATGGTATTGTATTGCTTAAATCTTTAGAAATTTTTACCCAATTTTTGGATATAAATTTCTGGGTTCGAAAAATTTTCGAACTAGAAAAATATCAAAGTTTTTCACTGGAGGAAATGATGAAAAAATTTGTGAGATTTGACGAGCCGATTATTAAAAGCTTGTTTGACTTGGATTTTTACAAACTCGCCATGGGGAAATTTATTCATCACTATCACCCGAACGTGGAAGTGATGTTTGAATTTAAGAACAGAACCAAGGGTGTAAATCTACTCGATGAGATCCGTATCGAGGAGCTTAAAGAGCAACTCGATCATGTCCTTGGTCTTTTCGTAGATACCACCCAGTTGCATTATCTGCGTGGAACCAATGAATATGGCAAGCGCATGTTCGATGGCGAGGAGTATCTCAGCTTTCTCGGATTAATGCGACTATGTTCATATGAAATTGTCGTGGAGAATGGTGTCTTGATTATCCGCGCAAGGGGTCCGTGGTCAGTCGTGACCTATTGGGAAACAATTATCTTAGCGATTGTTAACGAACTTCGCACCAGAAATTGGCTTCGCAAGCAAACTCGGTATCAACAGGACCGTGTGTATGCTGAAGGTATGCGTCGCCTTTGGGAGAAGGTGGAGTTCCTGAAAAACCACCCTGAGATTATTTTTTCCGAGTTCGGTACTCGCCGGCGCTTTTCTCGTCTGTGGCAAGACTACATAGTTGGTCTTTTAGCTAGTGAGATTTCGGGGAGTCAGCTTCGTGGTACGAGTAACGTAGAATTAGCCATGAAGTACGGGTTGCTGGCAATGGGTACGAACGCGCACGAACTACCTATGGTTTACTCCGCTATTTATGCAGAGGAAGACGACAAAGCAGGGTGGCTTGTTTCCCAAAGAAGAATGCTTGAGGATTGGGAGGAGATGTATGGGGTTGGGCTTTCGATTATGCTTCCGGATACTTACAGTACGAAGTATTTTCTGGAGCATACTCTGACTCCGGATATTGCTCGTAGGTGGAAAGGTTCCCGTCAAGATTCAGGTGACCCAATCGTCTACGGTGAAATGTGGATTGAGTATTACAAGCGGCACGGCATTGATCCTTGTGAAAAGATGATTATCTTTAGCGATGGATTGGATATAGATGTCATGTACAAACTTGCTACTCATTTCGCAGGACGCATTCAAGTGTCTTTTGGTTGGGGTACAAACCTGACTAATGACCTTGGTCTAAAGCCACTCTCACTTGTAATGAAAGCCGTTGCCGCTTGGATTAACGGAAGGAAAATCCATTTGGCGAAGCTGAGTGACAACATAGACAAAGCTACTGGTGAGGATGGGGCTGTGGCGAAGAAGAAAAGACAAACCGGTTATGAGGTCACGTTTCATCAACAGCCCACGTATTAAGTGAAGTATTTTGGAAAGACAACTTCTTTCCATCTTTTTTCTAGGTTCTAAAGTTTTGGAATTTGGAAATTGGAAAACCATAGGAGGGGTTATGATTCTTGTTTATGCGCTAGTGCTTTACTGGAAGTATTGGCTTGCTGGTTTACTTATTGGTCTGCTTGTTCTCTTTAAGGGAGGAAGGCAGTTCTATACCATGCTCGGCATGCTAATTACTTTTGTTTTTGCACTAGTGTTGTTTGTACCACTAATCATAGTTGGAATTGTTAAATTACTACACTTGTAACTATAATTTCTTTTTTTCTTACGCGAATAGAAATATTGGCGTTGGAAATTTGGAAATTTCTAGGAGGGGAATATGAATTTGCAATTGGATCCGGAACAGGTAGTAATGGTAAGCACAAAGCCTTACCAGTACTTTGCAGAACTGCTAGCGCAGAAACTTGGAATTCTTTACGGGAAGACAAAGGTTTTTCGTCAAAGGTTTTCGGATGGCGAAAATTATCTGCGTGCGGGAATTGGTGATCGCAACGAACTCGCCGGTAAGGACGTTATTATTGTCGGTGGGGGTTTGGATAGTGCGAGCTTGCTTGAAGTGGTTCGTCTCGGGAATATTTTTGCGCCCAATACTCGCAAGAGAATTTTTGTGAATCCGTATCAAGCTTACTCCACAATGGAGCGTGCAAAAAAACCGGGAGAGAGTCTAAATGACTGGCTTTACAATATTTACCACTCAATTCCGAACAACGGTTTGGGGAATGCTTTTATGTTTTTAGACCTGCACGAAGAAGGCCAGCTTAATTCCTTGAAACGTGACCGACAGGCTGCTTCTCTTTACGCAGAACCCGTCATGCTTGAAGCTATTCGGGGGTTTACACTTCCGGAAGTTTTTGGAACAGCAGATACCGGAAGGCCAGACTGGGTGAAGAGCTATGCCGATAAGTTTGGGGTGGAGATCGCAATGGTGGCCAAGGATCGCGATTTTGAAACCACAAAACTTATGTACTCCATAGGAAATGTGGAAGGAAAGGTTGTCTGGATTTACGACGACATGATTCGCTCGTTTGGAACGGCCGAGCTTGCGGTGAATGCCTACCTGAACCGAGGAGCGAAAGCTGTTTATATGGCATCTACCCATATGACGCTTAACAACGGCAAATGGCGTCGGTGTTTGGATAGGCTGGAGCATTCCAGGGTCGCACACGTAATAACTACTAACTCGCACCCGGTAACGCAGAAGCTTGCCGTATGTGGGTCGAAGAAAATAACCGTTGTGGACGTGAGTGGTGTGTTCGTAGAACCAATACTCGCGCTGCTCAGATAGGAGAAATTGGATGAACCCAATAAAACTTTCAATTGGACAAATGCGGGTTAGACCTGCTTCACCGATGTATAACGCGGAGAGTATGATTTCGGAAATAGATGAGGCTGTCCGGCGTGGGCAGGAGCTTATTGTGTTTCCCGAAATGGCTATTCCAGGTTATTTGCTCGGTGACCGGTTTGAGTTTGAAGATTTCCTTCGCCAAATCGAATTGGCTAACCAGAAAGTGATTGAAGCCAGCAAGGCCGGTATCGTAGTCATTTTTGGTTCCATAGACATTGACCGGGCGAAGAAGGGTGAAGATGGTCGGGTGCGGAAATTGAACACGGCGTTTGTTGCCAAAGATGGAAAATTGGTGCAAAAAGTTGTGAAGACTCTTCATCCCAATTATCGATACTTCTTCGATGATCGGCAGTTCTTTAGCCTTCGCAAGCTTGCTGAAGAAATCGCTCTGGAGTCTGGAAGACCTTTGGTTAATGTTTTGCGTGAGCTAATAGTTCCCGTTAAAGTACGGGTTGGTTCACATGAGGTTTCTATTGGCCTGCACCAGTGTGAAGATATGTGGCATGGTGACTACAACATTAGCCCTGCTCATTTTCTTTACGAGTTGGGAGTAGACTTTTTTGTGAACTTGTCCGCGAGTCCTTGGGGTTGGCAGAAAAACCGCAAACGTCACCAGGTTGTTCGCGAGTTGTTGGCAGACTGTCCTGCACCGTATGTGTACGTTAACTTTGTGGGTGTAGACCAGATTGGGAAATCTATTATTACCTACGAAGGAGCCAGTACTGTGTACGATGCTTCGGGGCGAATTGTTTACAATGCGCCTCGGCATAAAGAAGGCGTCTTTGATTTCCTTCTCTCGGGACAGATGCGTGAAGCACACCAAGAAGAGCCGAGTGATACAGAACAACTTTACTGGGCAGTGTTCAATGCTATGAAAGCTTGTCTTGGAAACAAGAAAGTTGTGATTGGGCTTTCTGG
>CAYSUI010000036.1:0-6030 GCA_964434195.1 uncultured Candidatus Saccharibacteria bacterium
CCTCCACACTCTATACAGAGCACTTCGGGGTCGTTCAGGTAGTGACTCGGAGCCGATCCTCTCACCACTTCTATTGGCAAGCTAAAGACTTGCGTCCCCGCCACCAAAAAAGCAGTAAGCTTAGTATCTGGATCGACTCGCGAAACAACGATTTTTTTAATCTTCATCGATGCTCCTAAAGCTTGATCCAGACGGATCGATTTCAATTTACTCAAACGCGTTGTTTGAGCTTAGGCTGTTATCCAGCCAAAAAAATACCCATTCTTATGGGTGCTTGTTTGTTTGGATAATATATTTCCACGCTCGAGATAAAACCGAGCTTCATTTAATTCTTATGTTGTATTTTGTATACAGTATTTGCACCACCGGGTTACGCATTCGTCCACGCAAAACAAATACAACGTAACTACTTTCACCCGCTGCAAGCTTCACTCTCGTGAACCCGCCGCTTGGATTACTAATAACTACCCCCACACTCATTGCCGAATATGGGATAAATTTACAAAATCACTATTTTTCAAAGTTCATCCTGCACATACACTTGTGTGAAGAAGTGCTAGCAAGGAATGACCCCCTCACCTGTCTTTTTCCTTCTCTCTCGAGAGCAAAAACAGACGAAGGGTCGCACTCATTGCTAAGCTTTTCCTAGGTAAACATTTTCCCTTCCATAAATTCGGAAGAAATAGCGTCATACTTTCGGGCTCTAGCAGAACCGGTAGTTCGCCTAGGGCGAACAGGGGATAGGTAAGTGTGGTTAACAGTTACTCGCTCCTTTTCCCAGATTCCTGTTGCCTGACGGCAACTGTACGCACCTGTCGTACTAATTAAGTTGTAAATATTTATGGGATCTCTCTAATATGAGGTTCTAGAGAGGGATCTGTTGTAAAAGCCTTAGGCCACCATGTATGTATATGTGGATGGGGATTTACAACATATCTCTTTCTATAAAACAAAAGCGGTGTATATATTCCTCTCTATATAGAGAGAAATACGTACATCGCTTTTCTTGTGCCCTATATGTCACGGTGGGCTACCGCTCTCTCTAATGGACTATTTGACTATCAGTAATTTTTATGTTCTGGTAATTTTTATTTAAATATCAGTATACACTAAATTCAGCAAAATGTCAATATTAATGTGTCATAAAATAGTACAATTTAATTACATCCAATAAAATATATATAAAAATCTAAATAAAATTAAATAAATTTGTCATAAGAATCTTGACAAAAATAATCAAACCTGCTAATATATAACCATATGGAACCCCAAAACTCACAAATAAATAACCAGGATCAGCCCATTCCACACTCAGGTCCAAAACAAGAAGAGGGGCAAAATAGAACAAAAAAAGGTGTAGCTTATAAAGCAAACTACACGCAAGTTCTTATGCAAGCAGGTTTAAATGGTTCTCAGGCCCTTATTTACGAAACCTTACTAAAAACTGGCCCCTTAAAAGCCAGCAGTTTAGCCACAAGAACCCCATTCAAACGTCAACTTACTTATAAGCTCTTAGAAGAACTAGTAGAAATAGGTCTGGTAGTTAAGCAGGAGCAAAAAGGGAAAGTAGCCATTTTCGAACCAGCGCATCCCCTAAAGTTAAAAGACTTTATAGAAAAACAACAGGAAAAAGCCAAAGCTGCCGAATTAGCCGTAAGTGGCATGATGGAAAAACTAACCCTAGACTACAATTCAGTATTTGGTCGTCCCGGTGTTAAGTTCTACGAAGGAAAAGAGGGGATAATAAAAATCTACGAAACCTTGTTAGAAAACGGAAAAAATATAGACAGTATAGAAGACAAAGGCGAAATGGCTAGTTTTATACCAGAATATTCCAGGAAATACCCAAAGCTAAGAGTAAAAAGAAATATTTTCAATAGAGTTATCGCTCCGTCAGATAATCCTATAAACGAATCCAGCAAAGTGCTCATGAGAGAAACCAGGTCCATCCCCACAGAATCATTCCCGTTTCGCATGGACATAAAAATTGCTGGTCAGCTAGTTAGTCTAATCACATTTCATAAAGATAACCCCGTAGGTATTCTTATAGACAACCCAGAAATAGCCGACAACTTTAAAATCCTATTCGATTTAATTTGGGGAAAGCTAGACATAATTTCATCAACTAAAAAACTCGGTTAAGCACCGAGTTTTTTTAGAGCCTCTAAGATTTCATTTCCTCTGTTAAGTCTGCCAATATATCCCTTTAGTTTTACAAGTTCATCTATCTCTAGTATTTCCACTTTGCCGCTTCCATAAGTATGGCGTTTTATGATCTCTAGGTTTGTTGGATCTTTAGTCATCACCATACATTTCGGTACATTTAGATTTTCTGCATAATCTTCATTGTCAAAACCTGGCCCCATTACGATGTATATATAAATAGGTTGACCGAGCTTTTCATAAGTACGCTTCATCTCATATGCAGCATCCAATCTATATCCATTCCCATCGTTATTACGAATACTATCGTCTATAGTCATTCCACGATCGCTAAGCTTTTCAAATATTTGCTTAATTAACTCTCCATATTTCTCATCCGAGTAATATACACTGGAGCGCATAGCAATCTCTAAATCTATCGAACCCGATTTAAGCCTAGAAAGTCTATGCATTTCAGAAAAAATAACACCGGCTATATCGACATCAATTTTTTCATAAAAAGCATTATCCCTTAATGTAAAAGTTTTTTGGTAAAGATACCTAGGACCACTATTCACTAATTTTTGGAGTGCAATCTGCGTATTTCTTGTTAATCCCTCTAACTCTATTTTATTAGGATATATAACTTCGCCTAAATTATTTCTAGAACTTATTGTACTAGGTACAACCTTAGCTTCCCCAAGCTTACTCTTAAATGTCTCCGCAAGCGCGGTATTTATTTGGCTTATATCTCTGCTTATCATAGAGAGCAATTCACTGTCGTATTCAAAATTATCAAGCTCTGTTTGGCCCTTTTTTATTCCAAAAACCCTATATATATATAATCAGCCACAGCTTGCTTCTCTGTCCTAGTAAGAGTAATTCCCGCATCTCTTTCTAGTGCTTCAAAGTTTAGAATAGACTCAATGTACTTTCCCAAAGGGAAGTAGGCTTTGTCGCAAACAGCATATTGGATAATAGAGTCTCCAAATTTTTCTTTTAGTTCTCTTTTAGCTAAACCATTGCCCGGGCCTATTTCAACACACACAATGGGTTCGGAGTCTTTTTTTCCTGTCTTTATTTCATCTAGTATTGCGGGTATATCTAAACTTGCTCGTTCGTTGTATTCTCGCAAATCTCGGTCTACTCGCCAGTGATATTCAGGAGTAGGTGCTATAAATCCCAGTCCATACAAAGTCTTTTTAAGCTTCGTATTTACTGTCTTATTTTCGATCACCAAGTTTTCAAGCCGTCTAATTAGACCGGAGTGTTTCGCGAGATCTATTTGTTCGTTGCCAAGTAAGTCAGATGTAAGACCAAGATACGCCAATCCCTTCACCAAATTTATCTGAGAATTAGTTTCACCAAGGTCTAGATGGTTAATTCGGACAAGTCTAGTAGAATTTGTTGGGTATTTTGTATCTAGCTCTATTATTTTTTTTACTAACTTATTAACTCCATATTCAACAACAGCCTTCTCTTCTTCGGTTAATTCCAGGTCTCTAAAAATTACTTCCTGCATTTCAATTATAGAGGATAAGTTTATTTGTAGATTTGCCGTAAGAGAATTTTCTTTAAACGTTTCTGGATTATCTAACCCAAATTCATGAATTAACTCTAGTATTTCACTAGGTTTATAATCTATTTTTGTTGTAAGGGGTATTAAAGAGGGGAACACACTGCATGCGCCACTAAAAGTCTTCCACTCCGCATCTTTCATTCTCAAAACCAAAAGCATTAACCTTGCTTGCTCTTTTAAGCTAAATTCAAATAAATCTACACCCAAATCTTTCAGTCTGGGACTTTCTATAAACTCTTTATATAAATCCTTAACTGTATTTATTGTTTCTCCGTGTTCTCTTTGTAAATTGACGGCAAAATCTGTAGTAGGTAAACCCAAAGCCTTGGCGTCTATATTGGTTAGTTTTCTTTCGTTATTTCCTTGGCGCAAACCAGCTGCATTAATTAAACCGATTAAGTTATTTAACTCTTCAGCAGAAATTAGAATATCACCGCGCCTGCTTACTAGTTGCGCTTTGCTATCTTTTAAATTTTCCCCTTCAGCTAAAACCGTTATTTCTCTACCCGCTATATCAAATTGACCAAACCTATCAACCGTTTTAGTTCGGGTGTCGACTAAGCACCTAATTCGTTCCAGCCTATCTAAGGCATCATCATCTTCCTTAAATTTTATTTCAAGTTCATCGAGTTTATGAATAATTCTTTCAGTATTTTGATTATTCGATTTGCGACAAATCTTTAAGATACAATCAAAAATTTCTTCAGGGACTTCGGCTTTATCCGCAATATTTGCATAAATTTCAAGTGCGATTGTATAGGAATGTTCATCTGCAAATTTTTCCAAATAAAGTTTGAGTAGCCTCAATCTATGTTTGTAAACATCCATAAATTGGAATTCTGCATCACCTCGATGTGGGTTCTTAAAGCCGATTTCAGAAAGGAGAATTCGCTCTATTGTTTCTCTATCCAGGTCTTTTTTTTCTTCAATAGATTCTATGTAATACGAATAAAAAATCGATTCAGGGTAATAATTATCTTCATTTAAAGCTTGTGCATATTCGCTAAATACATCCGGTATTTGCATGCTTTCCATGTACCGAAGTTGTTCAGTAAAGTTTTGCTTATCTTCCAAAGTCAAAATTAACAGTTTTCGATAAAAATTTATGAAACTAATAGAATTCCCATAATAAGCTTTTTCCAAGCTTTCATCTATAGCCGCTCCGTCACCCTCAAACCCATCTAACTCTTTTTGCCATTCCAACGCGATGTCTGGGATCGGCTTACCGATCAACAATTCGTTAACTCGTTTAAAGTCTTCGGTGTTGGGTTTATATATACCCGCCTCAAGCACCCTCAGCGCCTCCATCCAATCAGACTGCTCTATATAATTAAAAAATTGTCTCTTATCGTATTCAAAAGCAAAATTTTGTTCTACGTCAGTTGTCTCTGTGTCCATACTCATACATCAATTATAGCAATATAAATTATAAATATTCATTTCCCCCGAACTTACGGGTATACTACCCTTATGCCAAAAACTACCCACCCTAAATACATGTTAATAGACGGCAACGCCCTCGTTCACCGCGGTTTCCATGCCATTCCAGGGCTTCAAAATAAAGCAGGAACCCCAACCGGCGCTGTCTACGGATTCATTTCCATACTTCTAAAAGCTATAAAAGACCTTAAGCCTACCCATGTTGCCGCCACCTTCGATCTTGCCGGTCCCACTTTTAGGCATGAAAAATACAAAGACTACAAAGCCACCAGAGTTAAAGCCCCACAAGAACTCTACGACCAAATTCCTCTAGTAAAAAAAGTAGTAAGAGCTATGGGTATCCCCGTTGTAGAAAAACAAGGTTTCGAAGCAGACGACTGCTTGGGTACTCTTTCGAACAAAATTTGCAGTCACAAAAACGGCGGCTGCGACGTTATGATAGTTACAGGAGACCTGGATACGCTCCAGTTAGTTTCGGACTGCGTAAAAATCTACACACTCAGAAAAGGTCTCTCCGATATCGCCATCTACGACAAGTCCGCCATAAAAGAACGCTTCGGTCTTACCCCAGAACAAATGGTGGACTACAAAGCCTTAAGAGGGGACCCCTCAGACAACATTAAAGGTGTAAAAGGTATAGGCGAAAAGACCGCCAGCGAACTAATACAAGAATTCGGCAGTCTAGATGCTCTATATAAAGCCATTCACACAGGAAAAACCGGCGACAAAATTAAACCTCGCATTTTAGAATTACTCAAATCCGGAGAAGAAGACGCCAAGTTTTCCTACGAGCTCTCTACTATAGAGAGAAATATAGATATAGATGCAAATATTCCAGAATTCACCTTCACTAAAGAGGAACAACACGC
>CAYSUI010000037.1:0-5461 GCA_964434195.1 uncultured Candidatus Saccharibacteria bacterium
TGAACGATGGGTTGGGGGATAACCCCAACTTGTCGGGCTTGGGGAATAAGCCCCACTGTCTTCATTGATGAAAACCGCGGCCGAGGCCAGAAAGGTATCGCATGACGACCATGCCGGTCCTAGGGTCTCTTGGTGGAGCAGGTCCGAATAGGACCTAATCCATCGCTTTGCTCCCAGGAAAAAACCTGCGAGCAAAAAAGACATCCGGAAATAAATCAAAAACGTTCCAACGTAATAGGAGGAAATTAGGGCACACGACAAACACCTATAAGACCCGGGAACCTTCGTGCGAGCAATGCTCCCGAACACTTTTCCACGGGCATGGTAACGTAAGCCCATACGTGCATGCACGTTCCTCCAATGGGGTAAGGCGATAGCAAACCCCAGCCTATGAGCGAACAACAACTACTAAGCGGATGACGAGACTCCCTGAGCCTCTCATCCGCTTTTCCTTTTGGTTGACTTTTCCTGCCAGGTGTGGCAAAATTTATTTGCCTTCGGGCGTTTTTTATATATTTAAATAATTGAATGAATTCCTTTGTATGAAGGAATGATAAAAAGATGAAACGAGAAAATCTTAGAAATGTTGCAATTATTGCTCACGTTGACCACGGTAAGACTACTTTGGTGGACGCGATGCTTAAGCAGACTCAGACTGTTAAAACAGAAGAGGGTGCAGATTTAATTATGGATTCTATGGACCTAGAGCGTGAGCGTGGTATTACTATTCGCGCGAAAAATGCTTCTTTGGTTTATAAGGGAACAAAGATAAACATAGTAGATACCCCAGGACACGCTGACTTTGGCGGAGAAGTAGAACGCACACTTAGAATGGCAGATGGTGTTTTGCTTTTGGTAGACGCTAAAGAAGGCCCAATGCCTCAAACAAAGTTCGTTCTTAAAAAGGCTCTTGAACTTGGACTAAGAGCAATTGTTGTTGTAAATAAGATAGACAAAGAAGGTGCGAACGTAGACGAAACCGTAAATAAAACTTTCGATTTATTCGTAAGACTCCACGCAACAGATGAACAACTAGATTTTCCAGTTATTTATGCTTCCGGTATTCGTGGACTAGCTAGCAGCGATGCAGATAAGCTAAAAGCGCAAATTGCTGACCCAAATACTCCTGCTGACATTACTCCCCTATTTGAAGCAATAATAGAAAATTTTGATGCACCAGAAGTAAACCTAGAAGACCCTTTTGCTATGCTGGTTTTAGCTTTACGCTCAGATAACTATAAAGGCAAATTGGGGATTGGAAAGATTACATCTGGTAGTGTAAAAAAAGCACAAAACATTACTAGAATCCTTACAGATGGCACCAAGCAGACTGGAAAAGTTACAGCACTTCAAATGTATGAAGGTCTAAAACCGGTAGATGTAGAACTAGCAGAAGCTGGAGACATAGTTGCAGTTGCAGGTTTTGACGATATACAAATTGGTGAAACCTTGGCAGACAGCGCAAACCCGAAGCAGTTACCTCCAGTAGAAATAGAACCTCCTACCATAAAAATGACTTTTGGTGTTAACACTTCCCCATTTGCAGGGCGTGAAGGTAAGTTTGTTACTTCAAGAAATCTCCGCGATCGTTTAGAAAAAGAACTTGAAACCAATGTTGCGCTAAAAGTAGAACCTTCCGAAGAAGGCGCTGAAAGTTTTCTGGTTAGTGGTCGCGGTGAACTCCACTTAGGAGTCTTAATAGAAACTATGAGACGCGAAGGTTTCGAACTACAAGTTAGCCAGCCTCAGGTTATTTTCCACGAAGAAGATGGTGTTAAGAAAGAGCCATATGAACAAGTAACCATAGATGTACCAAGCGAATACCAAGGTGCAGTTATAGAAGAACTTGGGAAACGCGGTGGCGAAATGCTTACGCTGGACTCTTCACCGAGTGGTGAAATTCACGCTGAATACTTAATTCCGACCAGAGGACTTATTGGGCTTAAGAACTTACTCCTTACTAGAACCCGCGGAACAGTAATTATCAACAATTTGTTCGACAGTTATAAACCAGCGCACGAAATAGATACCAAGGGTAACGAACATGGATCTTTAATAGCATCTGAATCTGGTACCTCTAATGCATACGGTTTAAATAATGCCCAGGAACGTGGAGTACTCTTCATAGGACCAGCAGTGGAAGTTTATGAAGGTATGATAGTTGGTCAAAATGCACTAGATAGTGACCTTGAGCTAAATGTTTGTAAAACTAAAAAACTTACAAACATGCGAAGCAGTGGTGCGGATGATGCAATTATTCTAACCCCACCAAAACCAATTACCTTAGACTTTGCTCTAGAATATATAGGACCTGACGAACTTGTAGAAGTTACTCCTCTCAATGTAAGGATGAGAAAGAAACTTCTAAACGCAAACGATAGAAAAAGAGCTGCCAGATAAACAAAACCCGCCATATGGCGGGTTTTATATTTACTGAGCTGTTGTAGTGTTTGTTGTAGTAGTTGTAGTGGTGTTTGTGGTAGCAGTTTTGCAAGGGGTTTTTGCAGATTCTACAGCAGTTTTTCTAGTATCTAGAGCGGATTTGTTGGCGTCTTTTCTAGTAGTCGCGATTTTTTCTCTTGCTTCTTTAAATGTTTTGTTTGCCGCCTCTATTGCGGTTTTTCTGGTTTCTCTGGCGACTTTTCTAGCATCTTGTGCTTTCTTTTTAGCCGCTGCGATTTTTTCTGCATCTTCTCCTGCTGCTGTTAGATCAGCTTTTAGGGTATCTGCGATAGTCTTTAGAGTTTCGGTATAAGCGCTTTGAGCTGCTTTTAGAGCTTCCGACTGAGTTTTTCTAGCTGCTTTTAAGTCTTCTGTAGATTTAGTGTTATTGGTTTTAAGAGCTTCTGTATAGGTTTTATTTGCAGTTTGAGTACCCTCTACACACTTTTTTTGTAGCTCTCTTCTTTCTTCAGCTTTCTTTTTTGCTTCTTCTCTTTTAGCTTTTGCTTCAGCCTGTGCCGCTTCGCGCTTGGCCTTAGCTTCTTCTTTTGTAGCTTCACGTTTTGCTTTGGCTTCTTCTTGAGCCGCTTCACGTTTTGCTTTGTATTCTTCCTGGTTTACTTTTATTGGTGCTCGCTTCGCAGGAGTAGTGGTTGTGTTTGAGTCTTCTCCAAATGCGAGCGATGGAGCAAGTAGACTCGATGCTATAGCGGAAACCGCTAATATTTTACTTAAATACTTCATTTTGTTTCGTTTTGTTGGGGGTACACCCCATAATTACTTTTTACAATTCTATTATACCACGACATTCAATGATTCAATTAAATTAACTGGGATATAATCATACTAAACAATACCCTACCCGGTGTATTAGTGGTTTTGGATTCCAGGTCTAAGTGCTCTAACCTATTTAGGGTTTGTTTTAATTTAGATATCTCGAAATTATAAGAAAGTTTTTTTAGAATATTCAGCCTACCGGGCTTCCAACCTGTTTCCCCCAAAAGACTTGAATCCGGGATTCTTGAATCAATTGCACTTTTTACGAGAAGAATACTCCTAAGCTGGTCAGAAAGTAGCGCAGTGAGTTGAATTGTTTTAGTTTTATCATCAGCATCTCCCCCACTCTCATAGAACTTATCTAAATAGGAATAAGCGCCGGTTTTATTTCTTTCTGCAATCGCACTAATGAGAGAAAATATTTCTATTTCCAAATTCTCTGTTACCAAATCCTTAACTACATCGGTAGTAATTTTATCTGGAGAGTAGCTTATTAACTTGTCCAACTCGTTAGCAATAGTCCATAATTCGTACTCTGGTTCAATATACCCACCAGAATCTTTTAACCCGAGTCGCTCTAAAAAATAAGTAATAACTGCTTCGTCTATGTGGGCGTCTTTGCTTTTTAGGTATTGCTTTACCCAATTCTGTAGAGAAGAGACTGGGGGTAAATCAAAATTTTTAAAAGTAATACCTTTGTCTGCCTGGAGCTTTTTTACTACTGTTTTTCTTTGGTCAAGTTTAGCTGGTAAAAAAATAAAATGATTTTTAGATGACTTAAGAGCATCTAGATCTGCTTCGGTAATTTCTTCAGGCGAAGAACCCTTAAACAGGAATACTTTTAGAGACGCGAATAAGTCGCCACTCAGGTGAGAGGCTTGGTTTTTTTGAAATTCCTCGAAAGGAATATTCGTAGGAGTAACTCCGAATTTAGCTAGAAGTCCTTGAATATGCTGGTTTTTAGTATAGGTATCTGTACCACTAAATATGTATAACATAGGAATATAATAGTAACATGATTGTTTAGAATTTTTCATAAATACGAACTATGCTATATAATGTATGTACATTATATATGCCTGTATGGATGCAGAGAAAAAACAACTTGCGATTAAACTAAGAAAAGATGGAAGAACTTATTCCGAGATTCAGAAGGAACTAGGTCACTTACCTAAATCAACTCTCTCAGGGTGGTTGAAAAATATAGAGCTTACTGATGATCACAAATCACGAATCTTTGAGAGGATCCACTCTGCAGCCGAAATAGGAAGACAAAAAGGAGGCTGGACAAACCACCTAAAAAGAGTCGCGAGGATAGAAAAGATCAAGAAGGAAGCGGTGGAGGAATATTCAGTTTTAAAACGTAATCGACTTTTTTTAGCAGGGCTTACTTTATTCTTAGCAGAGGGTTCGAAGAAAACTGAGTATTTCCAGTTTATGAATTCAGACCCTAGCCTTATAAAAATAATGATGTTTTGGCTGAACCAGTTTGCTGGAGTCCCACCTGATAAAATGAAATTCAGACTCTACACTCATAAGATATTTAGTAATGAAAACTATGAGCAATATTGGTCTAATACTCTAAATATACCTATAGTACAGTTTTACAAGACTGTATATAAAGATACTGTTCATAAAACCAAGAAAAATAACGAATACAAAGGCTGTCTGAGACTTGAGGTAGGCGGTAGCACCCTTTACTGGAAAATTATCCAATGGCGTGATATCCTATACAACAGTTTTGAAGAAATAGCCGATTAAATAGCACCCGTAGTGAAATGGATATCACAACGGTCTTCGGAACCGTTTTTGGGGGTTCGAATCCCTCCGGGTGCACCACCTCGGGTTAATTACGACTCACTTCGTTACAGGTTTATTCCGCTTTGCTACTTAAACCTTTCACTACGTTCCTCGTGTTCCCCCTCTTCCCCAACGACGGGGTCGCCGGGGTACCCCACTAGAGACTCACATTGCTTCGCTCGTGAAAATGGACACTTGAAAGCATTTAGTGAAAACGTTAAAATATCAAAGTTATCCTCCATGTTTTCTAGCGACAAGGTCGCGAGAGGGGGAAGCTTCAATCCGGCTTTGCCGGTTGAAGGGGGCGACGCAAGCCCCATTAATAGGATCGGTAGCTCAGTTGGTAGAGCAGAGGACTCTTAATCCTTTTGTCGTGGGTTCGAATCCCACCCGGTCCACCAAAAAAAATCCGCTTTTTGCGGATTTTTTTGTATATAAAAAA
>CAYSUI010000038.1:0-4556 GCA_964434195.1 uncultured Candidatus Saccharibacteria bacterium
GGAGTCCCAGAAAGTCCATTTGGGTCATATTGCATATCGTATTCTACAACCCCCAACCCCTCATTTTGGTAACCTGTAAACCTACCTGAAAGTAAACCGCTGTCACCGTTTCCTTCTGTACGAAAATAGACACACTCATTCTGTTTGGGCGAGTATACTTTCATGTTAGGCAGGTAGGTATGGGTACCGGGGAGATAGAAAAAAACAAGATCTGCTTCCTTATTTAGAGAGTAGTTAAGAAGCTCAAATCTATTATGGTCAAGATCTTCAAACCAAACCCTAAAGTGATTATTTTGAAAAACATGATAATTCGAGACAACCATGCTACCCGATTCATTGGAGTAGGCCAAAGCTCCGCTACCTCCAGTTCTTGTTCCTATCATATTTACAAGAACAGTTCTGCTACGAGTAAAGGATTCCAGTTCCGGTACGGGTTCACAGGGTTTCAGTGGTAATCTGCTGGTGCTAATCGCAGAAGCCTGCTGACATGCGCAGAGGTTTAATGTCATTATAATTATAAGAAATTTATTCATTTCACCCCCCTATAATTTCTTGCAACTAGAAAAATAATTTAGTAACATACACAATTATTTGAGTTTCGTAAATAGAAGTCTTAAAGGGGGTAAGTTATGACATATGAAGAAGCTAAGCTTCGAATCGAACACTTCAATAATCTATCTCAAAACGGTCTATTGTTATTCAGGATTCAGGAGTCTGGCTTGCTAGATAGGCTTGAGGCTTTTCAGATCCCCGAATTTGAGTTCGGGGGTAGGGAAGTGGTTTGCCAGAGATCCTTGGAACGTATCCTGTATAGTCTGCTCTTAATAGTTAGTGAAATAGACAGGGGTTGTAAGATTACCACTCCGCTTCTCCAAAATCTATTTACAGGTTTGGTATCTCTAGAATGTTCCCAGGAAAATAGATTTAGGATAGCGCCCTTAATCAAGTCTTATCTATACTTAGAAGCGCAAGCGATTCTGACTTATTTTCTTAGGGCACCTAGACTTTCGGAAATGGTAAGATTAAGTGCAGACCTCCCAATTCTCTTAAGATCATTCTATAAAAGAGAAGATACTCGAGAGAGGCTCAGGGCAATTGCAGAAAGAGGTAGACCCGAAGTCTTGTACGGTAAGGATCTCATTACTTTTCGAAACGCCCAGATAATCACTGAACAATTAGTCGCGCAAACCGCGAGTCAGTTAAGTCTCGAGCTTCTACTTTGGGAAGAGTTAGAAAGGCTAACTTAAAACCGCTCCCTTTCGGAAGCGGTTATTTTTTATTCTATTCTGAAATTCGCATCACTGACATCTGTGTCTAGTAAGTTAGGGGAGTCAGTTGCGCCTTTGTATAGTCTAACTCTAATCTTGTAGTTACTACCAGTAACTAAATCTTGAGGGATGGTCCAGCGAACAACCTGCCCCGGACAAAGCTTACCACCTGGGAGTATTCTTGGAGTAGTTTCAACATCTAAGTTTCTCACAAATACACCACCCTTTAGTAATTCAACATTTTTTACCCAGGCATTGGAGGGAGCATTTTTATACACCCATGAAAGTGTGTATTGTTCGCCCTTAGTCCAAACCTCGCCACCATTAGCAGAAAGAACTTGTACCAACGCAGGGTCTACAAAAGTTTGGCCTGCACAAATAGAAAGTAGTGGGCTAGAGTGAGGAAGATTACCGGTTATTTCCAAGCCACCATCTCCAAGTACGTCTCCTGTGTTTATAAAGAATTTGGCATTTCTACCTACGACTGCCGTTGGTTTTACGTTTACGTAGGCAGTTATTTCACCGGTTGAGTTAGCTGGAACACTCATAATTGGTGCGCCAGTTAAGACTGCTATCTTTGTAGAGAAGTCAAAAGTTGTGCTACCTAAGAATACACCATTTATGTCATCGTAAAATCTAACCTGACCTAAATCCAAACTAGTAGCTGTACCACTGTAACGAAAAGTAATCTGACTCACATCGCTACTGGAAGCAGTAGTATTATTAAGTCTAAATTTTAAAACAGAAACCAAATTCATACCCACTCTCAAACAGCTCTGACACCCACTAGTAGTTCCCGAATAAGTAATAGGGGAGACAGGCTGGGCAAGGCCAAGCGCCGTCTGTGGAAGCAGTAGCGCTACGCCTAACAAAAAACCATATATTTTTTTCATATGTTTCAATTAATTTTTTTCTCTAGCATTTTATTTTAGCCTCCTCTGTACCCTTGGTCAAACCATAAAAAATGACGTCTAAAATAAACTCAAAATAAAAATCCCCAACTGAAATGTTGGGGTAGTTTAATGTTTAAGCGGTCAGTCAATTCGAAGTGACCAGATTCCTTTCGGGTTAGCCTCCCAACTCCTGCACTGTCGGAGTTCGTACTTTCCAGCAGGAATAACCCTGATCATATGTTCGGTGTGGTTTAGTTCAGTAGGTTCACTCAATTCGAGATAGCCTAAAATATTTTGCGTTTCTTTTCGATTGTATGGAGTAAATCGAACAGGTTTTGCAAACATATGGCTATCGTAAGAATTCACCTCTGTTACTTCACCTTCCGGAATTGCATCAACCGAAACGAAAACAAGATCGCCCTGCTGTGCTTTAACCCGGTCGAGGTTAACGTTGCCGACCATCCAGTTATAACAAGTACGGATCCAGTTATGGACCGGATTGCTTTCGCCGCCCTTGCTACGAAGAGGATGTGTCCGATGGAAGTGAACACGGGTTTTCCCTTTTTCTAATCTTTCGAAGATTATCAGAAAAGTCGGGTAGCCCCTCCCGGTTTCGCTACCCGTTAGGGTATAGAACATGAGTCCATAGTCGTCTCTTCCATTAAGCTTTTCTTCCACATCGGTCGTGCATGTACTACCTTCTATGCTAAGACCTCGGTGAATAACTGAATAGTTAAGAGAGTATGTGTATGTGGTACTCCTTCCATACACTTTCAGGCAAGCGTAGGGAACAATCACTTCGCACTTTTCGTTGTCCACTATTGGGGTTAGAGCACTCCTTCTCTTGGTGGTTTGTCCGGAAGGTGAGGTCTCAGGCTCAAGTTCATTAGTGCTTTCGACGATCTTGGGAAAACATTTCCATGGCTTGCCAGTATATTTTTCAAGATACTCTGGAAGCGCGTACAAGACAAAATACATGTACGACATCAAGCTTTTCTCGTAAGTGCTTCTTTGGCTGGCAAGCCGCGCTAGTTCAATTCCTACCTCTCGGTGCTTAGTTAGAAACTCTTCAAACAAACCCCAATTATCGTTGTAGAGGAAATAGGTTTCGTCTCCTTCCTTTCGGAAGAAAGTCGAAACCGGAATCGTGCTGTCGCGAATGAGCGACGCGATCAAAGGATATTTGGCTTCATCGAAATGAATCGCGTCGATATCCGCTATCATCTTTCCCAAAGCCCTCCCGCCTTGACTCTTAAGAGCTTCCTTTCTCAGGGCTTCATATCCTGGGAGTAGGGGGAAGATGTCTTCAAATTCGTAGGAGTAGTATCGAGCTTCCTCATTTGCGCCGAAATAAGCAATCTGGATACTTTCAAGTTTGAGCTTGAAATTTTCGTAGGTGGTCACGTCCTCAAACGTCTGATTAAAGTATTTCGCAACTTTAATTCCGTTTAAAGTACGTTTGCACTCAGAGACAATGCTATGAAAAATTGTCACGTACATTACTTCTTTTTCAGCGATCAACCTTTCATAAAAGCCCAATACCTTGCCCAAGACTTTTTTAATTCCATCTTGTTGCAAGGTAGAAGTTCCGGCCATGCCTGGTTGAGACATGAGGGCAATCATCAAATTTCTCACATTAGACTCATCTCGAATATTTTTTCGTAAGTCGAAAAGAGTCCCCAGCGAAAGTTTAAGAGGCTCATCTTTGCTGTGTTGTCTGTAAATGTGATCAAGGTTAGTGACAATTTTTGTACCTCGAAAATCCACCGCTCCAGACTCGTCAAACGTCAGGCCGAATAAGTCTTCGAGATATTTTGGTGGCGCGGAAATGGTAAACAAGTATTCATTCCCATTCTCCACAGAAATCTTGAATACAAAAGTTGCCGTGGAAATGTCGTTATGGTAAGAATTCGAACCCCTGAAGCTTATTTCTGTAGGGGTGATACTTGCTACCGGTTGTGATAGAACGAGTTTTACAAAATCGTAGTCACCATGGAAATAGTTTTCATCTCTCCGAATTACTTGGATGTAGATTCTGTTACTCGGATTTTCCCGCTGGAAAGGTAGGTTGGCCCTAGGATGTTGCCGATCGGAAAAGCCAAGAGGGAGGTCAACGAGTATGCGGTATACGCTGGCGTCTATTCCTAGCAGGGTATAAATGTCACCAGCTGATCCTGTCATTTGGACTTCATAACGTGTTTGATGAAACCTGCTTTCGTTAGTTCCAGTCGTTGTTATGTTTTCAATTTGAATCGAGTATTTGGTTTCGTTGCTCATGCTAATCCTCCTATGATTAGATTCAGAACTTGGAAATTTCAGTCAGTTCTTGAAAAGAAATTGTACGAAAATAGAAAATATTATAATATAATTTCAATTTTTTGTCAATATTTTTGTA
>CAYSUI010000039.1:0-4118 GCA_964434195.1 uncultured Candidatus Saccharibacteria bacterium
TTAATGATTACCCATAACAAAAAAACCCAGCCTTTAAGGACTGGGTTTAAAATCTACCTAGGGAGATATTTCATACTGGTGAGGAACGGTTGCTCCGGGGACCTGAACAATAAGCTGACTAGTTTGGAAGGCCTGCTTTAGAGCTCCATAAGTAATGAGCCCTGAGTTACTTGCAAGTATAAGGTCGGTATTTGTTCCAGCAGGTGCTCCTAGTTCGAGGTCAAACTCTAGAGTCCATAGGTGTCCGTTTTTCTGCAAGGTACCAGATGTAAGAGTAAATGTTAGTGTGTTCCCGCTCTGGGCTACTTTACAACCCACCGCTGGAGTGCAGTTTGCGCCGTTATACTTTAAAGTTAACCCGCCTGAAGGTACTTTGAAATTCTTAAATGTATCGGTGACAACTACAGGATTTGAACTTGTAGCAACTATATCAGCATCTCCGGAGTTACATATCTCGACTTTGAACCTAAGCACGTCGCCAATTTTTAACTTACCTAGTTTGGAATCTAGAGCTTCGGTTCGACCGATACAAGAATTTGTAAGCCCTGGTAAATTTGTTTTAGTATTTACCTCAATAATTTGCTTATCTGAACCCCCAAGGTTTGGAGCAGGGGTACCACATGCACTAGGCGCACCAATCGGACTAGGAGTTGCTATGGTTTTGATAGACTCATTTCCGCTCTTGTATGAAGTAATAGCGTAGTAATAACGCCCACCAGCAATGAAAGGACCGGCATCCTCAACATTTCGCCAATCATAGGAGATACTTCCGTCTCCCTTTGTAACTTTAGGGGTACCACCAGAAATTAACATTACTTGGTTCCAGTTGTAAGGTGCTGGAGGTGAATCTGCTGGACCAGTTGTTGATTTATATAACCTATAACCTTCGGGTGCAGGCGGTACTTGCGTAGTATCTAACCAATTTGTGAAAGTTATAGTTATTACACCGCAAAGCCCGCTGTTTGAAGCTGATACACTTGCTGGAGGGGCCACAATACCAACACTAGAATCTACCTGGAGAATACTTTCTCCGCCTGCAGAAAACCCGTTGCTAAAATTTCCTGTGGCTTTAATTTTATACGTACCTGTAACTGTACTAGATGTAGTTACGAAACTAAACACACCTACATTTTTACCAGAGGTCATTGACATTGGCACTGCACAATCACTTAAATTGCTAGCTCTACACATTTTTGCGGTTCCTGCTAAGACAATTAGCTTTCCATCGTCGGGACTTCCTGGAGCAAAATATCTTATCTCTGGAAGGGGTACATCTACAGAACTTCCTTTCCAATTAATTCCTTCGATACTTACAATTATTGAACTATATGAATCGCCTTGCTTGATTTGCGTAAATGCTGGGACGATATTTACTTGAAAGTCTTCTATTTGTGTAGTAACAGGAAGAGGTTGGCAACTTACACCAGCGTATTTCCAGTTTTTTGCTGTTAGAGTTACCGAACCGCCTTTAATAGCTTTTAGTTTGAAATTAGAACCACTCTGAGTAACCTCTCCTAAACTTGAATTGCTAGTATCTATTACTCCTCCACTATAACCAGAAGGAACTACTATGTCGACAGTGTCACCTGCTTTTACTGTCACCGGACTTAGCTTTAAAGAACCTGGGACTGAGGGGCAGGTATTGGTTACAAAATTTACTGTAAAGTTTTTTGTCTCACCCGAACCCAATATTCTTGAATTAGGTGTGGTGGAAACATAGGTTAATCCAATTGGGCCATCTACAAAGTTAAAATTGTAAGTTCCCGTGTCCAAGAGTGTATGATCTCTAGCAATGGTATAACTTTGTTCTGAGACCGGGGTTGGTCCTGAAATACTGTATTTAACTAATTTATCTGATGTTTCGAAAAGTACCCCATCTACCGTGTAATTTATATGCAGATTCGCCTTTAGATCTTGCACTGAAATAGTGGCGGTTTTTTCAACAGTTGAACCCAAGGCTCCTGAACAGACTAACTTATATTGATAATCTGGCGAGGTGCGAGTTAACAACCCCGTTGACTCCCCTGCTGAATTAAGAGGCTTGTTTCCAGACCAATCTCCTTGGGCTTGGCATGAAAGAGTATTTTGGCTGGACCAAGAGAGATTAGAAGCTTGACCAGTATTTACGGAAGCAGGATTTGAGGCGAAGCTAATAATGTTCGGTAATGCGTAAATTCTTAGTGAACTCTGCGCTGAGTGTGTTTTTGTAGCTCCGTCTGCTTCTATTGTGAACTGAGGGGTTACAAAAGGAGCTACAGGACCAGATAGTGGCGATGACCCAGATAGACTAGATACCACAATAATTCCAGTATTGTTTCCGCAAGGGACAGAGGGAGGGAAAGCGAAATTTACCTGAGGATTGAAAGGATTACCACCCGCAGCAAATCTTACGTTGTTTATAGGCCCTGAAAATCCACCGGTACAGCTTACTGATATACCATAGGCTACACTCCCACCTTCTAATATTTCATGATAAGGGTCGATTGATATTGAGAAATCGCCGGTTGGACCACCTGTGTGCGTGGTAATGGTAAAATTCTCTGAACACTCTCTTTTATCAGGAACTTGAGGATCACCTGGAATTAGAAATGCATTAATGTTTCCATTAACTTCCACACAGAAACGATATTCACCATTTGGCCAGGAGCTAGTGTCTACATTTAATCTTTTATAAGACCAAACATAGGGGCCTTCTTGTGGGTAATAGGTATCGCCCATTCTTGGGTCGTCTGGCCTAACCCAGACCGAAGCCGGAGCTGGGGTAAGTTTTTCTACCCAGCCAAATACATTTGCGTCGAATGTCCAAGGCACTCTTGCATTACACGGTGCTTCACAACCCCTTTCGCCTCTTGCCGAAAAGTCTGCTTGATTCTGAGCTGCGTCCATTACCACAGAAACGTCATCTATGGTCGGTGGATAGATTGTAGGACTCTGGGCTTTTGCTTCAGAAGTTATTAGAAAAAACACGGAGAAAATAAATAGAGAAACCAGAAGAGCAGACTTACCAATTAATCCAAAATTATGTTTTAGTGAATTGAATGGTATCATTTTGTTTCTTTATCAGTAATTAAAGATATAACTACAGTCTTCTGATTAAGTGTACTGTTTTCAGTAATATCTATTTTTATGGAGTGACTACCATTTGTTGCAGATAATACCTTTATAGCCGGCTGGTCTATAGATGCTGTTATTTTCCAAGAATTTTTATTGAGGTAGTCGGAATATATTTTATAGTTTTCCGCGAGGGTCTTTTTGGTAATAAAGCCTCTGGTGGACTGAGTTCTTCCGTCTGGAGTATTGACTGTAAAGTTCTGGGTAATTTCAGCTCCACTTTCTATTGGTAAGTCTTGCGGGAATATCCCTGGAAGATTTTCTTTAGGGAGATCTGTTTTATTTACTTCCAATGCTGGTTTTTTCTCCTCGTGTGGCAGTGTTTTAACTTCTTCTTTAGGAGAAGGCATAAATTTAGTTAATATAATAGCAATAACAGCAACAGCCACTGCACCTGCAAATATATAGAGAAACCATTTTAAAGGTTTTGTCATAGATTTTTAATTTTATTTCAATTAAGATACTTTTGCTTATAGTTTACCACATTTCTAAGTTACCAGTATTATAAAAGTAGTAATATTGTATAGTTTTAAGCGCGCTGAACAGTACTTGAAAAAATATCGATACTTAGGTATAATTTGCGAGTACTTAGAAAAGATACTGTTTCTATTCTAGGGTTCCCAAATTACTTGCTTACATATGAGTTAGTTTATTTTTGCCTGAATAGGGCAAAAATAAATAACATAGTGAGAAGTGATTCGGGATAAGGAGAACTTGACGGAGAGTGCAGTAATTAGTTTTGCATCAAACTGATTACGGAGCTCGTAGGCAAGTTGGACGCTAGGCGCGTACGCCCGCATGGTTAGGACAGTTGGTTTTCTCCCTACTTTCGGGCTCACGTCGCCCCTCCATTCCGGCAAAGCCGGAAATGGAGCCTCCCTTCTCGCGCCCTTGGCGCTATGATACGATTTACTAAAATTGAATATTTTTACGGCGGTATCGTCTAATGGTTAGGACAGCTGGTTTTCATCCAGCAAATCGGGGTTCGATTCCCCGTATCGCTACCA
>CAYSUI010000040.1:0-4059 GCA_964434195.1 uncultured Candidatus Saccharibacteria bacterium
TAATTAAAAAACGAAACGATGTCGCGGATATAGCATGGGGTCTAGGCTTCATATTGGTGGCCCTAGTATCTTTATTTGTAACTAAATCCATTTCCTCAAGCAGCGTAATGGTTACAATATTAGTAATTATTTGGGGTATAAGATTAGCGCTTCACATATATCTAAGAAATAAGGGCAAACCAGAAGATAAACGTTACGCAGCCTGGAGAGTGGAGTGGGGTAAATGGGTTATTGTGCGCTCCTTCTTTCAAGTATTTATCTTGCAAGGGTTATTGTTATTTGTAATCGCTATCCCAATTATATTGGTGAATACAGGCACGCCAAAACTAAGCCCAATTACAATTGCTGGTTTAATAGTTTGGCTAATTGGTTTCTACTTTGAAAGCGTAGGGGATAAACAACTAAAGAATTTTCTGTCTAACCCAACCAATAAGGGTAAAGTGCTAAATACAGGTCTCTGGAAATACACAAGGCATCCAAACTATTTTGGCGAAGTAACAATGTGGTGGGGAATATGGCTAATTTCATTAAGTAGTCCTTTTTTGGGAGTGTTATCTATAATTAGTCCTCTTACCATAACATTCCTAATACTGAAAGTTTCCGGTGTGCCTATGCTGGAGAAAAATATGACCGCTAATCCTTTGTTTCAAGATTACATAAATACCACCAGTAAATTCTTTCCCTGGTGGCCAAAAAATTATAGAAATATATAAATGAGAAGAAAAATTCAAGATATAGAAATTAAACAACCAATTATCGATAATACCATAGAAGGAACTACTAGGCTAGAAGCTTTCAGTGATGGGGTTATCGCCATTGTCATTACTTTACTAATTTTCGAGATAAAGGTACCTGAAATAAAAGAATTTTCTAATGCGGGAGTGCCTTAAAGCCATAATTGAAATTCTTCCTAATTTAGTTGGTTTTTTAGTAAGCTTTGTCACTGTGGCAATTTTTTGGGTTAATCACCATCATTTTTTTCATGCAATAATAAAAAGCGATGCTGGTTTGCTTTGGTACAACAATCATCTCTTGTTTTGGATAACTATCATTCCTTTCGCTACTGCATTTTTAGGGGATTACCCCACATTACCTTTAGTAATTGCCCTGTATGGATTTGTGCTATTCATGGCCGCACTAGCTTTTCTAATTATGAATTGGCATGTTTCTTTCAAGACAAATTTGCTCCCGGAATCGGTTTCTTATGAGGTTAAATGGAAAGAGTTTAGGCGCGCTCTTTTAGGTGTTATCGTTTATGGCCTGGCTGTTCCCGCAGTATTCATTCATCCTTACATTTCCTACGCCATTTTCATCATGGTGCCGCTATATTATTTCCTTCCCACACGGATTCACGTTGCAATGGGTACGGATGAAGTTTTTAAAGAATAAATTTCTTACCTAGAAAAGATTTTATTTAGGGTCAAATATAGAAGATTTTAGTTTTTCACCATTCAAAATCTTAGCTATCTTGAATCCACCATAAATAGAGGGGAGTAAGCCAACCCCGTTACAACCCAGATTATATAAAAGCGTTGGGTTAAGAGGTTCAGAGCCTATTATTCTGACATTATTCTTTGTAAAACCCATGAGTCCATGCCAAAGAAACTTATATTTTGGTGCTTTAGGACCGTGTTTGTAAGTGTGTTGTAAAAAATTATCTATTTCTTTTTTAGCCTCCTCAGGGTACGGGTGGTCAGGTAAATATTTGCTTGTATCGTCCATTAATTTCTCTGGACCGCCTATGCAAATCAAATTGTCTCTAATATTTTCTTCCATTTCATACGGTCTTCTGGTTAGATAAAAATATGGCTTCTCTGTATATACGTCATCTTTTGCATCTAAGCCTTTAGGTAGATAGCTAATCTCGATAGGTGGTTTTCCGGCTTTCTCCGTATATCCTGCCATATAGCCAACTATTCCTCTCACTTGCGCGTGGAATTTAGTATTTATTTCCTTACCTGCTTGGTTAATTAATGTTATGTTTTCAAATCCATTTGTGCACAAAACTGTTTTCTTGCTTGTAATTTGAGCTTTGTTCGATATATCCAATACTACGTGGTCATTCTTTAAAACCACTCGTCTCACTTTAGTGTGTTCATACAGATTAAAGCGACCGGAAAATTCCTTTAACATAAAACCGGTAAGTTCTTCGCAGAACAACGCACTATTCATACAGCCCTTTTTTTGTTTAAGAACTGCAATGTATTCTTCATCGTTAGTCTCGAGTAATTTTAAAACATCTTTTTTGTCTATTACTGAATATAAATTTCTGTATATCTTGGGAATGGAGTTCAGATCCTTTGCTTCAGAGGAAATTAGTACCATTGGCGTGCTTAAACCAGCCTTGTTACGCAGCGCATTATTCCTTAGGTGGCTTATTACCTCGTCTATGTTTGTACAACCAGCATAACCAGTGAATTGCCACATGGGAGTTTGAATACCAGCTTCTAAAATAATATCTTCTAAAAGCTGCCAAGATGACTCTATGGCTTTTTGACCCTCTGTGGCTTTTTTTAAACCAAACTCTTTTACCAGACTAGAAAAAGTTCTCTCAAAATAAGTTGCAAGAAATCCTCCATTATGGCCAGTAGCCCCATGGGCGACCTTGTAAGCATCTACTAAAGTTACGTTTTTATCAGTATTTTTTAAAATATAATAAGCAGTCGATACGCCTGCTATTCCAGCTCCAATAATTGAAATGTCTGTATGTTTTTTGCTCTTAAGAGTATCTATTTTCCTGATTTTATTTAATTTTTCTAGCCAAGGAGACTTATTCACGTGTATATTTATATTTTACTTTTTCTTTCAACGAAATATGACCATAAAACCAGAAGCCAGAGCGCATTGCCAGCTAGTGCTATCGCTTTAGTGCTTGGTGGAGGAGGTCCAAAAATGTTCATTAGATAGATTATGCTTAGAAACACTGCCAAAGAAAGCAGTACCAATTTCTGTTTTTTATTGAGATCATAAGTTTTAAAGTAGACATTCAAACCAAAAAACAAAATACCAAATTCAAGCAAATAAGTTACTATAGGAAAATTCCAAAGTCCAAACCCATACGTTTTTGAATGCGTAAGATCCAATGGTAAATCGGGTCTGTGAACTAATAAATCTAAAAACCAATGACTGCTTACAAGTAAGGCAGAAAGCAAGCTTCCCATTTTATCCTTCGAAAAGATATAATAGGTGATACCAAAAACAACAGACCAGCCAATTACAGCCAATAATGAGTGAGAAATAGGGTAATGGTAAAAATCTAGCGGCGTGACCTTGGTAATACCAGGAGCAATGCTTACTTTTTCAAGTCCGAGAAGCAGAAATATGGGCCACAGTAAATCAAGGAAGCTGGCCGCACAAACAAATACCCAAATAGGTGTACTGGGTGAGAATTTTTTTGACGCAAAAGCGACCCCGTAATGTGCTAAAAACATACCTTATTTTATAATTAACTATATTATACCCTGGAAATCAAAAATAGACTTTGGTTTAATAATTTTTTTTCACAAAATACCTCGCAATGTCATAAGAGCACTATATTTAAAAGGTTTATATTTCTTGCAACTTTTTTACTCTCTCAATCGTGTAAATATATAAGAAAGGATTAATAAATAAATTTATGAAGATAAAAATTGTGATAGTAGGTCTACTATTAACAGGTATATTGGTCGGGGGTGTTTATTATTGGCTAAAAATCGATCAGAGTAAGACCGTGGTAACAGATAAAAGTAATATACCTAAGTATTCAAGTAAAAACTTAGGTTTGGCTTTCGACTATCCAGTTGGGCCAAACGGTTACGTGCTTGAGGAAATAACTCCTTCACAGACTGATTCATTGGTTAAGACGCTTGTCCTAAAAACAACCGAAGATGCTTCTAGAAAACCGCTTGAGGGCAGTGAGGGTGCTCCAACTATTACCATTAATGTTTTTAAAAACACCAAAAAGCAGTTCCCCAGCGTTTGGGTTCGTGAGAATGCTCAGTACAGCAATTTTTCTTTAGTAAAGGGCGCTACTCAAGAAGCAGTTGTTGGAGGAGCTAATGCGGTAAAATACGAAGCAAC
>CAYSUI010000041.1:0-4034 GCA_964434195.1 uncultured Candidatus Saccharibacteria bacterium
ACTTGGCTGGCTTCGAGAATTTCGTCTTCTACTTGGGCCCTGCTTCTGCCGTATTTTAACCTACTTAACTGTCTTATTGCTGCTGCTAATTCATGCTGTTCTTTGGTTGGTTTTGGTAATGGGTAGGTGGCTATATTGAAAGGTTTGCTGGCTGTTAGGTTTATCATTAACTTTGCGTAGGCATTGAATCGGTCTACGTTTAGCAGGTCAAAATCGTTGAATACCGGCGCAAACTCTTTGGCCATAAATTCGGCGTCTTCCACACCAATACGGAAACTTACGATACTTCCTGCGTTGCCGAAGACTGCGTCTCTCAAGTTTTGCGAAGCAGCACCTTGTGCTCCGGCTGCTGACTGGAGCTGTCCTAAGTATTGGTGAGCGATAATTAGATCTAACTTATATTTTCTAGCTTCACTTAGAATGGTAGAGAAAGCATCTGTTATGAAGTTTTGAAACTCGTCGACGTATAGATAGAAGTCTTTTCTGTCTTCTTCTTTCATATCGGCCCGGGTGAGCGCGGCCATTTGGAGTTTGCTGACAATAATTAACCCTAAGAGCTTGGCGTTTATCTCCCCTACTTTACCTTTGGCAAGGTTAACTAGTAGAATTTTTCCTTCGTCCATTACTCGCCTAAAGTTAAAAGCGCTTTTGCTTTGACCAACTATGTTACGCATCATACTATTCTCTACAAAACGGCCGACTTTGGAAATTAAGTAGCCCAACATTTCGGACTTATGAAAGTCTGAAGTCTTTGCCATTTCTTTTTCCCAGAATGCACGAACGACAGGGTCTTTTAGTTTGCTAGTTTTATATTTCTGGAAAGTTGTATCGGTAAATATTCTTGGAATCTCTACCAGACTACCCGGATGTTCTTCGTCGGCCATAAGCGTAAGCATGGCGTTTCGCATGTTATGTTCGAACATTGGCCCTAGCATTGCAGGGTCTGTAACTAACTTATAGAAAATAGAGATCATTTCCTGAACAGCGAAATCTTTTTGCTCTTCGCTTTCTACTTCTAACATATTTAGACCCATTGGACGGTCCATATCGAACGGTTCAAACAGAATAACATCTTCCGCTCGTTCTTTTGGTACGTGCGGGAGAATATCTTCTATAAAGTCTCCGTGAGGATCTATAACACAAAGACCTTCTCCGTTTTTAATGTCTTGAACAGACATGTATTTCATAAGCTCAGTCTTACCACTACCGGTACGACCAATGATATACATATGCCTTCTTCGATCTTCCTTGCCAATAAATATTGGAGTCTCTTGGTTTCTGTAAATGTTGCGACCCAACAGCACCCCACTTTTGTGGACGTTAATTGGCGGAGGGGCTTTTCTGGAAGTGAGCCATTTAATATTTGGTGTTTCTATGTATGGAGTTGGTAAATGCCAGAGACTAGCTAATTCTTCTGTATTTAAAACTACTTTTTTCCAATATTGCCTGAACACTCTGAAAATGTAGTCTTTAATTATGTCGTTTTTGTTTTTGCGCTTAACCTTAAAACCATTGAAGGGGGGCATGTTGAACTGTAAGAATGCCGCAATGAGATTCCTCATGTGCACGCTAGCATTCCCTGGTGTAGCAGAAGAGGTAATAATTCTAATATTTGTAAAATAGCCTGCCCTACTTGCTTTCTCTTCGAGCTTTTTGACTATCTCCTGTTGCATAGGAGTTAGTTGGATAGGACTATGTAGACCCGAAAGGTCATGTCGATTACTATCTTTCTGGCCACTGGCTTTGCCCATCATTGCACCCCCAAGTCCGTGGGTAAGTTCACGGAAAGCTTGGTAGACTAAACCCTTTTCCACAACGTGAGGGTTTTTACCTTGTTGTATTTCTAAAGCCATATGTCGAGGTTTGCCTTGCCAACTATGACCTGCGGGACTAAGAATGAACTGAATAGCAGCACCTTCGTTTTCGTCTAATTTGCTCATAGCGTTGGTTAGAGCGTTGAGCGGGTCTGACTCCATGGCCTTATATGTACGTATGGGATAGAAATATTTTTTTAGAGGAACAAGTTCGACAGCCTCTATTTGTTTGTTGGAAAGGAAAGGGTTGTATCCTTTTGATTCTTCTATGTATGCATGAGAATATTGGGAATGAATTTGCTTTTCTACTATTTCCTGCAAATCTTTGGGACAATTTACATAAAAACAAATTTTCTTGTCTATACAAGCAATTTCAAAACTCAAATATTGCTTGGGTTGGAATAAAGTTTCGTGCCCGCCAATTTCTGAAAGGGTTGTAAAGAGCTGTTCTGCTACTGCTATTAAATTCTTCTTCTCTTCTTCGCTTTTCTGACCTTGCTCTTTTTGAAACTGCTCCTTAGGCATTTGGATTTCCAAAAATACCCAGTTAGCAGTTCTTTTGGCTACGAACTTGTGATACCAGTGTTTTTTTAAATAATGAAAAATCATTACCAAAAACACGGTAACGAGTATTACCAAAAATAAATAAACTATACTTAAAAACCCTGAACTACCTTCAAACATTATTTAGTTTTTATTTTTCTTTTTCAGATAATCCTGCAGCTGCTAATAATTCTCCGAGTTCACCTTCATTGTTTAACAGATTTGCAATTAATGTCTGCCTTGCCTCTCCGCCACTTTCTAGACTGGTATGGTCCGCTATTTCATTATCTACTGCAATCTGTTCTTGCTGAAGAGATTGCAAAGAATCAGCCACCTTTATTATTGGTTGTTTGTCTGATATTTCTCCCTCTGCTTTACTCTTTCTTAACCCTTCCCCGTCGTTAACTTCATTTTCTTCTTTCCTCTCAGTACCAGCACCAACACCTGACTCTATATTTGTTTCTCTTAAATTTCTTAATTGCATATAAATTAATTATATCATGCATAATGCAAAGCCTTACGACAAGCTGAAGAGGCATCGAATCCCATGTGTAATTCCCGTACAGATGGGAATTAATGTCTTTTAATCACTTGGATTCCAGCAATCTCGAGGATGATTTAGCGGGGCAAGCTCCGAGGTATTTACCCAAAAAGAGATTATGAAAACTTATCCGAATAAAAAAACTCGAACCTTATAGTTCGAGTTTTTTATATTTATAACTAGGTAAAATCTTCGTAATCGTGCATGGTAAGCTGGGAATCGATCTGTTTTATGGTTTCTATAACCACAGCTACTACAATTAGCAAGCTTGTACCTCCCAGAGTTAGGGACTGAGTATTTGTGAATTTTTGGACTACAAACGGAAGTATAGCTATAAGACCTAAGAATAGAGAGCCCGGTAAGGTAATCCTGTTTAATACCCTGTAAAGGTAATCTGCGGTAGTTTTACCTGGACGAATACCAGGTATGAATCCCCCACTTCTTTGCACGTTCTCAGCAACCTCGTCTGGGTTAAAGACAATAGCAGTGTAGAAATATGTGAATAGAACAACGAGTATAAAGTAAGTAATACCGTAAAACCAACCCTGAGAATTAAATAAGTCTATAGTCTTCTGTGCGTAAGTGGCCAGAAGTGCGCTTTTAGCGTTTAAGAAAAACTGTGCGATTAACGCTGGAAAAAGCATCATGGAAATAGCGAAGATAATAGGTATAACGCCTGCTTGGTTAAGTCTCAATGGTAAGTGAGTATTTACCCCACCAAACTGCTTATCCCCTCTTACTCTTTTAGCATACGATACCGGGATATTTCTCTGGGCTTCGGTTACTAGAATGACTCCGGCAATAACTATGAGCAGAACTGCCACGAAACCTATTACTATAGGAAGCTTTGAAGGATCATAAAGATCGACGAAAGACTTTATTGAAAGAGGTAACTGGGCAACTATACCAGCAAAAATAATAAGCGATATGCCATTTCCAATTCCATATTCTGTAATAATTTCACCAATCCACATAACAAGCATGGTACCTGCTGTTATTGAAAGTAAAGTAAGGAACCACTGAAAAGGAGTGAAAGTCGCGAGCAAATCTCCCCCCTGACTTTGCAATAATCTGATTGTTGCAAAACCTTGTAGTAAGGTTAAAGGGATTGTAAGAAAACGTGTATATTGATTTAT
>CAYSUI010000042.1:0-1094 GCA_964434195.1 uncultured Candidatus Saccharibacteria bacterium
TGCCGGTGTCGGATGTGGATAGGGCGATTGAGTTTTATACTCGGATTGGGTTTAAGTTGGATCATGAGCATGTTATTAATGAGGATGTGAAGTAAAAAGGGGACGACCCTATTTAAGTTATTTGGAGGGGGAGAGGTGTGGGGGTGGTTGGGTTTTGATGGAATAAAAAAAGACTTTTGTCTTCTAGTCGAAACTCGAGGATTTGGGGTGGGGTTTTGGTATACTAAGGGGAGAATTAATTTTTTAAAAATATGAGTGAGATAAATAGTGGAGAAAGTGGAGAGTCTAAATATCCAAAAAGAATTCAATTGCCTATGGAGGGAGATGTTTGGGTGGATGATTTTAATGAGTGGAGAAAGATTAGCGGAGCTGAGACAGATGGGCAGGCTGTTCAAAAGGCTATTCAAATTTGCCTTGCGCTAGAAAAAATGAAAAGACAAGGGTATGAGATAGCTGCTGTCGATGCACAAGGTAAAGCAACTAGAATTGAAACTTTAGACGAGGCTTTTAATCGCATGGTGTTGGGTTAGAAATTGGAGAAGTTTAGGTATTCCTTTGGGGATCGTTTGAGTATTTTGGTGATCCCGATGGGAATAGTTGGGCGGTGCAGCAGCTACCGCCAAAACCGTAGTATTATTAGTGTATCTACATTTTTAAACTGTTAATTTATGGTGAGATCGGAAGAATCGTTTCAATATACAGGTGTGGAATACACTGAAGGTAGAGGTATTAACTTTGGGAAGCTGAATGAGGAGTATCCTATGCCTCCTGAGTATTTAGAGTTACGGTCTCAGATACTGAGAGAATTTCCTGACAAGCCAAAATCTATAGATTTGGATCGCGTAAATTGTTTTTTTGCGGAAAGAGGTCTGCCTAAAACGGATTTGGTTTTTATTAAGTCATCTGATGTTCCTCGTTTAACTAAGTTGATGGGGCCAGATCCTGTTTCGGACGAATCTGTGTATAAAGATATTGCTGGCAGGGCATATTCATTCTTGAAATTATTTGTAATAGTGATATTGACAGATGAAACAAAAATTAATCCCGAAAATTTAGAAGGTATTATTGTTCACGAGAAAGCGCATGCTTCCACT
>CAYSUI010000042.1:1194-3574 GCA_964434195.1 uncultured Candidatus Saccharibacteria bacterium
TGTCTTCTAGTCGAAACTTGAGTATCTGGGGTGGGGGTTTGGTATACTGGGGGTGGGGGGAATTAATTTTAATTTTATGGCAGAATCAAATTATGGTAGGGGTTTACCTGAAGGAATTATTCATTACGGTCAAGAATATAATTTGACTACTAATAATGTTTATACAAAAATCAGTGAACGTAAAGGGGAGTGGCTTGGCAAAGAGGATATTTTGGGATTGTTGTTAGGTGAAGGATATTTGAACGTCCCTGTGCAGGACTTAGATGCTATTTGGGTTACTTTGATAGAACCTGATATACAACAATTTCTCGAAATGGGCTATTTGGAAGAAGATGTAGTCAATAAAGAGACTAATAGGATTGTAGAATAAAAAGAAGGACAAAAAAGAGTCATCCCCTTTTTTTTTGTTTTTGGGAGGTGGGGGATGGGTGGGGGTTTGGTATACTGGGGTAGAGGGAAGTTATTAAAATGAATGTTATGAGTGGAGAAATGAGTCGTAGAGAACAAATAAAAGCAAATCAGGAGACAGTAGTAAGAATTTGGAACGAAGTGTTACCAGAAGCTAATGCAGTAGTTGAAGAGTTTGGTAGTAATAAATATCTGATGGGTTCTTATACTGCTGAGGATGGCAGTCATGCTCCGGAGATAAGGTTATATCAAGATGGTTTGAATCCTGACCAATTTACTCTTAGGGTTAATTTGGGAAATGCAAAAGCTGCAGAAGAACTTGCCGTAAAACTTAGAGAAAAAGGATTAAATATTTTGCAGGTTCGATAAGAGTTACTACTATAGATTAAAGATATAAAAATATGAAGATAGCAGAGCAAATCCAAAACATAGCGGATGCAGGGTTAATGCTGGCTGACAGTTATAGTTCTAGTAAAGATTCTAAAACACTTCTTTGGGTAATGTTGGGTATTGAAGATGTGTTAGACAAAGGTAGGGTGTTTTTACCTGCTGAAGAGAGAGAAAATTTGTCTTCTATAAACAAGACAATGGATCTCCTTAGATTGAAGATTCGTGAGGCTATAGACCTAATGCAACCAGAAGAAGCGAGGAAGTTCTTAGAAGATAGATCTAACAATCTTAGGTATCAGTTTTCTGTAAAATAAAATAACCTTCTTAGTATTAAAGGCTTTTTTACCATTAGTAGATATTGATTCCGGTAATCATAAGGAGAATTAAGACTCCTACTATGATTGGGTTCCGGAGATTCTTGTCTCTGTTCTTGTAGTATTCCTCTATATTTTTGTAGAGTTTATCTTGGAGTTTGTAACTCAGCCAGATTAGAAATGTGATTCCGACGCTTAAAGAGAAATTTTCTCCGTAGGAATAATGGATAAGACTGAATCCAGGTAAGGCGAACAAAAGACATAGAACCCTCTTTTTTAAACCTATGGGTTTATTTATTTTGTATTCACCCACGGTCTCCTGTCCAAATATGGCTCCTAGGTTACCCATAGTCGAAACAATAACCCCAACAATAAAAATTATCCAAAAAAATAGTGCGTTCATTTTGCCTCCAAAATATGAACTTGTTTTAGTAATTTAGCATTATAATATTTTTAGTATACTTGGCATGTAGTATTAATTTATAAAAATATATGAAAAAGAGTCCTGTGGAGCATTTTGAGGAAGGTTCCAGATGACCCGACCGTAAAAATTGGTAACCGTTACTTCGCTACGATTGGCAAAGGAACGACAATCCGGTTGCTGTGGTTCACGGAAGCAGAGGGGACTGCTCACCCTGTTCTTTGCAAGACCGATTACTGTAAGTAGTTGCTATAGTCACCTTGAGGTGGTATTTTTTTTATTAGAATGTATATAGTTTAATTAATAACAAAAAAATTTATGGTAAAGGGAAATTATGTGGATGGGTTTGTGTTTTCGGTGCCTAAGGATAAAAAGTCTGATTACATGAAAATGGCTAAAGAGGCTAGTGCAGTTTGGAAGAAGTTTGGGGCGTTGGATTATAAAGAGTGTGTGGGGGACGACCTTGCGCCGGATTCCCAGGGGATGAAGGCTTGGAGTTTTCCGGCTATGGCCAAAACTAAACCTACGGAAGAAGTTTGGTTTTCGTTTATTGTTTTTAAATCGCGTGCACATCGCGACGCGGTAAATAAAAAAGTTATGGCGTTTTTTGCAAAGAAGTATGGTGATGAAATGGCTGCTATGCCATTTGATATGAAGCGCTTTTCTTACGGCGGGTTTAAAGTAGAGGTTGAGGCTTAAAAAAAGAACACCACTTTGTGATGTTTTGAATATGGTGAACTATTTTTTAGTCCGTTTGTATTTTGGGTGCCACTGGGATGGGTGCCACATTCTCTCCCATTCGTTGTTCAGATTGAGTTCTTCGAAGGCGTGTTCTTCTGAGAACACT
>CAYSUI010000043.1:0-3003 GCA_964434195.1 uncultured Candidatus Saccharibacteria bacterium
CCGAGTCATACCCTCTATATTCCAAACGCGTCAAACCATCTACCAAAATTTCTTCTGCATTTTTATTACCTATATAACCCACAATTCCACACATATATATCCTTGGAGAGACAAACCTTGCCAGGTTTTTCTCTTCCAAACCTTTCGCTTCGCTACAGCCTCTCTTTTCCGGAGAAGTATTTTTGAAAACTGGCAAAGCCAGATTTTCAAAAAGCGAACATTAATTTTTTAAAAATGGTATTATATCCCTTACGAACTCTCTACTACTTTTTATTCTTTCAATTTCTGGTTCATATTTATTATTTATATTTCTTATTTGACCATCCTTAATCGATTCAGGGACAGGCTCCTTTATTATTTTAAATATTTCTGCATCCATCTGCTTTCTCACCTTTGCTTCAATCCATTGCAAATAAGAAAGTCTAACAAAGGCCAATAACCACACGATAGCGTATAGAACCAATATCCAACTAAAATCTATCGTAATACTCATTTAACTATTTTAAATTTTCTCCCAAAGAGAATTAAAGATAAATTTTTGGGTCTCGTATATTCCACTGTTCTGAATAATTACCCCAACAGGATTCTGTCCAACATCTAAGCTTATATGAGCAACTCTATTTCCATAAATAATTTCATATGTAGACTTAAACTCCTTACCCCCAGTCGGTAACCATTTTCTTTCGTCCAAACCCACAGTTTGCCCACCATTTCCAAGGGCAAGAGTTTTTACCGAAATCCCACGTTTAATTCTTCTATTACTAAAATCCGGCATTGCCTCATACACATTCCCCCGAAGTCCCGCAGAAGAGTATACATAATATTCAGAAGGATTAACCTCATCCATAACATCTAACACATCTTCCAATATCTGCCGCACACCATCCATACCTTCGTAAAGTGAAACACGTGGTTTGTCTCCAGAAATTTGAAACAACGCTCTAAGCTCGGGCAAATGTTCATTAAGTTCCGACTTAACCTTATCTATATTCTTTTTTCTTTCATCAAGTGCAGTTATAAGCTTCTCCGGGTCTTCAGCCATAAAATACTGCTTCGCTTCTTTATCGAAAAAAGAAACTAACCCTAAATCCTGAAGAGACCTTAAAATATCGTACGTAGTCCCTCTATTTATTTCCGCTTTCTCTCCCACTAGTCGCACAGGCGATGGACCAAGGGCTACAAGGGCCAAGTAAACAGAAATCTCCTTATCACTCAAACCAAAATCTTTAAGTAGTTGACGGGTATTCATAAGCCGAAGTATGCTCCCAAAGTCACAATTTGTCAAAAAATTTTCTACACAAAACAAAAAATATGGCAAAAAGCCATATTTTAATGTATTTTATTAAATAATGATTTAGAAAGTTATCTACAAATTACCCACTTATCCACACTCTAGCTACCTACTAACCCAATATGCCCCATTAATAGCCCCGTGCTTACCGCTATCGAACGTATCGTAAGCTACTGTTCCCGTTCCTTCGGTAAGTTCGTATATTCTAAACAATCCTGTTCTACCGATATCCCCACCATTCTTTCTACTAGCTATCTCACTTACACTTAAATTTCTTGTATATAACCTAACCCCGTACATATCACCTTTATAGAACCCATCTAGTGTACCACGTGCTCCAATAGCTCTAATTTGGAAACTGGAAGCATTCGTGGAGGCAATACTCACCGCACCACTTGGCATATCAAGCACACCATCTACATAAAGCTTTAAACTCTGGCCCTCTCTCACCGCCACTATATGGTGCCATAAGCCATCATTTACAGCTTTTCCACCAAACACATGAGTAAAACTTCCGTTATATATACTTAGCACAATTTTACCGCCTATCAACCTCAGATCATTACCACTATTGTTCCCGAGCAATATCATCTCCGGAGCAGAGTTAGCAGCGGTTGTACGCATCCAAACTTCCATAGTCCAATTAGCAGCCTGAGTGCCACTGTCTGTGCTTGGTACCGAAACGTAATCATTTACCCCATCAAAATTCAATACTTTCGTAGACGGAATAGGCGTGGGAGTAGGAGTAGGTGTTGGAGTTGGTGTTGGAGTTGGTGTAGGAGTTGGTGTAGGAACTATTCCATTTAGCTCGCTGTCACTAGGTACTTTAGACGTTCCAGCAGTCACAAACACAGCATCTATCCTAGTTCCAGCATCCCTGGTTCGCAACTTTAAAGTATGACTTCCAGATGTTAAATCCAAAATTTTAGAATTTGGGGCACCGCATCCTGTTAGGCTCACCGAGTTATCACAACCTCTAGTTGCGATCCTCACCCATTGCCAGTTATTACTCCATTTATTCTCTGCTGTATCAAAGATATCCTCTGCACCACCATCTATAGATACAAAGAATGAATCCTCTGTGGAATCCTTAGACATTATTCTTGCCCAAGCCGTGCCATTTGAAGGAATATTATAGTTAAAATTTACGCCACCTTGATCCTTAGTACCGCTCACAACGTAAGCGCTCCCTGTATAACCAGACTCAAATGTAGTCGTAACTGCAGGACTGATAATTTGAGCTGTCTCTGCTTGTAAATACTGGAAACTGGTGCTCGTTGGTGCACTTGCTACTTGAATAGCAAAAACCTTAGCTCCACTCACATCAGAACCAGTTGCGCATCTAGCATATAGAGTTCGGCTGTAACCAGGAGAAACCGATAGAAGTGCCCTATGACTTACCCCACCTGTGATTGCTATTGCCGTTCCCTGGGTAGAAAAACTGGTCGGTACAGCGTCAGTATCAAACAACTTACATATCGCATTTTTATCTGTAGTTATTAACACCTCTGCTTCAGTAGTTCCAGCTGGATATATATAACCACTAAGCGGCTTAGTCACATTTACTACAGGTGGTATAGGGGTTGGTGTTGGTGTTGGTGTTGGAGTAGGTGTTGGTTTTGGAGTAGGTGTTGGTGTTGGAGCTGTACCAAAAGTAGCAGATCTACCGGTTACAGGGGTAAGCTGAATATTATTACCGCCTAACGAACCAT
>CAYSUI010000044.1:0-2897 GCA_964434195.1 uncultured Candidatus Saccharibacteria bacterium
CAATAGTTTTTGCCTGTTTTGGAGTACGTACTTGGCCAAAATGGGTGTCGGCTACGAATACTATTTGTTTGCCTTGCCAGTATGCGGGTAGATTTTTTATTGGAACGTTTACATTGGTAACTTTGGGGGTGAAGGAATTAATTACCCCATAGGTACTGAGTAATATACATAAGGAAAAAAGTGAAAGGGTGAGTAGTTTTGTGTTTATCTGATACCCTATTAGCTTGGTAACAATAAGGTAAATAAGCCAAATAATCAGTGAGGATAGAAATAACCACATAAAAGTACCTATCCAAACAGCAGAAATTCTGTAGAGCACTACGGTGGACCAGTTGTAGTACCACCTCGTAATGAATGACATGAATACGAAGAGAGAGGGTAGTCCGAAGAAAACTAATCGCAAGTAAGTTAAGTGTTTTGAATTGGAAATATTAAGAAATCGTAGTGTGGTTTTGTAGGTAAATAAATGGGATAGAAGAATGATAGTGGAAAGAGTTCCTATAAAAATAAAGATTCTAAGTAGGTTGTTCATAGTGCATTTACATTATCAGAATATGAGCAAATGGCCTAGGCAGGAATATGAAATATTTTTAGGGTCTGTCTGTAGTAATAGGTACAGAAGTAAAGAATTGTCCGGCCGGACAAAGACTATAATTAATAAATAAATATATGAAAATTACTAAAAAATTGTTTCTTTTTGCAGGTTTACCAGTAGTGGCATTAGGTTTGTTGGGTGCTGGAACAGCGTCTGCTCACGGCATGTTTGGTTTAGGTGGATTTTTAAATGCTGATCAGAAAGCTCAGATACAGACGCAGATGTTTCAGAAACAGGCAGATCTTTTAGGGGTGAGTTTGGATGATATTAAAAATGCCTGGGCACAGGGAAAGAGTATAAAAGACTTAGCGGCTGAGAAAGGTATAACCGAAGCTCAGTTGCAGGAAAAAATGAAGGTTCAGAGACAGGTTGAGTTTAAACAGCATCTTCAGGATTTGGTTTCCAAAGGGGTTATAACACAGGCCCAGGCAGACCAGAGGATGCAGTTTATGCAGGATAAATTAAATAACAAACAGGGGAAGATGGGTGGACATAGGGGTATGGGGATGATGGGTTTCTAAAAAATTAACAAACACTGACCAATTCAGATGGTCAGTGTTTTTTTGTAGAAATGGGTATTATGGGTTAGAATTATGGCAGTATTAATTAACTTTAACTTAGAAAATAGCTAATAGCTATTTGGAGAAATTTCATGAATAGGTCTAAAACCATAGGTCTTGCTTTGCTCTCGCTTATTGCTTTGTCAGGTATACTTTTTTCGTCTTATATTTTTGTTCAACAGAGTTATAGACAGAATGCCAATGATCCACAAGTTCAGTTAACAGAAGATATAGCTAGGATTCTCTCTCAGGGTAGAGATCCGGAAGATGTAATACCCCCACAATCTCAGACAGAAATGACTTCTGGTCTTCAGGCATTCGCTATTATCTATGATGAATCTGGAAAAATTTTAGCTTCTTCTGTTGTATTGGATGGTAAGCCGCCGGTTGCACCTAAGGCAGCGCTTAATATGGCAAAAAATTTGCCAGACAATCGAATTACTTGGGAACCTAAGAAAGGGGTAAAGGTAGCTGCAGTAATAAAGCATTTTGGTGGACCAAAACCAGGTTATATATTGGCTGGTAGAAGTCTTAGAGAAGTTGAGTCTAGAATTAGAATACTTACAAATCAATTCGTCATTGCCGAAATTTCTTTAGTGGTTTTATGGCTTATAGCTGTTCTGCTAATTCTAAAAAAGCCAAAAGGGGATGAGGGTTCTTCAGGTGATGGAGATATAGTCGAAGTAACTGAGGTTGTTATGGCGGAAGTTGTAGAAGATTCTAAAGAAGAAAAAGCAGAAGAAAAGAAATAAAGATGAGCGACCAGGAGCTCGAAAGAAAAATAAAGGAATATTCGGAGTTAAAAAAAGAGAATCCGGATATAGACATGAATACGCTTATGCTCTCTGCGCTAGAAGCGGAGCATAGGAAGTTTGAAAATAAGAAATCTTATAAGTGGCCATTTATTATTTCTGTAAGTTTACCTCCAATTGGTGCTATTTATGCAATTAAATATTTTTTAAGTGGTGAGGAGCAAGATAGAAATGCTGCGTATATCTGTCTTGCCCTCACCGCGGCATCTATTTTATTTGTTGTATTTTTGTCGTATATTTTCACTTCGTCCAGTGGGGTGGATGTAAGGCAGATTCAGCAAATTACTCCTGCGGATATACATGAATTGACCAATTAAAAGAGTATTGAAAAAACCAAGCAAGGCTGGTAAGATGTGTGAGTGCTATGTGCCCATTAAATTAATAGGGCTCCCAAAATACTTGTTCACCTATGAGTTATTTCATTTCAATGAGCAGGGCTCCCAAATAACTTGCTTTCCTATGAGTTTGTTTGAAAAAGCCCGAAGAGGGATTTTTCAAAAAACAAAGAAAGAAGCAATTTGGGAAGAGGAGAAATTGATGGAGAGAGCAGTTGTTAGTTCTGCGTCGAACTGACAACGGAGCTCGTAGACAATTTTGACGACGTTGGGGTATCGCCAAGCGGTAAGGCAACGGCCATAGCGAAGCGGTAAGACATAGAGGTCCAAAGGGACCAAAACCCTAAACGTTGGAGTAAAGTGAAATAGGTAAGATAAAAAAATATTGGGGTATAGCCAAGCGGTAAGGCAACGGCCATAGCGAAGCGGTAAGACATAGAGGTCCAAAGGGACCAAAACCCTAAACGTTGGAGTAAAGTGAAATAGGTAAGATAAAAAAATATTGGGGTATAGCCAAGCGGTAAGGCAACGGGTTTTGGTCCCGTCATTCCCAGGTTCGAATCCTGGTACCCCAGCCAAAATAAAATAACCGGAT
>CAYSUI010000045.1:0-2834 GCA_964434195.1 uncultured Candidatus Saccharibacteria bacterium
AAAAAGGCAGGCACAAACTTTAGGGGTTTGTGCCCATTTCATCATGAGAAGAGTGGGAGTTTTATGGTTTCCCCGCAGAAGCAGATTTTTCATTGTTTTGGTTGCGGAGAGGGTGGGGATATTTTTGAATTTATTATAAAAATAGAAAATGTAGATTTTAGAGAGGCGTTAAAAATATTGGCGCACAAGGCAGGGATAAAACTGACAGAGTATAAGAAGAAGGATAAGGTTGTAGAGGAGAAAGAAGATTTAGCGTTTCGGATAAATGCATTTGCTAGTCAGTATTACCATAAGGTTTTGTTTTCACCTGCTGCTAATTTTGCACTTGAGTATGTTCAAGGTAGGGGGCTCTCTAAAGAAACTATAGAGAAGTGGCAAATAGGTTTTGCCCCTGACGATTTTCATTCACTCGAGCGCGCTTTAATGCAGAAAAATATTCGTACTTTAGATATGCTTGAGGCAGGGGTGAGTGTTAAAAATGACTCAGGAAAAGTATTTGATAGGTTTAGGAACAGAATTACTTTTCCTATTTATAACTATGTAGGAGAGTGTGTTGGTTTTACGGCAAGGGTGTTGCCGAGTGGTTCGTCAGACACGCAAGCAAAGTATATAAATTCACCAGAAACTCGAATTTACAATAAGAGTAAAGTTTTGTTTGGTTTAAATTTTGCGAAACTTGAGATTAGAAAGAAAGATTATTCTATCGTTGTAGAAGGGCAGATGGATTGTATTAAAGCGCATCAGGCTGGGTTTACTAATTGTGTGGCAACGAGTGGTACTGCGCTTACTCAGGACCAGTTGGTTATGCTTAAGAAGCTTTCATCGAATATTATTTTTTGTTTCGATAGCGATGAAGCAGGCGAGAAGGCTCTAAGGAGAGCTGTGGAGATTGCATTACCTTTAGGTTTATCGGTAAAAATAATGAGGCTGGTTGGCGCGAAGGATCCAGATGAGCTAATTTCTGATTCACCAGATAAATTTAAAAGCGCAATTAAAGAGAGTTTATGGGCACTTGAGTACTATATTTTGAAGGCCAAAAAAGATTTTGAATATCAATCCATAGAGCAAAAGAAATTTGTTAAAGCTAATATTTTGCCACTCATAGATATGTTTACGGATAGGTTGGAGCAAGAACACTATATGGATAAAGTGGTAGTGGAGTTTGGTATGACAAAGAATGCGTTGCTTGAAATTATAAAAACTAAAGAAATGACAGAGAAGGGTGAGGCAGTTGTAAGTAAAGAAAGTGGGGATGAACAAGAGAGGTTAATTCTTGGGGGTATAATAGAGATACCTCAGTTTAGAGAGCAAATACAAGAAGAACTTGAGTCTAGTGACTTTACTGACCCTAAGGTGAAAGAGTTTATAGATGTATTTAAGATGGGTTCGGAAGGGGGTACCAGACTCGAAGGAATACTGTCAGAGCCATTTGCCAAGGAAGCAGCGTTTATGGTAGAGTTACGCTTGCAAGAACTACAGCAAAACAAAGAAGCTGTAGCGGGTGAGCTTTTCCGAAGTTTTCACCTTTTGAGACTAAATGCAGTTAAAAGGAAATTAACGGACCTAGTTTCGGCCTTGAAAAGGGCGGAAGCACAAAAGGATCCAGTTTCCGTAAGTAAGCTAAGTCAGGAATATCAGCATTTAATTGCTGAAAGACTTAGGTTAGAAAAAATGTATAACCTGTAGGGTCGGGCTTCAGGCCACTCTTAGGTAGTGCTTATGAGACTAAGAAAATTGTTTTATATCTAAACAATAGATTCAGTCTCGATTTTTGGTAATTAATTTATATATATGAAGATGAGAAGCAAGTCGTCAAAAAAATCTTTAAAGAAGGTTTTTAAGCGGCCGAAACTCCAAAGGAAGGTTAAGTTAAAAGTGGTCAAGAAGAAAAAAATTGCTCCAAAGAAAGTTAAACCGGTAAAGAAGAAGGTCGTTTTAAAAAAACAGGTAAAGAAAGTAAAATCTTCTGCGCCTGCAAAAAAGACTGTTGTAAAAGCTAAGGAGTCCGCTGACGCGGTGCTTTTGGATATTCCAAAAGTAATGAATAGGTTACTTGCAAGAGGTGGTGATAGGGGTTTTGTAACAGAAGCAGAAATTTTACACGAAGCACCGGCGCTTGAAGATGATATTGCTGGGCTAGAACAAATATTCGACCAGTTGGATGTTCGTGGTATAGAAGTGGTAGACCAGGAACTTGCTTCGGTTTGGGAACAGAATAAAGCAGAAGAACCAGTGGAGGGTAAGCCAAAGAAAGGTAGGAAGCGTAAGGAAGAAGTACCTGAAGCGTTTGATTTAGGTGATATTTACGATGACTCTATTCAGATGTATCTGAGAGAGATAGGTAAGGTCCCACTACTTACCGCTGAAGAGGAAATAGACCTCGCGAAGCGTATTACTAAGGGGGATGTACAAGCTAGGAAGCGTTTGACTGAGGCGAACCTTCGTTTGGTTGTTTCTATTGCGAAGAAGTACATGGGAAGAAACCTTGGTCTTTTGGATTTAATTCAAGAGGGTAACCTTGGTCTTTTCCGTGCGGTAGATAAATTCGACTGGCGTAAAGGCTATAAGTTTTCTACGTACGCCACTTGGTGGATTCGTCAGGCTATTACTAGAGCCCTCGCCGACCAGTCTCGTACTATTCGTATTCCGGTGCACATGGTGGAAACACTTAACAAGTATGCACAGGCAGAGCGTCAGTTAGTGCAAGATCTTGGTAGAGAACCGTTACCAGAAGAAATTGCTGCGGAAATGGGTATAGAAGTAGAAAAGGTCTACCACTTAAAGAAAATTTCTCAGGAAACTGTTTCTATAGATTCTCCAGTTGGTGAAGACGA
>CAYSUI010000046.1:0-2158 GCA_964434195.1 uncultured Candidatus Saccharibacteria bacterium
CAAAAGTAAAACACCGGTGAATTTCCGGTGTTTTACTTTTGGAGCGGGTAAGGGGAATCGGACCCCTACCTCCAGCTTGGAAGGCTAGAGTACTACCATTATACGATACCCGCGAACTTCAAGTATTTTAAACAACAAAGAGCCTCTCTGCAAGAGGAGGCTCTTTGTTGAAGAAAATTAAATAGTTGGACTAGCAGGGGTTTCTGGTTGCTGTTCAGTGTGTGCGGGTTGATGTGATACTGCCTGAGAATTCTTTCTGAGCTTAACAGCTTCTTTAAATGCCTCACCTGCTTTAAACTTTGGTGTGTTAAGTTCTGGAATTGTTATTTTTTCACTTGGATTTCTTGGATTAACACCTATCCTAGGTGCTCTGTGTGACACACTGAACTGACCGAAACCGGAAATATTAACTTTACCACCGTTCCTAAGTGTTTCGTAAACAAGGTTAATAAAAGCGTTCAGTATTCTTTCCGCTTCTGTGCGGGTAATACCTAATTTTGCAGCAAACTGTTCTGTGAGTTCTAGTTTATTCATAGTTTTAAATATAAATACCTTTGGCTTCCTTGATTATATCATATATAAATTACACTCAGGTCAAATTTTCAGTTTTTTTAGGAGTTATTGTTTCTGTTTCAGGATAAATTTTCTTATACAGAGCCCCAAGAACCCCGTTCACAAATTTACCAGATGTTTCTCCTGCAAAAGTTTTTGCAAGCTCTACAGCTTCGTTAATAGCAACTTTTGGAGGGATATCTTTATTATACTTTAATTCATAAATTCCAACTCTTAGGACATTCCTATCTACTGCGGGAATTTGAGCGAGTGGCCACTCTGGAGCATTCTCCACCAAAAGAGAATCTATTTCTTCTATGTGATCAACAACACCCTTAACCAACTCCGCTATAAAAGTTGTGTCGTCTAGGCCAGATGCGAATTGTTTTATGTTGTTTTCTATTATTTCGTCTATGTTCTTTGAGCGCGCGTTAAAATCCCACTCAAAGAGTGATTGGAATGCTGTTGTTCGTGAAAGGTGACGATTAGACATAAGCGGAATGTAGACTGAGAGAAAATATTACTTCTCACTAGGTCCTCCTACGCCCTGGATGCACAGGGCTGGGTCCGGATTTCGTTCGAACCAATATTTTCTCTCAGCCTACTCTATAAAAAATAATCTAGGGGAAAACAGCCTTGGGGGGAGGAATGCGGGGGGTAAATAAGCAAAAAGCCACTCTTATACAGTAGTGACTTTTCTGCCTTTGTAGTTTCCACAATTTCGGCAAGGGTAATGAGCCATGGTGGCATTACCGCAGTTTTTGCAGGTAGCAAAGCTTGCTGCCTTAAGGGCATGATGACTTCTTCGCTGATTGCGACCGCTTATGGTTTTATGCTTTTTGGGGACGCCCATTTGATAAGTATTAATAACAGGCTTAATTGTAGTGAAAAATAGTATTACAGTCAACCATATTGACTTAAAAGCATTTTTATACTATAATACTGCTTATTTCGCAACACCAAAACTTTACTAGGAGATAGAAATGGGACCACTTATTGAATATGCGATTGCTATCGCGATCCTCTGGCCGTGGCTGCACTATCGGTCGCTTAAATTCTGCCTGGCGATCATTAAGCGGATCAAACTCCGCATGATAGTGGAGTCGGCTGTGCTAATCCCTGTGCTTGGGGTTATTGGCTACTGTCTTCAGAACCTCTACCCTTCTGTGCTCGCCTATGAGCTGTGGGGCGGAAAAGACCTCGGTAGCACACTAGGCCACAGCGACATCGTTTACGCCATCCTTATGATTGCGTTCATCCCGGTTGTGCCCATACAGGCGCGACTTGTGGAGAGTGTCATAACCTTTAAGAAAACAGACTATGGAAGCCTGATTGTACAACTCTCTTGCTTGATAGTAGTCGCCTTCTTTTTGGGACTCAGCCTGGGCATCGCCATTGCTTTCGCTTTGTTTGAGGTCTATATGACATTCAAACGACAGGCGGCTTTCGAGAAATTCACCGGCGTGAAGTTTGGTGAAAAAGAGTTCAAGGAAGAAGCGACGGTACTGCGCTCAGCGTGTATGATCGTGTTGTGCTTTTTCGGACTTGGTTTTCACTTGTTTAATGTTTTCAAATAGATCCTTCGTGGATCTCTTTTTTATTAATA
>CAYSUI010000047.1:0-1946 GCA_964434195.1 uncultured Candidatus Saccharibacteria bacterium
CTTTTCCTGGCGGAGACGGGGAGATTCGAACTCCCGAGAGCTTTGACACCCTACTCGCTTTCCAAGCGAGCGCACTCGACCACTATGCGACGTCTCCTACATAGGGGCTTGCGTCGCCCCCTTCAACCGGGAAACCCGTATTGAAGCTTCCCCTTCTCGCAGCGGTCGCTGCTAATAGAGGTAAGGTTTGTATATTTTTTACGCTTTGGGATTATAGCTGTTTCCGTTTTTTTTGTCGATTTTTGTATTGACATAAAGTATATATTTGTGTATAATTATCTTTAAGTCTGTCGCACGTTAGGGTTTTTCAGCCAGTTAAAGGCGGACTGGTTGGAAAATAGGGTAAAAGGGAACGCCTGAGAGATAAAGAGGGTGTTATGGCGAAGAAGATCATTGTTGGTGACAAAAAAAATAGAAAAGCTCCTCAGATCGAGTTGAAAGCCGAACCCATTGTAAAAAATAAAGTGGGTGGGTGTACATGTGATGCTTTTGCCACAATGGCGGCTTATAGTTTTGGGGATAGATATGATCCCGAATCCCATTCAGAGGATTGTGGGATGCGTAAGATCCTGATATTTGGTACAGATAAAGGCTAGGCTGTGAATTCACAGTCTTTTTTTATTTGCTTAAGTTTTGGTCTGAAGATAGTATTAAATTATGCAAAATAATATTGAAACAATTGTTTTAGGGGGAGGGTGTTTTTGGTGTACAGAGGGGATATTCCAGAGAGTGCCGGGAGTAGTTAGTGTGGTAAGTGGTTATGCGGGTGGAAATGTTGAAAATCCGACTTATGAGCAAGTTTCTTCAGGTAGGACTGGGCATGCGGAGGTGGTGAAAGTGGAATATGAAGCTACTTCTGGAGTGCTTCAAAAAATCTTAGACATATTTTTTGTATTGCATGATCCGACTAGTTTGAATAAACAAGGGAACGATGTTGGGACGGAATATAGGTCGGCTGTGTTTTTTACCACCCCCGAGCAGGAGAAAATGATATCCGATACTATTAATAGGGTTAAAGGAGACTACGACAAGCCGATAGTTACAGAAGTAAAGCAGTTGGATGTGTTTTATATGGCCGAAGACTATCACCAGAATTATTACAATAACAATTCTAATAAACCATATTGTACTTTGGTCATTGGTCCTAAGCTTGAAAAATTAAATAAGATCTTAGATAAAAGTAATGGATAAAATTAAAAGGGTACTCTTTTTATTATTGCCATTTTTGGTAGTCGGTGCAGTGTTATTTATTGGTTACAAATATTACAATCAGAAGCGTCTAGAAAAAGCTCAGGTAAAACAAGTCGAGAAGGTTAACAGGAATGATGTCGTGGAGTCGGATTCTAAAACAGCTATTACCGATACTGTAATTACAGAAGAAACAAAAGAAAAAGAGAATAAACAAGAAGAGCGTAAAGAGGAGGTCAAAGAGGAACCACCGAGTGATGCGTGCATGAAAAATCAACCGGCGGATTTCGACTGTTATATGGGTTTTTATCAAGGTATGGTTAGGGTATCGGGTACTTCTGCTGCTTTTAAGGATCTAAGGAAAAGGTATGAGTCTGATAGTTATGTTGTAGCTCAGTGTCATCAATTAACTCATATTATTGGTCGTACGGTAGCGTTAAAATATAACGATGTGGCTTTAGCGTACAAGGAAGGTGATAACTTTTGTTGGTCTGGGTTTTATCATGGGGTCATGGAAACTGTGGCTCAAAAATTGGGTCCTAAAAAAATTGTAGGTCAATTAAATTCTATTTGTGCAAATGTGCCAGGTAAAGATAAATATTCTTTTGAATATTTTAATTGTGTACATGGACTAGGGCATGGACTTATGGCTATTTCAGATAACGAACTGCCAAAGTCTTTGAGTGACTGCGAAAAATTAGTTGGCAGTTGGGAACAGTCAAGTTGTTATGGCGGAGTGTTTATGGAAAATGTTATGG
>CAYSUI010000048.1:0-1918 GCA_964434195.1 uncultured Candidatus Saccharibacteria bacterium
GGCAGTTGGGAACAGTCAAGTTGTTATGGCGGAGTGTTTATGGAAAATGTTATGGTAGATAACCGATTGCACTTTACTAAATATTTAGATCCAAAGCGGCCGTTGTATCCGTGTGATTCAATTGGTGCGAACTATCAACAAGACTGTTACCTTATGCAGACTTCGTACATGATGAAGGTTACGGGTAACGATTATCAAAAAATTTTTAGTCTATGCGAAGGTGCGGGGGAGCATAGTGATACCTGCTGGCAGAGTTTAGGTAGAGATGCTTCGGGTTCTACGGTGAGTGATGTTGCTAGGACTAAAGCTATTTGTGAAATGGGGAAAAATTTTGAACAACAGTCTAATTGTATTGTTGGGGCAGTGAAGGATTTTGTTTCGTATTATCATTCGGAAGAAAAGGCTTTGGAGTTGTGTAATTCTTTTTCTGAGGAACTTAAGAATGTTTGTATAACGACAGAAAAAGAATATTATGTTTCGTTTAAATAAATAAGGTTGTATTTCATTTCAGAAAAAATAATTTATGGACACGGGTTAAAAGGCTCCAGCGGCCTTTTACCCTCACTCTCAGCCGAAAACTCACTGTCGTGAGACCAAGCTTTTCGGCCTCCGAGATGGTCCATAAATTATTTTTTCTGAAATGAAATACTCTATGTTTCTTCCTATCACTATTTGGATATTTTAAGAATTATTTTATGACACATACTGAATTATTATATTTAGAGGATTTTACAAAACTGAGTTGTGAGGCTGAAGTGGCAGAGGTGGAGGTTTGGGAGACGGATAGGGCGATTGTTATGTTAGACAGGACGGTTTTTTATCCGCAGGGGGGTGGGCAGCCGTGGGATGTTGGGAGGATTACTAGTGGTCCTAAGGTTTTTGTTGTGGATGAAGTGCGGTGGTCGGAAGGGGTGGTGAAGCATTTTGGTAAGTTTGAAAAGGAAGCGTTTGTTGTTGGGGATAGCGTTACGTGTGTGGTAGATGCGGAGCGCAGGAAATTACATAGTCGAATTCATTCGGCCGGGCATATTGTAGACTTTGCTGTGTGGCGACTTGGGTTAGCTTGGGTGCCGGGCAAGGGGTATCATTTTCCGGTTGGGCCGTATGTTGAGTACGCGGGGAATTTAGACGGGGTAGATAAAGAACAGTTGAAGGCTGAAATAGAAAGAGTGTGTGGAGAAATAGTAAAGGAGAGTTTGCCTACAAAACTTATTTTCCCACCAAAAGAAGATTTGGGTAAATATTGTAGGCACATACCCGAGAATTTACCAGAAGGAAAGCCGATTCGGATAGTTAGCTTTGGGGATTATGGTGTGCCGTGTGGCGGGACGCATATTTCAAATACCATGGAAGCAGTGAAAGTAATTATCCGGAAGATTAAGTACAAAGACGGAGTAGTTCAGGTTGGGTACGCGGTGGAGTAATTAGTTGGATGATTTTTTTGAAATGGAGGAATTTATTGCAATGGAAAGCAAATTTATTAAAGCGCTCAAGAATACTTGTAAGTTAATTCTAGGTGCGTTAGTGGTTGTTCCCCTTGGAATTGCCTTGTTCGTGTTTATGTTCGCTTTGTTTGGTTCGCTCGTTTTTGTGTTTGCGATTCTTGCTGCGGTATTGGCTGCAATGGCCTTGATCCTATTGGGTTTATATGCCGCCAAAGTGGCAATTGCGAACATTGGGTTGAACGACACGCGTAGACGCGCCTTGTGGGGTTATATGCTGGCTCAATTCGGCGAAGCCGCAATTCCAACGCTGCATATATGCAAAGATTTGGGCATTTCCCCATGGAGGATTTCGCTCGTAACGGTATCCGAAGAAAAAGTAAAAGCCAAAAGTAATCTTCTCTTGGAATAGGGGAGATTTTGAGTTAATGGTAAATAATGGGTGGTAATTTTGCTACCTTCCGGCATACTTAAAA
>CAYSUI010000049.1:0-1561 GCA_964434195.1 uncultured Candidatus Saccharibacteria bacterium
CTGAGAAATTAAAGTTACCAGTCCAGCGGACAGAGAAGGTGTCTGGTTGGAGTCTGGAGTCTGGAGAATTAAGACCCCAGTTGTAGTTGAGTAAGTTTCCTGCAGCGTCGTTGCTTTCTAATTTGCTAAACTTATAGTCCTGCATTCTTAAGTCGTCGAAGTAACAACCTGTAAATGTGTTAAGTGCAACAGAAGTTGTTGGGGTCACTTCTGGACAAGTAGCAGAGACTACATCGCCCTGGTACCTTATTTCCGTTGAACCAGCATACGTACCTGTAGAACTTTTTACTTCTACTGGGTAATAGCCGGTTGAGGAAGTTTGGGTGCCATATTTTTTCTTTAACTCGACATTTATTTGAGAAGTAGTTGCGGTAGCGCTTACAGCTGGTTTTACATTTTCAGCTGGTACTTGTTCCCCGCCGATCCATACAGTAGCTCCTGTGCTTGGAAAAGTTCCATAAAGAATCATGAATTGTCCTACTACCATCTCGTTTGTGTTTACGTAGGCATCGTTACCGGTAACATTTTGATTAAAACGCTGCACTCCTGTGATTCCATTTATCTGCCGAGGAGTAGCTTGTTCTCCTAAATAATCCCAAGAAACTTTAGCTACTGCTAAACCGGCATTTTCGAAATATTCTATTACCACTTCTTTGGTTCCGGGCGTCTCCACATATGCATAGCCTTTGAAATCGGTTGGACCATGTGCATTATATGCTTCGACTGCTGAACCATTAGTAGTAGATAAATTTAATCTTGAAGAGTTAACACTTATGCGTATACCATCGTCGCTTCGCGTGTTAAAAGAATATAATCCTTTTTTGAACTCTACGTTACCTACCCACCTTATGGATACGTTATCTCTTCTTCCGCTTGTTCCCTTAATGACACCATTATCCCAATCGTTGTTTATGATGGTAGTTATGTATGGGTTTTGGTTGGTGGTAGTCTCAGGAGCTGGATAAACAAAGTGTTGTCCTGGGGCAAAATCGATAAAGTTATAAACGCAGAACTGACCAGTTTGTAGTTGTCCACCACGGCATTTTACTGGTGAGGTTGTTCTAGCATCTGGATAAACGGTTCCTAGTGGTAAAGTAGTAGAATCACCAAGAACACTAGCCTTTGCTTTTGAAATACTAGCGTAAGAGCTAGGATAACCGGTGTTAAAACTTGGGTCGGCTGGTAGAGCTAGAGAAATTGAACCGACTAATAGAAACATAAAAGCCAAAGAAGCGGCTGCTAATCCGCTGTGTACTTTTTCGTTTATTATTTCTACCACGAGTGACCCTAAAGAGGGTGCTTGTCCGGCGGGGGTAGCTGTGCTTCCCTGCCAAGGAAACTTAGAATGGTATTCCATTTTTGTTTTCGCCCAGTAGCTAATTTTGGCTAAAGGGGTATAGCTTTCGGCTATAAATACTCGCACGTGAGCTTTGCGTGCCAGCATTCATAGCGCTTAATTAATTGTGTTTTTGTTTCGGATTAGCGTTGATTATTTTGATCTTCGCCAATGATTTTTTGAAACATTAAATACATTATAGCAGATTCTTGAAAAAATTTCAAG